>NZ_JAHPJF010000001.1:0-784999 GCF_020515815.1 Pseudomonas sp. AF03-9 | reverse complement strand
CCTATCAATTAACCGGAACTGATTAAAAAACCACCAAAACAGCCTCCTGATCCCTTCTATATAGAAGAAGCGACCTAGATAACCCCTGCAGCCCTCAGAGCAGCCACATTGGAGTCCTCCAATCCAAGCACCTCACGCAACACCTGAACCGTATGCTCGCCAAGCAGAGGAGGCGCGCTGCGATACTCCACGGGAGTCTTGGACAATCGGATAGGGCTAGCCACCTGAGGCACCATTCCCGCCAGTGCATGGGGCAACGCCATCGCCAACCCACGCGCCTTGACCTGGGGATCGGCAAACACCTGCGCCAGATCATTGATCGGCCCACATGGCACGCCAACCTGCTCCAACAGCGCCACCCATTCAGCCGTCGTCCTGAACACCGTCGCCTGCCGAATCAACGGAATCAACTGTGCACGGTTGGCCACCCGCATCTTGTTGGAAGAGAAGCGCGGATCATCCGCCCACTGCGGCTGCCCAGCGGCTTCAGCAAACTTTCGAAACTGCCCGTCATTACCCACTGTCAGGATAAAGTCGCCATCGGCAGTAGGAAAATCCTGATACGGCACGATATTCGGATGCGCATTGCCCAAACGCTTCGGCGACACCCCCGTCGTCAGGTAATTCATCGCCTGATTCGCCAGGCATGCCACCTGCACATCCAGCAGCGCCATATCGATATGCTGCCCGCCGCCGTCATGATCCCGATGGGCCAACGCCGCCAGGATCGCCACGGTGGAGTAGAGCCCCGTGAGAATGTCAGTCAACGCCACGCCAACCTTAACAGGCCCGGCCCCGTCATCCCCCTCGGGCCGCCCGGTCAGACTCATGAGCCCGCCCAATCCCTGGATCATGAAGTCATAGCCCGCACGCGCCGCATAAGGCCCCGTCTGGCCAAAACCGGTGATCGAGCAATAGATCAACTCCGGATTGATCTCCTTGAGCGCCTCATAGTCCAACCCATACGCAGCCAGACCACCCACCTTGAAGTTCTCGATCAGAATGTCGGACTTGGCTGCGAGGTCACGCACCAGCTTCTGCCCCTCCGGTCGCGTAAAGTCGATCGTCACAGACTCCTTGTTACGATTGGCCGACAGGTAATACGCCGCTTCACTGGTGTTTTCGCCATAGGCATCCTTAAGGAAGGGCGGCCCCCACGCGCGAGTGTCATCCCCACTGCCTGGCCGTTCGACCTTGATGACCTCAGCCCCAAGGTCCGCAAGAATTTGCCCGGACCACGGCCCCGCCAGCACTCGCGACAGATCCAGTACCCGCAGATGCGAAAGCGCGCCCATACCGAACTCCTATTAATAGAACGCTTGAAGACCGGTTTGCGCACGCCCCAGGATCAACGCGTGCACGTCATGGGTGCCTTCATAGGTGTTGACCACTTCCAGGTTGACCAGATGACGCGCCACCCCGAACTCGTCGGAGATACCGTTACCGCCCAACATGTCCCGCGCCATGCGCGCGATGTCCAAGGACTTGCCACACGAATTGCGCTTCATGATCGACGTGATCTCCACCGCCGCCGTCCCTTCATCCTTCATCCGACCCAACCGCAGGCAGCCTTGCAGCGCCAGGGTGATCTCGGTCTGCATGTCGGCCAGCTTTTTCTGGATCAACTGGGTTGCCGCCAACGGTCGTCCAAACTGCTGACGATCCAGCGTGTATTGGCGTGCGGTGTGCCAGCAAAACTCAGCTGCACCCAACGCCCCCCAGGAGATGCCATAACGCGCCGAGTTAAGGCAGGTGAAAGGCCCCTTCAAACCCCGCACGTCCGGAAAGATGTTCTCTTCCGGCACAAACACGTTGTCCATGACAATTTCGCCAGTGATCGAGGCTCGCAGACCCACCTTGCCGTGAATCGCCGGAGCGCTCAGGCCTTTCCAGCCCTTCTCCAATACAAACCCACGAATGTCGCCTGCATCGTCCTTGCCCCACACCACAAACACATCCGCAATAGGGCTGTTGGTGATCCACATCTTCGCGCCCGTCAGGCTGTAGCCGCCTTCCACTTTGCGCGCACGAGTAATCATCGCGCCCGGGTCGGAACCATGATTCGGCTCGGTCAGACCGAAGCAGCCAATCCACTCACCAGAAGCCAGCTTAGGCAGATACTTCTGCTTCTGTGCTTCGGTACCGAACTCATTGATAGGCACCATCACCAGGGACGACTGAACGCTCATCATCGACCGATAGCCGGAGTCGACACGCTCCACCTCACGGGCGATCAATCCATAGCTGACGTAGTTCAAGCCACTGCCACCGTACTGCTCGGGAATCATCGCCCCCAGCAGGCCGGTTTCGCCCATCTCGCGAAAAATGGCCGGGTCGGTCTTCTCATGGCGAAAGGCTTCGAGCACACGCGGCGCCAGCTTGTCCTGGGCGAACTGCTCAGCGCTGTCACGCACCATGCGCTCTTCTTCGGTGAGCTGTTGATCCAGCAGCAGTGGATCGATCCAGTTGAAGCTTGCCTTGCCAGCCATGAATAAGCCCTCGCGAAGATAAATCAGAAGTCGTGGATGGAGCCTAGGCCGGACGAGCGAGGAGGGCAAACGAGGTTTCTGCATAGGCTTGTGCTAATTTCTCACTTCGAAACACTAAATAGCGCCGCCTATGCGTTTTATATGTGAGGACAAGGTACATGCGCAGAAAAATTCCCAGCACCACCGCCCTGGTCAGCTTTGAAGCGGCGGCCCGCCACGAGAGCTTTACCAAGGCTGCGCAAGAGCTCTCCATCACCCAGGGCGCCATCTGCCGACAAATCGCCGGCCTTGAGGAGTTTTTAAGTGTCGAGCTGTTTCGGCGCTCGCGTCGCGGGGTCAAGTTGACGGAAGCGGGCCTGTCCTACAGCCGTCGCGTTGCTACCCAGCTGGACGCGGTGGAGCGCGATACCTTGTCGGTCATGGGCCAGCAGGGCGCCAACGTGATCGAACTGGCCGTCGTCCCTACGTTCGGCACTCAGTGGCTGATACCCCGACTCAAGGACTTTCAGCGCCAACACCCGGAAGTCACGGTCAACCTCACCAACCGCACGCGTCCGTTCCTGTTTGCCGATACCGACTTCGATGCAGCGATCTACTTCGGTGATGCCGATTGGTCCGGTACAGAATCCCACCGATTGATGGGAGAAAACCCTGTCCCCGTGTGCAGCCCACGGCTGCTGGCCAGCCGCACACAATTTGCCCCGCAGGAAATCGCGGAACTGCCCTTGCTACAACAGACCACCCGGCCTTACGCCTGGCGCCAATGGTTCAACGCCCAGCAACTGAACGTGCCCCGCGACATGACAGGCCCCCGATACGAGCTATTCTCAATGCTGTCCCAGGCAGCCATGCATGACATGGGGATCGCGCTGATCCCGCCGTTCCTTATCCAGCGGGAGTTGGATGAACACCAACTCGTGATTGCAAGTCCCGAGGCGCTGACCAGTTCAAAGGCCTATTACTTGATGATTCCCGACAGAAAAGTCGAATCGGCCTCGCTGCACGCTTTCAGAGACTGGCTGATTGATCAATCACACCGCTATAGCCCCAGTATTTAAAGGACACGAGGCAATTGCTGACTTTGTAGTCAGCAAAAATCAAATCCTACAGATGTACGTATATGTCGCATTTCAGCAGACTGTACCTGCTGACCAAAGATAAGGCCCAAAGCCATGATTTTCATGGCCTTCAGCGACTCTCACAAGCCAATGCCCGACTATTCACATAAGCGATGGCAAAAGACCCGATAAATGCCTGCAGCCCTTTAAACCCCTGTATTTGAAGAGGTTATTTCAAAGCATTGCGACAATCAGTCACAGGGTGACTTGTAGTTAATTTTTCGTCACCCGTCATAATCCCTTGAAGGCCGTAAAG
Organism: Pseudomonas sp. AF03-9; assembly: GCF_020515815.1. Taxonomy (NCBI): domain Bacteria; kingdom Pseudomonadati; phylum Pseudomonadota; class Gammaproteobacteria; order Pseudomonadales; family Pseudomonadaceae; genus Pseudomonas; species Pseudomonas sp. AF03-9. Next base: position 781,136 of record NZ_JAHPJF010000001.1, on the reverse strand, counting down.
TTCGCCTGCAAAATGCCGCGCCCCGCTGTCATTTCAGCGGGATCGTGCTGATCGGCCGCCCCAGATGCGCCACTCACGGTGCACTGGCCTTTTTACAAAAAGATCAAAAGCAAAAAGATCATGCAGGAGATTTGACGTGCACATTGGTGTTCCTCTCGAAACCCAGACCGGTGAAACGCGGGTGGCTGCCACCCCGGAAACCATCAAGAAGCTGATCGGCCAGGGCCATAAGGTCACTGTACAAAGCGGTGCCGGCATTAAAGCCAGCATCACTGACAGTGCCTATGAAACGGCAGGCGCAACCATTGGCAGCGCCAACGATGCGTTTGGCGCCGAGCTGATTCTCAAGGTGGTGACCCCCAGCGACAGCGAACTTGCGCTGATCAAAAGCGGCACCGTGTTGGTGGGCATGCTCAACCCGTTCAGCAACGAAACCATCGCCAAGCTCGCCGAGCGGGGCATTACTGCCTTTGCCCTCGAAGCTGCACCGCGCACCTCGCGCGCCCAGAGTCTCGACGTGCTGTCCTCCCAGGCCAACATCGCCGGTTACAAAGCCGTGCTGCTCGCCGCTCATCACTATCCGCGCTTCATGCCGATGCTGATGACCGCCGCGGGCACCGTCAAAGCCGCTCGCGTGCTGATCCTGGGCGCCGGCGTGGCGGGCTTGCAGGCCATCGCCACGGCGAAACGCCTGGGTGCGGTGATTGAAGCGTCTGACGTACGCCCGGCCGTAAAAGAGCAGATCGAGTCCCTCGGCGCCAAGTTCGTCGATGTGCCCTACGAAACCGATGAAGAGCGCGAATGCGCCGTCGGCGTCGGCGGTTACGCGCGCCCAATGCCAACCAGCTGGATGCAGCGCCAGGCCCTGGCCGTGCACGAACGCGCCAAGCAGGCCGACATCGTGATCACCACCGCACTGATCCCCGGCCGTAAAGCGCCGACCCTGCTCAGCGCCGACACCGTCGCACAGATGAAACCCGGCTCGGTGGTCATCGACCTCGCGGCCGCCCAGGGTGGCAACTGCCCGCTGACCGTCGCCGACCAAGTGGTAGTGGAGAACGGCGTGATCATCTGCGGCCCGACCAACCTCGCCGGCGCTGTCGCCGCCGACGCGTCAGCCTTGTATGCGCGCAACCTGCTGGACTTCCTGAAGCTGGTCTTCACCAAGGAAGGGCAGTTTGAAATCAACCTCGAAGACGACATCGTCGCCGCGTGCCTGATGTGCCGCGACGGCCAAGTCATCCGCAAAAACGCCTAAGCAGGGATTCAGACGATGGAAGAGCTTATCTCCCCCGGTATCTACAACCTGATCATCTTTGTGCTGGCGATTTATGTCGGTTACCACGTGGTCTGGAACGTCACCCCCGCGCTGCACACACCGTTGATGGCGGTGACCAACGCGATTTCCGCGATCGTGATCGTCGGCGCCATGCTGGCCGCCGCCCTCACCGTGACCCCGCTGGGCAAGACCATGGGCACCCTGGCCGTGGCCCTGGCAGCGGTCAACGTGTTCGGCGGCTTCCTGGTAACCCGCAGGATGCTTGAGATGTTCAAGAAGAAAGCCCCGAAAGTAAAAGAAGAGGCGCCTAAGTAATGAGCATGAATCTGGTAACGACGCTCTACTTGATCGCGTCGATCTGCTTCATCCAGGCCCTCAAAGGCCTGTCGCATCCGACCACGTCGCGTCGCGGCAACCTGTTCGGCATGCTCGGCATGGCGCTGGCGGTGCTTACTACCGTAGGCCTCATCTATAAGCTGGGCGCTGAACTCGCAACAGCCGGTATCGGTTACGTCATTGTTGGCCTGCTGATCGGCGGCACCGCCGGCTCGATCATGGCCAAGCGCGTAGAAATGACCAAGATGCCGGAGCTGGTGGCGTTCATGCACAGCATGATCGGCCTGGCAGCGGTGTTCATCGCGATTGCTGCGGTGGTCGAGCCGCAGTCCCTGGGTATCGTCAAACACCTGGGCGACGCCATCCCTGCGGGCAACCGCCTGGAGCTGTTCCTTGGTGCAGCCATTGGTGCGATTACCTTCTCCGGTTCGGTGATCGCGTTCGGCAAGCTGTCGGGCAAGTATAAGTTCCGCCTGTTCCAGGGCGCACCAGTACAGTTCGGCGGTCAGCACAAGATCAACCTGGTGCTTGGCCTCGCCACCCTGGGCCTGGGCCTGGCGTTCATGTTCACCGGCAACCTCACTGCCTTCGCACTGATGCTGGCCCTGGCGTTCGTGCTGGGTGTGCTGATCATCATCCCGATTGGCGGCGCCGACATGCCGGTGGTGGTGTCGATGCTCAACAGCTACTCCGGCTGGGCAGCAGCAGGTATCGGCTTCTCGCTGAACAACTCGATGCTGATCATCGCTGGCTCCCTGGTGGGCTCCAGCGGTGCGATCCTGTCGTACATCATGTGCAAGGCGATGAACCGTTCCTTCTTTAATGTACTGCTCGGCGGTTTCGGCAATGCGCCGGATGCGGGTGCCGCAGCCGGCTCCAAAGAAGCACGCCCGGTCAAATCCGGCTCGGCCGACGACGCGACCTTCCTGCTGACCAACGCCGACACCGTGATCATCGTTCCAGGCTACGGCCTGGCAGTGGCACGCGCGCAACACGCGCTCAAGGAACTGACCGAGAAACTGACCCACCGCGGCGTGACCGTGAAGTATGCGATCCACCCGGTGGCGGGCCGCATGCCCGGCCATATGAACGTGCTGCTGGCCGAGGCCGAAGTGCCTTACGACCAGGTGTTCGAGATGGAGGACATCAACTCCGAGTTCGGCCAGGCCGACGTGGTGCTGGTGCTGGGCGCGAACGACGTGGTCAACCCGGCCGCCAAGAACGACCCGAACTCGCCGATTGCCGGCATGCCGATCCTGGAAGCGTTCAAGGCCAAGACCATCATTGTCAACAAGCGCTCGATGGCCAGCGGCTATGCCGGCCTGGATAACGAGCTGTTCTATCTGGACAAGACCATGATGGTCTTCGGTGATGCCAAGAAGGTCATCGAAGATATGGTCAAAGCCGTCGAGTAACACTGCTACAGCGCAATACTCAAAACCCCGGCCTCTTGTAGGCTGGGGTTTTTTATTACTGCATGAAACCCGACCAAAGGCTCTAAAACGCTGCCCGGCATTCGACCATGGTAGCGGGCCGAATTTTTTTGAAATCACTAAACTGCGCACCTTGCTTCCGTAGCCTGAGATAAGAATCCATGTACCGTGATCGCATCCGCTTGCCTTCGTTGTTAGACAAGGTCATGAGCGCGGCCGACGCCGCCGCACTGATCGAAGACGGCATGACCGTCGGCATGAGCGGCTTCACCCGCGCCGGTGAAGCCAAGGCCGTGCCCCACGCCCTGGCCGAACGCGCCAAGTCGTCGCCGCTGAAAATCACCCTGATGACCGGCGCCAGCCTGGGCAATGACCTGGACAAGCAACTGACCGAAGCCGGTGTGCTGTCCCGCCGCATGCCATTCCAGGTCGACAGCACGCTGCGCAAGGCGATCAACGCGGGGGAGGTGATGTTCATCGACCAGCACCTGTCGGAAACCGTTGAACAACTGCGCAACAACCAGCTCAAGCTGCCGGACATCGCGGTAATCGAAGCCGTCGCGATCACCGAGCAAGGCCACATCGTGCCGACCACCTCCGTGGGCAACTCCGCCAGCTTCGCGATTTTCGCCAAGCAGGTGATCGTCGAGATCAACCTGGCGCACAACCCCAACCTGGAAGGGCTGCACGACATCTATATCCCAACGTATCGGCCGACCCGCACGCCGATCCCGTTGGTGAAAGTCGACGACCGCATCGGCAGCACCGCAATCCCGATCCCGCCGGAGAAAATCGTCGGCATCGTGATCACCAATCAGGCCGACTCCGCCTCCACCGTAACGCCGCCTGACAGCGACACACAGGGCATCGCCAATCACCTGATCAACTTCCTCAAGCAGGAAGTGGACGCCGGGCGCATGACCAACAAACTCGGTCCGCTGCAGGCCGGGATCGGCAACATCGCCAACGCGGTGATGTGCGGCTTGATCGACTCGCCGTTCGAAGACCTGACCATGTATTCGGAAGTGTTGCAGGACTCCACGTTCGACCTGATCGACGCCGGCAAGCTGAGCTTCGCCTCGGGCAGCTCGATCACCTTGTCCGAGCGGCGCAATGCCGATGTGTTCGGCAACCTGGAACACTACAAGGACAAGCTGGTACTGCGCCCGCAGGAGATTTCCAACCACCCTGAAGTGGTGCGGCGCCTGGGCATCATCGGCATCAATACCGCGCTGGAGTTCGACATCTACGGCAACGTCAACTCCACCCACGTCTGCGGCACGCGGATGATGAACGGCATTGGTGGCTCCGGCGATTTTGCGCGCAATGCGCACCTGGCGATCTTCGTCACCAAGTCGATTGCCAAGGGCGGCGCGATCTCCAGCGTGGTGCCGATGGTCAGCCATGTGGACCATACCGAACATGACGTCGACATCCTGGTGACCGAAGTGGGCCTGGCAGACTTGCGCGGCCTGGCGCCACGCGAACGTGCGCGGGTGATCATCGACAACTGCGTGCACCCGGCGTACCGCGACGCGCTGAACACTTACTTCGATGCCGCCTGCGCCATCGGCGGGCATACCCCGCACATCCTGCGTGAAGCACTGAGCTGGCACATCAACCTGGAAGAAACCGGGCACATGCTCAAGGCGTGATTGATACAGATGCGGGCTGATGCAAACACAGTTTCATCAGCCCGACTCAATCACCCGCACTTCTGTAAAAAACTGTACTGCTGTACTGGTCATTTCCCACCGAAAAATCCCACATCCCTCGTTGAAAATGCCTATTTCGCACTGTTTCAGTGCAGACAGGTACAGTTGCCCCATTTCCGTACAGTACAGCACCCATAAACAGTTAACTGGCCCCTCACAATACAGGTGAACTGTATCTAGAGAGTCTTGCGCCGGAGGAGGATCATTGGCATCAGTTAAACCACTACCTAATCCCGCCACAAGCGGAAGGATGTCATCATGGAACGTACACTCAGTTCCGAACTGTTCTTCGAAGAAAAAGCTGTAAACACCCAGGCCTCCCTGCCTTTGCGCGTTCTCGCCAACCTGATGCTGTGGCAGCGCCGCATCTCCAGCCGCCACCAACTGGCTCGTCTGGATTCGCGTCTGCTGGCTGACGCCGGTATCAGCGAAGCTCAACGCTACGAAGAGCTGAGCAAGCCGTTCTGGCGCTGATTTAGCGCTCGCTGGCCCTGACCTGCCGGGTCCACTGCCAGCAACCTGATTTGTCAAAACAAAGCCCGCCCCGGGCGACCGGAGGCGGGCTTTGTTGTTTCTGGGATTGGGCTTTCTGGCGGCAAAAACAGTAGCCATACACACGGACAGGTACAGTTGAAAAAATATAACAGATAAGCAGTACAATTTGACATCGGTGTATCTGTATCGGTCAAGACGACTCCCCCAACATGGTGTTCCAGGACCTCATGAAAGAAAGGCGCCCACCATGGATACCCAAACCCCCATCTACAAACGCTTGCTCTGCACCCTTGCCAAGTGGGCGCGCCAGGCCCACGAACGGCGCCAGTTGGCGCAACTCGATCCTCGTGAACTGTCGGATCTCGGCATCAGCTCCGCTGATCGAATGACCGAGCTGTCCAAGCCGTTCTGGCGTGACTAGTCGGTCAAGATGCTTTCCGAACGGATAAGCGGCGGCTTAATATCCAGCCACCGCGTGGCGAACTGTGTAGAACAGGCGTCTGATCCCCAATGGCCGCCCTGCGCCACGTTATCCGTTCATCTAAAGGAGTCACCCCATGTCCCGTCTTCGCCTGCTGAGTGCTGCCGCCCTGTTGGCCGTGGCTGCCAACGCCAACGCGACCAGCCTGATCGTGACCACTGACTCGATCGTTGGCGCGCTCAAAGCCACCTCCGACGCCACTTCCGATGCCACCTCGTCCCTGCGTGACAACAAAGTCGTGCGCGCCGCCCGTGACGACGCCGCCAGTTTTGTCGCCAGCGAAGGCGCCATCCGTGGCGTGAAGCTGGAAAGCGCCCTGGCCCAGATCCGCCAACAAGCGCCGCAACTGAACACCGCGACTGACGCCCAACTGGCCCAAGCCATCCTGGCCATCTGACGACACACCGCATGCCTCGGCGCTGGCTCTCGCCGGGGCATTACGCTAGCCTTGACGCTCGTTTTCAGTTGTCGAGTCCCATGGCTTTTTCATACCGCCTTTTAATTGTCCCTGTATTGTTTTCCTCCTGCTGGTCGCTCACGGCTTCCGCCTTTGACGTGACCACCCAGGGCACCGTCGCGAGCGCGTACGCCACCAGCAAGGTGACTTCCGCGCCCTTCGACCGCAAAATCGTGGCCGCCAGGGATGACGCTGCCGCGTTCATCGCCACTGACGGCCAATGGCGGGGAGCACGCCTGGAATCCGCACTGGATTACCTGCGCCGCACCCACCCAAAACTAAACGCCAGCGATCGTGAACTGGCGCAAGCAATTCTCGTCCAATAAACATCTTTGTATTTCGGAGTCACTCCATGCGTAGCCCGCTGATCGCCGCCACCCTAGGCCTACTGTTGTTGGCCGACGTTGCCCAGGCGCATACCTTGGTGGCCACCAGTAACATCATTGTGCGTGCCTCCGGTCGCACCATTGATTTCACCTCGGACACCACCACCTCCATCCGCGACTCCAAAATCGTGCGCGAAGCCCACGATGATGCAGCCAGTTTCGTCGCCAGCAACGGCGAGATTCGCGGCGCACAACTGGAAGCCGCCTTCGATACCCTGCGCACCCGCGTGCCAGAAGCCCGCGACGCCAGCGACCAGACCCTCGCCGAAGCTATCCTCGCGCTGTGAGGCGCCTCGCCGCCTGGCTCCTGGCCGGGACTGTGCTGCTCTGTGCCAGCGCAGCCCAGGCCAGCCTGCAACTGCGGCTCAAGACCGATGGCTTGAGCCCCGCGCAACAGCAGGCCAGCCAGGCATTGCTCGATGAAGCGCTGCGTTCACTGCCGCCGCGCTTCGTCGAACAGTTGGACCGGCAAATCGACGTCGGCTGGACCGACAAGATGCCCGAAAACGCCTACGGCCAGGCGTCGCTGGTGTCCGAACTGGACCTCAACAGCAACCTGCTCGACAGCCTGACCGACGGCAGCGCCGCCACCCAGAAGACCAATCGCCCCCATGGCACCGTGCGCCGGGAAATGCTCGCCACCGTGCTGCATGAACTGACCCACATCTATGACCGTGCACGCCTGTGGTCCAACGACGACCGCGCACTGATCAACCGCTGCAGCCGCCAGAACAAGCTCACCGGCCTGATCGGCCTGCCCGACCAATGCCGTGGCCAGAATGACCGCCGCTTCACCCTCAGCGACGACCCGCGCCTGCTGGACCTCGCCGGCTGGCCGCAATACGTCGGCCGTCGTGGCGAGCGCGAACAGCACAACCGCCAGGTCGCCCGCAGCCCGGACATCTACGAAACCACCAGCCCGCTGGAGTTCGTCGCGGTCAACATGGAGTACTTCCTGCTCGACCCGAGCTACGCCTGCCGTCGCCCCGCGCTGTTCCGTTATTACAAGGAGCACTTCGGCTGGGCGCCGCCGACACAGGACGCCTGCGCGAAGACCTACGCTTTTCTCAACGCCGGCAACGACTTCGCCAAGACCCCGCTGGGCCAGATCGACCCGGAACGCGTCTACGAGATCGACTACCTGCTCGCCGAAGCCAACCAGAACCTGGTCAGCCGTTGGGGCCACAGCATGTTGCGCCTGGTGATCTGTGCGCCTGGCCGCCCGCGCGGTCCGGATTGTCGGCTGGATCTGGATCAGCATCTGGTTTTGTCCTACCGCGCTTTCGTCGGTGACGTACAGCTGTCGAGTTGGGACGGCCTGGTCGGCAAATACCCGTCGCGGCTGTTCGTGCTGCCCCTGGCCCAAGTGATCGACGAGTACACCAAGACCGAACTGCGTGGCCTGGCGTCGGTGCCACTGAAACTCACACGCCAGGAAATCAACGATACCGTCGAGCATGCCGCCGAAATGCACTGGAGCTACGACGGCAGCTACTTCTTCATCTCCAACAACTGTGCGGTCGAAAGCCTGAAACTGTTACGCAGTGGCAGCGCCAACCCCCAACTGACCGGCCTGGACAACATCACCCCCAACGGTTTGCTCGAGGTGTTGAGCGCCCGCGGCCTGGCCGACACCAGCGTGCTCGACGACAAACGCAACGCCTTGCGCCTGGGCTACCACTTCGACTCGTTCCGCGAGCGCTACCAGGCAATGTTCGACGTGCTGCGCAAACACCTGCCGATCAAGCAGACCCAGGTCGAAGACTGGCTATCCCTCAGCGCCGCCGAACGCCGCCCGTGGTTCGACAGCGCCGACCTGCGCACCAGCGCCGCGCTCTTGCTGCTGGAACAAGCGAGCTATCGCAAGCAACTGATGCTCGCCCAGGACGAAGTCAAACAACGCTACCTGGGTGCCCGCGAGCTGAAAAACGGCGGCATGGAAAAGGCCAACAACACCCTGCAACAGATCCTCGCCAACAGCGGCTTCCTCAGCCGCCCGGCGGAGCTGCTGGGCAGCACTGGCTACGGCCTGCCGCAACCGTCGGAAGCCAAGCGCCTGGAATCGGAAAGCGCCGAGCGCCAGAAACAGCTGCAATCCCTGACCGGCGACCTGGATAAAGAGGTGAGGGCACTGCTCGATCCGGCCCGGGCCGATGAGATTGCTGCGTGTGAGGCCAACCTCAAGCAGGTGGGTGAGCATCTAAGAGCCCTGCACAAAGCCGCTGGCGGCCTCGAACTACCCTAAGAACTCCAGCCAAACATACTCCAAATGTGGGAGCGGGCTTGCTCGCGAAAGCGCAGTGTCAGTCGATGCATCATCAACTGACGGACTGCATTCGCGAGCAAGCCCGCTCCCACATTTGGATCTGCATAAATCCCAAGATTGTGCCTCTTCCCTTCATCACCTGTTTTCCCGACGAAAGCTGGCTGAAAGCTTTCCCGTCTAGGATCGCCCCCACTGCCGGCAACAGACCGGCTGTTAACAACAACAATGGTGATTCCCGATGTCCGCCCGTACCCGCCTGTTCGCCCCGACTCCACCCGTACGCCTCGTGCCTTTCGTTCTGCGCTGAGCCCCACCCGGTTCGCCATTCCCTAGCCGCGCTACGCCTGGAGTATTCCTATGCTGACTTTCCTTGGCTTTGCCATGGTCATCACGTTCATGTTCCTGATCATGACCAAGCGCCTGTCCGCGCTGATCGCCCTGATCATCGTGCCGATCCTGTTCGCCCTGTTCGGCGGTTTCGCACCCGAGATCGGCCCGATGATGCTTGCGGGCATCACCAAGCTGGCGCCGACCGGCGTGATGCTGATGTTCGCGATTCTCTACTTTGCCCTGATGATCGACTCCGGCCTGTTCGACCCGGCGGTGCGCAAGATCCTCAAAATGGTCAAGGGCGACCCGCTCAAAGTCTCGGTCGGCACCGCCGTACTGGCCCTGGTCGTGTCCCTCGACGGTGACGGCGCCACCACCTACATGATCTGCGTGGCCGCCATGCTGCCGCTGTACCAGCGCATCGGCATGAGCCCGCGGATCATGGCCGGCCTGATCATCCTCGCCGGTGGCGTGATGAACATGACGCCTTGGGGCGGCCCGACCGCCCGTGCCGCCAGTGCACTGCATGTAGACCCGTCGGATATTTTCGTTCCCATGATCCCGGCGATGGCCGCCGGCGTGGTCGCGATCCTGGTGATTGCCTACATGTACGGCAAGCGCGAACGTGCCCGCCTGGGTGAACTGCACCTGCAAGGCGACGAAATCGACCACAGCGAGATCAGCGTGTCGCAATACCCGGACGCCCGCCGTCCGAAACTGATCTGGTTCAACGGCGCGCTGACCTTCGCCCTGATGTGCACCCTGATCGCGGGCCTGTTGCCGCTGCCGGTGCTGTTCATGGTGGCGTTCAGTATCGCGATGATCGTCAACTATCCGTGCCTGCAGCAGCAGAAAGACCGCGTCGCCGCTCATGCCGGTAGCGTTCTGGCAGTGGTCGGGCTGATCTTCGCAGCAGGCATCTTCACTGGCATCCTGTCGGGCACCGGCATGGTCGATGCCATGTCCAAGAGCTTGCTGGCAGTCATCCCTGACGCGCTGGGCCCTTACCTGGCGGTGATCACCGCGCTGGTGAGCATGCCATTCACCTTCTTCATGTCCAACGATGCGTTCTACTACGGCGTACTGCCAGTACTCGCCGAAGCCGCCAGCCACTACGGCATCACTGCCGTGGAAATGGCCCGCGCCTCGATCGTTGGCCAGCCGGTGCACTTGCTCAGCCCGTTGGTACCATCGACTTACCTGCTGGTGGCCCTGGCCGGTATCGAGTTCGGCGATCACCAACGCTTCACCCTCAAGTGGGCAGTGCTGGTATGCCTGTGCATAATGTTCGCCGCATTGCTGATGGGGATTTTTCCGCTGTTCAGCACTCTATAATCGTTCAACCCAACTGCGCCGGCCCTAAGCCGGCGCGGTCTAACACACGCGCAAAGGAATACACATGGAATGGCTGACCAATCCGGAAATCTGGATTGCCTTCTTCACCCTGACGGCTCTCGAGATCGTCCTGGGCATCGATAACATCATCATGATTTCGATCCTGGTCAGCCGCATGCCCAAGCACATGCAGGCGCGCACCCGGATTTTCGGCCTGGCCCTGGCTATGGTCACCCGGATCCTGTTGCTGCTTTCGATCACCTGGGTCATGCGACTGACCGCCGATCTGTTTGTGGTCTTCGGCCAAGGCATTTCCGGTCGCGACCTGATCCTGTTCTTCGGTGGCCTGTTCCTGCTGTGGAAAAGCTCCCAGGAGATGTACCACGCGCTGGAAGGCGAAGACGAAACCCACGACGAGCCGAAGGGCGCCGGTGGCAAGTTCATCTACACCATCATCCAGATCGCCATCATCGACATCGTGTTCTCCCTGGACTCGGTGATCACTGCGGTCGGCATGGTCTCCCATGTACCGGTCATGGTCGCTGCGATCGTCGTTGCGGTACTGGTGATGATGCTGGCCGCCGGCACCATTAGCGACTTCATCGACAAGCACCCGTCGCTGAAAATGCTCGCGCTGTCGTTCCTGCTGGTAGTGGGTACGGTACTGATCGCCGAAGCCTTCGATGTGCATGTGCCAAAAGGCTACGTCTACTTCGCCATGGCGTTCTCGCTGGCAGTGGAAGCGGTGAACATCAAGATGCGCACCGCCATCGCGAAAAAGAAGAAACAGCAGGACCCAGTGAAACTGCGCAAAGACATTCCGGGTCAATAAACCCGAGCCAGTCAAAAAAGGGGCTTTATGAGCCCCTTTTTTTGTCTGCAAAAAGCTGATTTCATGACAGTTTTGTTTCAATCACCATTTCAGCTATGCGATGCTGGCGCGCACGCCATTAGCCAACTACAGCTTAACTACAAGACGTAGAGCGGCACGCGGCAACTTTCCTACGCTTCTCTTGAAGCGCACCTACACGGGGGGCCGAGCATGCTGACCTTGCTCAATCTGCTTTCCGCCGTGACCCTGCTGATCTGGGGCACGCATATCGTCCGAACCGGCATCCTGCGGGTTTACGGTTCCAACCTGCGCCAAGTCATCGGGCAGAACATGTCCAAGCGCTGGCTGGCGTTTGTCGCCGGTATCCTGGTGACCGCCATGGTGCAGAGCAGCAACGCCACAGCAATGCTGGTGACCTCATTCGTCGGCCAAGGGTTGATGGGGCTGATGCCCGCCCTGGCCACCATGCTTGGCGCCGATGTCGGCACGGCGCTGATGGCGCGGGTGCTGACCTTTGACTTGTCCTGGCTCTCGCCGCTGCTGATTTTTCTTGGAGTGATTTTCTTCCTGTCGCGCAAACAGACGCGGGCAGGGCAGTTGGGTCGCGTTGGCATCGGCCTGGGCCTGATCGTGTTGGCGCTGCAATTGATCGTCGAAGCCGCCGGTCCGATTACCCACGCCCAGGGCGTCAAAGTCATCTTCGCCTCGCTGACCGGCGACATCCTGCTGGATGCCTTGGTCGGCGCCTTGTTCGCGATGATTTCCTACTCCAGCCTGGCCGCCGTCCTACTCACCGCGACCCTGGCCGGCGCCGGCGTGATCAGCCTGCACGTGGCCATCGGCCTGGTGATCGGCGCCAACATCGGCAGCGGCGTACTGGCCTTCCTCGGTACCAGCATGCAAAACGCCGCCGGGCGCCAGGTGGCGCTGGGCAGCCTGCTGTACAAATTGATCGGCCTGTTGCTGATCATCCCGGTACTCGACCCTCTCGTACGCTGGATGGATGGCCTGGACTACGGCGTCCAAGGCATGGTCATCACCTTCCACCTGCTCTACAACGTCAGCCGCTGCCTGATCCTGCTGCCGACCATCGGCCCGATGGCACGCCTGTGCGCCTGGTTGCTGCCCGAACGGGAAGAGCTCAACGGCAAGGCCAAGCCGCGCCACCTCGACCTTGCCGCCCTGGCCACGCCAAGCCTGGCCCTGGCCAACGCCGCCCGCGAGACCCTGCGCCTGGGCGACCTGATCGACAACATGCTGACCTCAATGCAGGAAGTACTGCGCGGCAAACAAACCGCCATCACCCAGGAGATGCGCAGCCTCAGCGATGACGTCGAAGCGCTGTACAGCGCGATCAAACTCTACCTGGCGCAAATGCCCCGCGAAGACCTCAGCGAGCAGGACAGCCGGCGCTGGGCCGAGATCATCGAGTTGTCGATCAACCTCAAGCTGGCGGGCGACCTGATCGAACGCATGCTGCGCAAAGTCCAGCAGCAGAAGACCTCCCAGCGTCGCCAGTTCTCCGAAATCGGCCTGGAAGAACTGTCCGACCTGCACAGCCAACTGATCGCCAACCTGCGCCTGGGCCTGTCAGTGTTCCTCAGCGCCGATCCGGAAAGTGCTCGCCAATTGCTGCGCGAGAAACGCCGCTTTCGCGCCCAGGAACGGCGCCTGGCCCACGCCCATGTCAGCCGTTTGCAGCGCAAGATCGTACAGAGCCTGGAGACCAGCTCCCTGCACCTGGAGCTGATTGCCGACATGAAACGCCTCAACTCGTTGTTTTGCAGCAGCGCCTATGTCGTGTTGGAAACGTCCGAGACCGGCGCGCTCTCTGCCGAAGATATTGCCGACATCACACATTCGCCCTGAACGTACGATGGCCCGCGAAGTCAGTTAAAACTGACCTCACTCGCCAGGAAGCTTGTTATGCGTCGCCTGTTATTTATCTGCCTGCTCATGGGCTCTGCCCACGCCTACGCCTTTGACCGCCTGCAAGTGGAGGGCTACACCTTGCCCAACGGCCTGCAGTTGCTGCTCAAGCCGGGCACCGAGCGTGGGCATGTGGCGATCCGCCTGGTGGTCGGTGTGGGCCTGGATGACTTCCCCTGCGAGGAAAAGGAACTGCCGCACCTGCTCGAACACTTGCTGTTCAGCGGCATCGACGGCGGCGGCGAAGGCGACCTGGAAGACCGCATGCAAGCCCTCGGCGGCGAGTGGAACGCCTACACCAGCAACGCCGATACCACCTTCGTGATCGAAGCCCCGGCGCAAAACCAGCGCAAGGTCCTCGACCTGCTGCTGGCGATCATCACCCGCACCGAACTGACCGAGGCCAATATCAATGCGGCCAAGCAAGTGGTGGAGCGCGAAGACGGCGGCCATTACTCGCACCTGCAACGTCTGCTCGACCGCCAGGACCTCGGCCATACCGCCAGCAACCAACTGGCCGTCGAACTGGGGCTCAAATGCGCGGAACGCGCCGAAGTCGGCCAACTGACCCGCGATCAGTTGGAAACACTGCGTAAACACTGGTACGCACCCAACAACATGACCCTGATCATCGTCGGCGACCTCGACAAACTCCTACCCGCCTACCTGGAACGCACCTACGGCCAACTCGACCCGGTCGACCCCACCGAACACCCCGAGCTGCCGCAGATCCAGCACGCCGCCGCCAACCACCGCGAACTGATCCACGGCTGGGTCGGCAACAGCGCCAAGCTGCACTGGCTGTTCCCCGAGCCGGTACTGGACGAGCAGCACGACGAGACCTACGACCTGCTCAAGGACTATCTCGACTGGGCGCTGTACCGCCAGCTGCGCCTCAAACACACCTTGTCCTACGGCCCCTGGAGCGAACGCGAAGTGCTCGGCGGCGTCGGTTTCCTCAGCCTGAATGCCGACCTGGAGCGGGAAAACCTCCCCCAAGCCGAACAGGTGCTGAAAAACCTGCAGACACGACTGCTAAAGGATGGCCTCGACCCCGCCGTATTCGCCCGCGTGCAAAACGCCGCCATTGCCCGACAGGCCTGGGCCGTGCAGGGCAACAGCGCCCTGGCCGATTACTACTGGAGCGCGGCGGGCGACTATAACAACGGCCACTTCAGCGACCCGGTCAAACGCATCAAGGCCGTGAGCCTGGACCAGGCCAACGGCGCCATGCGCCAAGTGTTCAAACAGCCGGGCTACTGGCGCATCGAAAAACCGCTGCTGAGCTACAACATGCTGAACTGGATCGGCGCCGGGTTGCTCGGGCTGATTGCCATTGTATTGATCAGCGTGCGGGTTTATCGCAAACGGATCGCGTAATCGGGCACCGGACCCAGGACTAAGACGTTATTCTGTCTGGGATTTTTCCTACAAAGACTGCGAACCGCCGAATGCAAAACCTGACCCGCTTGATCACCCGCATCCTCGAACTGATGAAGCGCTACCCAGGGGTGATTGCACTCGGCGGCTTTATCTCGGGTGTGTGCAGCTTCATTCTGGTGGATCGCCAGCAGGGCATGGCCAGTTGGATCGCGGTGATCATGCTGGTGAGCTGGTTGTGGCTGATGCTGGAGAACAGCTTTACCCAGCTGTTCACCAAGGTCTTCAAGCGGGAAATCCCCGAGCCGCTGCTGCGCTACGCGACCCAGATGATCCACCAGGAAAGCCTGTTCTTCGTATTGCCATTCTTTTTCGTCACCACTGCCTGGAACAGCGGCCAATCGGTGTTCACCGGCCTGCTCGGCGCGGCAGCGCTGGTGTCGATCGTCGACCCGCTGTACTACAAGTGGCTGGCACCCAAGCGCTCGTTGTTCCTCGCGCTGCACACCCTGACCCTGTTTGCCGCGCTGCTCACCGCGTTGCCGATCATCCTGCACCTGACCACCGCCGAAAGTTACAAGCTCGCCCTGGGCGTCGCCATGGCGTTGTCGATCCCAAGCCTGGCGGTGAGCCTGCCGCTGCGCAGCCTCAAGGGCTGGGTGATGCTGCTGGGGGTCACTGCCACGATTGGTTGCGCGGGCTGGTTCCTACGCAGTTGGGTACCGCCGGCCACCCTGTGGCTGACAGAAGTGGCCATCAGCACCCAACTGCAAGACCGCACGCCCGGCGATGACCTCAAGCAAGTCAGCCTCGCCCAACTGCGCAGCGACGGGCTCTACGCCTACACCGCGATCAACGCCCCGCGTGGCCTGGACGAGCGGATCTACCACGTGTGGAAATTCAATGGCAAAGAGGTCGACCGCATCGCCCTGGACATCCACGGCGGCCGCAAGGAAGGCTATCGCGCCTGGACCCACAAGCAGAATTTCCCCGGCGATGCCGTCGGCCGCTGGCAGGTGCAAGTGCTGACCGAAGACGGCCAAGTGATCGGCGTACTGCGGTTCAAAGTCGTCGAAGCAGCACAAACGGACAACCCAAAGTAGGTAGGTTCGTGCTATTACGTAGGAATTGTGGATAGCCAAACAAGCTCGGAGCTTATGACCAGTAGTACCACGGCCGGCGCAGCCCATCTCGATACGTCCTCCACTCCGCCGTTACTCAAGATTACGGGGGACTGGACGCTTGCCCACTACGCAAACCTGAAAAAGCTGTCGGACAAGCTCGACGGCCAATACGACGCCGGCGCACGCATCGACCTTAACGGCCTCGGCGCCCTGGACACCGCCGGTGCGTCGTTGCTGGTGGAACTGCTGGGCCCCACCCGTATCGAGCAATCCGCCGAACAGACCGATTGCAGCCTGTCTGCCGCCGACCGCGCACTGCTCAAGACCGTCTACCGCTCCCTCAATGACTTCTGCGTACCCGATAAAGCCCCAGAAGAAGCCACCGGCATCCAGGTGCTGGCACGCATTGGCCGGGCGGTGGACAAGGTCTGGATCGACAGCAAGCAATTGCTCGGCTTTATCGGCCTGATCCTGGAGACCTTGGCCCGCGGCATTTTCCGGCCCAAGCGCTGGCGCATCACGCCGATGGTCGCGCATATCGAACAGA
Source organism: Pseudomonas sp. AF03-9 (assembly GCF_020515815.1). Classification (NCBI taxonomy): domain Bacteria; kingdom Pseudomonadati; phylum Pseudomonadota; class Gammaproteobacteria; order Pseudomonadales; family Pseudomonadaceae; genus Pseudomonas; species Pseudomonas sp. AF03-9. The sequence goes on along the minus strand of NZ_JAHPJF010000001.1, from coordinate 764,811 downwards.
CCGGCCTGGATGCCGCGCCCATCGTCGCCTTGCTCACCTTCCTGGTCGGCGCCGTGGTGGCGTTCCTCGGTGCGACGGTGCTCAAGAGCTTTGGCGCAACGATATTCACCGTGGACCTGGTGGCGTTTTCTTTCCTACGGGAATTCGGCGTATTGCTGACTGCAATCCTGATCGCCGGCCGCACCGCCAGTGCCTTTACCGCACAAATCGGCTCGATGAAGGCCAACGAAGAAATCGACGCGATCCGCACCCTCGGCCTGGACCCCATGGAGTTGCTGGTGCTGCCACGCGTGCTGGCACTGCTGGTGTCGCTGCCGATGCTGACGTTTCTGGCGATGCTGTCAGGGATAGTCGGCGGCGGCGTGGTGTGTGCCGTGGCGCTGGATATTTCCCCGGCGATGTTTCTCTCGCTGCTCAAATCCGACATTGGCGTACAGCATTTCCTGGTGGGCATGGTGAAAGCGCCGATCTTCGCGTTCCTGATCGCAGCCATCGGCTGCCTGGAAGGCTTCAAGGTCAGCGGCAGTGCCGAGTCGGTCGGCGCCCACACCACCTCCAGCGTGGTGCAATCGATCTTTGTGGTGATTGTGCTGGATGCGGTCGCCGCGCTGTTCTTCATGGAGATGAGCTGGTGAGTCGCCTGCACCGAGCGCCCAGTGAGGCGGTGATTGAAGTGCGCGGGCTGTGCAATCGCTTTGGCAGCCAGAGCGTGCACGAGAACCTCGACCTGGATTTGTACAAGGGCGAGATCCTCGCGGTGGTCGGCGGTTCCGGCAGCGGCAAGTCGGTGCTGTTGCGCAGCATCGTCGGCTTGCGGCGGCCCAGTGAAGGCGAAGTGCGGGTGTTCGGCAAGAACCTGCCGAGCCTGGAGGAGCATGAACGTTCGTTGGTGGAACGGCGCTTCGGCGTGCTGTTCCAGAAGGGCGCGCTGTTTTCCTCGTTGACCGTCACCGAGAACGTCGCCCTGCCGTTGATCGAACACGCCGGCCTCAGCCGCCGTGACGCCGAGCACTTGGCAGCGGTCAAGCTCGCACTGGCCGGGCTGCCCCTGTCAGCGGCCGACAAATACCCGGCGTCGCTGTCCGGCGGCATGATCAAGCGCGCCGCCCTGGCACGTGCGTTGGCCCTGGACCCGGACATCCTGTTCCTTGACGAACCCACCGCCGGCCTCGACCCGATTGGCGCGGCACAATTCGACCAACTGATCCTGACCCTGCGCGATGCGCTGGGCCTGAGTGTGTTCCTGGTCACCCACGACCTGGACACGCTGTACACCATCACCGACCGCGTGGCGGTGTTGGCGCAAAAGAAAGTGCTGGTGGCGGATGCCATCGATGTCGTCTCGGAAACCGATGACGCCTGGATTCACGAATATTTCCACGGCCCCCGGGGCCGTGCGGCATTGGATGCCGCTCAACCGCTCAACGAGGTATGACATGGAAACCCGCGCCCATCATGTGATGATCGGTCTGTTCAGCGTGATCGTAGTGGTCGGCGCGATGCTGTTTGGCCTGTGGCTGGCCAAGTCCAGCATCGACAGCGCCTTCCAGGATTACGAAGTGGTGTTCAACGAGGCCGTCAGCGGCCTGTCCCAAGGCAGTTCGGTGCAGTACAGCGGGATCAAGGTCGGCGACGTGATCAGCCTGCGCCTGGACCCCAAGGACCCACGCCGCGTCCTCGCGCGCATCCGCCTGGCCGGGCAGACGCCGATCAAGGAAGACACCCAGGCCAAACTAGCACTGACCGGCATCACCGGCACCTCGATCATCCAGCTCAGCGGCGGCACGCCACAAAGCCCGGTGCTCAAGGGCAAGAACGGCAACCTGCCGGAAATCATCGCCTCTCCATCGCCGATCGCGCGCTTGCTCAACAACAGCAACGACCTGATGAGCAGCATCAACCTGCTGCTACATAACGCCAATGCGCTGTTCTCCCGGGAGAACGTCGAGCGCCTGACCACTACCCTGGACAACTTGCAGCAAACCACCGGCGCCATCGCCGACCAGCGCGGCGACATCAAAGTGGTGATGCAGCAACTGATGCAGGTGAGCAAGCAAGCCAGCGGCGCCCTGGAACAAACCACGGTGTTGATGCGCAACGCCAACGGCCTACTCAACGATCAAGGTAAGCAGGCGTTCAGCAGTGCCGAGCAGGCGATGAAATCCCTGGAAAAAAGCACCGCCACCATCAACACCTTGCTGACCGACAACAAGGACTCGGTGAACAGCGGCATGCAGGGCCTCAACGAACTGGCGCCGGCCGTGCGCGAACTGCGCGAAACCCTCGGCTCGCTGCGCGCCATCTCCCGCCGCCTGGAAGCCAACCCCAGTGGCTACCTGCTGGGCAGCGACAAGAACAAGGAGTTCACGCCATGAAGCGTGCTTATCAACTGATCGCCCCTGTAGCCCTGGCCCTGGTGAGCGCGTGCTCGATCCTGCCCAAGCCTGACCCATCGGACGTGTACCGCCTGGCGGCAGCCCCAGCGGCGACCCAAGGCACGCCAGTGGCCTGGTCATTGCGCGTGACCAAGCCCCAGACCAGCGAATTTCTCGATAGCCCACGTATTGCCGTGGTGCCCAATGGCGACCTGATCAGCAGCTATGCCAATTCGCGCTGGAGCGATCCGTCGCCGGTGCTGCTGCGCAATCGCCTGCTGGACGGGTTCCAGCGCGATGGGCGGGTAACGTTGCTGAGTACCGACGAGACCAATCTGCAAGCCGACTACGAGCTGGGCGGGCAATTGCAGGCGTTCCAGAGTGAATACCGCGGCAATGCCGTGGAGGTGGTGATCCGCCTCGACGCACGATTGGTGCGCGGCAGTGATCAGCGGATTATTGCCAGCCGGCGGTTTGAAGTGAGGCAGCCGGTGAATGACACCAAAGTGCCGGCGGTGGTGGCCGGGTTTGGGCTGGCGGGTGATCAGTTGAACAAGCAGGTGGTGGAATGGGTGGTGCAGCAGGGCAATACAGCGCCGAAACGCTGAGGGCCTCTTCGCGGGCAAGCCCGCTCCCACATTTTTGATTTGTGAATACAGTCAAATATGGGAGCTGGCTTGCCTGCGATCGTGATCTCAGCCTCAGCCTCAGCCAAAGAACCAGTAGCACACCGCGATAGCCGCAACGACACCCGCCAACTCAGCCAGCAACGCACAGCCCACGGCATGCCGCGCCCGCTGAATCCCCACCGAGCCAAAGTACACCGCCAACACGTAGAAGGTGGTCTCGGTACTGCCCTGGATCGTCGCCGCGACCAGCGCCGGAAAACTGTCCACGCCCTGGGTCTGCATGGTCTCGATCAGCATCGCCCGTGCAGCACTGCCGGAGAACGGCTTGACCATCGCGGTCGGCAAGGCATCCACGAAGCGCGTGTCCATGCCGGTCCAGGCCACCAGGTGGCGAATCCCTTCCAGGCCGAACTCCAGCGCCCCCGAGGCGCGCAACACACCGACCGCACACAACATCGCCACCAGGTACGGCAGCAGGTTCTTGGCCACGTCGAAGCCTTCTTTGGCGCCTTCGACAAACGCTTCGTACACCTTGACCTTACGCAGCGCACCGATGATCAGGAACAGCATGATCAAGCCAAACAAGGTGAGGTTGCCAAGGATCGACGACAGGCTGGCCAGCGCAGTAGCGGACAGGGTCGCCAGCAACGCCATGAAGCCACCCAGCACCAACGCGCCGGGAATCAGGTAGGCCAGCACCACAGGGTCCCACAGGCGCAGGCGCTGCATGATCGCCACCGACAGCAGGCCGACCAGGGTCGAGGCGCTGGTGGCCAGCAGGATCGGCAGGAACACCAGCGTCGGATCAGCGGCGCCTTGCTGGGCGCGGTACATGAAGATGGTCACCGGCAACAGCGTCAGCGAGGACGCATTGAGCACCAGGAACAGGATCTGCGCGTTGCTTGCAGTGCTGGGGATGGGGTTGAGCTCTTGCAGCGCCTTCATGGCCTTGAGGCCGATGGGCGTGGCGGCGTTGTCCAGGCCCAGGCCGTTGGCGGCGAAGTTGAGGGTGATCAAGCCGATGGCGGGGTGGCCGGCGGGCACTTCCGGCATCAAGCGACGGAACAGCGGTCCAAGGGCCTTGGCCAGCCAATCGACGATCCCGGCTTTTTCCGCGATACGCAGGAAGCCCAGCCACAAGGTCAGGGTGCCGAACAGCAGCACCATGACTTCCACCGACAGTTTGGCCATGGCGAAAATGCTTTCGACCATCGCCGAAAAAATCCCGGCGTTGCCGCCCACCAGCCACTGCACCAGCGCTGACACCATTGCCACGACAAAGAAGCCAAGCCACAGGCCATTGAGCATCAGTTAAATCCCCCGAATGATGGGCCGAATGATAACGGGGCTGGCAGAAACGACAAACCCCGGATTTCCCCGGGGTTTGTCTCATAGCGCTCGCGCTATCAGCTGCGAGTCGCCTGGGCAGCCGGAGCCGCGTCCTTGCTGCGCCAGTGCGGCAGGGAATTCCAGTAGCGCTCGCCTTTGGCGTCGTCGTACATGCCTTCCCAACGCGCGATGACCAACACGGCCAGGGCGTTGCCGATCACGTTCAGGGCGGTACGCGCCATGTCCATGATGCGGTCGACACCGGCGATGAACGCCAGGCCTTCCAGCGGAATACCCACGCTGCCCAAGGTCGCCAGCAGCACCACGAAGGACACGCCCGGCACACCGGCGATGCCTTTGGAGGTGACCATCAGGGTCAGTACCAGCATCAGTTGCTGGCCGACCGACAGGTCGATGCCATACAGCTGGGCGATAAAGATCGCCGCGATGCTCTGGTACAGGGTCGAACCGTCGAGGTTGAACGAGTAGCCGGTCGGCACCACGAAGCTGCAGATCGCTTTTGGCGCGCCGTAGGCTTCCATCTTCTCGATCACACGCGGCAGTACCGTCTCGGAGCTGGCGGTGGAGTAGGCCAGCACCAGCTCATCCTTGAAGATGCGCATCAGCTTGATCACCGAGAAGCCGAACAGGCGGGCGATCAGGCCGAGGATTACAAAGGCGAAGAACAGGATGGCGACGTAAACCAGGATCACCAGCTTGGCCAGCGGCAGCAGCGAGGCGAAGCCGAAGTTGGCGACAGTCACCGCGATCAGTGCGAATACGCCGATAGGCGCGTACTTCATGATCATGTGGGTGACTTTGAACATGCTCTCGGACACGCCCTGGAACATGGTCACCAGCGGCTCGCGCAGTTCAGGCTTGAGGCTCGACAGGCCCAGGCCGAACAGCACCGAGAAGAAGATGATCGGCAGCATTTCGCCACGGGCGACGGCGGCGAAGATGTTCGACGGAATCAGGTTGAGGATGGTCTGGATGAACGCATGCTCGTGCTGCACTTCGGCAGCCGTGGCCTGGTATTTGGAAATATCGACCGTACCCAGGGTACTCATGTCGATGCCGGCACCCGGATGGAACACGTTGGCCAGCAGCAGCCCGACCACGATGGCGATGGTCGTGACAATTTCGAAGTAAAGGATGGTTTTGACGCCGATACGCCCGAGCTTCTTCGCGTCACCGACACCGGCAATGCCGACGATCAGCGAGGAAATCACAATCGGGATCACGATCATCTTGATCAGGCGAATAAAGATATCGCCCGCTGGCTGCAACACATTGCTGATCCACCAGGCCTTTTCAGCACTGAAATGGTTGAGCACTGCACCGATCGCGATCCCCAATACCAAACCGATGAGGATCTGCCAGGCGAGGCTTAGCTTTGCCTTCTTCATGTCATTACCCTTACTTCAAGTGAACTCAAGGCAAATGCGCCAGCCGCAACGCTCGAAAGCGAAAAAGTGTGAGCATCTGCCTCCATGAAAGGTCACCGCAGCGTGGCCGAAATGGCTTACTGGCAGGCGAAAAAAGGCGCAACTATTCCGATGCAAGGGAGCGGCGTCTAATGCCGTAAACGCCTACCCCATGCCGAATCGGCATGGCTTTTTTTCATAATAACTGTCCGAACGGTCAGTTCAAATGCGACAAATTGCCCGTTGAATATGCCGTGAACCTGCCAAACCCGGCTCGCTCAGAGATTCAGGACAACTTGGAAGGGATGGCAGAAATACCTGGGATTACGCGGGGGCCATGTCAGAAATGACCTATGGCACCAAGCAAATTTTATCGATAGATGGTCACGCCGACACACCAAGTAATGGTTGGAGTCGGGCGAAAAGGAAATTTGCGACTACGAGCGGCATGAGAGACAGGGGATGAACGTCACAAGCCCGTCGCAAGTTCAGCAAGCCGTGAGCTTGTGAACCTGCGTCGACGCTTTGCAACCTGACTCGGCTCGCCAGACAGGGTCTAGTACCAATTCGGATCTTTCTTCAACTGCTCCATCAACAGCTTCTGCATGCCTTCGTCCGGCTTACCGATAAAACGGTAGTCGGCGTGCCGCGTTGGCGACTTGTCCGCCGGCAAACCGGCCGGGACTTCCACCAACAGGGCGTAGGCATCTTCCTTGTCGAGGCTGAAGGCAACGATCAGACGCTTCTTCAGACAAGTGTCGGCCGTTTCGCAGAGCGGCCCGACCAGGTATTTGTCCCCGTCTTCCTGCACGGCATTCATTTGCTCGGCCGTGCCCGACAGGTTCAGCACCCACTCCGGCAGACGCTCTTCTTTCTTCACCACGCCTTGCCAGGTTTCGCGGTATTGCGGGTCCGCCGCGAGCAATTCGTTGGCGCGGGATTGGCCGTCATTGGCGGCCATCACCAAGCCGCTACCGCCCAAGAGCAGGGCGGCAGCCAGGGTTTTAAAGGACAAAGTGGTCATTTTCAGCCTCGGCCGCGACGACCAAAGAAGAACGAAGCGATGAACATCACCAGGAAGACAACAAACAGGATCTTGGCGATCCCCGTGGCGGTGCCCGCGATACCACCGAAGCCCAGGACTGCAGCCACAATGGCGATGATCAGAAACGTGATTGCCCAACTCAACATGGTGATTCTCCTTACGCTTTTATAGAGGTCGTGCGGTACGGACGCTCAAGGTGAGCGAGCGTATGTATTGCCTAAAACACCCAACGCTCTTGGGTAGGCAGCTCGCCAGGGGTCGAATCCTGGTCAGCCACTCTCAATTGGGGTGCGGTTACACCGGCGGAAACGCTGCTGATGGAACTGAAATGGGTCTGCGTCATGAGCGGACGCTCGAAGTGCGGGGCTTGTTGCTGACTCTGCTGCCAATGCTGCATCTGCTGGCCGCCAATCAGCGTGACCATCAGGGCCAGGCTGGCAAACAGACCTTGCTGCAAGCGCAGTGGCGATACATGCAATTGGCTGAGGCTTTGGCGAGTCATGCTGATGTTCTCCCGCATTCTGATTATTCGTTGGGAGAGGTATTGCAGGGCGCATGCCAGTTTTTTTACAAAATAAAACTCAATAAAATCAATGAGTTATATATACGACAAGGCTGGTTGGCACAGCATCCTGCACGATGCCCCCAAGGGAGCCGTGCGAATTGCACGATCACCAGCGGTCGGATCAATGGATAGAAAGCTGTCGGTGAGTTGCCGAAGTGGCAAGACGGCATGAAAACGCCATCAGGCAGGGCTTTGTAGGAAGCAGCGCAGATACCTGCACGGCACCTCCTTTTATCGATCAGAATAAACCATGCAACTTGCCCGATTATTCCGGGACTAATCACCATCATTCATAGTTAAGGAGCGCGGGACAGATGGAATCAGCCAAGGAACTTCAAGGCCGCATTCTTTTAGTGGATGACGAATCCGCGATCCTCCGCACCTTCCGTTATTGCCTGGAAGATGAAGGCTACACCGTCGCCACTGCCAACAGCGCCGCCCAGGCCGATACCCTGATGCAACGCCAGGTGTTCGATCTGTGCTTCCTCGACCTGCGCCTGGGTGAAGACAACGGCCTCGATGTGCTGGCCCAAATGCGCATCCAGGCGCCATGGATGCGCGTGGTGATCGTCACCGCGCATTCCGCCGTGGATACTGCCGTGGATGCGATCCAGGCAGGCGCGGCGGACTATCTGGTCAAACCGTGCAGCCCGGACCAGTTGCGCCTGGCCACAGCCAAACAACTGGAAGTGCGCCAATTGTCCGCGCGCCTGGAAGCGCTGGAAGGCGCAGTGCGCCAGCCCAAAGACGGCCTCGATTCCCATAGCCCGGCCATGATGGTCGTGCTGGAAACCGCGCGCCAAGTCGCCGGGACCGACGCCAATATCCTGATCCTCGGCGAGTCCGGCACGGGTAAAGGTGAATTGGCCCGGGCCATCCACGGCTGGAGCAAACGCGCGAAGAAATCCTGCGTGACCATCAACTGCCCGTCGCTGACGGCGGAGCTGATGGAAAGCGAATTGTTCGGCCACAGCCGCGGCGCATTCACCGGCGCGAGTGAAAGCACATTGGGGCGGGTCAACCAGGCCGACGGTGGCACGCTGTTTCTCGACGAGATCGGCGATTTTCCGCTCACGTTGCAACCAAAATTATTGCGATTCATCCAGGACAAGGAATACGAGCGCGTCGGCGACCCGGTCACCCGCCGCGCCGATGTGCGCATCCTCGCCGCCACCAACCTGAACCTGGAGGACATGGTGCGCGACGGCCGCTTCCGTGAGGACCTGCTGTACCGCCTCAACGTCATCACCTTGCACCTGCCGCCATTGCGCGAGCGCAGCGAAGACATCCTGACCCTGGCCGACCGCTTCCTGGCGCGCTTCGTCAAGGAATACGCGCGTCCGGCACGCGGCTTCAGCGACGAAGCACGCGAAGCACTGCTCAACTATCGCTGGCCGGGCAATATCCGTGAGCTGCGCAACGTTGTGGAGCGTGCGAGCATCATCTGCCCGCAGGAGAAGGTCGAGATCAGCCACCTCGGCATGGCCGAGCAACCAACCAACAATGCCCCGCGCATCGGCGCGGCACTGAGCCTGGACGAGCTGGAGAAGGCCCACATCGGCGCTGTGCTGGCCACCAGCGACACCCTGGACCAAGCGGCCCGCACCCTCGGCATCGACGCGTCGACCCTGTACCGCAAACGCAAACAGTACAACCTGTGAGCTGCACCTTATGAAGTTAGCGATGAAGCTGCGTACTCGCTTGTTCCTGAGTATCTCAGCGCTGATCACCGTCGCCCTGCTGGGCTTGATCCTCGGCCTGGTCAGCGTCATGCAAATGGCCAAGACCCAGGAGTCGCTGATCCGCAGCAACTTCATCACCCTGGACTTGGGTCTCAAGCTGCGCCAGAGCCTTGGCGACCAACTGATCATGATGCTGGAGCAGCGTCCCGACCCCGTGGCCCTGCAAGCGTCGAAGCAGCACTACTTCGAGCTGCTGGACCAGGGCGTCGCCCACGAACAGCGCAACGGACAAGGCACGGGCTTCGTCCAGGCCCGGAGCGATTACCAGAATCTGCTGGACGCGTTTGACCAGTTCCAGCAAGCCTCGCCACCGCCGGGCAGCAAGGAAAAACTCACCGAAACCTTCAATGTGCTGCGCAACGGCCTGATCGTCGAACACAAGCAGGCCCTTGAAAACATCAGCACCAGCGAACACAAATCCCGCGAGCGCGCCTTGCTCATCGCCGGCCTGCTGGGGCTGGTGGGGCTGGCGGTGCTGATCATCGGTTTTGTCACCGCCCACGGTATCGCCCGGCGATTTGGCGGACCGATTGAAGCGCTGGCCAAGGCGGCGGACAAGATCGGCCAGGGTGATTTCGAGGTGACACTGCCGATTTCCTCAGCAGCCGAGATGAACCAGCTGACACGGCGTTTCGGCATCATGGCCGAGGCGTTGCGCCAGCACCAGGCAACCAATGTCGACGAACTGCTCGCCGGCCAGCAGCGTCTGCAGGCGGTACTCGACAGCATTGACGACGGCCTGCTGATGATCGACCGCCAAGGCCGTCTGGAGCACCTCAACCCGGTGGCACAGCGCCAACTGGGTTGGGATGAGGAACGCCTCGGCCAGGGCCTGGGTGAAGCCTTGATGCGCCCCGAGCTGGATGAACAACTGCAATTGGTGCTGCGCGGCGGCAACCTGGAGCGCGCACCGGATGACCTGGAAGTGGAAGTCGAGGGTGAACTGCGCCTCCTGACCTATAGCCTCACGCCGGTGAGCCATACCCAGGGGCATATCCTTGGCGCGGTCATGGTGCTGCATGACGTCACTGAGCAGCGCGCCTTCGAACGCGTGCGCAGCGAGTTTGTGTTGCGTGCCTCCCATGAGCTGCGCACTCCGGTGACCGGCATGCACATGGCTTTCGGGCTATTTCGCGAGCGCGCGAAATTTCCGGCGGAGTCCCGCGAAGCGGACCTGCTGGATACGGTCAACGAAGAAATGCAGCGCCTGATGCAGTTGATCAACGACTTGCTCAACTTCTCGCGCTACCAGAACGGCCTGCAAAAACTCACCCTGGGGCCGTGCGACGTGACCGATCTGCTGGAACACGCCCGTGGACGGTTCACCGAACCGGCCAATGCTCAAAAAATCGAACTGCTGGTAGAAGCCCAACCCGACCTGCCACGCCTGTACGCCGACCAGCCGCAACTGGAGCGTGTACTCGACAACCTACTGGCCAACGCCCTGCGCCATACCGCCGAAGGTGGGCAGATTCGCCTACAGGCGCGACGCCATGGGGAGCGAGTGATTATCAGCGTCGAGGATAACGGCGAGGGGATCGCCTATGGCCAGCAAGGGCGCATTTTCGAGCCGTTCGTGCAGGTCGGCCGCAAGAAAGGCGGTGCCGGCCTGGGGCTGGCGCTGTGCAAGGAGATCGTGCAACTGCACGGTGGCCGCATGGGTGTGTATTCGCGGCCGGGGCAGGGGACGCAGTTCTATATGGCACTGCCGCTGTAGCCTGTGGCGAGGGGGTTGGCCACAGCAAGCTCCCTCGCCACAAGAAGCTGCATTGCCGCAGCAAACCCGCTCGCCACGGATTAGCGGCGGTTCAGCGCCCGCAGGATCGCGGCACTCTCGGCATCGGGAGTGCCATCAAACAATGCCGGACGGAAGTGCATCTGGAACGCTGCGATCACATGGCGCGTGGCCACGTCCAGCTCGCCGGTCTGCGGTGTCTGGTAGCCCAGACGTGCCAGCTCCTGCTGGAACCAGATGATGCTTGGCAGCTCAGCGGCATATTGCACATGGAACCGCGCTACCGCCTGGGCGTCCGGCCATACCCCCAGGCCTTGCTCGGCCAGGCGCTTCCACGGGAACAGCGGGCCCGGGTCCAGTTTGCGCAGCGGGGCAATGTCGCTGTGACCGATGATGTTCTTCGGGTCGATACCGTTGCGCTTGCTGATGTCCTTGAGCAACACCACCAGCGACTGCACCTGCGCTTCGGAATACGGATACCACACGCGCCCCGTCGGCGTGTCGCGATAGCCTGGGTTGACGATTTCGATGCCGATGGAGCTGGAGTTGAGCCAGGTGCGCCCCATCCACTCGCTTTCCCCGGCGTGCCAGGCGCGCTGGCTCTCATCCACCAGCTTGTAGATCCTGCCTGAGGCGTCATCGCCGATCAGATAATGGCTGCTGACCTGGCCGTGGGTCAGCAGCGCCAGGGAGCGCTCAAGGTCGGTGGAGGTGTAGTGGACGATCACGAACTGCACGCGGTTGTCGTGGTTCGACGATGGATGGCTGGTGTCCAGGCGCGGGCCACTGGCGCAGCCGGCGATCAGGAGAAACACAAAGGCGATGGATAAGGATTTCATGGCAGAAGGCAGTACGCTGAAGACGATAATGCAACAGTGTAACGTACCGACTGCAACCAGACGGTCAAATCACAAAATGGAACATCTTTTACGCCGCCTGCACTTGGTTGCGCCCCGCCGCCTTGGCCCGGTACAACGCTGCATCGGCGCGCTTGAGCGCCAGGTCACTGCGCTCACCTGGCAGGAACTGCGCCACGCCCATGGATACCGTGATCGTCACCGGCTCGCCTTTGAAGTGGAACGGGCACGCCTCGATGGCCGCGCGCAACACCTCGCCAGCCGCCAGCGCGTCCGTCAGCGATGAGTTGGGCATCAGCAACACAAACTCTTCACCGCCAAACCGCGCGATAAAATCGCTCGAGCGCAGACGCTTGCGCAGCACATTGGCGATGATTTTCAGCACTTTGTCGCCGGCCAAATGGCCGTAACCGTCGTTGATCCGCTTGAAGTGATCCAGGTCGAGCATGGCCAGCGACAGGCTGTTGCCCTGCTGGTGCCAGGCATTGACCTCATGGTCGAGGCGTTCACTCCAGGCCGCACGGTTGGGCAGCCCGGTGAGCGGGTCGATCAGGGCTTTCTGGCGTTGCACCTCCAGGTGCTCGCGATAGCCCTGGGCTTCCTGTTCCATGCTCGCAACACGCTCGGCAAGGCCTTTCAAACGCGCCGCGACCTCCTGCTCACGCTGGTCGCGCTGCTGCTGGTGCTGGTCCATGGTGCCGAGCAAGCCTTCAAGATGGCTTTCCAGCACGTGCTTGAGACTGTCGAGGTCGGCCGCGTCCTGGACGCTGCTTTGCAGGCCATCGACTTGTTCGCGGATCTGCGTATCCAGCTCGCGGGCAGCGTCGCGGCTATCTGCATGACCATCGCTGGCCACTTGCAGATGCCCCTGGAACGCTTCGAGGCGTTCGTTGAGCTGCTTGAGATAAGCCTCGAACTCGTGCTGGCCGCTGTCGGTGATCGCCAGCATCAACACCGCCAGGTCATCGAGGATTGGCAGCAGTTCGTACCAGTTCAAGCCATGGGCAAGGCGTTCACGCATGGCTTCGGCCTGGGGCCGGTGGCGTTCGGGCAGCGACAGGTCCTCGAGCAGGCCGAGCAGGGTGTCTTCGATATGTTTGGCCACGGAGCTGTAGGACGGCTCGGGCGAATCGGGCAGGGCGTAGATACCGTCCGATTGCAGCTCGTCGGGGTCGGCACGCTCGAGCACCGGCGGCAGCGACAGGCTGCCGATGACGGTGAGCGCCGGGGTATCGACGGGCACCGATGGCGCTTGGACAAAGGTGGCGAGTGCGCTCTGCGGGGCAGCCTCTTCGGGCGCAGGCGTCTTGGGCTCTGGCACCGCGGCAGCGGGTAGCGGTGCTGCGGCTGCAACCGCTGGGCTGGCGACTGCCTGCACAGGGGCGGGCGGCAATGGCGCGGGCTCGGGTGCAGCCGGCGCAAGTGGCGCAAAAGCCCGCAGTGCCTCGGCCAACTCATCAGACTGCGCGGGCTGCTCGGGCACGGGCACGGGCTTGGCGGCGGCAGGCTGCGGCTGCGGCTGCGGCTGCGGCGCGGCAACCGGCACAGGCTCACTCACCTGCGCCTCACTGGCAACCTCCTTGCCACCAAACAAACGTTGCAACAGTCCTGGCCCCGGGCGTGGGGTTTCGCCATCCGGCTCCAGGTTTTCCAGCGCCTGCCCTTGCAGGCTGCTCAACTCGCTGAGCAGCAACGGGATCTCGCGGGCCTGGCTCACACGGCCGTCCAATTGCTTGGCGAAGGTCTTCAGCGGGCGCGCGACCTCACGGGGCAGTGGCAGTTTCTGCAACTGCGCGACCAGGGAGGCCAACGCGGTACTCATCTGGTCGACACGGGTTTCGCGGCGCTGCTCGGAATCCAGCACGGCCTTTTCCAGGCGCGGCAACAGGGCAGCGAGGGCGGCGTCCATGTCGTCGGTGCGCACCACGTCGCGCATTTCCTTCATGCATTGGTCGACCGCACGGTCGGTCCCTTCAGCCGCCAGCGTGCTGCGCACCAGCCCTCGACGCAACAAGTCGAGGCGAGCGGCCCAACGGCGCTCGAGCTTTTCTTGTTGTTCGACGCTTAGCAGGTATTTTTCTTTCCAGCGCTGGGCGTCGTCGCTCATGCAAGGGGTCCGCGGGGGCCAGGGCTCAACGCGGGCAATGCATCAGCCGTGAGCGAACCCGGCAGACGAATCTCTACCGCGACCGGCAGGTGATCGGAGATGGGCTGCGCCAGTACCTGCACGCTTTCGAGCGTGAGGGTCGGGCTGAGCAGGATATGGTCCAGACAACGTTGCGGGCGCCAGCTGGGAAACGTGGCTTCGACTTGCGGCGCCAGTAGCCCGAGGTCCCGCAGCGGGGAATTGTTCAGCAAGTCGCTGGCGTGGGTGTTCATGTCCCCCATCAGCACTTGGTGTTTGTAATTGCCGATCAGCTCGCGGATGTAGGCCAGTTGCATCGTGCGGGTGCGTGCGCCCAGCGCCAGATGCATCATCACCACTACCAGGGCTTCAGGGCCTTCGCCGAAGCGCACGAGGATCGCGCCACGGCCCTTGGGGCCAGGCAGCGGGTGATCTTCGATCGCCCACGGCCTCAAGCGGCTGAGCACGCCATTGCTGTGCTGCGCCAGGCGCCCGAGGTTGCGATTGAGTTGTTGATACCAGTACGGGAACGCCCCGAGCTGGGCCAGGTGTTCAACCTGGTTGATGTAGCCGGAGCGCAGGCTGCCGCCGTCAGCTTCCTGCAAGGCGACCAAGTCGAAGTCGCTCAGCAGGTTGCCGATTTTCTGCAGATTGCCGGCGCGCCCATTATGGGGCAGCAGGTGCTGCCAGCCACGGGTGAGGTAGTGCCGGTACTTCTCGGTACTGATACCTACCTGGATATTGAAGCTGAGCAGACGCAGCCGGCTGTCTGCCGGCAGGCCCGTGGATTCCAGGTGATGCTCGTTGACCTGCGGATCATGCAGGCCAACAACGCGTTCAGTACCCCAGCGGCGCATGGCGAGCCCCTTACTTGGCTGCGCGCTCTTTGGCGATCAGCTGGTCGGCGACATTGAGGACAGCTTCAGGACCACCGGCAGTACCCAGGTCAAAGCGGTATTTGCCGTTGACGATCAGGGTCGGTACACCTTGCACGCCATACTTCTGCGCCAGTTCTTTGGCCTGTTTGATCTGGCCCTGGATGGCGAAGGAGTTGAAGGTAGCCAGGAACTTGTCCTTGTCGACACCTTGGGTGGCGACGAAATCAGCCATTTCGTCTGACTTGGTCAGGCGCTTGCCTTGTTTCTGGATGGCATCGAATACCGCGTTGTGGACCTTGTGCTCCACGCCCATGGCTTCCAGGGTCAGGAACAATTGGCCGTGGGCATCCCATGGGCCGCCGAACATGGCCGGAATGCGTTTGAAATTTACGTCTGAAGGCAGTTTTTCGGCCCATGGATTGATGGTCGGCTCAAAAGCGTAGCAATGCGGGCAGCCGTACCAGAACAGCTCCACCACTTCGATCTTGCCAGGTACCGAAACAGGTACGGGGTTGGTCAATTCAACATAGGTTTTACCGGCTTCAAGCGGCACATCGGCAGCTTGCGCGGTCATGCCGAAGAGGCTGGCAGTGATGAGAGCGGCGCTGAGGATCAGATTACGCATGCTTTACTCCTGGACAAATAAAGTCGCCTCACGCGACCTTTGTTGTGACAGGTCTACGCGGACATGAGTTCGTTAGTGTAACGGCACCGACCACAAAAAAGGGCGGCCTGGGCCACCCTTTTTATGCTTGCATCGACGGATTAATCGAGCGTTAACGTAGCGCCTGGATCAGTGCAGGCCCTGAATGTACTGCGACACCGCTTCGATGTCCTTGTTGCTCAACTTGCCGGCGATACTTTGCATGATTTTGGTGTCGCCATCGTTGACGCGATTACCTTCACGGAAGTCCGTCAGCTGTTTGGCAACGTACTGTGCATGCTGCCCACTCAAGTGCGGGAAGCCTGCAGCGGCGAGGCCTGCGCCATTGGGCGAGTGGCAACCGATGCACGAAGGCATGCCTTTTTCCAGGTTGCCGCCGCGGAACAGTTCTTCGCCACGGGCGACCTGCTTCGGATCGGCCGCTCCCACGCTGCCTTTCTGGCTGGCAAAATATGCCGCAATGTCTGCCAGGTCCTGATCGCTGAGGTTGGTCAGCAAGCCGGTCATTTCCAGCACCGTGCGCTTGCCATCCTTGATGTCGTGCATCTGCTTGGTCAGGTAGCGTTCACCCTGGCCGGCCAGTTTAGGGAAGTTCGGCGCCGGGCTGTTGCCATCCGGTCCGTGGCAAGCACCACACACGGCGGCTTTCGCCTGGCCCGCTGTAGCGTCGCCTGCAGCATGGGCAACACCAGTGATGCCCAGGGTCAACAGCAGACTCACGATCAGTTTGTTCATCAGCTAATCCAACTACGGCTAAGGGGTTTAAGAGTTATCTACCGGGTTTACTCACCATCAAATGAATGACGGCCTGGTAATCCTCAGTACTGCAGTCCATGCACAAACCACGCGGCGGCATTGCCTTGAAACCCTGGGTCACGCGCTGCACCAGCGTGTCCATGCCCTGCGCCAGTCTTGGCGCCCAGGCTGCCTGATCACCCCGTTTGGGGGCGTTGGGCAGTTGGCCGGCATGGCAAGCCACGCAAACTCGGTTGTACACCGCCTCCGGATCCTGTGTAGCCTGAGCGCCGTAAAGCGGAACCAGGACACCAAAAGCGAGCAACCATCTGGTCATACGTCGACCATTTCAGGGCTTGAGAGCGTTTTGCGTTCTAATGCGCAATAAAGGTCTATCGCTCCCGTGAACCTCATCCTTCGCTGGGACAAAGCACACACAAAATCTGCGGCATTATATACTGGCGCTACTGAAACGGAAACGACACCGCTTGCCGCACCCTTTCTCGGCATCGCCCACATCGGAAACCTCATGCAACTCAAGAATCCCATCCTCGGTCTGTGCCAACAGTCCACGTTCATGCTCAGCGCCGCCAAAGTTGACCAATGCCCCGATGACGAAGGCTTTGAAGTTGCTTTTGCCGGCCGTTCCAACGCCGGTAAATCCAGCGCGCTGAACACCCTGACCCACGCCAGCCTGGCACGTACGTCGAAAACCCCGGGGCGCACGCAACTTCTCAATTTCTTCAAGCTAGACGATGATCGGCGTCTGGTCGACCTGCCGGGCTACGGTTACGCGAAAGTACCTATCCCGTTGAAGCTGCACTGGCAGCGTCACCTGGAGGCTTACCTGGGTGGCCGCGAGAGTTTGAAGGGTCTGATCCTGATGATGGACATCCGTCATCCAATGACCGACTTCGACCTGTTGATGCTCGACTGGGCCGTGGCCAGCGGCATGCCGATGCATATCCTGCTGACCAAGGCCGACAAGCTGACCTATGGCGCAGCCAAGAACACCCTGCTCAAAGTGCAGGCGGAAATCCGCAAGGGTTGGGGTGACGCGATCACTATCCAGCTGTTCTCGGCGCCTAAACGCATGGGCCTGGAAGAGGCCTACACCGTGCTGGCCGGCTGGATGGAATTGGCCGACAAAGGCGCTGAAATCGCCGAGTAACTTTCCTGCGGGCAAAAAAAACCCCGGACTTCGTATGGGGAGGGGAAG
Source organism: Pseudomonas sp. AF03-9 (assembly GCF_020515815.1). Classification (NCBI taxonomy): domain Bacteria; kingdom Pseudomonadati; phylum Pseudomonadota; class Gammaproteobacteria; order Pseudomonadales; family Pseudomonadaceae; genus Pseudomonas; species Pseudomonas sp. AF03-9. The sequence goes on along the minus strand of NZ_JAHPJF010000001.1, from coordinate 747,486 downwards.
TTCGGGGTTCAAGTTCCGGACCGCTAGGGCGGGGTCCAGATATCTGCCAACACTTAACACAACATAGGAGCATTGAAGGGCTTCACCACCCATTCAGTAACTCTGAGTGGCACTTCACGGGTTAAGTTCCGGCCGGTGCGAAAAACTATTGGAAATAACTAACGGCAATATCTGATCTAAAGCACTCTGCCACCACGGCTTGTGGTGGCAAGGCCGTGCAAATCAGTGCGCTTCGTCCCAGTTATTGCCCACACCCACCTCCACCAGCAGCGGCACATCCAACTGCGCCGCAGCACTCATGTGCTGGCGAATTTTCTCGCTGACTTCGGCGACCAGATCCTCACGCACCTCCAGTACCAATTCATCGTGCACCTGCAGGATTACCTTGGCATCCAGGCCCGAGTCGGCCAGCCAGTTGTCTACCAGCACCATGGCTTTCTTGATGATGTCAGCGGCCGTGCCCTGCATCGGCGCGTTGATCGCCGTGCGTTCCGCCGCGGCACGCTCCTGGGGTTTGTTGGAGTTGATGTCCGGCAAATACAAGCGGCGGCCGAAGAAGGTCTCGACATAGCCTTGGTCGGCAGCCTGGGCGCGGGTGCGCTCCATGTACTCGCGAACCCCGGGGTAGCGGGCGAAGTACACGTCGATGTAAGCCTTGGCGGTCTTGGTATCCACACCAATGTCCTTGCCGAGCTTCTGCGCCCCCATCCCATAGATCAGGCCGAAGTTGATCGCCTTGGCGCTGCGGCGCTGGTCGGACGTGACCTCACCCAGCTCAACCTTGAACACTTCGGCCGCAGTGGCCGTGTGCACATCCAGGTTATCGCGGAAGGCATTCATCAAGCCTTCGTCCTTGGACAGGTGCGCCATGATCCGCAGTTCGATCTGCGAGTAGTCCGCCGCCAGCAGCTTGTAGCCTTTTGGCGCGACAAACGCCTGACGAATCCGACGCCCTTCAGCAGTACGCACCGGGATGTTCTGCAGGTTCGGATCGCTGGACGACAACCGCCCGGTCGCCGCCACCGCCTGGTGGTAGGACGTGTGGATACGCCCGGTACGCGGGTTGATCTGCTCTGGCAGGCGATCGGTGTAAGTGCTTTTCAGCTTGCTCATGCTGCGGTACTGCATCAGCACCTTGGGCAGCGGGTAGTCATCTTCGGCCAGCTTGGCCAGCACTTCCTCGGCGGTAGACGCCTGACCCTTGCTGGTCTTTTTCAGCACAGGCAAACCGAGCTTTTCGTACAGAATGGCCCCGAGCTGCTTGGGTGAACCAAGGTTGAACTCCTCGCCAGCGATCTCGAACGCCTGGCGCTCCAGCTCAACCATCTTGTTACCCAGCTCAATGCTCTGGACGCCAAGCAAATCCGCATCCACCAGCGCGCCCTGGCGCTCGATACGCGCCAGTACCGGCACCAGCGGCATCTCGATGTCGGTCAGCACGCTGGCGAGGCTCGGGATGGCGGTGAGTTGGGCGTGCAGCGCCTGGTGCAGGCGCAAGGTCACGTCAGCATCTTCAGCCGCGTAGGGGCCTGCCTGCTCAAGTGCGATCTGGTCGAACGTCAGCTGCTTGGCCCCCTTGCCGGCGATGTCCTGGAAGCTGACGGTGTCGTAGTCCAGGTACTTCTTGGCCAGGCTGTCCATGTCGTGCCGGGTCGCAGTGGAGTTCAGCACGTAGGATTCGAGCATGGTGTCGAAGGCGATGCCACGCACGGTGATGCCGTGGGCCGGGTCACCGCCAATGGCGCAGTTGGCCAGGATATTCATGTCGAACTTAGCGTGCTGGCCGACCTTGAGCTTGGTCGGATCTTCCAATAGCGGCTTGAGAGCCAGCAACACGGTGTCGCGATCCAGTTGCTCAGGCACACCGATGTAGGAGTGAGTCAGCGGGATGTAGGCTGCTTCATGGGACTGAACAGCGAAGGAAACCCCGACCAGTTGCGCCTGCTGGGCGTCGATACCGGTGGTTTCGGTGTCAAAAGCGAACAACTTCGCGTCATTGAGTTTTTTCAGCCAGAGATCGAACGTGGCCTGGTCGCGGATGGTGGTGTAGGACGCTTGCAGCGGCGCAGCGGGAACCTCCTCGACCACTTCATCTCCGGCAACAGGTGCGGCCTTGAGCTCGACACGCTTGGCATCACGCTGAATATCGTCGTACCAGCTCTTGAACTCCAACAGCGCGTACAGCTCCAGCAGCTTGTCGCGGTCCGGCTCGTTCAGGTGCAGGTCATCCAGGCCCACGTCCAGCGGCACATCGCACTTGATCGTCGCCAACTGGTGGGAAAGAAACGCCATCTCCCGATGCTCTTCGAGCTTGGCCGGCAGGGTCTTGGCACCCCGGATCGGCAGGCTCGGCACGATGTCCAGCTGCTCATAAAGCTCTTTGATCCCGCCATTCACGCCCACCAGCAAGCCGGAAGCGGTCTTCGGACCTATACCCGGAACGCCCGGGATGTTGTCGGACGAGTCGCCCATCAACGCCAGATAATCGATGATCTGCTCCGGAGCGACGCCAAATTTCTCCTTTACGCCGTCGATGTCCATCGAACTACCGGTCATGGTGTTGACCAAGGTAATGTGCCCGTCGACCAGTTGAGCCATGTCTTTGTCGCCGGTAGAAATCACCACCGGCCGGTCGGCAGCCGCACTGCTGCGGGCCAGGGTGCCGATCACGTCATCGGCCTCGACGCCTTCGACACACAGCAACGGGAAGCCCAGGGCGATCACACTCTGGTGCAGCGGCTCGATCTGCACACGCATGTCATCGGGCATGCTCGGGCGGTTGGCCTTGTATTCGGCGTACATGTCGTCGCGAAAGGTCCCACCCTTGGCGTCGAACACCACTGCGAATGGGCTGCCCGGGTACTGCTTGCGCAGGCTTTTGAGCATGTTCAACACGCCCTTGACCGCACCGGTCGGCAGGCCTTTGGAGGTGGTCAGCGGTGGCAACGCGTGGAAGGCGCGGTACAGATATGAAGAACCGTCCACCAGGACGAGGGGGGCTTGGCTCATGAGCAGGATCAACCTTTTCGGCGGGTCAGGCGCTAGAATAGCCGGACCAATGACGACAAAGGGACAAGGTTATCATGCGTACAGCGAATCGCTTGTTGTTGACCGGCTTGATTGCACTCCTGCCGCTGGCCGCCACGGCAGCCGACAGCGCCCCCGGTGGTGACCCTGAGGTCACGATCCGCACCGAAGGCGACAAGACCATCCAGGAATACCGCCAAAATGGCTTCCTGTACGCGATCAAGGTAACGCCCAAGGGCGCGCCTCCGTATTTCCTGGTGCGCGCGGACGGAACCGATGCGAACTTCATCCGCTCTGACCAGCCGGATATGCTGATCCCGTCATGGAAGATTTTCGAATGGAAATGATTTCTTAACTTAAATTGGCGCCGCGCACCGCGGCGCCCGTACTGGCAGTTTTAACCATGTCTGTGTTCACCCCCCTGGCTCGGCCCGAGCTGGAAACCTTTCTCGCCCCTTACGGGCTCGGCCGCCTGCTAGATTTCCAGGGAATTGCCGCCGGTAGCGAAAACACCAACTTCTTTATCAGCCTGGAACAGGGCGAGTTCGTCCTGACCCTGGTTGAACGTGGCCCCGTCGCCGAAATGCCGTTCTTCATCGAACTGCTCGACGTACTCCACGACGCCGATCTGCCCGTACCTTACGCCCTGCGCACCACCGACGGCGTGGCCCTGCGCGAGCTGAAAGGCAAACCGGCGCTGCTGCAACCGCGCCTGGCCGGCAAGCACATCAAGGACGCCAACGCGCAACATTGCGCCCAGGTCGGCGACCTGCTCGGCCATCTGCACCTGGCCACCCAGGGCGACAAAGTACTGGAGCGTAAAACCGATCGCGGCCTGGATTGGATGCTCAGTGAAGGTGCGCAACTTATTTCACACCTGGAAGCAGCACCGCAGCGCCTGCTGCAAGACGCACTGGACGAGATCGAAGCCCACAAGGCGCAGATCCTCGCCCTGCCGCGCGCGAACATTCATGCTGACCTGTTTCGCGATAACGCCATGTTCGAAGGCACGCATCTGACAGGCCTGATCGACTTCTACAACGCCTGCTCCGGCCCGATGCTGTACGACGTGGCGATCGCCTTGAACGACTGGTGTTCGGACGAGGACGGTGTGATAGATGGGCAACGCGCCCGTGCATTGCTGGGTGCCTACGCGGGGCTGCGGCCATTCACGGCGAAGGAAGCCGAATTGTGGCCGACGATGTTGCGAGTGGCATGCGTGCGGTTCTGGCTGTCACGCATGATCGCGGCTGAGTCGTTTGCGGGTCAGGATGTGTTGATTCATGACCCGGCAGAGTTCGAACACCGCCTGGCGCAACGCCAGCAGGTCACAATACAACTGCCGTTCGCCCTCTAAGGGCTCAACTCGGTCAAGAAAATGTGGGAGCGGGCTTGCTCGCGAAGGCGGTGTGTCAGTCAGTACATCTGGCACTGAAACACCGCCTTCGCGGGCAAGCCCGCTCCCACAGTTGATTGGTGTTGATGGATAGTGAGTGTTCGGCTGGAGATCGCCCAGGCACTGCCATCCCCTGGTGGAGATATTGCCCTCCACCATAGATCTCCCACATGGGCCTTGTGTTGACTGTCAGAGCGACTCCAGGCAACCCGCCAGATCATTCCCCAACTTCTCCAGCACCTGCTCATATCCCTGAGCCGTAGCCGGCGTGTACCCACCCAACGCATCCAACTCCGCCAACTTCACCGGCAGGCCAGTCACCAGCGTTTCCGCCAACCGCGGACGCAACGGCGGCTCACTGAACACGCAGGTCTTGCCCACTTCCTGCAGACGCGTACGCATCGCCGCTACGTGCTGGGCGCCGGGTTGTACTTCGGCGGCAACGCTGAACACGCCGGTGTGCTTGAGCCCGTAGGCATCTTCGAAGTAATCGAAGGCTTCATGGAAAACGAAGTATGGCTTGTCGCCAATCGACGCCAGACGCGCTTTCAAACGTGCATCCAACGCATCCAGACGCTCATTGAAGGCCTTGACGTTGCTCTGGTAACGCGCCGCATTCGCCGGGTCGGCAGCGGCCAGGTCCGACGCCATTCGTGCAGCAATCACACGCGCATTCACGGTGGACAGCCACAAGTGCGCATCCAGGCTGCCTGGACGGTGATCATGGTCGTGCTCGTCGGCTTCATCGGCGTGTGAGTGGCTATCTTCGGCGAAACGACGCAATTTCATGCCTGGAAGATCCTGCACCGCAACCGTCGGCGCGGTACGACCTTTGAGCACGCGAGGCAGGAAGCTCTCCATATCCGGTCCGATCCAATACAGCAGGTCCACCGACTGCACGCGCCGTACGTCGGATGGACGCAGCGCGTAGTTATGCGGCGACGCCCCCGGCGGCAACAACACCTCCGGAACCGCCACGCCGTCCTGCACAGCGGCGGCGATCAACTGCAGCGGCTTGATGCTGGTCAGCACTTTGACCTCGGCCTGGGCGGCACCCGAGATAAACAAACTGGTGATGAATACGACAAAAACAGGAAAAAGTCGGGACACGATGACCACTCAATGGCGTAGGAACGGGTAACATAATAACGTCTCTATCAAATATCTGTCGCCGCTCATGCCTATAACACCGCTTGCCAGCCGTCCCCACGACCACTCTCACTGCGTACACACCGCGCTGTCGGAAGCCGACACCCTATGTGCGCAGAAGGGTTTGCGCCTGACCGCCCTGCGTCGCCGCGTGCTGGAACTGGTGTGGCAGAGCCACAAGCCGCTGGGCGCCTATGACATTCTTGGCGTGCTCAGCGAGCAGGACGGCCGCCGCGCCGCGCCGCCAACCGTGTACCGCGCGCTGGATTTCCTGCTGGAAAACGGCCTGGTGCACCGCATCGCTTCGCTCAACGCGTTTGTCGGCTGCAACCACCCGGAACACGCGCACCAGGGCCAGTTCCTGATCTGCCGCGAATGCCACGCCGCCATCGAGCTTGAGCAAAAAAGCATCAGCGACGCCATCATCAAAAGCTCTGCCGACGTAGGCTTCAAAGTCGAAGGGCAGACGGTCGAAGTCGTCGGCCTGTGCTCGGGCTGCCAGGGGGCTTGATGAGCAATGCGTTAATCCGCCTGGAGCAGGTCGGTGTCACGTTCGCCGGGCAAAACGTGCTGGACAACATCGCACTGAGCGTCGAACCGGGGCAGATCGTCACTCTGATCGGCCCCAACGGCGCCGGCAAGACCACCCTGGTACGCGCCGTGCTCGGCCTGCTCAAGCCCGACACGGGCAGCGTGTGGCGCAAGCCCAAGCTGCGTGTCGGCTATATGCCGCAAAAACTGCACGTCGACCCGACGCTGCCACTGTCTGTGCTGCGCTTTCTGCGCCTGGTCCCCGGTGTCGACCGCGCTCGCGCCCAGGCCGCGCTCAAGGAAGTCGGCGCCGAGCAGGTGATCGACAGCCCGGTACAAAGCATCTCCGGCGGCGAAATGCAGCGCGTGCTGCTGGCCCGCGCCCTGTTGCGCGAACCGGAACTGCTGGTGCTGGATGAACCGGTACAAGGTGTGGACGTCGCCGGCCAGGCCGAGCTGTACAGCCTGATCACTCGGCTGCGCGACCGCCATGGCTGCGGCGTGCTGATGGTTTCCCACGACCTGCACCTGGTGATGAGCACCACCGATCAGGTGGTATGCCTCAATCGCCACGTGTGCTGCTCCGGCCACCCGGAACAAGTCAGTGGCGACCCGGCGTTCGTCGAGCTGTTCGGCAAGAACGCGCAAAGCCTGGCGATCTACCATCACCATCACGACCACGCCCACGATTTACATGGCGAAGTCGTCGACGACCCCGCGACACCTCACACCCACGTTCATGGAGATAGCTGCAAGCATGGCTGATTTTCTGCTTTACGCCCTGCTGGCAGGCTTGGCTTTGGCGTTGGTGGCGGGCCCGCTGGGCTCGTTCGTCGTCTGGCGGCGCATGGCCTATTTTGGCGACACGTTGTCCCACGCCGCGCTCCTGGGCGTGGCCATGGGCTTCCTGCTGGATGTCAGCCCGACCATCGCTGTCACCGTCGGCTGCCTGCTGCTGGCGGTGCTGCTGGTGACCCTGCAACAGCGCCAGCCGCTGGCGTCCGACACCCTGCTCGGCATCCTCGCGCCCAGCACCTTGTCCCTGGGGCTGGTGGTGCTGAGTTTCATGCACGAAGTGCGCATCGACCTGATGGCCTACCTGTTCGGCGACCTGCTGGCCATCAGCACCACCGACCTGGGCTGGATCCTCGGCGGCAGCGCGGCCGTGTTGGTGTTGCTGCTGGCCCTGTGGCGGCCGCTGCTGGCGATCACCGTGCATGAAGAGTTGGCCACGGTGGAAGGTTTGCCCGTGCCGGCCCTGCGCATGACCCTGATGTTGTTGATCGCGGTGGTGATTGCTGTCGCGATGAAGATTGTCGGCGTATTGTTGATCACATCGCTGTTGATCATTCCCGCCGCCGCCGCCCAGCGCCATGCCCGTTCACCGGAGCAGATGGCGATTGGCGCCAGCCTGCTGGGGATGCTCGCGGTATGCGGGGGCCTGGCGTTGTCCTGGTTCAAGGACACGCCGGCCGGGCCGTCGATTGTGGTCACGGCCGCCGCGCTGTTTCTGCTGAGTTTTGTCCTGCCCCGTCGAGGGGTGTAGACTTGCTCGCTTTTTGCGCAAATAGAGAGTCGCAGGAATGAAGCCGTTCACCTCCCGTTATCTGCTCCTTGCCGCATTTTCCTTGCTGCTGGGCGCCTGTCAAAGCACACCGCCCGCCGCCCCCGAGGCCCCGGACGCTCGCGCTGCGGCCATCGCGCAGCTGGAGCAAAACCTCGCCAGCAGTGAGCTGGCCACCGCCGAAGACCAGCTTGCGGCGCTGCAAGCGCAGTCGCCCAACGACCCGGCGCTGGAGTCCTACCAGCGCCAATTGGCCGAAGCCTACCTGCAGCGCAGCCAGATCGTGCTGCAAAAAGGTGACGTCAACGCCGCCGCCACTGCCCTCAGCCGCGCCCGCGCACTGATGCCCAAGGCCCCGGCGCTGACCGGCGGCGTGAACAGCGCCATCAGCCACGCCCGCAAGGCCGAGCTGGATAAAGCCGAAGCCGCGCTGAAAGCCGCCGAAGCCAAGCCCCAGGCCAAGGTCATCGACCCGGCGGCCGAGAGCACCACCGTGGCGCTGAACCTCACGGACATCCAGGCGTTGCGTCATCAGCTCGATGCCATCGCCACCGACGTGGTGAATTATCAGTGCGACGTGAGCCTCCAGGTGCCGCGCACCCAGGATTACCCTTGGCTGGCCACGCTGCTGACCAAGCGGGTCAAACGCATGGATTCGGCGTATGACCTGAAGATCCACCGGCAGATCCTGAAGAAGATCCCGGCGCAGGTTGTGTTGATTCCGCGCAAGACGGAATAAAGCAATCGCGGGCAAGCCCGCCCCCACACTTGAGTGTATCCACAACTCAAAATGTGGGAGCGGGCTTGCCCGCGATAGCTATCCAACCAACAACAGATGACTTAAGCCGGAATCGCCTTAGCCTTCGGCTCCCGATCCCACACTCGATGCTGCGCAATTGCGGCGACAAAGGCCTTCAACGCCTTGGCATCGCCACCCACGATCAATCCCGCATCCACCTCCAGCTTCAACAACTCCAGCAACTGCTTGGCCTCACCCACCACTGCAATCGCCTTCAAGTGCTTATAAGCCTCCAACAGGTAATGCAGCGCCACGCCGTCTTCGCTCAGGGCTTTCACCGATTTGGCGCCGCCCGGCACAAACACCGCGTCAAAGGCCACCGACGGCAAGCCCTCCATGGATGCGTCCACCGCAAGGCTCTTGCCATCCGCCGTGGTCACCGGCGCCGAGGTCGGCCCGAGCAACTTGGCATGGGCACCTTCCTCCTTCAGCACCTTTTTCAGCGCCGCAATTGCCGCGCCGTCCACACCGTCCGCGGCCAGGATCGCCACCTTGCGCGTTTTGATGTCACCCGACAGCAGGTTCGCCTGGCTCAAGGCCGGCGAGCGTGACAACGAAGTCTTGCGCTCCGGCACCGTACCTGTTTTCGGCACCGGCAAGCCAAGGTTCTGCGCCACACGCTTGGCCAGTTCCAGGTCGATATTGGCGAGGATCTCATTCACCTGGCGCACACGAATGAATTCACGCTCCACCTTGCCCAGCTCAAAGCTGTAGGCCGAAATGATGTGTTCCTGCTCATGCTTGCTCATGCTGCGGAAAAACAGGCGCGCCTGAGAAAAATGATCGCCAAACGACTCGCTGCGCTCACGCACCTTATGGGCATCGATGCGCTCGTGATAAGACTCGAAACCACCGTTCTGCGCCGCAGGCGGGGTTTCCTTGGGCCAGCCGCCATCAATGGAGTTGGGCTCGTACGCCGCACGCCCCTTATCGATGGTGGTCCGGTGCATGGCATCACGCTGGCCGTTATGCAGCGGCGTTACCGGGCGATTGATGGGTAACTCATGAAAATTCGGGCCACCCAGACGGCTGATCTGAGTATCGGTGTAGGAAAACAGGCGCCCCTGCAGCAGCGGATCATTGGAGAAGTCGATCCCCGGCACGATATGGCCTGGGCAGAAGGCAACCTGCTCGACCTCGGCAAAGAAGTTGTCCGGGTTACGGTTCAGCACCATTTTGCCCAACGGAGTAATCGGCACCAATTCTTCGGGGATCAGCTTGGTCGGATCGAGAATGTCGAAATCGAACGCATGCTCCTTATCCTCGGGAATCACCTGCACGCCCAGCTCCCACTCGGGATAATCGCCCATCTCAATGGCTTCCCAGAGATCGCGACGGTGGTAGTCGGTATCTTTACCGGCGAGCTTTTGCGCTTCGTCCCAGACCAACGAGCAGGTGCCGGCCGTAGGCCGCCAGTGGAACTTAACGAAGTTGGACTGCCCCTGCGCGTTGATAAAGCGAAAGGTATGTACACCAAAGCCCTGCATGGCCCGCAGGCTTTTTGGGATCGCCCGGTCGGACATTGCCCAAATCACCATGTGCGCCGACTCCGGCTGCAGCGACACAAAGTCCCAGAACGTATCGTGAGCCGAACCACCTGTAGGAATCTCGTTATGGGGCTCGGGCTTCACGGCGTGGACAAAGTCGGGAAACTTGATCGCATCCTGGATGAAAAACACCGGCATGTTATTGCCCACCAAGTCGAAGTTGCCTTCCTCGGTGAAGAACTTGACGGCAAAGCCGCGCACATCGCGAACCGTGTCGCCGGAGCCGCGCGGGCCCTGCACCGTGGAAAAGCGCAGGAATACCGGGGTTTTATGGCCAGGGTCGCGTAGGAAACCGGCCTTGGTCAGTGCCGAATGGTTTTCATAGGTCTGGAAATAGCCATGGGCGCCGGTACCACGCGCATGCACGATGCGTTCAGGGATGCGCTCATGGTCAAAATGCGTGATCTTTTCCCGCATGATGAAGTCTTCGAGCAACGAAGGCCCGCGCGCGCCGACCTTCAGGCTGTTCTGGTTGTCCGAAATCTTCACGCCCTGGTTGGTACGCAGCGCTTGGCCGGTGGCGTCGGAGCGGAACGTTTCCAAAGCCTCTAGTTTGGCGTTGGTGTTCTTGCGGTCCAGGGTGTCGGTTCCGGCGAGTTCGCTCTGGGGCTTTTTCGTACTCATCAGTCAAAACTCCTTATTCAGACCCAGGCACGGCACCCGGGAAGTCGCGTTACCTAAGTAGTGACTGATGAGGTTTTGGGCCGTTCCTTTTTTATGACCTTTGATCGCGTTATTGCCAAATCACTGGTTGATTGCGAAATAAATGCTAAGAAACGCTGGACGGACAGGCTAAAATGCGCGCCCGGCTAACCGCTGATCCCTATTTCATGCGCCCCACAAGGTTCGCTACGTGATCGAGTTTCAAAACGTCCATAAAACCTACCGCGTCGCCGGTAGGGAGATCCCCGCTCTGCACCCCACCAGCCTGCGTGTCGAAAACGGCCAGGTGTTTGGCCTGATCGGCCACTCCGGCGCGGGAAAAAGTACCCTTCTGCGTCTGATCAACCGCCTGGAACAACCCAGCGGCGGTCAGATCACGGTTGATGGTGAAGAAGTCACCGCGCTGGACGCCAACGGCCTGCGCCGTTTCCGCCAGCAGGTCGGGATGATCTTCCAACACTTCAACCTGCTTGCATCCAAGACCGTCGCCGACAACGTGGCACTGCCGCTGACCCTGGCCGGCGAATTGTCGCGCAAGGACATCGACCTGCGCGTCGCCGAACTGCTCGCCCGTGTCGGCCTGTCGGACCACGCCAAGAAATACCCGGCGCAGTTGTCCGGCGGCCAGAAGCAGCGCGTCGGCATCGCCCGCGCCCTGGCGACCAAGCCCAAGATCCTGTTGTGCGACGAAGCCACCAGCGCCCTCGACCCGCAGACCACCGCTTCGGTCCTGCAACTGCTGGCCGAGATCAACCGCGAGCTGAAGCTGACCATCGTGCTGATCACCCATGAAATGGACGTGATCCGCCGCGTCTGCGACCAGGTGGCCGTGATGGATGCCGGCGTGATCGTCGAGCAAGGCACGGTGGCCGATGTGTTCCTGCATCCCAAGCACCCGACCACCAAACGCTTCGTGCAAGAGTCCGAGCAGGTCGACGAAAACGAGCAACGCGACGACTTCGCCCACGTCCCAGGCCGCATCGTGCGCCTGACGTTCCAGGGCGATGCGACCTACGCGCCGCTGCTGGGCACCGTCGCCCGCGAAACGGGTGTGGACTACAGCATCCTCGCCGGTCGTATCGACCGCATCAAAGACATCCCCTACGGGCAACTGACTCTGGCCATTACCGGCGGCGACATGGAAGCGGCATTTGCCCGCTTTGTTGCGGCGGATGTCCACATGGAGGTTCTGCGCTAATGGACGTATTACTGCATTATTTCGACAACGTTGACTGGGCCGACATCTGGGTCGCCACGGGCGACACCATGCTGATGCTCAGCACTTCGCTGTTCTTCACCGTAGTAGTAGGCCTGCCGCTGGGCATCCTGCTGTTCCTGTTCAGCCCCCGCCAGTTGCTGGAGCAGAAAGCCACCTATGGCGTGCTGGCCTTCGTGGTCAACGCCATACGCTCGCTGCCATTTATCATCCTGCTGATTGTGATGATTCCGACAACGATCTTCATTACCGGCACCTCGCTGGGTGTAGCCGGCGCGATTCCACCGCTGGTGGTCGGCGCTTCGACATTCTTCGCAAGACTGGTGGAAACCGCTTTGCGCGAAGTCGATCGCGGCATCATCGAGGCGACCCAAGCCATGGGCGCCACCACTCGCCAGATCATCACCAAGGCGCTTCTGCCTGAGGCGAAGCCAGGCATCATTGCCGCAATCACCGTGACCGCTATTGCCCTGGTGGGCTATACCGCCATGGCGGGCGTAGTGGGCGCCGGCGGGCTCGGGGACCTGGCGATACGCTATGGTTACCAACGCTTCCAGGACGACGTCATGGTCGTCACCGTGGTGATGTTGATTGTGCTTGTACAAATTCTGCAGACCATCGGCGACAAGCTGGTGACACATTACTCTCGAAAATAACGGCCATTGCCGACTATCAGTCGGCAGATGCCCGAACAAGGAGCTTGCTGGATGAAAAAACTACTGGTTGCTTTCGCTGCGGTTGCCGCGTTTTCCGCCCACGCCGAGACCATCAAGGTCGCCGCCTCGCCGGTGCCGCATGCGCAAATCCTCGAATTCGTGAAACCTGCCCTGGCCAAAGAAGGCGTGGACTTGCAGGTCAAGGTCTTCACCGACTACGTGCAGCCCAACGTACAGGTGGCTGAAAAGCGCCTGGACGCCAACTTCTTCCAGCACCAGCCGTACCTGGACGAGTTCAACAAAACCAAGGGCACTCATCTGGTGAGCGTCGGCGCCGTGCACCTGGAACCCCTGGGCGCGTACTCCAGCAAGTACAAGACCCTGGCCGAGCTGCCTGACGGCGCCAACGTGGTAATCCCGAACGACGCCACCAACGGCGGCCGCGCGCTGTTGCTGCTGGCCAAGCACGACCTGATCACCTTGAAGGAGCCGAACAACATCCTGTCGACCATCAAGGACATCACCGCCAACCCGAAACACCTGAAGTTCCGCGAACTGGAAGCCGCCACCCTGCCGCGCGTGCTGACCCAGGTCGACCTGGCGCTGATCAACACCAACTACGCCCTGGAAGCCAAGCTGGATCCGTCCAAGGACGCCCTGGTCATCGAAGGCAGCGACTCGCCTTACGTGAACATCCTGGTGACCCGCGAAGACAACAAGGATTCGGATGCAGTGAAGAAGCTGGTCGCAGCACTGCACACGCCTGAAGTGAAGAAATTCATCGAAGAGAAGTACAAAGGCGCGATCAAGCCGGCGTTCTGATCCAACCCGATCTCCCAGACACCGGAGATCAAAAAAATGTGGGAGCGGGCTTGCTTGCGAATGCGGTGTATCAGTCGATGAAGATATTGACTGACCCACTGCATTCGCGAGCAAGCCCGCTCCCACATTTGCTATGTATTGCTAGCCAGATCTGCGTACGACTTAGTTGCGCTGCAACAACACCGGCAACTGCACCACCAGCTTCTGATTATTCAAAGGCGCCCGGATAAACCCACGCTGCATCCCATCCGGCCCGATCAGCGCCAGGTTGCCGCTGTGATCCACCGTGTAGTTCGGCTTGCTGGTGTCCGCCGGAATGAACGGGATGCTCACCGCATTCGACACCTTCTGCACCTCCTCGACATTCGCGCCGGTCAGGCCGACAAACTGCGGGTCGAAGTAGCCCAGGTATTGCTTGAGCTGGGTCGGCGTGTCGCGGTGCGGGTCGACGCTGACCAGGATCACCTGCAACTTGTCCACCGCCTCCTTGGGCAGCTCACTTTTGATCTGGCGCAGTTGGGCCAGGGTGGTCGGGCAGATGTCCGGGCAGAAGGTGTAACCGAAGAACAGCAGGCTCCACTTGCCCTTCAATTCATTGACCGATACAGGCTGGCCGTCCTGGTTTGTCATGCTCACCGCCGGCAGTTGGCGGCTCTGGGGCAGCAGGATGATGCCAGCATCGATCAGCGCAGTAGGGTCGCCCTGGCCTTTGCCGTTGAGCACTTTATTAACGGTCAGGCCCATGATCAACGCGACGATGGCCACCAGGATAAAGACGGTTTTTTGAGTTCGGGTCATAGGTTCAACAATAGGTAGTGGTCTAGGAGCAAGGCGATAAACAGCAGCAGCAAGTACCAGATAGAGTACTTGAAGGTGTTGATCGCCGCGTGCGGCCGACCGCCACGGTACAACACCAGGGCCCAATGCAGAAAGCGCCCACCCAATACCAGCGCGCAGGCGAGGTACAGCAGGCCGCTCATATGGATGACGTAGGGCATCAGGCTCACCGCCAGCAGGGCGAAGGTGTAGAGCAGGATATGCACCTTGGTGTAGTGCTCGCCGTGAGTGACCGGCAGCATGGGAATGTCGGCCTTGGCGTACTCCTCCTTGCGATGGATAGCCAGGGCCCAGAAGTGCGGCGGGGTCCAGGCGAAGATAATCAGCACCAGCAACAACGGCTCGGCGCTGACATGCCCGGTGACAGCCACCCAGCCCAGCAACGGCGGCGCCGCCCCCGCGAGACCGCCGATCACAATGTTCTGCGGCGTCGCACGCTTGAGAAAACCGGTGTAGATCACGGCGTAGCCCAACAGCGAAGCCAGCGTCAGCCACGCCGCCAGTGGGTTGGTGAACGCCAGCAACAGCGCCAACCCGGCCACCGCCAGCAACAATGCAAAGGCCAGCGCCGCCAAGGGCGACACACGCCCCTCTGCCAGCGGTCGTTTATGGGTGCGCGCCATCACGGCATCGATACGCCGGTCCACCACATGGTTGACCGCCGCCGCACCGCCCGCACACAGGGCGATCCCCAGGTTGCCGAATACCAGCACCGTCCACGGCACCCCGGCGCGGGTCGCAAGGAACATCCCCACCAGCGAGGTGATGAGCATCAGCACCACCACTTTCGGCTTGGTCAGCTCCAGGTAGTCACGCCAGATTGCCCGCCCGCGGTGCGCGCCGATCAAGGTCGCCATGGCATCTCTCCTTTAAGGGTGATGAGGCCCGAGACATGTTTGCGCGGGATGAAACGCCAGCCGAACGGCAACTGGTTGCGCACACGGACCAGGCTGGTGCGCGCGTGATAATTGACCAGCACCAGGCTCAGCAACAGCGCGGCACCGCCCGCGTTATGGGCCACCGCGACCGGCAGCGGCAGATGGAAATACACGTTGCTCAGGCCCAGACAGATTTGTGCGCCCAGGGCGCTCAGCAGCAGGCCCGCCAGGCGGCTCATGCCCACCGCACGCAGTTGCCAGGCCAGGCCCAACAGCACCAGGGTAACCACGACCGCGCCGATGCGGTGAGTCAGATGAATCGCCGTGCGCGCCTCGCTATCCAACTGCCCACCCAGGTAGTTGGGCCCAATGTGCTGGGTAAGATGAAAGCCGTTGGCAAAATCCGCCGCCGGCCACCACTGGCCATGGCAGGTCGGCAGATCGATACAGGCCACTGCGGCATAGTTGGAACTGACCCAGCCGCCCAGGGCAATCTGGCCGATCACCAGCACCAACCCGGCCGTCGCCCAATATTGCAGGCGCTTGGGCACGATCAGCGCGGGCAACACCCCGGACAAACGCAGCGTCAGCAGAAACAACAGGCTCAACGTGGCAAACCCACCCAACAGATGCCCCGTGACCACCTGCGGCCACAGTTTCAACGTGACCGTCCACATGCCAAACGCCGCCTGGGCGAACACCACCGCCAGCAGGAACAGCGGCAGTTTCACCGGCTGGCCCGGATCGCGCCGGTGGCTCCACGAGCGCGCCGCCAGCACCACGATCAACAGCCCCAGGGTGCCGGCGAAGTAGCGATGGATCATCTCGCTCCAGCCCTTGTCCGCCTCGACCGGCGTGTCGGGAAAGTGCAACTCGGCATGGGCCAGCTGGGTTTCGCTTTGCGGCACGCTGATAAAACCGTAGCAACCCGGCCAATCCGGGCAACCGAGCCCGGCGTGGGTCAGGCGGGTATATGCGCCCAGCAGCACGACAATCAGCGCCAGCAGGGTGGCAAACAACGCGAGGCGAAATCCTGGTTTGGCCATGACGATGCCCTTATCCGATATTCGACAGTTTCAACAGGTGGCGCAGGTCGTTGAGCAAGTCCTTGCCCTTGACCGTGGCGTCGTAACGCAACACCAGGTTGCCGTGGGGATCGACAATCCATAGCTGCGCATCACCCGGCGCGGCGGCGCCTTTGGTAAAGGCCGACAGGTCCAGCGAGTAGCGTTGCAACTGCGGGTATTCGGCTTTCAGCTTGGCTTCGTAGTCGACACTCACCGGTTGCGCACTGGCCAAGGCATGGCTGGCCCGGGACGCATCACGCCCCAGGCTGATTTGCAGCTGGCGCGCCAGGTACACCAGTTGCTGGCAATCAGCAGCGCAGGCAGCGGGGGCGGTGACCAGCAGTTGCCAGCGCTGTTCATCGGCCTGCACGCCGATGTCGGCGCGAGTCTGGCCGTTGCCGATCATCTCGCCGTGATAGCTGCGACTGTCCGGCACCCAGAACTGCAGCTTGTACATGAAAGTGGCCAGCGCCATCGGGCCGATCACCATCATCAAGATCAGGATCAGTTGCCAGCGGCCTTTGCGGCGGTCCGGCGCCTCAGACATGTCTGGTGGATTCATGGCCGCTCCCATGGGACTTCTCCTTTGTGTTGTGCCAGCCGAGATAGAGGTAAAGCGCCAGCAGCGCGCACGCCATGGCGAACCACTGCACGGCGTAGCCGAGGTGTTTTTCCGGGCCCATGGCCACTACGGCCCAAGAGGTGTCGTACGTACCAGGGCCGGCTTCTGCACGCAGTTCGTAGGCAAAGCCGCTGCGATCCAAATCGGCCCACAACACGGCAGGGTGCAGGGCGGTGAGCAAACGCGGCCATTGCGCGGTCGCGGGGTCGGCATGCAGTTGGAAGGTCTCGCCGGGGGCGACATACACCCAGGCGTCAAGGTTCACCGGCTGGTCCGGGGTGGTGAAGGCGGGCGGGGTGCGGCGGTCCGGCCAGGGCAGCCAGCCGCGATTGAGCAACAGCCATAGGCCACTGGCCCTGTCGTGGAAAGGTTGCAACAGCTCGACACCGGCCTTGCCGTCACGCATGCGGTTGTCGAGCAGCACGCTGTGCTCGGCATCGAATTGGCCGCGCAGGCGCACGCGGCGGAAAGCCGGATCAGCCATATCCACCAGCTGCGCGCTGCTGATCGGCTCAGCCGCACGCCGCTCGGCGTAGCTGTCCACCAACAGCTGTTTTTCATGACCACGGGACAGCTGCCAAAACCCCAATCCCACCATCAACGGCAGCAGCACCAGCACCACCAACGTGGGGGCGATCCCTGGATGAAAGCGTTTCCTGGCGCTGGCTATACTTGTTTTCATTGCCCGCCTCCCCCTTGAACCCCAGGAGCCCGACCATGCTCAAAGCAGCCATTGCCCTGATGCTGATCGCAACTGTCGTGAGCCTGTTCAGTGGTCTGTTCTTCCTGGTCAAGGACGAGGGCCACTCCAATCGCCTCGTCACCGCCCTGACCGTGCGTGTGGTGCTGGCCGTGATCACCCTGGCGCTGATCACCTGGGGCTTCTTCAGTGGCCAGTTGGTTTCTCACGCGCCGTGGTAATTCACCTCACAGCACATAGACAAAGAAAAACAACCCGATCCAGACCACATCCACAAAGTGCCAATACCAACTGGCCGCCTCGAAACCGAACTGGTGCTCGGCATTGAAGTGCCCCTTGAGGATGCGCATCAGCATCACAAACAAAATGATCGTCCCGATGGTCACGTGGGCGCCATGAAAGCCTGTGAGCATGAAGAACGTTGCGCCGTACACCCCAGAGCCCAGCGTGAGGCCCAGTTCTTTGTAGGCGTGGATGTATTCCTCGGCCTGGAAGCCCAGAAACGCCCAGCCCAGCAACACGGTCAGCGCCAGCCAGATTTTCAGCGCGCCGCGATGGCCCTTGCGCAGGGCGTGGTGGGCGATGGTGATGGTCACACTGGAGCTGACCAGCAGGATGGTGTTGACCAACGGCAGCCCCCAAGGACTGATCGTGCCCTCGGGCGCGGGATGCAGTTTTGGATCAGGGTTGTTGAGCAACGGCCAGGCAAACTCGAAATTCGGCCACAACATGTGCGCAATGCCCTTTGAGCCTTCGCCCGCCAACCAGGGCGCCGACATGTGCCGCACATAAAACAGCGCACCGAAGAACGCGATGAAGAACATCACTTCGGAAAAGATGAACCAGGTCATGCCCCAGCGGAACGAGCGGTCCATCTGCGGGCTGTACAAACCGGCGCGGCTTTCCTTGATCACCGCCCCGAACCAGCCGAACAGCATGTAGGCCAGCAGTAGACCGCCGACGAAGAAGATCCACGGGCCGTGGGATTCCGGGCGTGCAGCCTTGAGATCGTTGAACCACACACCCAGGCCGTACACGGTGACCAACATGCCAAACGTGGCAATTATCGGCCATTTGCTTTGTGCTGGTACGTAGTACGTATCATGAGTCGACATGTATTCGCTCTCCTGATTGAGGGGGCAAACAGTAGCTAGCCCCCGGTGTGGACAGCCACCGGCGGTTGGCGCGCAGTGATATCAAATAGCGTGTACGCCAGGGTCAAATGCTTCACATCCTTGGGCATGTCGCGATCGACGATAAAACGTACTGGCATTTCGATGCGTTGGCCGGGTTGCAGCACTTGCTGGGTGAAGCAAAAACACTCGGTCTTGTGGAAATACATCGCCGCTTCGGCCGGGGAAATGCTCGGCACCGCCTGCGCGGTCATCGCCTTGTCAGTGGGGTTGTAGGCGACAAACAGCATCTCGGTGACGGCGCCCGGGTTGACCACCACCTCATCCGCCTTGGCGTGGAACTCCCAGACCATATCGATGGCATTGGTCGACAGGAACTGCACCCGCACCTGCCGCGAGGGGTCCACTACCTGCTCACCCTCGTACTGCCCGGCGGTCTTGCCGTTGATGCCGAACGCCTTGCACATCACGTCGTAGATCGGCACCAGGGCGAAGCCGAAGGCGAACATGGCGACCACCAGGATCAACAGGCGCGTCACCAGCCGCCTGATCGGTACGGACTCAGCCATAACGACCACCCAAAGTGAACGCGATCAATGTGGGAGCGGGCTTGCCCGCGAATGCGGTGTGCCAGGCACTGCATGTGGCGACTGATACACCACTTTCGCGAGCAAGCCCGCTCCCACAGGGGATTTGCGGTGGCTGGGTGGCCGAAGTGCTCATTTGACCTCCGGCGGCGTGGTGAAGGTGTGGTACGGCGCGGGCGAGGGCACGCTCCACTCCAGGCCTTCGGCACCATCCCACGGCTTGGCCGGCGCCGGCGGGCCGCCACGGATGCACTTGATCACAATGAACAGGAAGAAGATCTGCGTGGCGCCAAACATGAACGCGCCGATCGACGAGACCATGTTGAAGTCGGCGAACTGCAGGTTGTAGTCCGGCACCCGGCGCGGCATACCGGCCAGCCCGACGAAGTGCATCGGGAAAAACGCCATGTTCATGCCCACGAAAGACAGCCAGAAGTGCAGCTTGCCCAGGGTTTCGTCGTACATGTGGCCGGTCCATTTCGGCAGCCAGTAGTAGGCGGAAGCGAAGATGCCGAAGATCGCACCGGGCACCAGTACGTAATGGAAGTGCGCCACCACGAAGTAGGTGTCGTGGTACTGGAAGTCCGCCGGCGCGATCGCCAGCATCAGCCCGGAGAAACCGCCGATGGTGAACAGGATCACGAAGGCCACGGCAAACAGCATCGGCGTCTCGAACGTCAGCGAGCCCTGCCACATGGTGCTGACCCAGTTGAACACCTTCA
Organism: Pseudomonas sp. AF03-9; assembly: GCF_020515815.1. Taxonomy (NCBI): domain Bacteria; kingdom Pseudomonadati; phylum Pseudomonadota; class Gammaproteobacteria; order Pseudomonadales; family Pseudomonadaceae; genus Pseudomonas; species Pseudomonas sp. AF03-9. The sequence continues at coordinate 727,570 of NZ_JAHPJF010000001.1, read as the reverse complement.
CCCCCGTCGGCACCGCGATCAGCAGTGTGGCGTACATGAAGAACAGTTCACCCACCAACGGAATGCCGACCACGAACATGTGGTGCGCCCACACGATGAACGACAGGAACGCGATGCTTGCCGTGGCGTAGACCATCGAGGTGTAGCCGAATAGCGGCTTGCGCGAAAAGGTCGGGATGATCGAGCTGACGGCACCGAAGGCCGGCAGGATCATGATGTACACCTCGGGGTGGCCGAAGAACCAGAACACATGCTGGAACAGCACCGGGTCACCGCCACCGGCCGCACTGAAGAAGCTGGTGCCGAAGTGGATGTCCATCAGCATCATGGTCACGCAACCGGCCAGCACCGGCATCACCGCAATCAGCAGGAATGCGGTGATCAGCCAGGTCCAGACGAACAGCGGCATTTTCATCAAGGTCATGCCCGGGGCACGCAGGTTGAGGATGGTGGCGACCACGTTGATCGCGCCCATGATCGAACTGATGCCCATCAGGTGGATGGCAAAGATGAAGAACGTCACGCTTTCCGGCGCATAGGTGGTGGAGAGCGGGGCGTAGAAGGTCCAGCCGAAATTCGGCCCGCCGCCGGGGGTGAACAAGGTGGACACCAGCAGCAGGAACGCCGCCGGCAGCAGCCAGAAGCTGAAGTTGTTCATGCGCGGCAGGGCCATGTCGGGCGCGCCGATCATCAGCGGGATCATCCAGTTGGCCAGGCCGACGAACGCCGGCATCACCGCGCCGAACACCATGATCAGGCCGTGCATGGTGGTCATCTGGTTGAAGAACGCCGGCTCGACGATCTGCAGGCCGGGCTGGAACAACTCGGCACGGATCACCATGGCGAACGAGCCGCCGAGCAAAAACATGGTGAAGGCGAACCACAGGTACATGGTGCCGATGTCTTTGTGGTTGGTGGTCAGCACCCAGCGCATCAGGCCCTTGGCGGGACCGTGGGCGTGGTCGGCGTGACCATGGTCATCGATCACAGTGCTCATGGCCGTTCTCCTGCAAACGAGTGGGCGGGGTGGTTCAGGGCAGATGCAATGAAGGAAGTCATTTGCTTTCCGCCTGTTTCAGAGCCAGCACATCCTTGGGCGTCACCATGTCGCCTTTGTTGTTGCCCCAGGCGTTGCGTTCGTAGGTGACCACGGCGGCGATGTCCACTTCCGAGAGCTGCTTGCCAAACGCCGCCATGGCGGTGCCGGGCTTGCCGAAATAAACGCGATGCAGGTGGTCTTCCTTGGGCCCGACGGCAATTGGCGAGCCCTTGAGCGCCGGGAACATCGGCGGCAGGCCCTGGCCTTCGGCCTGGTGACAGGCCACGCAGGTGGTGTGGTAGACCTTGTCGCCACGGGCCACCAGCTCTTGCAGGGTCCACTCTTTGGAGGTCAGCTCCTTGAGTTTGGCAGCCTCTTCCTTGCGCTCGCCGAGCCAAGTGTCGTAGTCGGCCCTGGATTTGACCTCGACCACGATGGGCATGAAGCCGTGGTCCTTGCCGCACAGTTCGGCGCACTGGCCACGGTAGATGCCGGGCTTCTCGATGCGGGTCCAGGCCTCGTTGACGAACCCGGGGATGGCGTCGCGCTTGACCGCGAAGGCCGGCACCCACCAGGAGTGGATCACGTCGGCGGCGGTCACCAGGAAGCGAACTTTCGCCCCCACCGGCAGCACCAGCGGCTGGTCGACTTCCAGCAGGTAATGCTCGCCCTTGGTCGCCTTGTTGTGGATCTGCTCGGCGGGAGTGGCCAGGTTGCTGAAGAACTCCACATCCTGGCCCAGGTATTTGTAATGCCACTTCCACTGGTAGCCGGTGACCTGAATATCGATGTCCGACTCGGTGCTGTCGTAGATATTGATCAGGGTTTTGGTCGCCGGGATGGCCATCGCGATCAGGATCAGCAAGGGCACCACGGTCCAGAGGATTTCCACGGTCGTGCTCTCGTGGAACTTGGCCGCCACCTGGCCTGTAGAGCGCCGGTGCAGGATCATCGACCAGAACATCGCGCCAAACACGATGATGCCGATCACCACACAGATCCAGAAAATGGTCATGTGCAGGTCAAACACAGCGTGGCTGACTTCAGTCGCCCCTGGCGCCATATTCGTTGTCCAGGCGGCGTGCGCCTGACCGAATACCGACCACAACAGAAGGCCCATCCAAACATGTGGATGTCGCGTCATTGCGGGTTCCCCTTATCGTTCTTGTTATCCCGCCGGTTTGCACCTGCGTCGAAGGGAGCGGCTTCCATACTGCTTACAACCGCTTAGCCTCACCTGCTTATGCAGTCTGGCGTCATCAGCTAATTGCGTACAAATCCGAGTATAGACAGGGTCTGCAACCCCGCAATGTGTAGGGGCAAATCAGCAAAAACGGACAGGCGGAGCCAATAAAACCGGGAGCAGAATCGTTTATCCGACGAACAATGGCGTTTCGATATAACGCAGGTGCATAACCGTGAAATAATTATGACAAATGCGTCTGAGGTGCTCGTATAAACGAGCTACCTTGTCATCTCCCTTTTCCTACACCTGTTTCACTGGAGCCCTCATGAACACCGCCGCATTGCGCGAGCAGATTTCCCGTGCCCATCAACACGAAGCCAGCACGGGCCAGTTGGCCCAGCAACTGGCAAGCCAATTGCCACGTCTGCACTCGGCCATTGCCCTGGCCGACGGTGATCGCAACATTGTCATGACGCGCTTCGTCACAGCCTACATCGAACTCGTCCCGGACCTGCTCGAAGCCGCCAATGACGTGGCCCGCGAGGCCGGTATCGAAAGCCAGATCAAGCCGGTGCTGAAGATCGCCGAACAGTTCTTCCTGCAACCGCCGGCGATCCTGGCCGGGCACGAGGGGCTCGACGGCCTGCTGGATGAGGCCTACCTGGCGCACCGCCTGGTGGAAGAAGTCAACGATCTGTATATCAAGCATTTCGGCCAGCCGCTGATCCCGGCCGATACCACGGTGGCCAACGTGATTGCGCACCAGCTGATTGGCGAAGAATTTGCCAACAGCCTGGATGAGGCCGTGCATTTGGCGGTGGATGAGATGCTCAACGAAGAAAGCTTTGCGCTGGAGTCGGTGGAGGCTTACCGCGAAACCCTTAAGAGCCCGGACACGGAAGCTGCGTGGAAACGCTGGCCGTGCCTGTCGCGGCAGTTGGGGGTTGAGTTGACGCTGGACCAGCCGGCCTGATTTCCTGCTACGCAAACGATCCAATATGGGAGCGGGCTTGCCCGCTCCCACATTTTTGATTCGGTTTCGTCAGCCTGTTGCGGGTGCGGAGCCTATCCCCGTCGTCGTTCTGACCCGCCCCTCCAACCGCCGCTTCAATCCACGCGCCTCGATCACCAGCTTCGACCCCTTCGCCGCATTGGCCCGCCCCCACTCCTCCAGCAACTCCAGGCAGGAATGGTCGATGTAACTCAGGTTGTTCAGCGGCACATGTACGGTCGTCCCCGCCGGCACCGCCGACAGCACCTGGGTCAGCGCCGGCACTTTCAGGAACGTCGCCGCGCCACTCAAACGCAGCTCCATCTCACCGTCCTGCGGCAAGTCGATCAGGCTCACTTTCAGACGCGAGGCCTTGAGCGCCAGCTTGACCAGCGTCAGCCCGAACCCCACCAGTACACCGGTCAGCAGGTCGGTAAAGATGATCGCCAGCGCAGTCGCCGCATAGGTGAACATCGGCATCCGCCCGTAACGCCCCAGGGCCTTGAACGCCTTGATGTCCACCAGCTTGATCCCGGTGTACACCAGCACGCCCGCCAGGCTCGCCACCGGGATGCTTTGCAGCACACTCGACAGCAACAACACGAAGGCCAGCAGCCACAGGCCATGGAACATGGCCGACAAGCGCGTGGTGGCGCCGGCCTGCACGTTGGCCGAACTGCGCACGATCACACCAGTCATCGGCAGGGCGCCAACCAGACCACACAGCATGTTGCCGACACCTTGAGCCGACAACTCCTTGTCGAAATCCGAGCGCTGGCCGCTGTGCATGCGGTCCACCGCCGCTGCGGAGAGCAGGGTTTCGGCACTGGCGATAAACGCCACGGCAAAGGCGGCGATCAACAGCTGCGGATCAGCCAGGTTCAGCAGGTCGCTGGGGCGCAGCCAATCGATGGCATCGGCGAGGTTTTCCGGGACCTCCACCCGCTTGACCTGCAACACCAGCAACAGGCTGACAAGCGTGGTCAGCCCCACACCCAACAGCGCGCCGGGCACAAACCGCAGGGATTGCGGGCGGAATTTGTCCCACAGGTACATCACCAGCATCGTCGACAAGCCAAGCAAGCCGGCTTGCCAGCCCAGGCTCGGAATCGCTTGCGCCACCGCAGCCGGGAAACCTGCCAGGTTATCCAGCCCGGAGGGTTTGGGCGCGCCGTCGAGCATCACATGGATCTGCGACAGCACAATCAGCACGCCAATCCCCGCCAACATGCCGTACACCACCGCCGGTGCCGTCACGCGGAACCAGCAGCCCAGGCGCAAACGCCCAGCCACCAGTTGCAGGAAGCCCGCCAGCAGCAGGATCGGCCCCAGCATCATCATTCCGTGTTGGCGCACCAACTCGAACACCAACACCGCCAGACCCGCCGCCGGACCGCTGACCTGCAGCGGCGAGCCCGCCAGCCAACCGACCACCAGGCCACCGATAATCCCGGTGATCAACCCCTTGGCCGGCGGCATCCCGGAAGCAATCGCGATGCCCATGCACAGGGGCAGGGCGACCAGAAACACAACCACCGAGGCGAGCAGCTCCCGTGGCAATACAGCTTTCAATTGAGCAGCACGCATGATGACTCTCCCGAGGCATTCGCCGGGCGCGGTAATGCCTGGCTGCATCCATGGCAGCCACCGCATCACCCGGCAGGGAAGTGTTTTAGAAGCGCGCTTTAGGCGTCGCGCAAGGAATCGGCCCTTCGCCGTTCAACGGTCTGAACGTGGCCTGATCGGCATCGTAGGCGCGGATTTCGCTGGTCTCGATGTTGTAGATCCAACCATGGATAAACAAATGACCATTGGCCATGCGCGAAGCCACGGAGGGGTGGGTGCGCAAATGTTGTAGCTGGGCGATGACGTTTTCTTCGGTCAGCACCTTCATGCTCTCGCCTTCGTTGGCGCAGTCGCAGTTGTCATGGACCATGGTCTTGGCGACCTCGGCATGCCGCAACCAGGCCTTCACCGTCGGCATTTTTTCCAGGCTGTCGGGGTTGAGCACCGCACGCATCGCACCGCAATCGGAGTGCCCGCAGACAATGATGTGCTGGACGCCCAGGGCGAGTACGGCGTACTCGATGGCAGTGGAAACACCCCCATTCATCTGGCCGTAGGGCGGCACCACGTTGCCGACGTTACGGGTCACGAACAGGTCGCCCGGTGAGCTCTGGGTAATCAGCTCGGGGACGATGCGCGAATCGGCGCAGGTAATGAACATCGCCCGCGGGCTCTGGGCCGTGGCGAGTTTCTTGAAGAGTTCTTCCTGCTGGGGGAAGACGTCGTGATGGAAATGCAAAAAGCCGTCAACGATATGCTTTAGCGCTGCATCGGCGGATTCCGCCACCTCAGGGGCTGAAGCCGACGCAGCCAACGGCTGTTTATCCTTATCACTCATGATTCATCCTCTTGGTTAATGCAGGGGAGTGTTCAAGCCAGTTCGACGCCAGGCCAATGCAATTTGTTGCAAATGCCACAAATCAGACTGCCGACTCATCAGTCACTCGCTGAACAAGGTAGCCGCCGAAACTTAACTCAAACTGAATGAACCGCTCTAGATCGCGGGTTTCAGTGATGTCAAAGTGAGACTATTCCTACAGAAAAAGTACACCTTTCCCAGCATTCTACAACAACGCCATCTGCCTGCCCGTCGGGCAGAACGCCGTGCAATCCAGGTTGAATCCTTCCCGACGGTTGAGCCCCAGGCGTTTGATGGCCTTGCTGAAGCGCTGGGCCAGCAATTCGGCAAACGGCCCCTCGCCACGCATGCGTACACCGAAGCGGCTGTCGTAAACCTCGCCACCGCGTACCTGGCGCACCAGGCTCATCACATGGGCGGCGCGCTGCGGGTAATGGGCCGCCAGCCACTCCTCGAACAGCGGCGCCACCTCCAGCGGCAGGCGCAGCATCATGTACGCTGCGCTTTGTGCCCCGGCAGCGTGGGCTTCGGTAAGCAGGCTCTCCAGTTCGCTGTCGTTGATCATCGGGATCATCGGCGAGCACAGCACGCCCACCGGGATGCCTGCCTCGCGCATCACGCGGATCGCCCGCAATCGCGCCTTGGGCGCCGCCGTACGCGGCTCCAGGATGCGCTTGAGCTCGTCGTCCAGGCTGGTGAGGCTGATCATCACGGCCACCAGGCGCTGCCTGGCCAATTCGGTCAACAGGTCGAGGTCGCGCAGGATCAGCGAGCCCTTGGTGATAATTGTCACCGGGTGCCGGTAGCGCAGCAGCACTTCAAGGGTTTGCCGGGTGATCCGGTATTCGCGCTCGATGGGTTGGTACGGGTCGGTGTTGGAGCCCAGGTTGATCGGCGCGCAGACATAGCCCGGTTTCGACAGTTGCTGTTCCAGCACGTCTGCGGCATTGCTCTTGGCGATCAGCCTGGTCTCGAAATCCAGCCCCGGTGACATGTCCCAATACGCATGGCTGGGCCGCGCATAGCAGTAAATGCAGCCGTGTTCGCAACCGCGATAAGGGTTGATCGAACGGTCGAACGGCAGGTCCGGCGAGTTGTTGCGGGTGATGATGGTCTTGGCCGTCTCGATCCGCACCTCGGTGCCCTGGCTCGGCGGCACTTCCTGATACCAGCCGTCGTCCTCGGCCACGCTGACGGTCGGCGCAAAGCGGTTATGCAGGTTGGTGGCCGTACCTCGGCCACGGGGTGGCAGCGCAGTAGACATGAAAACGCCTCGATACTGTTTTTATATACAGTATCGAGGCGCGCGGGTTCTGACCAGTGCCGTTTGGCGGCCAGGGAAGGATCAGTGCTTCTGGCGCAAGTCCGCCACGTCGCCCACTTTCACCGGCTCGCCTTTATTGCCCCAGCTGTCACGGATGAAACTGACTACATCCGCCACTTCCTGGTCCGACAGACGCCAGGCGAACGCAGGCATGGTGAAGGTGGAGGGCGCCGTGTGCGTAGCGGGCAAGGTGCCGCCGTTCAACACAATGTTGATCAACGAGGTGGCGTCCGCCGTCTGCAGCACCGGGTTGCCCGCCAGCGCCGGGAACACCCGCGTGTAGCCATGGCCGTCGGTGCGGTGACAGGCCGCGCAGTTGTCGATGTACACCGCCGCGCCGCGCCGGCTGTCATCGCCTTTCCACAAAGCGTCGGCGACCTGCTTGTCGTACTGATGCGGCTGATCCTTGGGGTCCACCGCCGGCAGGCTCTTGAGGTAACGGGCGATGGCGGTCAGGTCGTTTTCCGACATGTACTGCATGCTGTGGACGACAACATCACTCATGCCACCAAACACCGCGCTACGGTCACTGCGGCCGGTCTTGAGGAATTGCACCAGTTGCTCCTCGCTCCAACCGCCGAGGCCGTCCTTGTGATCGCCACGCAGGTTCTTCGCGATCCAGCCTTCCAGCGGCGCACTGCCGGACAGGAATGCACTGCCATCAGTGGCACTCAGGGCTTTTTCCTGCATGGTCAGGGCCCGTGGCGTATGGCATGCGCCGCAGTGGCCGAGGCCTTCCACCAGATAGGCGCCACGGCTGATCACCGGGTCGGCCTGCGCAGTTGGCTGCGGCTCGGCAACCTCAGGCGCGAACATCCAACGCCACGCGGCCAGCGGCCAGCGCATGCTCAGCGGCCAGGGAATATCACTCGCCTTGTTCTCTTGAGCGACCGGCTCCACCCCTTTCATGAAGTACGCATACAGCGCCTGCATATCGCTGTCGCTGACGCGCGCGTAAGACGGGTAGGGCATCGCCGGGTAAAGCGTACTACCGCTCTTGGCGACGCCATGGCGCACGGCCTTGTCGAAATCCTCGAAGCTGTAGTCGCCCAGGCCGGTCTTGTCCGGGGTGATGTTGGTGGAATAGATCACGCCAATCGGCGTTTCCATCGGCAGGCCACCAGCGAACGGCTTGCCGCCCTTGGCGGTGTGGCAAGCCACGCAGTCACCGGCGCGGGCCAGGTATTCACCCTGCTTGACCAGGTCGGTTTCAGCGGCGCTCACCGAGCAACTGCCGAACAGTGCAAACGTCGCGATAACAAGTGCTTTCATGGTCATCGCTCCTTATGCCTGAACCAGTGGGCCGGGGTTTTTCAGGTACTGCTCGCGGATCGCGCGGGCCGACCAGTAGGTCAACGCCGCCACCAGGCCGGTAGGGTTGTAACCCAAGCCCTGTGGGAAAGCGGAAGCGCCCGGGACAAACACGTTGTGTACATCCCAGCATTGCAGGTAGCGGTTCAACGCACTGGTCTTCGGGTCGGTGCCCATGATCGCGCCACCGTTGAGGTGGGTGGTCTGGTACGACGCGGTGTTGAAATGCTCGCCGACCTTTTTGCCCAGCACGGCAATCGCCTTGGGGTTCATCGCCTCGGCAACCTTGCCCATTTTCTCGACCATGAAGCGATTCATCTTGATGTCGTTTTCCTGCCAGTCGAACGTCATCCGCAGCAACGGCAGGCCGTAGGCATCGCGGTAAACCGGGTCTAGATCCAGGTAGTTGCCCCGGTAGGATTGATGGGCACCGTGGGCATCCATCGACACCTGGTGGGTGTAGTAATCGGCGGTGGCACGCTTCCACGCACTGCCCCAGGCCGGGGTGCCCGGCGGGTTGGACGCACCGGCAATCGGCCGACTGCCAGCCTGGTTGACCCACATCGGCGAGCCGCCAACGAAGCCATGGGGACCATGGTCGAAGTTGTCGGCGTTGAAATCATCCATCGCCACGCCATTGCCGCCCGCACCGATGAAGTTGTTGGTGTGGGTGTCCTTGTCGAAGAACGCCTTGATAGTGGCCATGTTCTGGTAGGCAAAGTTCCGGCCCACCACACCCTCATTGGTAATCGGGTCGTAGGGTTTTCCGATACCCGACAGCAGCATCAACCGCACGTTGTGGAACTGGAACGCGCCGAGGATCACCAGGTCCGCTGGCTGCTCGATTTCCCGGCCCTGGGCGTCGACATACGTCACGCCGGTGGCCTTGCTCTTGGTGCTGTCGAGATTGACCTTGAGCACGTGGGAATTGGGCCGCAGCTCGAAGTTCGGCACCTGGCGCAGCGCCGGCAGGATGTTCACGTTCGGCGAAGCCTTGGAGTACATGTAGCAAACGTAGCCGCTGCAAAACCCGCAGAAGTTGCATGGGCCCATCTGCGCACCGTAGGGGTTGGTGTAGGGCCCAGAGGTGTTGGCCGATGGCAGGTTGTAGGGTTTGTAACCCACATCGCTAGCCGCTTTCTGAAACAGCTGTGCGGAGACGGTGTTTTTCTGCGCCTCCAACGGGAATGGGTTGGAGCGATCCGGCGCATACGGGTTGCCGCCACGGCCTTCACCGACCAACTGGCCTTTGACGGTCCAGGCCTGGCCGGAGGTGCCGAAGACTTTTTCCGCGTAGTCGAAAAACGGCTCCAGCTCTTCATAGCTGACGCCAAAGTCCTGGATGGTCATGTCCTTGGGGATGAAGTTTTTGCCGTAACGCTCTTCGTAATGGCTGCGCATGCGCAGCTCGATCGGGTCGACCCGAAAATGCACGCCCGACCAGTGCAGGCCCGCACCGCCGACGCCATTGCCCGGCAGGAACGCACCCAGTTGGCGGTTGGGCAGGGCCACATCATTCACGCTATGGCGAATGGTCACCGTCTCTTTGGAGATGTCCTGGAAGAGTTTTTTACGCACGCTGTAGGTCAGTTCGTCGATGACCTGCGGATAGTTGCCATCCGGGTACGTGTCCTGCATCGGGCCGCGCTCCAGCGCTACCACGTTGAGGCCCGCTTCAGTCAGCTCCTTGGCCATGATCGCGCCGGTCCAGCCGAAGCCTACGATCACAGCGTCTACTTTCTTCATGATGGTCGCCACGTTTATGCCCTCTCGCCGCGGATGGAAACTGCCGGGAAGGGGTATTGCTCGTTGCGTTCAACCCAGTCCATGAAGTCGGCGCGAGCGCCGGGGAAGCCGATCATGGTCCAGCCGACCATGCCTTTGTTGCCACCGTGGATCGGGTCGCAGAAGAAGCCTTCCTTGGTGTTTTGCAGCAGCAGGTTGAAGAAAATCTTCGGCGGCACCGCGTCGAAATGCGCGGTCACCTCACTGCCCCCAGCCTCCAGGCGACGCAGCATATCGTCTCGGGTAGCGCTGTCTTGCGCAGCAAACACTTTGCCGTTGAACGCTTTCGACCATGCATCCGTCGCGGCGATGCCCAGACGATAGATGTCCTTGGGCACCAGTTTGCTCTGCCAGCCCATCTCAGGCGGCGCGTCGGCATTGAACGGACCCTGCATGAACCACAACGCACCACTGGCGTAAGGCGTGTTCATCTGACGGTCGATGTATTCCGGCACACCGGCTTCCAAGGCGCCTGGGCCCTGGGCATCGGTAGGAATCAACTGCGCGACGGCGGCGTTGATAAACGCCCACTCTTCTGCAGTGAAGTAACTTGGCTCGTAGGCCTTTTCGTTGACCGGCGCCTTAGCCGGGCTGGCCTGTGCCGGCTCGGGCGTAGCCATCAACATCGAGCCGCCAAGGCCGGTACTGGCAACCGTGACCACCGGGATCAAGGTCAAGGATTTGCGCAAAAAGTCACGCCGGGGGTTGTCTTGATCTTGATCAGACATGGGTGCACCTCATCATGTGGTCACGGGTTCGACAGCCGCTTCTTGGGAGCGGCTTGTGGTGTGCGGGCAGCGTGTTGGATAGAACGCAGCGGCAATCAATAGTTACAAATGATAGCAGCCTAACCATCAACAGAATCGTTTCAGCGACTAAAGACTGAGGATTCACGCTTTTTTGACGGGCGCCTCACGCCCCATTGACCCCCCGCAGACCAATCTGCGCGCTATCTACCCACAGCCCATTCGGTGACGTTGCCCATGTTCAAGAATCGCTGGCTGCCAGCGCTCGGCCTGGCACTTACTGCACTGTTCGCCACGGTTTATGCCCAAGCCGATGACAGCCCTTCCATCCGCTCAGCCGAGTGGGCACAGCCCGTGGGCAGCCAATACAACCTGCACCAGATGACGCCGACGCTGTATCGCAGCGCTCTGCCGGACAGCAGCGCCGTGCCACTCCTGCAAAAGCTCAAGATCGGTACCGTGATCAACTTCCTGCCCGAGTCGGATGGCAACTGGCTGAAGGCTGCGGGCATCCGTCAGGTCCAACTGAGTTATCGCACCAATCATGTGGATGATTCCGACGTGCTGGCAGCACTCAGAGCAATCAAGGAAGCCGAGGCCAACGGCCCGGTACTGATGCACTGCAAACACGGCTCCGACCGTACCGGCCTGATGGCAGCGATGTATCGCGTGGTGGTGCAAGGATGGAGCAAGGAAGAGGCGCTGAACGAGATGACCCTGGGCGGCTTTGGCACCAGCAATGGCTTCAAGGACGGCGTTCGCTACATGATGAAGGCCGATATCGACAAGTTGCGTACAGCACTGGCGAATGGCGATTGCAGCACCAGTGCATTTGCACTGTGCTCGATGAAGAGCTGGCTCAACACGGCTGGAACCGGCCGTGTTGAACCAACGAACGATACGGGATTGGCGATAAAACCCTGAATGGGCGTCAGTCTTTTTTCAGTTTCGGGTTAGGAAAAAACTGTACCGCCTGCACCTTCGGGTCCGGCGCCTTCAGCGCCGAGGTATTCACCCGCGTGCCCAATTCCTTGGGTACCGACAGACCCTGATCATTGAGCGTGTCGGTATAACCGCAGGCCACACACTCACGGTGCGGCACGCTGTCTTCAGTCCACATCTTCAACTTGTCCGGCTCGCTGCACGCCGGGCAGACCGCGCCGGCGATAAATTGCTTTTTGGTCACCACAGGTCCTTGACTCATGCTGCCGCGCCCTCACTCAGGCCGCTGTGGCGCAAGAGTGCGTCAATCGACGGTGCACGTCCGCGGAAGTCGACGAACAGCACCATCGGCGCCTGGGAGCCACCGCGTGCCAGGATCGCCTCACGGAATGCGCGGCCGGTTTCGGCATTCAGCACGCCGTCTTCTTCGAACTTGGAGAAGGCATCGGCGGAGAGCACTTCGGCCCACTTGTAGCTGTAGTACCCAGCCGCATAACCACCGGCGAAAATGTGCGCAAAGCTGTTCGGAAAACGGTTGTAGGCTGGCGGACGCATCACCGACACCTCATCGCGCACGCCTTCGAGCACCTGGGCCACACTGCGGCCGTCGCCGTGGGTGGCGTGCAGCTCGAAGTCAAACAGCGAGAACTCCAACTGGCGCACCATCATCAGGCCGGACTGGAAGTTTTTCGCCGCGAGCATTTTTTCCAGCAGGTCCTGGGGCAGCGGCTCACCGCTCTCATAGTGACCGGAGATCAGCGCCAGGCCTTCCGGCTCCCAGCACCAGTTCTCCATGAACTGGCTTGGCAACTCCACCGCATCCCAGGCCACGCCGTTGATGCCGGACACGCCAGCGTGCTCGACGCGGGTCAACAGGTGATGCAGGCCGTGGCCGAATTCGTGGAACAGCGTAGTCACTTCATCGTGAGTCAGCAGGGCAGGCTTGCCACTGTCGGCCGGGGTGAAGTTGCACACCAGGTTGGCCACCGGGCTTTGCAGCACGCCGTCGATCTTGCGGCGACGGTCGCGCGCGCCGTCCATCCAGGCACCGCCACGCTTGTTGGCGCGGGCGTACAGGTCAAAGAAGAAGCGGCCAACGTGCTGGCCGTTTTCCTTGATTTCAAACAGGCGCACATCCGGGTGCCAGGTGTCGAAGCCCTTCAGTTCGGCGATCTCGATGCCGTACAGGCGTTGCACGATGGCGAACAGGCCGCCGAGCACCTTGTCGATCGGGAAGTAGGCACGCAGCGCTTCCTGGGACACGCTGTAACGCTGCTCACGGAGTTTTTCGCCGTAGAAACCACTGTCCCAGCTTTGCAGGTCGGCACAGCCTTGCTCGGCAGCATAGGCCTTGAGCTGTTGCAGGTCCTGGGCGGCAAACGGCTTGCTGCGCTTGGCCAGGTCACGCAGGAAGCTCAGCACCTGGTCGCTGGACTCGGCCATCTTGGTGGCCAGGCTCAGTTCGGAGAACGAGGCGTAGCCCAAGAGTTGAGCAAGCTCCTGACGCAGGTCGAGGATTTCTTCCATCACCGGGCCGTTGTCATTCTGACCGGCATTCGGGCCTTGGTCTGACGCACGGGTGCAGTAGGCCGCGTAGACCTCTTCACGCAGGGCGCGGTCCTGGGCGTAGGTCATTACCGCGTAGTAGCTCGGAAATTCCAGGGTGATCAGCCAGCCATCGCGGCCTTTGGCCTGGGCAGCGCCAGCCATCTGCGCCTTGGCCGAGTCGGTCAGGCCGGCGAGGGTGGCTTCATCGGTAACGTGTTTGGTCCAGGCCTGGGTCGCGTCCAGCAGTTGGTTGGAAAACTTGCTGCCCAACTCGGAAAGCTTGCTCTGCACTTCGGCGTAGCGTTTTTGCTGCTCCGGCGGCAAATCGATACCCGACAGGCGGAAGTCGCGCAGGGAGTGTTCCAGGATAGTTTTTTGCGCCACGTCGAAACCGGCCGCTTCCGGGCTGTTGGCCAGGGCTTCGAAAGCCTGGAACAGCTCGCGGTTCTGGCCCATCTCGGTGGAGTAGGCGCTCAACGCCGGCAGGCAGCCTTCGTAGGCTTCGCGCAGTTCAGCGCTGTTGCACACGGCGTTGAGGTGGCTGACCGGGCTCCAGGCGGCGCCCAGGCGGTCATTCAGTTCGTCCATGGCCAAGACCAGCCCGGCCCACGTAGGATTTTTCCCCTGGCTTTGCAGGATGCCTTCGATGGCGACACGGTTGTCGGCGAGGATCTGTTCGATGGCCGGCTGTACGTGCTCGGCACGGATCGCCGAGAACGGCGGCAGGTCGTAGGGCTGCAGAAGAGGGTTGTTCGCGCTCACGGTGGGTACCTTGGCTGAAGACATGTAAGAACAAAGATGGGGCCATCTTAATTACAATCAACGCCCACCGCAGCTATCAGCAGAAGAGAGAGAAGCTATCGTGACCCTTCGCACCTATCAGAACCACACGCCAGCCCTGGGCGCCGGGGCTTTTGTCGATATTTCGGCGGTGGTGATCGGCGATGTCGAAATCGGCACCGACAGCTCCGTATGGCCACTGACCGTGATCCGTGGCGACATGCACCGCATCCGCATCGGTGCGCGCACCAGCGTGCAGGACGGCTGCGTGTTGCACATCACCCACGCCGGGCCTTTCAACCCGGACGGTTTCCCGCTGCTGATCGGCGATGACGTGACCATCGCCCACAAGGTCATGCTGCATGGCTGCACGGTGGGCAGCCGGGTCCTGATCGGCATGGGCAGCATCGTGATGGACGGTGCCGTGGTGGAAGATGACGTGATCATCGGCGCCGGCAGCCTGGTGCCGCCAGGCAAAAAACTGCAAAGCGGCTTTTTGTATGTGGGCAGCCCGGTTAAACAAATCCGCCCACTGACTGACAAGGAACGCGCGTTTTTCACCTACAGTGCGGCGAACTACGTGAAGCTCAAAGACCTGCACCTGGCTGAAGGATTCGATCAATGACCCTGCATTACCCAACCGTGCTGTTCGACCTGGATGGCACCCTCACCGACCCGCGTGAGGGCATTACCCGTTCGATCCAGTACGCCCTCGCCAAGCTCGGTATCGACGAGCCGGACCTGACCAGGCTCGAACACTTTATCGGCCCGCCATTGCTGCAAGCCTTCATGCAGTTTTACGGTTTCGACGAAGCCAAGGCGTGGGAAGCGGTGAACTTCTATCGCGAGCGCTTCAAGGTCACCGGCCTGTATGAAAACCGCGTGTTCGACGGCGTGATGCCGTTGCTGGAAGAATTGAACAGCCAGGGCCGCCAGTTGTACGTGGCTACCTCCAAGCCGTGGGAATTCGCCCGCGAGATCGCCCGGCATTTCGACTTTGCCAAGCACTTCAAAGTGATCTACGGCAGCGAGCTGGACGGTACGCGCACGAACAAAGTCGAGCTGATCGCCCATTTGATGCGCGAAGAAGGCCTGGACCCGGCGACCACCCTGATGATTGGTGACCGCAAGCACGACCTGATCGGTGCGCGTAGCAACGGGCTGGATTCGGCGGCGGTAGGCTATGGATTTGGCAGCTTTGAAGAGTTGCATGCCGAGGCGCCGACTTGGCACTTCGAGACGTTGGCCGAGATGCATCAGGCGTTTTTGCAGCAGCCTTGAAACCGCTATCGCAGGCAAACCAGCGCCCACATCCGACTGTATTCACACATCAAAATGTGGGAGCGGGCTTGCCCGCGATGAGGCCCTAAAGCCCCTCCATCTCCAACTGCCTCAACGCCACCTTGCGCTGCTCCACCGGCAACGCCCCCATCCGCTCCACCGCCGCATAAAACCTCAGCCAATCCCCACCTTCTTGCCGAAACAACGCCGCAAACGCCGGCACCCACTGGTCATACAGCCCGAATGGCAACAGCCGCGCATTGTTCATCGGCTGGTTGATCCAGGCGTCATAACGCTTGTCGCCCGCCCACTGGGTGTCACGCATCTGCCGGTAATCGCTGCGCAAGCGCTCAAACTCAAGCGCTTTGGCCGCCCGCATCGCCTCCTTCGACAGCGGTTGGGCGTAGAGCTTTTCCAGACGCTGGCGAGTATCGAGAATCAGCCGGATAAACTGGTCACGTTGCTGCAACGCCCCATCGCCGAGCGGCGCCAGCCCCCGTGCGGCACGCCACTGGCGCGTGCCTTCCTGCTCGACGAAGTTGGCAAATGACTCGTTGAATTCGGTGTCGTCCTTCACATAGAAACGTTGGTGCGCCAGCTCATGAAAGATCAGCGTGGCCAGACGCTCGTCACCCCAGTTCATCATCGAATTCAGGATCGGGTCGTTGAACCAGCCCAGGGTCGAGTAGGCCTCGACGCCGCCAATCGACACGTCCATGCCTCGCTGGCGCAACAACGCCGCTTCACCCCGTGCAGCGCCCTGGTTGTAGTAGCCGCGATAGGCGACGCAACCGGCGATGGGAAAGCAGTGGGTTTCAGGCGACAGGGAAAATTCTGTCGTGGCGAAGACATTCCACACCACATAGGGCCGGCCAATGTCGGCGTACAACCTGTAGCTCTGGTTGTCAGGCAAATGCAGTTGTTCGCTGGCAAAGGTCCGCGCCTTTTGCGCTTGCGCCAGGTGTTCACGCAGCAGTTGGGGGCGAGAGGGGTCGGCAATGACCGTGGAAACCGGCTCTCGAGCGCGCAGCAATTGCCACTGGCCGCTAGCCAACTGGCCGTAATAGCTGACACTTGAGCAGCCGCTGAGCAGCAGCACCATCAACCCCGGAAGAAAACGCCTGACCATGCCCCAACCGCTCCTGGGTGATTTGCTCGCAAGACTATCGCGCCGGCACGGAATTTTTCCATGGCCTGCGGTGTTTATACTCATGGGGAGCCTGCAGCGTCAGGCTCAATTCATTTCTTTCATTGAGTGCCCGCCATGCGTCAGCTCTTGCTTCCCGTCGCCGTCCTGCTGCTCAGCGCCTGCACCTCGACGCCGTTACCGGCAGTCGATCCGCAACAGGCCTGGGTCGATTTCACCACCCCGACACCGGGCGCCAAACTGCTCATGGCGCAGCGCCTGGACGGCAAAAACCTCAACGATGGGCGCTTCTTCCAAGTGCCGCCCGGGCGCCACGAGCTGATGGTGCGTTTTGATTTCGAGGTGCCGACTGGCGGCGGTTTCGGCGGGTTGGGGCAGACTGCCGAGCGCACCTGCTTCATAACGTTGCAGTACGACCACTTCCAGGCAGGCCAGCGCTATGTGCTGGAAGGGCGCTCGCTGGCGTACACCCCGAACATCCGGCTGTACAACGCCGCGCGCAAGCTGCTGGCCGAGGAGCGCAGCGTCAACTGCCTCTGATCAGTCGTTGTTCTTCTGGTAAATGATGGCCTTGGTGCCGTTCTCACAGCTGCCGACGACCATGGCTACATCGTGCTTGTCGGCTTCTTCCTTGGTCACGATCTCCAAGGTGTAGGACGGCACGGCGTTCGCCTGGATCTTGATCTCGATCTCTTTCCTGAGCTCTTCACAATCTTTGGGGGCGGCCACGGCCGAAGTGGCCAACACACCGCAGATGATCGCCAAAGCAAAACGTTTCATGTGTGAAGCTCCCTGAATGCATTGCGCACGGGTGTGCGCCTAGGCTGCAATGGCTATAGGACCATAGTTTGCCCACGCAGGTTCTGATTTAACGCAAAACCAATATGGAAACGGGCCTGCTCGCGAAGGCGCGGTATCAGAAACACATTCAGTGGCTGACACTGCGCGTTCGCGAGCAAGCCCGCTCCCACATTTTTTGACCCGCGGTATCAGCTAACCAGCGTCGCATCCAGGCTGATTTTCGCATTCAGTACCTTGGACACCGGGCAGCCTTCCTTGGCCTTTTTGCTCAGTTCTTCGAACTGCGCCTGGCTCGCGCCCGGGATCTTGGCCTTGAGGATCAGATGCACCGCCGTGATCGCAAAGCCGCCATCGACTTGATCGAGGGTCACTTCAGCCTGGGTGTCGATGCTGTCAGCCTTGAGCCCGGCATCGCCGAGAATCATGGAGAACGCCATGGAGAAACATCCGGCGTGGGCCGCGCCGATCAGCTCTTCCGGATTGGTGCCCTTGCCACCTTCAAAACGCGCCTTGAAGCCGTAAGGCGCTTCGCGCAGTACCCCGGTTTCCGTGGAAATGGAACCCAGGCCCGTCTTCAAATCACCTTCCCAATGTGCAGATGCTTTTTTCACGATACTCATAGCGGTCTCCTCGAACGATGGTTTTGCGTCAGTAAGGGTTCTGAGGATAGTCGGACAGGCAAAGTTCATCCTGTCGGAGAAACCTAGCAATTAAGTAGGAAATTTCCTGCCGTGCTATTGAATCTCGGGTATATGCCCTCATTGCATATAACATGCACATGAAGCGCCAGGTCTTGGTTCGTCTACACAGCCTGCGCGCCCCCTTGGAGAAGCAGGCTTATGAAATCGCTGTCCGACGTGAAATTCTCGACCCTCGACCTCGTGCCCGTGCGGGCCAACGGCAGCCCGGCGCAGTCGTTGCGCAATTCCCTGGACCTGGCCCAGCACGTGGAAAAGTTCGGCTACAACCGTTTCTGGGTGGCGGAACACCACAATATGGACGGCATCGCCAGCTCGGCCACCTCGGTGTTGCTTGGCTACCTGGCCGGCGGCACCTCGACGATTCGCGTCGGCTCTGGCGGCGTGATGCTGCCCAACCACGCGCCGCTGGTGATTGCCGAGCAGTTCGGCACCCTGGAAAGCCTCTACCCCGGCCGTATCGACCTGGGCCTGGGCCGCGCGCCCGGCTCCGACCAGATGACCGCCCGCGCCCTGCGCCGTGAACGCTCCGGCAGCGCCGACGAGTTCCCCGAGGACGTCGCCGAACTGATGGCGTACCTCGGCCCGCGCACCCCGGACCAACGCATCATCGCCGTACCCGGCACCGGCACCAATGTGCCGGTGTGGCTGCTCGGTTCCAGCCTGTTCAGTGCACAACTGGCTGGTGAGCGCGGTTTGCCCTACGCCTTCGCCTCCCATTTCGCACCGCGCTTGATGCACGAGGCGATTCGCGTCTACCGCAATCACTTCAAGCCTTCAGCCGTGTTGGATAAACCGTACGTGATGCTCGGCATTCCGCTGGTGGCGGCGGACACCGATGAGCAAGCCGACTATCTGGCCACCTCGGTGTACCAGCGCATCCTCGCGCTGATGCGCGGGCAAAGCCTGGTGCAGCGCCCACCCGTGAACAGCATGGACGGCCTGTGGCTACCCCATGAAAAAGATGCCGTCGGCAGCTTCCTTGGCCTGGCGATGGTCGGCAGCCCGGCAAAAATCCGCGCCAAACTGGAAGTGCTGATCGAACAAACCGGTGCAGACGAGTTGATCTTTACCTGCGACCTGTACGAACACGCCGACCGGATTCATTCCTACGAACTGCTGGCGCAGTTGATGAAGGGCTGAAGAACGCACTTATGGCGAGGGAGCTTGCTCCCTCGCCACAGGTGCCGGCAACACGGGGTCAACCGCGTTTGTAGACAATTTCCTTGGTGCCGGCTTCACACGAGCCAACCACTTTGGCGTCGCCCGCAGCACCTTTCTCCACAACGTCCAGGGAATAGTGCGCAACGCCCTTGGCATCCAGTTTCGCTGCAATCTCGCTCTTCAGCTCGTCACAAGGCTTGCCCGCCGCCAGGGCCGTACCCGCAATGCTCAACAAACCTACCGCTAGCAGAAACTTCTTCATCCGTTACCTTCCTTGCGCTGTTCAAAAAGAGCGTGCCGACGCTCGTGGCGTCGGCACCCATTGGTTGTAGCGCAGGTTATGGCAATCGGCCAGTCGGCAAGTTCAACCGCGGCGATCAACTACTGGCGATTCGGAACCCCACCTTGAGCGTGACCTGAAAGTGTGCGGCCTTGCCATCCTTGATATGCCCACGGGTATCGACCACCTCGAACCACTCCAGGTGCTTGATGCTCTTGTTGGCCTCGGCCAGCGCATTGTTGATGGCGTCTTCGATGCTGGAGGTGGACGAGCCCACCAATTCCACTTTTTTGTAGGTGTGATGATCAGACATGGTGTTTCTCCTGAGGGTCGTCAATAAAGCCTAGCAGTCAATGTTCATACTGCTTCTGGCGACCGTTCCTACGCGAAAGTTCAGATTTACTGCACTTTCTGAAAGCGCTGGAGTCGGTATCTACACACGCCACTCAATCACTTCAGGAGAATCCACATGGCCAACACTTCTTTACGCAAAGCGTCGCTGGAAAGCATGGAAGCCGAGATTTCGAGCCTGCTCAAGTCTCTGGAAAGCCTCAAGGACGACGCGTCCGACGAGTCGCGCAAGACCTTGAAGGCCCTGAAAAGCAACGCCGAGAATGCCCTCAAGCATTCCCGCCACCTGATCAGCGATGCCTACGAAGAAAGCAAAGTGAAAATCCGCGAAACCGGTGTTGCAACCCGGGACTACGCGCAGGAGCACCCATGGACTACAGCCGGTGTGGCGGTAGGTGCATTGGGTCTGCTGGCTGCTTACTTGCTGTGCAAACGCGGTGACTAAACCGGCGGGTGCTCAAGCTCAGCCTTGAGCCACTGCGCCAGTCTCCCGGCGCGCCCGTCTGCGGCGCGCTTGGGCAGCCACAACGCCAGGTGCGCCGGGGTTTCGCTGAAACCCCACGGCGCCACCAGGCGACCCGCGCGCAAGTCCTCGGCCACCAGCGGCTGCGGCGCAATCGCCACGCCCAACCCGGCCACCGCTGCTTCCAGCAAATAATACAAATGCTCAAACCCCTGGCCGTGTTTCAACGCACCGGGCTCAATGCCGTGTTGCTGTGCCCAACTGGGCCAGGCTTGCGGGCGCGAAGTCGTGTGCAGCAAGGCTTCGCCGCACAAGGCCGAGGCGGGCGCATGCCGCAGCCGCTCGTAGCCGGCAAAGCGTGGGCTCAGCACCGGGCCGATGCGTTCGCTGGCCAGTTCATACACTTGCATGTCCGCCGGCCACGGTGGTTCGGCGAACACCAGCAAGGCGTCCAGTCCCGGACGCCGTGGGTCAAGATCACCGTCACCCGCCGACAGGTGCAGACGCAAATCCGGCAGGTCTGCATTCAGGCGGCCCAGGCGCGGAATCAACCAGCGCGCCAGCAAACTGCCTGAACAACCGAGCACGAACGGCGCGTCGGCGCTGGCCTGGGTCAACTCTGCACACACATCCCTCAAGTGCTCGAACGCCTCGGCACTCGCGTCACGCAGGCGCACACCGGCATCTGTGAGTTTAAGGCCACGCCCATCCTTGACGAACAGGCTCACGCCCAAGTGCTCTTCCAGCACCTTCAACTGGCGACTGACCGCGCCGTGGGTCACATGTAATCTCTCGGCTGCCTGGCTGACGCTGTTCAATCGCGCAGTGGCTTCAAACGCACGCAGGGCGTTAAGGGGCGGAAGGTCGCGGCTCATATGTGAGTTTTCCTGACATGTTGCAGCGATCTTATCGGTTTTCAGGCCACTGCGTCAGGGGTAGAGTGGCCGTCATTGTTTCCTACACCCATTCCTTCCTGGAGCGTCCTATGACTCAGTCCCAGACCGACCTACGCAACGGCCCAGACGCCAACGGCCTGTTTGGCGCGTTCGGCGGCCGTTACGTCGCTGAAACCCTGATGCCGTTGATCCTCGACCTGGCCCGCGAATACGAAGCGGCCAAGATCGATCCGGCGTTCAACGAGGAATTGGCCTACTTCCAGCGCGACTACGTCGGCCGTCCGAGCCCGCTGTATTTCGCCGAACGCCTGACCGAATTCTGCGGCGGCGCCAAGATCTACCTCAAGCGCGAAGAGCTGAACCACACAGGCGCGCACAAGATCAACAACTGCATCGGCCAGATCCTGCTGGCGCGGCGCATGGGCAAGAAACGCATCATCGCCGAGACCGGCGCGGGCATGCACGGCGTGGCCACCGCCACCGTGGCGGCGCGCTTCGGCCTGCAATGCGTGATCTACATGGGCACCACCGACATCGAGCGCCAGCAAGCCAACGTGTTCCGCATGAAGCTGCTGGGGGCTGAAGTGATCCCGGTGGTCGCCGGCACCGGCACCCTGAAAGACGCCATGAACGAAGCTCTGCGTGACTGGGTAACCAATGTCGACAGCACCTTCTACCTGATCGGCACCGTGGCCGGCCCCCACCCGTACCCCGCCATGGTGCGCGACTTCCAGGCCGTGATCGGCAAAGAAACCCGCGACCAGCTGCAAGCCCAGGAAGGCCGCCTGCCGGACAGCCTGGTGGCGTGCATCGGCGGTGGCTCCAATGCCATGGGCCTGTTCCACCCATTCCTTGACGACAAGAGCGTGGAAATCATCGGTGTTGAAGCGGCCGGCCACGGCATCGAAACCGGCAAGCACGCCGCCAGCCTCAACGGCGGCGTACCTGGCGTATTGCACGGTAACCGCACCTTCCTGTTGCAGGACGACGACGGCCAGATCATCGACGCCCACTCGATCTCCGCCGGCCTCGACTACCCGGGCATCGGCCCGGAACACGCGTGGTTGCATGACATCGGCCGCGTCCAGTACACCTCGGTGACTGACGATGAAGCCCTCGACGCCTTCCACAAATGCTGCCGCCTGGAAGGGATCATTCCTGCGCTGGAAAGCGCCCACGCCCTGGCCGAAGTGTTCAAACGCGCACCGACCCTGCCGAAAGATCACCTGATGGTGGTTAACCTTTCCGGCCGTGGCGACAAAGACATGCAAACCGTGATGCACCACATGGAACAGTCGCAGCAGGAGAAACACTGATGAGCCGCCTGCAAACCCGCTTTGCCCAACTCAAAGAACAAAACCGCGCCGCCCTGGTGACCTTCGTCACCGCCGGTGACCCTGGCTACGACACCTCACTGGCGATCCTCAAAGGCTTGCCTGCCGCTGGCGCCGACGTGATCGAGCTGGGCATGCCCTTCACCGACCCGATGGCCGACGGCCCGGCGATCCAGCTGGCCAACATCCGCGCACTGCAAGCCAAGCAGAACCTGCTGAAAACCCTGCAAATGGTCCGCGAGTTCCGCAAGGACAACCGCGACACCCCGCTGGTGTTGATGGGCTACTTCAACCCGATCCACAAATACGGCGTGCCGAAGTTCATCGCCGATGCGAAAGAGGCGGGCGTCGACGGCCTGATCGTGGTCGACATGCCGCCGGAGCATAACGGCGAGCTGTGCGACCCGGCCCAGGCTGCAGGCATCGACTTTATCCGCCTGACCACGCCGACCACCGATGACGTGCGCCTGCCGACCGTACTCAATGGCAGCTCCGGCTTTGTGTACTACGTGTCGGTAGCCGGTGTGACCGGTGCCGGTGCCGCCACCCTGGAACACGTTGAAGAAGCCGTGATCCGCCTGCGTCGGCATACCGACCTGCCGATCAGCATCGGTTTCGGTATCCGCACCCCGGAACAAGCAGCGGCAATCGCCCGTTTGGCGGACGGCGTAGTGGTGGGTTCGGCGTTGATTGATCACATCGCCACTGCGAAAAATGATCAGCAAGCCATCGACGGCGTGCTCGGCCTGTGCGCGGCATTGTCGGAAGGCGTCCGTAACGCGCGTAAGTAAGCGGCTCGTAAGTGGTAGGTAAAGTTCCTGATACACAGGAATCAAACTGAAAACTCAGTACCTAAACTGACAAGACCAAGGGATTTCGAACCTCGTTCGAGATCCCTTTTTTGTTTGTGTGCCCTGAGGAATACCCGATGAAAATGCCTAAATCCGTGATTGCCGGCCTTGGCGTGCTGGTGCTTGGCGCCAGTGCCCTGGTGCAAGCCGCGCCGAATGACCAGGGCGGCCCTGAGCGTGGCGGCCCGCAAGGCCAGCATGAGCAGCCGCGTGGCGACGACCATCGTGGCCCGCAGGACAACCGTCGCGGCGGCCCGCCCCAGGATTTCGGCCCGGTACGCCAGGTGATCCGCGACAACCACGGCCAGTTCTCCCGTGGCGCACCGCCGCCGCCGAATGTGCGCCTGGTACGTGGCAAGCCGCTGCCCCATGGTTACTACGGCGAACGCCTGGACAACCGCGCGCTGGCACGGCTGCCGGTGTACCAGGGTTATGAATGGCGCCGTTCGGGGCCGGACATCGTGTTGATCGCGGTAGGCACCGGCATCGTCTACGAGATCCTCGACGGCGTCCTCAACTGACCCGGGTCTTGTAGTGAGCGGGCTTGCCCCGCGCTGGGGGGCGAAGCCGCCCCAAATCCAGACACCTCGGTCTCTCTGAAACACCGCGGGGGCTGTTTGGGACGGCTTGCCCCCCAGCGCGGGCAAGCCCGCTCACTACGGGGGTTACAGTTGGATGCGTTCGACTTTGCCGACCAGCAGCACGTAGGAAAGCGCACCCAGCAACGCCAGCACGGCGATGTAGGTAATCGCGGGAGCAAACGAGTCACCGCTGGCCAGGAAGCCAATCACGATCGGCGTGGCGATTGCCGCCAGATTGCCGATGAAGTTGAACACCCCACCCGTCAACCCGAGCAACCGTGCCGGGGCCAGGGTCGAGACCAGCGACCAGGTGATCGATGCCAGCCCGTTGCCAAAAAACGCCAGCGCCAGGAACGCAATGACCCACGCCGTCGAGTCCACATAGTTGGCACCGATGATTGCCGTGGAAATCAGCAGCCCGCCAATGATCGGCAACTTGCGCGCAAAGCCCACCGAGGCTCCGCGGCGAATCAGCCAGTCGGAAAAGATCCCGGAACACAACACACCCACAAATGCGGCGAGAAACGGCAGCGACGCGAGCAGGCCAGACTTGATGAAGTCCATGCCGCGATATTTCACCAGGTAGGTCGGGAACCACGTCAGGAAAAACCACAGCGTGGAGTTCAGGCAGAACTGCCCCAGGTAGATGCCCCAGAGTTTGCGCTTGCTCAGCACTATCCCCAGGTCGACCCAGCTGAACGGCGTCTTCGCGGTTTTTTCCTGCATATCCACCAGGCCGCCGCCTTCACGGATCAGCTCGATTTCTGCGGTGTTGGCACCTTTGAAATCCTTTGGCTCGCGGTATACCGCGTACCAGATTGCCGCCCACAAAATACCCACGCCACCTGTGACCACAAACACCATGTGCCAGCCGAATGCGTGCTGCAGCCACGCCAGCACCGGCGTCAGGAACGCCAGCCCGACAAACTGCCCGGAGGTGTAGAAACCAATCGCGGTGGCGCGCTCGCGCTCGGGGAACCAGGTGGTGACCACGCGGCTGTTGATCGGGTAGGCCGGGGCTTCCAGCGCGCCCACCGCCATGCGCAAGACGAACAGCGCGATAAAGCTGGCGGCAAAGCCGAGCATCACGGTGGCGATGGACCACAACAACAGCGCGGCGGTGTAGAGAATGCGCGGCGGCACGCGATCTACCAGCCAGCCGCCGGGGATCTGCATGGCGGCGTAGGTCCAGCCGAACGCAGAGAAGATCAGGCCGACGTGTACCGGGTCGATCCCCAGTTCGCTGGTCAGCGCGGGGGCGGCAATCGACAGGTTGCTGCGGTCGAGGTAGTTGATCACCACGGTGATGAACAGCAGCACCATGATGAAGAAACGCTTTCTGGTAGGCGTGACTAAAGAAGCCTGCCCGGTGAAGGATTCAGGATGCATGAGGGGGTTGCCTCTTCTTATGTTTATTGAGGACGGGTCTTACTGACGGATCCGGATCAAAATGTGGGAGCTGGCTTGCCAGCTCCCACATTGTTGACCGTGTTCCTTCAGTCAGGAATCACCACTCGGCAAAGCTACCGTCGGCGTGGCGCCAGATCGGGTTGCGCCAGCGGTGGCCGATGGCCGCGCGTTCGATCACATATTCCTCGTTGATCTCGATGCCCAGGCCTGGCCCGTTGGGGATCTTCACGAAGCCCTGGTCATAGTCGAACACACCCGGATCACGCACATAGTCGAGCAGGTCATTGCTCTCGTTGTAGTGAATGCCCAGGCTTTGCTCCTGGATAAACGCGTTGTAGCAAACCGCGTCCAGTTGCAGGCACGCCGCCAGGGCAATCGGGCCCAGTGGGCAGTGCAGGGCCAGGGCCACGTCGTAGGCTTCGGCCATGTTGGCGATCTTGCGGGTTTCGGTGATGCCGCCGGCGTGGGACGCATCCGGCTGGATGATGTCGACGTAGCCTTCGCTGAGCACGCGCTTGAAGTCCCATCGCGAGAACAGGCGCTCGCCGAGGGCAATCGGGGTGCTGGTCAGCGGCGCCAGTTCCTTGAGCGCTTCGTAGTTTTCGCTGAGCACCGGCTCTTCGATAAACATCAGCTTGTACGGGTCCAACTCTTTCATCAGCACTTTGGCCATGGGCTTGTGCACGCGGCCGTGGAAGTCGACGCCGATGCCGACGTTCGGGCCCACCGCGTCACGTACGGCGGCGACGTTGGCCAGGGCCAGGTCGACTTTTTCGAAGCTGTCGACGAACTGCAGCTCTTCGGTGCCATTCATTTTCACCGCGGTGAAGCCACGGGCCACGGCCTCTTTGGCCGCGCGGGCGGTGTCGGCCGGGCGGTCGCCACCGATCCACGAATACACACGGATCTTGTCACGCACCTGGCCGCCGAGCAGGTCGCTGACCGACACGCCGAGGGCCTTGCCCTTGATGTCCCACAGCGCCTGGTCGATGCCGGCGAGGGCGCTCATGTGCACGGCGCCACCGCGGTAGAAGCCACCGCGGTAAAGCACGGTCCAGATGTCTTCGATGTTGCGCGGGTCTTTGCCGATCAGGTAGTCGGACAGTTCTTCAACCGCAGCCGCCACCGTGTGGGCGCGGCCTTCGACCACGGGTTCGCCCCAGCCGGTCACGCCCTGGTCGGTCTCGACTTTCAGGAAGCACCAGCGCGGTGGGACGATAAAGGTCGTCAGTTTGGTGATTTTCATCTGTTATCTCTCTTATAGATGCGGCGCCTGTGGGCGCAAGACTTGATCTCAGCTCAGGGCTTTCCAGGCGGCGACATAAGCCTGGGCGCGGCTCGCTACCTGATCCACTGTCATACCCGGTTTGAACAACCCGGAACCCAGCCCGAACCCCTTGGCGCCGGCGTCGATAAACACCTGCATGTTGTCCGGGGTAATGCCGCCCACCGGCAGCAGCAGCGTGCCCGCCGGCAGTACCGCCAGCCACGCCTTGATCACCGCCGGGCCCATTTGCTCGGCGGGGAACAGTTTCAATACGTCGGCCCCTTCGGCCAGGGCGGCAAAGGCTTCGGTGGGCGTGGCAACGCCCGGCGACAACAACAGCCCTGCCGCTTTTGCGGCACGCAAGACCTTGGCGTCACTGTGGGGCATGACGATCACCTGGCCGCCGGCAGCTTTCACCTGCTCGACCTGTTCCGGCGTCAGCACCGTGCCGGCACCGATCAGGCAATCGGCGGGCAGGCTGTCGCGCAGCGTGCGGATGCTGGTGTAAGGGTCCGGCGAGTTGAGCGGGACTTCAATGACGCGAAACCCAGCCTGGTACAACACCTGGCCGATGGCCTGGGCTTCGTCCGGGCGGATACCGCGCAGGATGGCGATCAAACCGTTTTGTGCGAGTGCGTGCTTGAGCATGTCAGACCTGCAATGCTGGTTGAGTGAGCCCGGCGGCCACGGCCAACTGCCACAGGCCGCGCGCGGTGGCCTCCTGCGCGAGGCTGACATGGGCGAAACCGCAGAGGGCGAGGGCGCGTTGGTAGCGGGCGCACAATGGCGCTGCGCCCACCAGGATGATCGGCTGCTGTTTGGCGCGCTCCGGCAGCCCGATCAGTTCATGGCCGATCAGCAGGCCGGACAGGTAGTCGGGCTGCTGCTGCGGCGAAAGTTCGGCCGTGAGCCCCAGGGTGCGGGCGCTGAACAGGGTCGACAGCACGCCGCGCCGGCCGTCCTCCGACAGCGCCACCTGCACGCCACGGTCGAAGGCTTCGGCCTGGAACTGTTCGGTGATCTGCTGGGTGCGCCCGAGGATGCTGTGTTTGCTCAACACCGCAAACACTTCCCCAGTCATGAAGGTATCGAAATGGGTGATGCAGCCATCGACCACCTCGACCCACTTGGAATGGCTGCCCGGCAGGCCGATCAGCACGTCGGCGCCGAGCCCTTGCAGCACGCCCAGCACCTGAGTTTCTTCGCCGCGCATCACGTTGGGCAAGCCGGCCTGCTCGATCACGCCCGGCACGATATGCACGTCCACCCCGCGCAGGCTGCGCACGCGGTGCAAAGCCTGGCCGAGGCTGGCGACGTCGACGGGGGTATTGCGATAGGCCGCTTCGCTCCAGCCCTGGGCGCTGCCGACCATGCCGCAGGCGATCACCGGCACGCCTGGCTGGGCGTCGAGCCAATCGCCGCAGGCCGTGTCGAAGGCCAGTTCGAAGCCATCGCTGCAGCGCACACCGGCAATGTCCCGGGGCTTGTCAGGCAAATGCATGATCCCGCACGCCAGCGCGCGGTGTTCCAGCACGACGCCTGCCGGGCCGAGTTTGTAAGCACGAAGGGAGCTGGTTCCCCAATCGAGCGCGATCAATTGCGCCTGCATCGCTTCACCTGAGTTCTGAGCGGATGCGACGAATATAAACCTACGCGGAGGGAAGTCTC
Organism: Pseudomonas sp. AF03-9; assembly: GCF_020515815.1. Classification (NCBI taxonomy): domain Bacteria; kingdom Pseudomonadati; phylum Pseudomonadota; class Gammaproteobacteria; order Pseudomonadales; family Pseudomonadaceae; genus Pseudomonas; species Pseudomonas sp. AF03-9. The sequence goes on along the minus strand of NZ_JAHPJF010000001.1, from coordinate 699,301 downwards.
AATATATAAATATCAATCCCATATTTAGGGATTTGATCTAAGAAAATGCTGACAAATTCAACTCTCGCATCGCCCCCATCCAGACCGCGTAGTCGGTGTGATCCTTGAGGTCATCGCCGGTATCGGGGTGCAGGAACACCACCAGCCCGTTGCGATTAATCACCAACCACGGCAGCACCACGCCGATGTATTCGGGATCGAACGCCAGCTGGCAGCTCCAATCCGGGTGCGGGCCCACTGGCCGTTCATGCACGCGGCCCATGCGCAGCGGAAAAAGTTTGGCGGCGTCTTCGCACAAGGTGCGCGCCTGTTCGAGGGTGCTCGCGTCGAAGTAGACATGGGCGTGGTAGCCCTTGATACGTTGCATGACGGCCTCCGGATCCAGTAAGCGCCAAATCCTAGACCGCAATCGACGGGAGGGCCAGCCCGGTCAATGACTGCGCGCTGCTGGCCTGTTCGGCCAATAGCCACTGGACAAAGCGCTCGACCAACTGCCCGCGACGTTTGCGCTGGGGCTGCACCACGTAGTAGCCGAAGCGCGAGACCACCGTGTCGCCGAACGGTCGACACAGCCAGTTCTGCTCCAGCAGGTTGTCCACCAAGTGGCGCCAGCCGATTGCCACGCCCTGGCCGGCAATGGCCGCCTGGATCAGCAGGGTGTAGTTGTCGAAACGCAGTTGCCCGGGCGTCGGCGCGGCGCTGATGCCCAGCTCGCGGAACACGCCGCTCCAGTCGAACCACTGGCTGTTGTTTTCCTGGCGCAGGTGCAGCAAGGGAAAATCGTGCAGATTCTGTACAGTCAGCGGCGTGGCCTGGGCCTTGAGCCACTGCGGGCTGCACACCGGGAACACTTCCTCGTTGAACAGCCACAGGCTTTCGCCCTGCTTGAAGCGGCCGTCGCCGAACAGCACCGCCACGTCAATGTCACTGCGCAGGCTGGCGTGGTTGCGCTCGCTGGTGACCAGGCTTACATCGACCTGCGGGTTGGCCTGGTGGAAGCGATGCAGGCGCGGCATCAGCCAATAGGCGGCGAAGGCGAAGTCGGTGGCCACTTGCAGCACTTCGTGCTGATCCTGCTGGGTGATCGCGCTCAAGCCCTGGTTGATGTTCTGCAAACCGCCTTGCACGTGCTCAAACAGCAGCGCGCCGGCGTCGGTCAGTTCGATGCCGCGATAGATACGATCAAACAGGCGGGTTGCCAGCTGTTCCTCCAGGCGCTTGATCTGCTGGCTGATGGCCGGCTGGGTGGTGCCCAGTTCCATCGCGGCAGCGGTAAAACTGCGGTGACGCGCGGCCGCTTCAAAGGCGCGCAGCAGGTCGAGGGACAAATCCCCTAGGGCTTCATACATAAGCTGTGCTTATCCTAGACATTGCTTTTCATGGGCTTTACCCCAATTTCCATGGGCTGCATGCTCGTTCGCATAAACACCGCCTATGGAATGCCGAGAACCCATGAAGCGCAAGAACATTCTTTTCATCATGGCCGATCAAATGGCCGCACCGTTGCTGCCGTTCTACGGTTCTTCGCCGATCCAATTGCCGAATTTGAGCCGCCTCGCCGCCCAGGGCGTGGTGTTTGACGCCGCCTATTGCAACAGCCCGCTGTGCGCACCGTCGCGTTTCACCCTGGTCAGTGGCCAGCTGCCGAGCAAGATCGGCGCCTACGACAACGCGGCCGATTTCCCCGCCGATATACCGACGTATGCCCACTACCTGCGTCGCCTCGGCTACCGCACGGCGCTGTCAGGCAAGATGCACTTCTGCGGCCCCGACCAGTTGCACGGCTATGAAGAACGCCTGACCAGTGACATCTATCCCGCCGACTACGGCTGGGCGGTGAACTGGGATGAACCGGACGTGCGCCCCAGTTGGTTTCACAACATGTCCTCGGTGCTGCAAGCCGGGCCATGCGTGCGCACCAACCAGCTGGATTTCGACGAGGAGGTGGTGTTCAAGGCCCAGCAATACCTGTTCGACCACATTCGCGAAGACGGCGACCGGCCGTTCTGCCTGACCGTGTCGATGACCCATCCCCATGATCCGTACACGATTCCCAAACCGTTCTGGGATTTGTACGACGACGCCGAAATCCCCTTGCCTGCAACGCCTGCGCAGGAGGATCTCGACCCGCACTCCCAGCGTCTGCTCAAGGTCTACGACCTGTGGGGCAAACCGCTGCCGGTGGATAAGATCCGCGATGCACGGCGTGCCTACTTCGGCGCGTGCAGTTACATCGACAGCAATGTCGGAAAACTGCTGCAAACCCTGGAAGACACTGGCCTGGCCGATGACACCATCATCATCTTCTCCGGCGACCATGGCGACATGCTCGGCGAGCGCGGCCTCTGGTACAAAATGCACTGGTTTGAAATGGCCGCCCGTGTGCCGCTGCTGGTCAGCGCGCCGGGGCAATTTGCGCCGGGGCGGGTCAGCAACGCCGTGTCCACTGCCGACCTGCTGCCCACGCTGGTCGAACTGGCCGGCGGCGCGCTGGACCCACGCTTGCCACTGGACGGCCGCTCACTGGTCCCGCACTTGCAGGGGCAGGGCGGGCACGACGAAGTGTTTGGCGAATACATGGCCGAAGGCACCATCAGCCCGCTGATGATGATTCGCCGCGCCAGCTTCAAATTCATCTACAGCGAGGACGACCCGTGCCTGCTGTTTGATGTGCACAACGACCCGCACGAGCGGGAGAACCTCAGCCAGTCACCGGAACACCGGCCGCTGTTCGAGGCGTTTTTAAGTGAGGCGCGGGCCAAATGGGACATCCCGGCGATCCACCAGCAGGTGCTCGCCAGCCAACGCCGCCGTCGCCTGGTGTTTGACGCACTGACCCAGGGCAAGCTGAAGAGCTGGGATCACCAGCCACTGGTGGACGCCAGTCAGCAATACATGCGCAACCACATCGACCTCGACGACCTGGAGCGCAAGGCACGTTATCCACAACCCTGCCAAAACCAATAAATAGACAGAGGGAAGGCCATGCAAAAGTTGACTGCGGTGCTGGGCATCTTGGCGTTGAGCAGCGCCAATGTGTATGCGGACACCAGTTGTGACACGGTGAAAATGGCCGATCCGGGCTGGAGCGACATCGCCGCCACCAATGCCATCACCAGCTTTCTGCTGACGGGCATGGGCTACAAGGCCAAGGTCGACACCCTGGCGGTGCCGATCACCTTTGGCGGGCTCAAGGACGGCCAGGTGGACGTGTTCCTCGGTAACTGGATGCCGGCGCAGCAGGGGTTCTATGACAAGTTCATCGCCAATGGCGAAGTGGTGCAGTTGGCGAAAAACCTCGAAGGCACCGAGTTCACCCTTGCCGTGCCGGACTACGTGTGGGCCGCCGGTGTGCATGAGTTTGCCGACTTGAACAAGTTTGCCGACAAGTTCGACAAGAAAATCTACGGCATCGGCTCCGGCGCGCCGGCAAATATCTCGTTGCAGGACATCATCAAGAAAAACGACTTCGACCTCGGCCAATGGAAACTGATCGAGTCCAGCGAACAGGCGATGCTCGCCGAAGTATCGCGGGCGGTTAAGAAGCAGAAATTCGTGACCTTCCTCGGCTGGACCCCGCACCCGATGAACGTGCAGTTGAAAATGCATTACCTCAAGGGCGGCGAGAAGTACTTCGGCGACACCGGCAGCGTGTACACCCTGACGCGCAAAGGCTACGCACAAGCCTGCCCGAACGTAGGAAAACTGCTGACCAACCTGAGTTTTACCCAGGAGATGGAGAACAGCATCATGGCCGAGGTGAGCAACAACAAGGTCAGCAATGCGGATGCGGCGAAGGCGTGGATCAAGGCCAATCCGGCGGTGTTGGATAAGTGGCTGGAGGGGGTGAAGACCGTGGATGGCAAAGATGCACTATCGGCAGTAAAAGCAAAACTCTAAGACCTGATGCAATCCAAATGTGGGAGCGGGCTTGCTCGCGAAGGCGGTGTGTCAGCCAACGATTGCTTAGCTGAACCACCGCATTCGCGAGCAAGCCCGCTCCCACAAAGTCCAGTGTGTGCTGATATTCTGCGCCAAACTTCAAGACCGAGACCCTGATGCCCCGGCCCAACCGCCACACACTTTTCCCCTTCCTCAGCTGGCTCCCGCGCCAGACTCGCGCGAGCGTCGGCCGGGATGCGATGGTGGGACTCAGCGGCGCCGTACTGGCTTTGCCGCAGTCGATTGCCTACGCACTGATTGCCGGCCTCCCACCGGAATACGGGCTCTACGCCGCGATCATTCCGGTGCTGATCGCCTGCCTCTGGGGCTCATCCTGGCACCTGATCTGCGGCCCGACGGCGGCGATTTCCATCGTGCTGTACGCCAGCGTCAGCCCACTGGCCGTGCCGGGTTCCCAGGACTACATCACCCTGATCCTGCTGCTCACATTCCTTGCCGGGGTTTTCCAGTGGTTGCTGGGCATGCTGCGCTTCGGCGCGCTGGTGAATTTCGTGTCCCACTCGGTGGTGCTGGGTTTCACCCTGGGCGCCGCCGTGGTCATTGCCCTGGGGCAACTGCCGAACCTGTTGGGGCTGGATCTGCCCAGCCAGGCCACGGCGATCAAGAGCCTGATGGCGCTGGTGGATCACAGCGGGGAATGGGACCACGCCTCACTGGCCCTGGGCCTGGGTACATTGTTGGTGGGGGCGCTGCTGAAATACCGGGTACCGCGCTGGCCGACGCTGTTGATCGCGCTGGCACTGGGCAGTCTGGTGGCCTGGCTGTGGCCGGCGATGTTCGGGCATGTGGCGCGGGTCAGTTCGTTTATCGGCAAGCTGCCGCCGTTCAGCCCGTTGCCGATGGACCTGGATATGATCTTGCGCCTGCTGCCCAGCGCCGTGGCGGTGGGCATGCTCGGGCTGGTGACCAGCCTGTCGATTGCACGCTCGCTGTCGGCGCGCTCGCAGCAGTTGCTCGATGCCAATCAGGAAGTCCGGGCGCAGGGTTTATCCAATATCGTCGGCGGATTTTTCTCCGGGTACTTGTCAGCCGGTTCCTTTACCCGCTCTGGCCTAAGTTACGAAGCCGGCGCCTGCTCGCCGCTGGCCGGGGTGTTTTCGGCGTTGTGGGTGGCGCTGTTTGCGCTGTTTGGCGCGGCCTTGATCGCCCATATCCCGATCCCGAGCATGGCCGCGAGCATCCTGTTGATCAGTTGGGGGCTGGTGGACCGTCGCGGCATTCGCGCCTTGTTCCGGGTGAGCCGCGCCGAATTCCTGGTGATGGCTCTCACGTGCGTCGCCACCCTGCTGCTGGAACTGCAAACGGCGATTTATGCGGGGGTGCTGGCGTCGTTGTTTTTCTACCTCAAGCGCACCTCGCAGCCACGGGTGCAGCATTGGCGCGACGGTGATGAGGATGTGCTGCGGGTGGGCGGTTCGATCTTCTTTGGCGCCAGCCATTACCTGCAAGTGCGCCTGCAACGGCTGCAGGGCGAGCGGGTGGTGATCGAGGCGCAGCAGATCAACTTTATCGACTACTCCGGGGTGGAGATGCTGCACCAGGAGGCGCGCAGGTTGCGGGGGTTGGGGAGGAGTTTGACCTTGCGTCGGGCAAGGCCTCAAGTCGTGGAGGAATTGAAGAAACTGGAAGGGGCCGACAGGTGCCCCATTCACTTCGAAGACTGAATATGGTCAGTGTGGGAGCTGGCTTGCCTGCTCCCACACTGACCGTGCCCACATTGGGTTTGTGTCAAGCCAGTTGGCGGCGTAGTTCAGCCAATACGGGCGCCGATTCCGGGCGCACACCGCGCCACAGGAAGAACGCTTCCGCCGCCTGTTCCACCAACATACCCAGGCCATCCATCGCCACAGACGCGCCTTGTTCAGTCGCCCAGCGGCAGAATGCCGTCGGCTCCTTGGCGTACATCATGTCGTAGCAAAACGTCTTGCCCGGTTCGATCAGGCTGCCGGCAATCGGCGGTACATCGCCTGACAGGCTGGCGGAGGTGGCGTTGATGATCACGTCCACCGGCTCACGCAACCAGTCGAAACCGCTGGCAGACACGGGGCCCAGGTCGTCGAACAGCTCGGCGAGCATCTCGGCCTTTTCCACGGTGCGGTTGGCGATGATCAACGATGCCGGCTGCTGCGCCAGCAACGGCTCCAACGCGCCACGTACCGCGCCACCGGCGCCCAGCAGCAGGATACGTTTGCCTTGCAGGCTCAACCCGGCGTTGACCGTAAGGTCGCGCACCAGGCCGGCGCCGTCGGTGTTGTCCCCCAGCAGCGTGCCATCGGCGAGCTTGCTCAGGGTATTCACCGCGCCAGCACGTAGGGCGCGTTCGGTGAGAGTGTTGGCCAGGCGGTAAGCGTCTTCCTTGAACGGCACGGTGACGTTGGCACCACGGCCTTGCTGAAAGAACTCACGGGCGCAGCCGATGAAATCATCCAAGGGTGCGAGCAAGGTGCTGTAGTCCAACTGCTCGCCAGTCTGTTCGGCGAACATCCGGTGAATCAGCGGCGACTTGCTATGCCCGATGGGGTTGCCGAATACCACATAACGATCCATCAGACCGCCGCCTTTGGCGCGGCAAGGCCCAGCCAGTCACGGTCTTGCAGGAAGTAGTCGGTGAGGCGCGCCTCTTCGCTGCCGGCTTCGGCTTTCCAGTCGTAGCTCCAGCGCACTTGGGGCGGCAGCGACATCAGGATCGACTCGGTACGCCCGCCCGATTGCAGGCCGAACAGCGTGCCACGGTCGTAGACCAGGTTGAATTCAACGTAGCGGCCACGGCGGAATTCCTGGAATTCACGCTGTTGCTCGGTGTAGGCGGTGGCGTTGCGGCGCTGCACGATCGGCAGGTAGGCGTCGATGTAGGCGTCGCCGATGGCACGGATGAAGGCGAAGCAGGTGTCGAAGTCCCACTCGTTCAAGTCATCGAAGAACAGGCCGCCGATGCCACGCGGTTCATTGCGGTGCTTGATGTGGAAGTAGGTGTCGCACCAGGCCTTGTAGCGCGAGTACACGTCCGCGCCGAATGGCGCGCAAGCCTGCTCGGCGACGCGGTGCCAGTGGATGCAGTCTTCTTCATTGGCGTAGTAAGGCGTGAGGTCGAAGCCGCCGCCAAACCACCACACCGGCTCTTCACCTTCTTTTTCGGCGATGAAAAAGCGCACATTGGCGTGGGAAGTCGGAACATGAGGGTTATGCGGGTGGATCACCAGCGACACGCCCAAGGCTTCAAAACCGCGACCGGCCAGTTCAGGACGATGGGCACTGGCGGACGGCGGAAGACCGCTGCCGAACACGTGAGAAAAGTTGACGCCGCCTTTTTCGATCACCGTACCGTTCTCGATCACACGGGTGCGACCGCCGCCGCCGGCAGGCCGGGTCCAGGCGTCTTCGATAAAGCGAGTGTCCGCCTCGAAGGTTTCCAGGGCGCTGCAAATGCGGTCTTGCAGGTCAAGCAGGTAGGCCTTTACAGCCTCGGTGCGGGTAGTCATGGCATCACCTTGAATCGGGCAAAGCTACGCGAGGCCATTGGGCGTCGGCGGCAAATGGGCGCACAGGATACCACCGCACCCGGTTGCACCGCAGTTGACGAAGATCAAGCTTAGGAGTTCGATAGCCGACTACGCGAATTCGACCAAAGGAGAAGGCAGATGGCAAAACGTATCCAGTTCAGCGCCCATGGTGGCCCCGAAGTGCTTGAGTATGTGGACTACACGCCAGCGGAACCCGGCCCACAGCAGGTTCGCGTACGTAACGAGGCGATTGGCCTGAATTTTATCGACACCTATTTCCGCAGCGGTTTGTATGCACCACCCGCGCTGCCATCGGGTTTGGGCGCGGAAGGCGCGGGAGTTGTCGACGCTGTCGGCAGTGAAGTCACCCAGTTCAAGGTCGGCGACCGCGTGGCCTACGGCAGCGGGCCGCTGGGCGCGTACAGCGAACTGCATGTGCTGCCGGCCGCCAACCTGGTGCACCTGCCGGACGAGATCAGCTTCGAACAAGCCGCCGGCGCCATGCTCAAGGGCCTGACCGTACAGTACCTGCTGCGTCAGACCTATGAGTTGAAGGGTGGTGAAACCATCCTGTTCCACGCCGCGGCCGGGGGCGTGGGTTCGTTGGCCTGCCAGTGGGCCAAGGCCTTGGGCGTAAAGCTGATCGGCACCGTGAGTTCGCCGGAAAAAGCCGCCCTGGCCAAATCCCTTGGCGCATGGGAAACCATCGACTACAGCAAGGAAAACGTCGCACAGCGCGTGCTGGAATTGACCGACGGTAAAAAAGTGCCAGTGGTGTACGACGGCGTCGGCAAGGACACCTGGCTGACCTCGCTGGACAGCGTGGCACCCCGCGGGCTGGTGGTGAGCTTCGGCAATGCCTCGGGCGCAGTGGAGGGAGTGAACCTGGGGATTCTGTCGGCGAAAGGCTCGCTGTACGTGACCCGCCCAACCCTGGCGACCTACGCCAACAACCCGCAGAACCTGCAGGCGATGGCGGATGATCTGTTCTCGATGATCAAGAGTGGCAAGGTGCGCATCGACATCAACCAGCGCTATTCGCTGGCAGATGCGGCGAAGGCGCAGACAGAGTTGTCGGCACGGCGCACGACCGGCTCGACAATTCTGTTGCCTTGAGACTTTAGATCTCTAGAACTTCAAGGGCCTCTTCGCGAGCAAGCCCGCTCCCACAGGTTGATCGGGTTCCAACTGGAACGACTCGGTCAAATGTGGGAGCGGGCTTGCTCGCGAAGGCTGCGCCTCGGTTTCAGGACGGGCGCACCACCTGACCCGTGGCCAGATCGCGAATCAGGCTCGGGTTCTTGCGCCCCCCCAAGGCCCCACCCAATATCAGGTCCACCTGGCCACGGAAATACTGCTCCACGCGAATCCGCGTACGCGCCGCCGGGCGGCCCTGCGGGTTGGCCGAAGTGGAAATCAGCGGCCCCACTTGCGCGCACAAATCCCGCACCAGCGGGTGATCGCTGACCCGCAACGCCACGGTGTCATGCACACCGGTGACCCACTCCGGCAGCAAGCCCTGATGGGGCACCAACCAGGTGTTCGGCCCCGGCCAGGTACTGGCCATGCGGTCGATCCAGTCTTGCGGGAAGTCCTCGAACAAAAAGTCGAACTGGCGGATGTTATCCGCCACCAGGATCAAGCCCTTGTCCACCGAACGGTTCTTGATCGCCAACAGTCGATCCACCGCTTCTTCATTCCAAGGGTCGCAGCCCAGCCCCCACACCGCCTCGGTTGGATAGGCAATCACCGCGCCTGCGCGAATTTCTCGTGCGGCTTCCAGCACACGCCACCTGTTGGCCATTGTTTACTCTCCAGACTAAAGCTCTGGGCAGTTTACCGATCTCTGTTACAAAACCTAGCGGCGCGCGAGCCAGCGCCCGCTTTCGCAGATCACCCGGCCGTCCAGCTCCAGCTCGGTGAGGGTCGCCAGCACTTGGGACAACGGCTGCCCGCTGGCCATCGCAAGGGCTTCGCTGGTGTGGGGCGCCGCGTGCAACAGTGCCACCAATGGGTGTGTCACCGGCACCGGCGCCGGGCGCGACAGCGCCTGCCAGCCGCGCAAGCCTTCAAGGATATGCTCGATGGTTTCCACCAGCACCGCGCCCTCGCGGATCAACTGATGACAACCCTTGGCGCCGGGATGGTGGATCGAGCCCGGGATCGCATACACCTCGCGGCCTTGCTCGGCAGCGAGTTTGGCGGTGATCAGCGAACCGCTGGCCATGCTGGCTTCCACCACCAGCACGCCGAGGGACAGGCCGCTGATGATGCGGTTGCGTCGCGGAAAGTTGCCGGCCTGGGGCGCAGCGTCCAGCGGAAACTCGGAAACCACCGCGCTGCCCTGCTCAATCATCGCCGCTGCGAGCCGCCGATGGCGCTGTGGATAAAAATTTTCCAGCCCGGTGCCGAGCACGCCGATTGTCTGCCCCCCCACCTCCAGAGCGGCCTGATGCGCAGCACCGTCGATGCCCAGCGCCAAGCCGCTGGTGATGACAAAACCGGCACCGGCCAGGCTTCGGGAAAAAGCGGCCGCCGTGTCCATCCCAGGACGCGAAGCACGCCGGCTGCCGACGATCGCCAGTTGCGGTTTTTCCAGGATCGAGGGGTCGCCGGCGACGAATAACAACGGCGGCGCATCGTCGATCTGGGCGAGCAAGGCGGGGTACTCGGGTTGGTCCCACATCAGCAATTGCTGGGCTGGAGCCGCCAACCAGGCCAATGCCGCACTGGCTCCGTCGCGCACTTCATGGTTGCGCCGCGCATCCGCGCTGATGGCCGGCAAGCCAAGGGAACGCCACGCACTGGCGGGGGCGCTGATGGCCTTTGACGCGCTGCCGAAGGCTTCGATCAATCGGTGAAATCGCTTGGGACCCAGTTCCGGCAGCCTGTGCAAGCGTAGTCGCGCTTCCAGTTCTGCCGGGGATATTTCATGGCTGTTTGTCGGATACATCTGATCATCCTTGATCGGAACAAGCTGTGGATAACTCTGTTGGTAACTTATTTAGCAGGCTATTTATTGCCTTTGATGGGCAGTCTCGAAACGGTCCAACACCGCCAGTGCTCGCGAGGCGTTGAGCACCAGGCCGTAGCTGAGTTTTTCGTAGGTGCGAAACACCAGTAGGGTGCCGGCGCGTTCATCGGGGAGTTTTTGTGGGGCACCGCTGAGGGGATCGCGCACGGTGGCGCCGGTCTTGATCACCGCCAGCAATCGGCCCTCGACCAGGCCGTCGCGGCGGCCTTTGTTCAGGGTCACGGCGTCCAGCACGCCGATCTGGGTGACGCCCCTGGGGACGTCGATGATTTTTCCTGCAATGAACGGGGCCGATTGCTGCACTGGCAGGCTGGCCGGATCGACCGGTGGCTGGGCGCGAAGCAAGCGGTCGCCGGGACGGACCTCCTGGGTGACCTGCTGCACCGCCAGGGTGGTGAGGTCGCCCGCGGTCACAAAGCGCGCAGTACCGATGGCGTCGGCGTTGAAGCCCAGCAGTTCGCGGGTGTCGGGGTCGGTGTAGGCCTTGCCGCGGCGAAAGATGCCGTAGTCCGGCTGGGTCGGGTCGAGGTCGCCCCGGGCATGCACGCGCTCACCATTGGCGCCCAGCACGCGCCCGGTATCGGCGGCGACAATGTAGGGCGCAGTGTCCAGATCCTGCGGTGTATCAAGAATGCGGTTGTTCAGTAAAAAACGCTGGATGGCCTGCTGTGTCGCCTGATCCAGGCGCTGGCCGGACGAGGGCAGCAGGGCTGTTGCGAACGGGGCCCACAGCAGCAAGACGAGTAGCGATTTCCTCATGGGGTGAATCTCCTTTATTATGTGCGTTCGCGTGAAATGCCTTGGCCTTCGCGGCTTTTGGGCGTTTCACACCGGCTGGCTGGGTCCATCCCACCGCCGATTTGCCTTTACCTCACATGTGCAGCAATTACGCTTATGGCTATTTTGAACATCCTCGAATTCCCCGACTCGCGCCTGCGCACTGTCGCCAAACCGGTGGCCGTAGTGGACGACAAGGTTCGTCAGTTGGTCGATGACATGTTTGAAACAATGTATGAAGCCCCGGGCATCGGCCTCGCCGCGACCCAGGTCAACGTGCATCAGCGTGTCGTGGTCATGGACCTGTCGGAAGATCGCAGCGAACCGATGGTGTACATCAACCCCGAGTTCGAACCGCTGACCGAAGAGATGGGCGAATACCAGGAAGGCTGCCTGTCGGTGCCGGAGTTCTACGAGAACGTCGAACGCCCGCTGCGCGTGAAGATCAAGGCGCTGGACCGCGACGGCAAGCCGTTCGAGCTGATCGCCGAAGGCCTGCTGGCGGTGTGCATCCAGCATGAATGCGACCACCTCAACGGCAAGCTGTTTGTCGATTACCTGTCCACGCTCAAGCGTGACCGGATCAAGAAGAAGCTGGAAAAAAAGCATCGCCAGCAAGCTTGATGCCCTTCTTCCAAAGGCTTGCTGCGGCAAGCCTTTTTCTTTTGTGACTGCTTTTAACCGAGACCTCCCATGACCGAGCCACTGCGCATTGTTTTTGCCGGCACTCCCGAATTTGCCGCCGAACACCTCAAGGCCCTGCTTGCCAGCCCTTACGACATCGTCGCGGTGTACACCCAGCCGGATCGCCCGGCCGGTCGCGGGCAAAAACTGATGCCGAGCCCGGTCAAGCAACTGGCGCTTGAGCACAACATTCCTGTGCTGCAACCGCCGACCCTGCGTAATGCCGAAGCCCAGGCCGAGCTGGCCGCGTTGCAGCCGGACCTGCTGGTGGTGGTGGCCTACGGCTTGATCCTGCCGCAAGTGGTGCTGGATATTCCGCGCCTGGGCTGCATCAACAGCCACGCCTCGCTGCTGCCACGCTGGCGCGGTGCGGCGCCGATCCAGCGTGCCGTTGAAGCGGGCGACAGCGAAAGCGGCGTGACCGTGATGCGCATGGAGTTGGGCCTGGACACCGGCCCGATGCTACTCAAGGTCGCCACCCCGATCACCGCCCAGGACACCGGCGGCAGCCTGCACGACCGCCTCGCCGAACTGGGCCCGCCCGCCGTACTCCAGGCCATCGCCGGCCTCGCTGCCGGCACTCTGGACGGTGAAGTGCAGGACGACAGCCTGGCCACCTACGCCCACAAGCTGAACAAAGACGAAGCGCGCATCGACTGGAGCCGCCCCGCCGTAGAACTGGAGCGCCTGGTGCGTGCCTTCAACCCGTGGCCGATCTGCCACAGCACCCTCAACGGCGAAGCCCTGAAAGTGCTGGCTGCGAGCTTGGCCGACGGTAAAGGCGCCCCCGGTGAAATCATCGGCGCCAGCAAGGACGGCCTGCTGGTCGCTTGCGGGGAGCAGGCGTTGTGTCTGACCCGTCTGCAATTGCCTGGTGGCAAGGCGTTGAATTTCAGCGACTTGTTCAACAGCCGTCGTGAGAAATTTGCCCTTGGCACCGTCCTCGGGGCTGCGCAATGAACCCACGTCTGGCCGCCGCCAAGGCGCTCGCCGCTGTCCTCAACGGCAAGGCTTCGCTGAACAGTTCGCTGCCTACGCAGATGGATAAAGTCGAAGACCGTGATCGCGGTTTCACCCAGGACCTGGCCTTTGGCACTGCCCGCTGGCAGCCGCGCTTGTCGGCGCTGGCGGCCAAGTTGCTGCAAAAGCCGTTCAAGGCAGCGGACGCGGATGTGCAAGCACTGCTGCTGGTCGGCCTCTATCAGTTGCTCTACACCCGCGTGCCGGCCCACGCCGCCATCGGCGAGACGGTCGGGTGCGCCGACAAGCTGAAAAAGCCCTGGGCCAAGGCCCTGCTCAATGCGGTGCTGCGCCGCGCCCAGCGTGAAAGCGAAGCGCTGCTGGCCGAGTTGGAGCATGACCCGGTGGTGCGCACCGCCCACCCGCGCTGGCTGCAAAAGTCCCTGAAGGCGTTCTGGCCAGAGCAGTGGGAAGCCATTTGCGCCGCCAACAATGCGCACCCGCCGATGATCCTGCGGGTCAACCGCCGCCATCACAGCCGTGACGCCTACCTGCAATTGCTCACGGCCGCCGGCATCACCGCCACGCCGTGCGTGTACAGCGTCGACGGCATCGTGCTCGAAGCGGCTACCGATGTGCGCGGCCTGCCGGGCTTTGTCGACGGCTGGATCAGCGTGCAGGACGAAGCGGCGCAACTGGCCGCCGACCTACTCGACCTCGCACCGGGACAGCGTGTACTCGACGCCTGCTGCGCGCCTGGCGGTAAGACATGCCACATCCTGGAGGTCGAAAAAGACCTCGCCGGTGTAGTCGCCGTCGACCTGGAGGCCAAGCGCCTGGTACGTGTGCGTGAAAACCTCGCCCGCCTGGGTCTCAGCGCCGAGTTGATCGCTGCCGACGGCCGCGATACCGCCAGCTGGTGGGACGGCAAACCCTTCCAGCGCATCCTGCTCGACGCACCGTGCTCCGCCACCGGCGTGATCCGCCGCCATCCGGACATCAAGCTCACCCGCCAACCCGACGACATCGCCGCCCTGGCCGTGCTGCAAGGCGAGTTGCTCGACGCCCTGTGGCCAACCCTGGAAGTCGGCGGCATCCTGCTCTACGCCACTTGCTCCACCTTGCCGACGGAGAATACCGAAGTGATCGAAGCCTTCCTCGCCCGCACCAGCGGTGCACGGGAGCTGGACCTCGCCACATCGGCTGGCATCAAGCAGCCCCACGGCCGCCAGTTGCTGGCGCAAGAAGGCGGACACGATGGCTTCTACTACGCCAAACTGATCAAGATCGCCGCCGCGCGCGGCTGAAACGGGTTTAAGGGAGTGACCGGATGAAAATCATCATCCTCGGGGCAGGGCAGGTCGGCGGCACGCTGGCCGAGCATTTGGCCAGCGAAGCCAACGACATCACCGTGGTCGACACCGACAGCGAACGCCTGCGCAACCTTGGCGACCGCCTCGACATCCGCACCGTGCAAGGCCGTGCGTCGTTCCCGACGGTGCTGCGCCAGGCCGGTGCCGACGACGCCGACATGCTGGTGGCGGTGACCAACAGCGACGAGACCAACATGGTCGCGTGCCAGGTTGCCCACACCCTGTTCCACACTCCGACCAAGATCGCCCGCGTGCGCGAAGCCGCCTACCTGACCCGCGCCGGCCTGTTCGACAACGACGCAATCCCGGTGGACGTGCTGATCAGCCCGGAACAAGTGGTGACCCATTACATCAAGCGCCTGATCGAGATCCCGGGGGCCTTGCAGGTGATCGACTTCGCCGAAGGCAAGGCGCAATTGGTGGCGGTGAAGGCGTACTACGGCGGGCCGCTGGTGGGCCAGCAACTGCGCCAGTTACGGGAGCACATGCCGAACGTGGAGACCCGCGTCGCCGCGATCTTCCGGCGCGACCGGCCGATTTTGCCCCAGGGCGATACGGTGATCGAGGCCGACGACGAGGTGTTTTTCATCGCCGCCAAGGCGAATATTCGTGCAGTCATGAGCGAAATGCGTCGGCTCGATGAGAGTTACAAACGCATCGTCATCGCCGGTGGTGGGCAGATTGGCGAGCGCTTGGCCGAGGCGATCGAAAGCCGCTATCAGGTCAAGATCATCGAGATGAGTCCGGCGCGTTGCCGGCATTTGTCCGACACCCTCGACAGCACCGTCGTCCTGCAAGGCAGCGCCTCGGACCGCGACCTGTTGATGGAAGAGAACATCGCCGACGCCGACATCTTCCTGGCCCTGACCAACGACGACGAGGCCAACATCATGTCGTCGCTGCTGGCCAAGCGGCTGGGGGCAAAGAAGGTGATGACGATCATCAACAACCCGGCCTACGTCGACCTGATCCAGGGCGGCGACATCGACATCGCCATCAGCCCGCAACTGGCGACCATCGGCACCTTGCTCGCCCACGTGCGCCGCGGCGACATCGTCAGCGTGCACTCCCTGCGCCGAGGCGCGGCGGAGGCGATCGAGGCGATTGCCCACGGCGATGCAAAATCGAGCAAGGTGATCGGCAAGGCCATCCGCGATATCGGCCTGCCGCCGGGTACCACCATCGGCGCGATTATTCGCGATGAAGAGGTGATCATTGCCCACGACGATACGGTGATCGAGACCGGGGACCATGTAATCCTGTTCCTGGTGGATAAAAAACATATCCGCGATGTGGAGAAACTGTTCCACGTGGGGCTAAGTTTTTTCTGATTTGACGGAGTGACCAACATGCTCGAATCCCTGGAAAAAATGCTCGCCAAGGGTGTGGATAACTCGTTGCTGCGCTTCGGTTTGGGCAAGGGGTATCTGGATTTGAAGGACAACGCCAAGGCGGCGGAGCATTTGCAGAAATGCGTCGAGTTCGATCCGAAGTATTCGGCGGCGTGGAAGCTGTTGGGCAAGGCGCAGGCTGGATCAGGTGATTCAGCTGCCGCACGACAGGCATGGGAGAAGGGGATAGAAGCGGCCCAGGCCCATGGCGATAAGCAGGCGGAGAAAGAAATGACGGTGTTCCTGAAAAAACTCGACCGCCAGGCCTGAAGTAATTCCTGTGGGAGCTGGCTTGCCTGCGATGCTGGCAACTCGGTCTGTCAGTTACACCGAGGTGATGCTATCGCAGGCAAGCCAGCTCCCACATTCGACCTCCATTGGCAGAGAGGTCAGCGGCTAGTCAGTACCACCGCTCCTCACCCGGCGGGCGCTTCTTGAAGCGTTTCATGCTCCACATGTACTGGCTCGGATAAGCGCCGACATACCGCTCCACCACCTTGCTCATCGCCGCACAGGACGTGGCGGTGTCGGTGCTGTACATGTCCTCCGGTGCCGCTTCCAGAATCACTTTGTAACCCGAACCGTCCGGCAGCCGCAGGGCATGCAGGAAGACGCCCACGGCCTTGTGGCCGGCAAGCATGTTCGGCACGAACTTGCTGGTCAGCGCCTGGGTGGCGAAGAACGGCACGAAGATCCCGGCGGATTCAGCCGGCTCAGGGTCGGCAGGAATGCCCACCTGGCCACCCCGGCGCACCTCCTTGATCACACTGAGGATGCCTTCCTTGGTCGACGCCGCCACACGGTTGCCCAATTGCACGCGTTGTTTGCGCAGCAGTTCATCCACCGCCTTGAGCTTGGGCGGACGGTAGAAAATGATCGGTTTGCACTGGCTGCAATAGAAGTGGTTCAACACTTCCCAGTTGCCCAGGTGGCTGGTGATGCCGACCACGCCTTTGCCCGACGCCAGGGCTTCATGCAGCACGTCGAGGCCTTCGACTTCGCGGACCAGGTCAATCGAACGCTGGGCCGGCCAGATCCAGGCGCAGGCGCTTTCTGTCAGAGACTTGCCGATGTCCATCAAGCTCTGGCCGACCAGACGCTCGCGGGCGGCCGGGTCCATGTCCGGGAAGCACTTGGAGAGGTTGATCCGCACGGTGTCGCGAGAGCGGTTGGGGGTTTTCCACATGATCCAGCCAATCGCGGTGCCGACGGCCTGGACAGCGCGCCAGGGCAGCAGGGCGAACAACCGCAGAGCCCCTACCAGCAAGGCGCCTTTTAACTTTTCCACAGGTCACTCCTGATCGTGTGTGGTGCGCAAAGCGGGCATTCTAACCGGCGTTGGCCAAGTCCGCGTAACGGTCGCAGTCCTGGGTGTGGTCCATGACCATGCCGGACGCCTGCATGAACGCGTAGCAAATGGTCGGGCCGACAAAGGTGAAACCGGCCTTTTTCAGCGCTTTGCTCATGGCCTGCGCCTCGGGGGTGATCGCCGGGACTTCGCTGCGGTCCTTGAAGTGATTGACCTTGGGCGCGCCGCCGACAAACGACCAGAGCAACCCCACCGGGTCTTCCAGCGCCAGCCAGGCCGCGGCATTGTGCCGGGTGGCGTTGAGCTTGAGGCGATTGCGCACGATGCCCGGGGCCAACATCAACGCTTCGATTTCGGCATCGCTCAGCCGCGCGAGGCGCTGGGCATCAAAACCGAACAAGACCTTTCGATAATGCTCGCGTTTGCGTAAAACGGTGATCCAGGAAAGGCCTGCCTGGAACCCTTCGAGTAAAAGCAACTCGAACAAACCCTGCGCATCGCGCAGCGGCGTTCCCCACTCCTGATCGTGATAAGCCATGTACAGCGGATCTTCAGAACACCAAAAGCAGCGTGGCATAAGGCTCCAGGGAGTGGTGGCAGGGCCGAATCGGGTATACTCCCGCTCTTTAAATCGCAGCCCAAGTAACAGGTGAATTTCGTGAGCCAGCCTACGCCAGCCGTGCGTACCTTCCAAGACTTGATCCTCGCCCTCCAGCAGTACTGGGCCGAGCAAGGTTGTGTGGTACTTCAGCCCTACGATATGGAAGTAGGCGCCGGCACTTTCCACACCGCAACATTCCTGCGGGCCATCGGCCCGGAAACCTGGAACGCCGCTTATGTGCAGCCCAGTCGTCGCCCGACTGACGGCCGCTACGGCGAGAACCCGAACCGTCTGCAGCACTACTACCAGTTCCAGGTGGTACTGAAGCCGAACCCGGACAACTTCCAGGAACTGTACCTGGGCTCGCTCAAGCATGTCGGCCTGGACCCGCTGGTCCACGACATCCGCTTCGTCGAAGACAACTGGGAATCGCCGACCCTGGGCGCCTGGGGCCTGGGCTGGGAAGTCTGGCTCAACGGCATGGAAGTCACGCAGTTCACCTACTTCCAGCAGGCCGGTGGCATCGAGTGCTACCCGGTCACCGGCGAAATCACCTACGGCCTGGAGCGCCTGGCCATGTACCTGCAAGGCGTGGACTCGGTCTACGACCTGGTCTGGGCTGACGGCCCGTTCGGCAAGGTGACCTACGGCGACGTGTTCCACCAGAACGAAGTGGAGCAATCCACTTACAACTTCGAACACGCCAACGTCGACAAGCTGTTCGAACTGTTCGACTTCTATGAAAGCGAAGCCAAGCGCCTGATCGAACTCGACCAGCCGCTGCCGTTGCCAAGCTATGAAATGGTGTTGAAGGCGTCCCACACCTTCAACCTGCTGGATGCGCGCCGGGCGATCTCAGTGACTGCGCGTCAGCAATACATCCTGCGTGTGCGCACCCTGGCGCGTTCCGTCGCCCAAGCCTACCTGCTGGCTCGCGCCAAGCTGGGCTTCCCGATGGCTACCCCGGACCTGCGTGATGAAGTGTTGGCTAAGCTGGAGGCTGCACAATGAGTGCTCAAGATTTCCTGGTTGAACTGGGCACCGAAGAGCTGCCACCGAAGGCACTCAACACCCTGGCCGACGCGTTCCTGGCCGGTATCGAAAAAGGCCTGCACAGCGCTGGCCTGAAGTTCGCCGCGAAAAAAGTCTACGCCGCGCCACGTCGCCTGGCGGTGTTGCTGACCGCGCTGGAAACCCAGCAGCCGGACCGCAGCATCAACCTCGACGGCCCACCGCGCCAGGCGGCTTTTGATGCTGAAGGCAACCCGACTCAAGCCGCACTGGGCTTCGCCAAGAAGTGTGGCGTCGAGCTGAGCGAGATCGACCAGAGCGGCCCGAAGCTACGCTTCAGCCAGGTCATCACCGGCAAGCCGACCGCCAGCCTGTTGCCGACCATCGTTGAAGATTCCCTGAACGACCTGCCGATCCCCAAGCGCATGCGCTGGGGTGCACGCAAGGAAGAGTTCGTGCGTCCGACCCAATGGCTGGTGATGCTGCTCGGTGACCAGGTCATCGATTGCACCATCCTTGCCCAGAAGGCCGGTCGTGAGTCCCGTGGCCATCGCTTCCACCATCCAGAAGCGGTACGCATCACGTCGCCGGCCAACTATGCCGCCGACCTGCGTGCAGCCTACGTGCTGGCCGACGCCAACGAGCGTCGCGAGCTGATCAGCAAGCGCACCGAAGAACTGGCGCGCCTGCAGGAAGGCACCGCCATCGTGCCGCCAAGCCTGCTCGACGAAGTGACCGCCCTGGTGGAATGGCCGGTGCCGCTGGTGTGCTCGTTCGAAGAACGTTTCCTCGATGTGCCGCAAGAAGCCCTGATCACCACCATGCAGGACAACCAGAAGTATTTCTGCCTGCTGGATGTGGACGGCAAGTTGCTGCCGCGCTTTATCACCGTGGCCAACATCGAGAGCAAGGACCCGCAGCAGATCATCGCCGGTAACGAGAAAGTCGTGCGCCCGCGCCTGACCGACGCCGAGTTCTTCTTCAAGCAAGACAAGAAGCAGAAGCTGGAAGACTTCAACCTGCGCCTGCAGAACGTGGTGTTCCAGGAAAAACTCGGCAGCGTCTACGACAAGGCCGTGCGCGTATCCAAGCTGGCTGCCTACATTGCGCCGCGCATCGGTGGTGATTCCGCCTGGGCCGCACGTGCCGGCCTGCTCTCCAAGTGCGACCTGGCCACCGAAATGGTCGGCGAGTTCCCAGAGATGCAAGGCGTTGCCGGCTACTACTACGCCCTCAACGACGGCGAGCCGGACGATGTGGCCCTGGCCCTGAACGAGCAGTACATGCCGCGCGGTGCCGGTGCCGAGTTGCCAAGCACCTTGACCGGTGCGGCCGTGGCCATCGCTGACAAGCTGGACACCCTGGTCGGCATCTTCGGTATCGGCATGTTGCCTACCGGTAGCAAAGACCCGTATGCCCTGCGCCGTGCGGCCCTGGGCGTGCTGCGTATCCTGATCGACAAGAAACTGGACCTCGACCTGACCCAGGCCGTGGTGTTCGCCGTCGGCCAGTTCGGCGCCAAGGTCAAGCAAGCCGGCCTGGCCGAGCAAGTGCTGGAGTTCGTGTTCGACCGCCTGCGTGCGCGTTACGAAGACGAAGGCGTGGACGTGTCGGTGTACCTGGCAGTGCGTGCCCTGCAACCGGGTTCGGCGCTGGATTTCGACCAGCGCGTACAAGCCGTGCAGGCCTTCCGCAAGTTGCCGGAAGCCGACGCCCTGGCCGCCGTGAACAAGCGTGTGTCGAACCTGCTGAGCAAGGCCGAAGGCCTGGGCAATGCAGACGTCGATCCTGGCCTGTTTGCCGACGCCAAGGAGTTCTCGCTGAACTCGGCCATTGCCAAGGCAGAAACTGCGGTGAAGCCGCTGATCGCCGAACGCAACTACGCCGAAGCCCTGGCGCGCCTGGCGACCTTGCGCGACCCGGTAGATGCGTTCTTCGAGGCTGTGATGATCAATGCCGAAGATGCAGGTGTGCGTAAAAACCGCTACGCCATGCTGGCGCGTCTGCGCGGTCTGTTCGTCAATATCGCCGACATCTCGACGCTGAGCTGATCATGTTGAAACTGCTGATTCTCGATCGGGACGGGGTGATCAATTACGACTCCGACGCTTACATCAAGTCGGTGGCGGAGTGGATTCCACTGCCCGGTTCGATCGAGGCCATCGCGCAGTTGAGCAAAGCCGGCTGGACCGTGGCCATCGCCACCAACCAGTCCGGCATCGCTCGCGGTTACTACGACATCGCCACCCTGGACGCCATGCATGCGCGCTTGCGCACGCTGGTGGCCGAGCAGGGCGGTGAGGTGGGGCTGGTGGTCTACTGCCCCCACGGGCCGGACGAGGGCTGCGATTGCCGCAAGCCCAAGCCTGGCATGTTGAAAATCATTGCAGAACATTACAAGGTGCCACTGGCTGGGATATGGTTCGTCGGGGACAGCCTCGGTGACCTGGAGGCGGCCAAAGCCGTCGACTCTCAGCCAGTTTTGGTTAAGACCGGGAAAGGCGAAAAGACCCAGGCGAAAAACCTGCCGGTGGGCACCTTGATTTTTGACGATCTGGCGGCGGTTGCCGCAGAACTTATCAACAACTAGCCGCCCTCGACTTCCTGACCAAGGAGTGTTCGGGAGTGCGCTTTTAACAGGCGGGCCATGCCCCGCAACGGTAAATGCCGCCATGTCGATCTTGCAGGCCATCAGAACCTTTTTCTTTTACCTGCTGCTGGGCACCAGTTCGTTTCTCTGGTGCACCCTGAGCTTTTTTATTGCGCCGTTTTTGCCGTTCAAGGCGCGCTATCGCTTTATCAACGTTTATTGGTGCCGCTGTGCGTTGTGGCTGTCCAAGGTGTTCCTGGGCATTCACTTCGAAGTCAAAGGCGCTGAAAACGTCCCGGACCAGCCCTGCGTGATTCTGTCGAACCACCAGAGTACCTGGGAGACGTTCTTCCTCTCTGCGTACTTCTCGCCCCTGAGCCAGGTGCTCAAGCGCGAACTGCTGTACGTGCCGTTCTTCGGCTGGGCCATGGCCATGTTGCGTCCGATCGCGATCGACCGTGACAACCCCAAGGCCGCACTCAAGCACGTGGCCAAGAAGGGCGACGAGCTGCTCAAGGACGGCGTGTGGGTGCTGATCTTCCCGGAAGGTACGCGGGTGCCGTTTGGTACCGTGGGTAAGTTCTCCCGGGGCGGTACGGCATTGGCGGTCAACGCCCAACTGCCGGTGTTGCCGATTGCGCACAACGCCGGCAAGTTCTGGCCCAAGGAAGGTTGGGCCAAGCGTGCGGGCACCATCACCGTGGTGATCGGTGAGCCGATGTACGCCGAAGGCGAAGGCCCACGGGCTATCGCTGCGCTGAATGACCGTGCTGCGGCGTGGAATGAGGCTCAGCAACGCGCCATGGGTTCGCTGCCGCCAGAGCCGGTTGTGGTGGAGACGCCGGTGGCGTGAGCATCTGTGGATAACCTGTGCACGGATTGTTGGCGAATTGGCATTTTTGCTTCATAACAACCTGATTTACTTACATATTTCCCGAGCGCATAAAATCCGGAAAAAGGTGCATAAGTTTTTCCCCGTATAAAAAAACCGGTCCTTGTGACCGGTTTTTTATGCACAACGAAAAATACGTTTTTCAGTCGTCCAGCAACGGCAATTGCAGGCTGAACGTGGTGCCCTTGCCCAGCGTGCTTTCGCAGTTGATCCGCCCACCATGGCGCTCCACGACGGCCTTGACCATGGTCAGCCCCAACCCCAAGCCCTCGCTGCCCTGAGCCGACTCAAAGCGGCGGTATTGGCTGAACAACTCCGGAAAGTCCTCGGCGGCGATACCGGCGCCCTGGTCGCTGATGCGGCATTCCAACCAGCCCTGCGCGGTGTGGTGGCGCAACCTGACGGTTGTTCCTGAGGGCGAATACTTGATGGCGTTTTCCAACACGTTGAACAACGCGCGGGTCAGCAGCGATTGATCGGCTGACACCATGCCCTCGTCGGCTTCGTCCAGATCGTGCACCAGGTGAATACCCTTGAGCTGGGCAATCAACGCCACTTGGTCAAACGCGTCCATCACCAGCATGGCAAACAGCGTCGGCTGGAACTGGTAACCGTCCGCCTCGGCCTTTGCCAACTGCACGAAAGATTCGGTAAGGCTCAATGCCCGGCGTACCTGCTGCTCGACCTGGGCAAACACCGGCGACTCGCTGCCATGCACATCCAGCAACGCGAGGATCGCGGAGTGGGGCGCACGCAGGTCGTGGGAAAGAAAGCGCAGCATGGTTTCGCGATGCTGCTGGGCTTCACGTTCCTTGCTCAGGTCCGTCAGGCTCAGCAACCAGCCAAGCGCCACGTCGCCTTCAGCCGGCAGCAGAGGCGCCAGCTCCATGCGCAGGCTACGCTGGCGGATGTCCCGGAACTCAACCAGTTCCAGCGCCGAGAGGGCAGGGCGCACGCCATTGTGCAGGGGTGGATAACCCAGGTCGGCCAGTTGCTCCAGCAGGTTGTCGGCGACCAGATCATTGCCGAACACTTCTCGGGCGATGCGGTTGGCCAGCAGGATATTGCCCCTGGGATCGGTAATCAGCGTCGCCACCGGCAGGCACTCCAAGCCATCGGCCATGAAGCGCCGGGTATCACGCGTGCGGCTTACAGCTTGTTCCAGGGCGAAGATACGGCCCTGCAACACATCGCCTTTGCTGGCAGGCGCTCGGCGGCGTTCGGGCAGCACTTTGGGCTCGTTGTCCAGGCGGGCCAATTCCCAGCCGAAGTAGGCGAGGATCACGCTCAGGCGCCGCCAGTTCCAGATCAGGTAGCTGAGCAGCAAACCGATCAGGCATGCGGCTGGTGACCACCAGTGGCCCAGGCGCAACAAGGCCCACGCAGTGATCAACGCGGTGGCCATGCAGCCTAAGGTCATCCACAGCGCGTAGCGGGGGCGATAGAGCAGCAAACCCAGCAGCAAGGCCACCAGGGAGGACGCCATCAGTGCCGCCAGCCAGCCGGGCAGATCAACAATGCTGCGACCCTGCAGCAGGCCGTTGAGCACATTCGCCTGCACCTCCACACCCGCCGTGGTGCCGACAGTGGCGGAAATGGGCGTGACAAAACGATCCCCCATGCCGGACGCGGTCGCGCCGACCAGTATCAGACGATCACGCAGTAGCTCGGGGGCCACTTCACCCCGTAACACGCTGGCGTAAGACACACTCGGGAAATGACTGTCGGTCGCGATAAACGGGATGCGGATGCCGTGTTCGCGATGCCATTGTTCGGTGATCTTCCCGTGGGACGTTCCCGGCATAGGCCCGGGTTCAGGAGTGCTCATTGTGTACGCCAGCCAGGCCAGTTGCGGCACCTTCGCGCCCACCGGGCCTTCACGCAGGTACAGGTTGCGCACCACACCGTCGCTGTCCGCCTCGACGTTAATGTGCCCCAGCCCCTTGGCGCATTTGAGCAGCGGTAGCATTTGCGGCCCTGGTTGGCTGTAGCCCCCCGGACCTTCACGCACCAGCGGCAGCAAGACGTTGCCGGCGTTGCAGACCGCGTCGGCCAGGCGTTTGTCATGGGTGGGGTCAGCGGGCTCGCTGAAGATCACATCGAACAGAATCGCGGCCGGCTGGGCGGCGCTCAAGCGATCAATGAGATCGGCATGCAAACTGCGCGGCCAGGGCCACTGGCCTAGTTTTTTGAGACTCGGGCCGTCGATGGTCACCAGCAGAATGCGGGGGTCTACTGGCAACGGTGCGAGGCGGCGCAGGCTGTCGTAGAGCGGGTTGTTCAAGGCCAGACCGGGGCTCAACGACAGGTAGGCGGTGATGGGCAGCAGCAGCAAACCAATCCATAACCACTCGCGCACCAGGCCGTGGAACAAGCGCTGGGCATGGGTGGGTTGGCGTTTCTCGGGCTTGCCCCAGAGCATCATAGGTCAGCGCGCCTGTGTGGTTGATGGGTGGTAAAGCCAGTGAAGCTCATTTTCGGCAGGTTGGAACAGTTCCAGTGCTGGGTGTTCATAAGGAAAGGCATCCGACATCGACGCACAGGAGTTTACGGCAGCTCACGCGTCGGCTGATCCTTTTCCTTACGGTCGGGAGTCGGTATCTTTCCCACATTGGTACCGAGGGTGTTCATGGGTTTAACCGCCCACTGATCTCAGCGTACCGAGAGATCCAAGGGGTCGATGAATCCAGGCACAATTCTTCAGATTCAACGGCTGGCATCTGCGCAGTACGTACCCTCAGACGACTGCCGTACTCTCCACAAAAAAGGACTACCCATGCGTGTCGCAATACTGGATGACGAGCCCGCCGAGCTGCGTCGGTTGGAACAGACACTGCGACAAATCCCCAGCACCGCCGAACAGCCTTGGACCCTGCATTGCTTCGAGCGCGGTGAGGACCTGCTGCGCCAATTGCGTCGGGAAACTTTTGACCTGCTGATCCTCGACTGGCAGCTCCCGGACATCTCCGGCATTGCCCTGTTGCGCTGGACCCGTGAACACATGGAGTCGCCACCCGCCGTCATCATGCTCACCAGCCGGGATGCCGAGAGCGACATCGTCACCGCGCTGAACAGTGGCGCCGATGATTACGTCAGCAAGCCGTTTCGGCCCAATGAGCTGAAGGCACGGGTAAGTGCAGTTCTACGTCGCCATGGCCTGCAAAAATCTGCGGCCAATGAAGTGCAGAGCTTCAACGATCTGACCTTTGATGACGCCGAATTGACCGTGACCCGCGCGGGTAAACCGATCAACCTCACGGAACGCGAATACCGCCTGGCCAGTTGCCTGTTTGCCAACCTGGCGCGGCCTCTGTCCCGAGAGTACCTGTATGAGCGGTTTTGGACCCATGAAGAGATGGTGTCGTCGCGACCCTTGGATACGCATATCTACCGACTGCGCAACAAGCTGGGGCTCACGGCAGACAGGGGTTGGCAGCTGTTGACGATCTATGGGTATGGGTATCGGTTGGAGAGTGTGGCGGCAACTTCACAGGGTTGAAAGTTGGGATGTTCCACGTGGAGCATTTTAAAAACCGTAGTTTTACCCAATAAAAAAGGCCAACGCATAGCGTTGGCCTTTTTGGTTTAGCGGTAGCCTGGATCAGAAATCCAGGTTGGAAACCGCCAATGCGTTGCTTTCGATGAAGTCACGGCGAGGTTCGACCGCATCACCCATCAGGGTGTTGAAGATCTGGTCTGCGCCAATGGCGTCTTCGATGGTCACGCGCAACATGCGACGCTGGCTTGGGTCCATGGTGGTTTCCCACAGCTGATCCGGGTTCATTTCGCCCAGACCTTTGTATCGCTGGATAGTGTGACGCTTGGTGCTTTCGGCCATCAGCCAGTCGAGGGCTTCTTTGAATTCCTTGACTGCCTTCTTGCGTTCGCCACGCTGAATGTATGCGCCATCGTCCAGCAGGGTGCTCAGTTGCGCGCCCAGTGTGACCACGGTTTTGTAGTCGTTGCTGCCGAAGAAGTCGCGGTTGAAGGTGACGTAGTTCGACAGGCCGTGGGAGATCAGTTCGACCTCTGGCAACCAGACGTTACGCTCACGGTCTTCGCGCAGGCTGGCCTTGTAGACCAGGCCAGACTTCTCGACAGTGCGCAGACGCACTTCGTACTGGGCCAGCCAATCCTGCATCGCTGCGTGATCGCCCAGCTGTTCCAGGCTAACGGCTGGCAGGTAGATGAAGTGCTCGGTCAGTTCCTGAGGGTACAGGCGCGACAAACGCTTGAGGGTCTTCATCACCATGCGGAAGTCGTTGACCAGGCGCTCCAGCGCCTCACCGGAGATGCCCGGGGCTTCGTCGTTCAGGTGCAAGCTGGCATCTTCCAGGGCCGACTGCGTCATGTACTCTTCCATGGCGTCGTCGTCTTTGATGTATTGCTCTTGCTTGCCCTTTTTCACTTTGTACAACGGCGGCTGGGCGATGTAGATGTAGCCGCGCTCGATCAGCTCCGGCAACTGACGGAAGAAGAAGGTCAGCAGCAGCGTGCGGATGTGCGAACCGTCGACGTCAGCATCGGTCATGATGATGATGTTGTGGTAGCGCAACTTGTCGATGTTGTACTCATCACGGCCAATACCGCAGCCCAATGCCGTGATCAAGGTGCCGACTTCCTGGGAAGAAATCATCTTGTCAAAACGGGCTTTCTCGACGTTGAGGATCTTACCCTTCAACGGCAGGATGGCCTGGGTGCGACGGTTACGACCCTGCTTGGCGGAACCGCCAGCAGAGTCACCTTCCACCAGATACAGTTCGGAGAGGGCAGGGTCCTTCTCCTGGCAGTCCGCCAGTTTGCCCGGCAGGCCGGCGATGTCCAGCGCGCCTTTGCGGCGGGTCATCTCACGGGCCTTACGCGCGGCTTCACGGGCACGTGCTGCGTCGATCATCTTGCCGACGACCAGCTTGGCTTCGTTCGGGTTCTCCAGCAGGAAGTCGGAGAAGTACTTGCCCATCTCCTGTTCCACTGCGGTCTTCACTTCGGAAGACACCAGCTTGTCTTTGGTCTGGGAGCTGAACTTAGGGTCCGGCACTTTTACCGAGATAATCGCGGTCAGGCCTTCACGGGCATCGTCACCGGTAGTGGCAACTTTATGCTTTTTGGCCAAGCCTTCGGCTTCGATGTAGGTGTTCAGGTTACGCGTCAGTGCGGAACGGAAACCAACCAGGTGAGTACCGCCGTCGCGCTGTGGAATGTTGTTGGTGAAGCACAACAGGTTCTCGTTGAAGCTGTCGTTCCACTGCAGGGCGATTTCCACGCCGATGCCGTCTTCGCGCTGGATGTTGAAGTGGAACACCTGGTTGACCGCAGTCTTGTTGGTGTTCAGGTATTCAACGAACGCACGCAGGCCGCCTTCGTACTTGAACAGCTCTTCCTTGCCGCTGCGCTCATCCTTGAGGACGATACCCACACCGGAGTTGAGGAAGGACAGTTCACGAATACGCTTGGCCAGGATGTCCCAGCTGAAGTGGATATTCTTGAAGGTTTCAGCCGATGGCTTGAAGTGGATCTGCGTACCAGTGGTTTCGCTGTCGCCGACAATTTTCATCGGTTCTTTCGGAACGCCGTGGATGTAGGTCTGTTCCCAGATCTTGCCGCTGCGGCGAACGGTCAGGATCAGTTCTTCGGACAGTGCGTTCACTACGGATACGCCTACACCGTGCAAACCGCCGGATACTTTGTAGGAGTTGTCATCGAACTTACCGCCGGCGTGGAGCACGGTCATGATGACCTCTGCCGCCGAAACGCCTTCTTCTTTATGCACATCGACCGGAATGCCGCGACCATTGTCGCGTACGGTGATGGATTCATCCGGGTGGATGATAATGCTGATGTCGTCGCAGTGACCGGCCAGCGCTTCGTCGATGGAGTTATCGACCACCTCGAACACCATGTGGTGCAGACCGCTACCATCATCGGTGTCGCCAATGTACATACCGGGACGTTTGCGTACGGCATCCAAACCTTTCAGCACTTTAATGCTGGTCGAGTCGTACGTGTTTTCTTCGCTCATGCCTTCACTCCCGATGGTCGTGGGTCTGGGTGATACGGCCCTGTTCCACGTGGAACAAAGCGACTGGCGTTTCCGTCTGCCAGCCTTCCCTCAATAATTCGTGGTCTACACAGGTGATAAACACCTGGCAGCGTAAGTCTTCCAACAAGCGGCATAGCGCGCGGCGATGCTGCTCGTCGAGTTCAGACGGCAAGTCATCCACCAGATAAATACACTGACCGCGTCGGGCTTGGCTAACCAAATGCCCCTGGGCGATACGCAGCGCGCACACCACCAACTTCTGCTGGCCACGGGACAAGATGTCTGCGGCATTATGAGCGCCTAATCTAAGGCGCAAATCGGCACGTTGGGGGCCGGCCTGGGTATGGCCAATTTGCTGGTCCCGCTGCAAGGACGTCGCGAGTACGGCACTCAGTTCTCGCTCTTTATCCCAGCCACGGTAGTAGCTCAGCGTCAGCCCTTCGAGATCCAACAACTCACTCAAGGTCTGCTCAAAGACTGGTTTCAAGGCTTTGATATAGGCGCGGCGGTATTCATCAATTTCGTCGCTGGCCAGGCACAGTTCCCGGTCCCAGGCCGCTTGCGAAGCGGCGTCAAGTGTACCATGCCGCAGCCATGAGTTCCGCTGCCGCAGGGCCTTCTGCAAGCGCTGCCAGGTGGCCATAAAACGCGGTTCCACGTGGAACACTCCCCAATCGAGGAACTGCCTGCGGATTTTTGGCGCACCTTCCAGCAAACGGAAGCTGTCTGGGTTGATCAATTGCAGCGGCAGGATTTCCGCCAGCTGTGCTGCGCTACGCGCATTTTGACCATCAATACGGATTTGAAACTCACCACCGCGATCACGGGATATGCCCAAGGCGCTATGTCCCCCTTCAGCCAATTCGACTTGGCCAAATACCGTGCAGGCCAGTTGCTCGTATTGGATCACCGGCAACAGGCGGGCACTGCGAAAGGAACGGGCAAGCCCCAGCAAGTGGATGGCTTCCAGCACGCTGGTTTTGCCACTGCCGTTGGCGCCGTGGAGGATATTGATGCGGGGGGAGGGGGAGAAGGTCACCGGGTGCAGATTGCGCACCGCGGTGACCGAGACGCGACTGAGGGACATCTAGCTTCTATTACAGGCGCATCGGCATAACAACGTAAGCCGAGTCGTCGTTGTCGGATTCCTGAACAAGGGCACTGCTGTTGGAGTCCGACAGAATCAGGCGAACCTGTTCAGTGGTCATCACCCCCAGCACGTCCAGCAAGTAGCTCACGTTGAAGCCGATCTCCAGGGAACCGCCGTTGTAGTCGACGCCCACTTCTTCCTCGGCTTCTTCCTGCTCCGGGTTGTTGGCCTGGATTTTCAGCTGACCGTTGGCCAGTTGCAGACGGATACCACGGTACTTTTCGTTGGAAAGAATCGCGGTGCGGCTGAAGGCTTCACGCAACGCCTGGCGGTCGCCGAGCACCAATTTGTCACCGCCCTTGGGCAGTACGCGCTCGTAATCCGGGAACTTGCCGTCAACCAGCTTGGAGGTAAAGGTGAACTCGCCGGTGGTCGCGCGGATGTGGTGTTGGCCCAACACGATGCTGACATTGCCATCCGGCTCAGTGAGCAGACGCGCCAGTTCGAGGATACCCTTGCGCGGCACGATGACCTGATGACGGTCCGGCTGGCCGATGTCGGCTTTCATCGAGCACATGGCCAGGCGATGGCCGTCGGTGGCTACGGCACGGATGATGCCTTCGGATACTTCCAGCAGCATGCCGTTGAGGTAGTAACGCACGTCCTGTTGCGCCATGGCGAAGCTGGTGCGCTCGATCAATCGACGCAGCTTGCTCTGCTCCAGGCTGCAGGTCAGCGACCCCGGGCCTTCTTCCACGGTTGGGAAGTCATTGGCTGGCAAGGTCGACAGGGTGAAGCGGCTACGACCAGCCTTGACCACCAACTTGGCTTCATCAACCTTGATGTCGATCAGCGCGTCGTTCGGCAGGCTCTTGCAGATGTCCATCAGCTTGCGCGCTGGAACGGTGATCTCGCCAGGTTCGGCAGGCTCTTCCAACTGCACACGACCGACCAGTTCGACTTCAAGGTCGGTACCAGTCAGGGACAATTGCTGGCCTTCGACCACCAGCAATACGTTGGAAAGCACCGGCAAGGTCTGTCGGCGCTCGACGACGCCTGCGACCAGTTGCAGGGGTTTCAACAGGGCTTCGCGTTGAATGGTGAAATGCATGGTCTAGTCCCTTGCCTTAATAAGCTGCGCTGGTGTCATCAAGTGGTCAGTGTACGCAGCAGGTTCTTGTAGTCCTCGCGAATATCCGCGTCGGATTCCTTGAGTTCGTTGATTTTGCGGCACGCGTGCAACACGGTGGTGTGGTCACGACCGCCAAATACATCGCCGATTTCCGGCAGGCTGTGGTTGGTCAGCTCCTTGGAGAGCGCCATGGCCACTTGCCGTGGACGTGCCACCGAGCGCGAGCGGCGCTTGGACAACAGGTCGGAAATCTTGATTTTGTAGTATTCGGCAACAGTGCGTTGGATGTTATCCACACTCACCAATTTGTCTTGCAGGGCCAGCAGGTCTTTCAGGGACTCGCGAATCAGCTCGATGGTGATGTCGCGACCCATGAAGTGCGAGTGCGCGATAACCCGCTTGAGTGCGCCTTCCAGCTCACGCACGTTGGAGCGAATGCGCTGGGCAATGAAGAACGCTGCATCGTGGGGCAGGTCGACTTTCGCCTGGTCGGCCTTTTTCATCAGGATCGCGACGCGGGTTTCCAGTTCCGGCGGCTCTACCGCAACGGTCAGACCCCAGCCGAAGCGCGACTTCAAGCGTTCTTCCAGGCCTTCGATTTCCTTTGGATAGCGGTCACTGGTCAGGATGACCTGTTGGCCGCCTTCGAGCAGGGCGTTGAAGGTGTGGAAAAACTCTTCCTGTGAACGTTCCTTGCGTGCGAAGAATTGAATGTCATCGATCAGCAAGGCATCAACGGAACGGTAGAACCGCTTGAACTCGTTGATGGCGTTTAGCTGCAAGGCCTTGACCATGTCAGCCACGAAGCGCTCCGAGTGCAGGTACACAACCTTGGCATTCGGGTTCTTCTTTAATAGGTGGTTACCCACAGCGTGCATCAAGTGAGTCTTACCCAAGCCGACGCCGCCATAAAGGAAGAGCGGGTTGTAACCATGCTTGGGGTTATCGGCGACCTGCCAGGCGGCCGCTCGGGCCAGCTGGTTGGATTTACCTTCGACAAAGTTCTCGAAGGTGAAGGTGCGGTTCAGGTAGCTGGTGTGCTTGAGCGCGCCTTCAACTTGCACGGTGCGCTGTTCGGCGCGAACCGGTGCTTGCTGGGAGCTGGCACCGGCCATCGGGTCGAAGCTGTCGCGTGACGGCTCTTCGTTCTCCGGCGCGCTTTTCTGCGCGGAAGCCTTGGATGGCGCGGGAGCTGGCGCTGGCGCCGGCGGTGCCGTCACGGCCTGGGCTTGCGAGGCAGCGGCAGCCAACGGCGCATTCGGTGCAGCGCGAGGCGCGGAGCTGCGCTTGCTTCCTATTAATAAGGAGAGCACAGGGGCAACACCGTTGCCATGTTCGTCGAGCAATTCGAGAACGCGGCCCAGGTACTTCTCGTTGACCCAGTCGAGAACAAAACGATTGGGTGCGTAGACACGCAACTCGTCGCCTTCGGCTTCGACTTGTAGCGGACGGATCCAGGTGTTGAATTGCTGGGCAGGCAGCTCCTCGCGCAAAAGCTCCACGCACTGCTGCCAAAGTTCCACTGACACGGATATCCCCTAAGTTGAAAGCCGGTGAGGCAAAAACAGCCGCCATTGTAGCGGCGAGCCGCCCACTTATCCACATGTAGGTTGCGCACAGGGCAGCCAAAATCAACGTGTTAAGCACAAAAAATGCGACCAATGGTCTGTGCATAAGCTCTGTGGATAAGCGTGCCTAAGCTCGTTGTACAAGTGGGGGCGAAAGTCTGTGGGTAACTGGCCTGTGGATAACAACCCATTCCACCCACAGCTTATCCGACAGTGCAGCACAGGCAGAGCCCAGTTTCTCCCCCGTGTTGTCATTCTCTGTACATCAGGTGGAATATGGCCTTGAGGCAGTTATCCACAGAGGATGGCGTGCCTAGCTTTTATAAGCTTTACAGAAAAGCTTTAAATAACTTCCTTCTTTATTTTTATATCTATGGCATTGCTCATGAACGCCTGGCGAACAAGAAACGGCGAATTGGCCTATAGAGATCTAATTGAAGGAAAAGCTGGTTGGAAATTGACCTAGAGGCTTGCTTTCTCTAGAATCGCCGGTCTCTTAAAACGGGGGCCATTCCGGCCCGTTGTGGACGAACCAGGTAACAACGCCATGAAACGTACTTTCCAACCAAGCACCATCAAACGCGCCCGCACCCACGGTTTCCGTGCTCGCATGGCTACCAAGAACGGCCGTGCTGTCCTGTCGCGTCGTCGCGCCAAAGGTCGTGCACGTCTGGCAGTTTGATAATCCGGTACCTGCGGTGAGTCAGGACTTCAGTCGGGAAAAGCGTCTGCTTACCCCCCGGCACTTCAAGGCAGTCTTTGACTCCCCCACCGGCAAGGTTCCGGGGAAAAATCTCCTGCTCCTTGCGCGTAACAACGATCTGGATCACCCCCGTCTCGGGTTGGTGATCGGCAAGAAGAGCGTAAAGCTCTCCGTTGAGCGCAATCGCCTCAAGCGTCTGATGCGCGAATCGTTTCGCCTCCACCAGGACACTCTGGTTGGTTGGGATATTGTTATCGTCGCGCGCAAAGGCTTGGGGGATGTAGAAAACCCCGAATTGATTCAGCATTTCGGCAAGCTCTGGAAACGTTTGGCTCGCACCAGCAAGCCAGCACCAGCAGTCAGCACCGAAACTGTAGGGGTAGACAGCCTTGATGCGTAAACTGGCAATCGTTCCGATCCAGTTTTATCGCTATGCCATTAGTCCTCTGATGGCCAACCACTGTCGTTTCTACCCCAGTTGTTCCTGCTACGCGTTAGAGGCCATAGAAAATCATGGTCTTCTGCGCGGTGGCTGGCTGACCTTTCGTCGTTTAGGTCGCTGTCATCCGTGGAATGCCGGTGGTTATGACCCGGTTCCACCTATCCCTACCTCCCGTTCTTCTTCGATGGCCGAGTAATCATGGATATTAAACGCACGATCCTGATCGTCGCCCTGGCAATCGTGTCCTACGTCATGGTCCTTAAGTGGAACCAGGACTACGGCCAAGCTGCCCTGCCGACTCAGAATGTTGCTGCCAATGCTGTTCCAGCGGGGCTTCCCGATACAGTGAGTGGCACCAACACTGCCGCCAGTGATGACATTCCACGTGCCGCGGGCGAAACCAATGCCCCTGCCGAAGTGCCAGTTGCCGCTAGCACGGACCTCATCCAGGTCAAAACGGATGTATTGGACCTGGCTATCGACCCGCAAGGTGGCGATGTTGCCAAGCTGACACTTCCGCTGTACCCACGCCGTCAGGATCACCCGGAAATTCCATTCCAGTTGTTCGATAACGGTGGCGAGCGCGTTTACCAGGCTCAAAGTGGCTTGATCGGCACCAACGGTCCCGATGCAAGCGCTACCGGTCGTCCGGTTTTCTCCTCGGAGAAGAAGAGTTATCAACTGGCCGATGGCCAGGACCAATTGGTCGTTGACTTGAAGTTCAGCAAGGACGGCGTCAACTACATCAAGCGGTTCACACTCAAACGCGGCCTGTACGACATTGTTGTCACCTACCTGATCGACAACCAGAGCGCTCAACCTTGGACCGGTGCGATGTTTGCCCAGCTCAAGCGTGATGCCAGCTCCGATCCGTCTTCCAGCACCGCGACTGGCACCGCGACTTACCTGGGCGCTGCCCTGTGGACAAGTTCGGAGCCGTACAAAAAAGTGTCGATGAAAGATATCGACAAGGTAGCCGAAGACAAGCAAAAGGCGCCGATCACCTACAACGTGAACGGTGGCTGGGTTGCATGGCTGCAACACTACTTCGTGACCGCGTGGATTCCCCAGCCTGGCCAGAACAACCTGGTCGCGGCGCGCAAGGACACCAAAGGCAACTACATCATTGGCTACACTGGCCCGGCGTTGACCGTCGCACCAGGTGCCAAGGCTGAAACCAGCGCCACTCTGTACGCCGGGCCGAAAAGCCAGGCTGTACTCAAAGAGTTGTCCCCAGGTCTGGAACTGACTGTGGACTACGGCATCCTGTGGTTCATTGCCCAACCGATTTTCTGGCTGCTGCAACATATCCACAGCATCGTCGGCAACTGGGGCTTCTCGATCATCTTCTTGACCATGCTGATCAAGGGGATCTTCTTCCCACTGTCGGCAGCCAGCTACAAGTCGATGGCGCGCATGCGTGCCGTGGCCCCGAAACTGGCCGCGTTGAAAGAACAGCATGGTGATGACCGGCAGAAAATGTCGCAGGCCATGATGGAGCTGTACAAGAAAGAGAAGATCAACCCGCTGGGTGGTTGCTTGCCGATTCTGGTACAGATGCCGGTGTTCCTGTCGCTGTACTGGGTTCTGCTGGAAAGCGTGGAAATGCGTCAGGCGCCGTTCATCCTGTGGATTACTGACCTGTCGATCAAAGACCCGTTCTTTATCCTGCCGATCATCATGGGCGCGACCATGTTCATCCAGCAGCGTCTGAACCCGACTCCGCCGGACCCGATGCAGGCCAAGGTAATGAAAATG
This sequence comes from Pseudomonas sp. AF03-9, assembly GCF_020515815.1. Classification (NCBI taxonomy): domain Bacteria; kingdom Pseudomonadati; phylum Pseudomonadota; class Gammaproteobacteria; order Pseudomonadales; family Pseudomonadaceae; genus Pseudomonas; species Pseudomonas sp. AF03-9. Next base: position 664,483 of record NZ_JAHPJF010000001.1, on the reverse strand, counting down.
ATGCCAATCATCTTCACCTTCTTCTTCCTGTGGTTCCCAGCTGGTCTGGTGCTGTACTGGGTGGTCAACAACGTATTGTCGATCTCTCAACAGTGGTACATCACGCGTAAAATCGAAGCGGCTACCAAAAAAGCCGAGGCGTAATTTACTCTGTGGATAACCACTCAAGACGCCCCCTAGTGGGGCGTTTTGCTTTCCGTCACTTTTGTTCTGGAACCTGCCGATGAGCGCTCCTCGTGAAACCATCGCTGCTGTCGCTACCGCTCAAGGTCGCGGCGGCGTCGGTATTGTGCGTATTTCCGGGCCACTCGCTGGCGTGGCGGCCCAAGCCATCAGCGGGCGGGAGCTGAAACCGCGTTATGCCCATTACGGTCCGTTCCTGGATGCTGACAGCAGTGTGTTGGACGAAGGCCTGGCGCTTTACTTCCCGGGGCCGAATTCGTTCACCGGCGAGGATGTCCTGGAATTGCAGGGCCACGGTGGCCCGGTGGTGCTGGACATGCTGTTGCAACGCTGCCTGCAATTGGGTTGCCGATTGGCCCGGCCGGGGGAGTTCAGCGAGCGTGCGTTCCTGAATGACAAGCTCGACCTGGCCCAGGCCGAGGCGATTGCCGATTTGATCGAGGCCAGTTCTGCACAGGCGACGCGCAATGCGCTGCGCTCGTTGCAGGGGGCGTTTTCCCTGCGTGTGCATAACTTGACCGAGCAATTGATCAGCCTGCGCATCTATGTCGAGGCAGCGATTGATTTCCCGGAAGAGGAAATCGACTTTCTTGCCGATGGCCACGTATTGGCGATGCTGGATAAAGTCCGTGAAGAGTTATCCACAGTGCTGCGCGAAGCCGGGCAGGGCGCCTTGCTGCGTGATGGCATGACGGTCGTTATCGCGGGGCGCCCGAATGCGGGCAAATCCAGCCTGCTGAACGCCCTGGCCGGGCGCGAAGCAGCTATCGTCACCGAGATCGCCGGCACTACCCGCGACATCCTGCGTGAACATATCCACATCGATGGCATGCCGTTGCACGTGGTCGACACTGCCGGTTTGCGTGATACCGATGACCAGGTGGAAAAGATCGGCGTGGAACGGGCGCTCAAAGCCATCAGTGAAGCAGACCGCGTGTTGCTGGTTGTGGATGCCACCGCGCCTGAAGCTGTGGATCCTTTTGCACTGTGGCCTGAATTCCTCGAACAGCGACCGGACCCGGCCAAGGTCACGTTGATCCGTAACAAGGCCGACCTCACGGGTGAGGCGATTGCCATGGAAACCAGCGAGGATGGCCACGTCACTATCAGCTTGAGCGCCAAGTCGGCGGGTGATGGCCTCGAGTTGCTACGCGAACATCTCAAGGCCTGCATGGGCTACGAGCAGACCTCCGAAAGCAGCTTCAGCGCGCGCCGCAGGCACCTGGAGGCGTTGCGCCATGCAAGCGCGGCGTTGGAGCATGGTCGCGCGCAGTTGACCCTGGCGGGTGCCGGAGAGCTGCTGGCCGAAGATTTACGCCAGGCGCAGCAGCTGTTGGGGGAAATCACCGGCGCATTCAGCTCCGATGATTTGTTGGGACGGATCTTTTCCAGTTTCTGCATCGGCAAATAGCCGAGTTATCCACAGCGGTTTACCAGTTATAGGACACCGTACCGAGCAAGGTACGGCTGTCACCCCAATAGCAACGCCCCGCATCGTTGCAACCCGACACATATTCCTTGTCGAACAGGTTCTTGGCGTTCAGGTCCACCGACCAGTGCGGGTCGATCTGATAACCCACAACCGCATCCACCAATGTGACGCTTCCAGGGTCGAGCTTGCCGTACAAGCTCGGCTTGCTGTAGGAAAACGCGCTATCGAAGTAACGCACACCGCCACCAAAGGACAGGCCTTTGAGCTGGCCATCGAGGACGCGATATTTACCCCACACCGAGGCTTGATTGCGCGGAACACCCGTCATCTGGCGCCCCTCTACCAGCGAACCGGCGAAATCCTTGGTAATCCGTGCATCGGTATAGGTGTAGGCCGCTGTCACGTTGAGGTTGGGCGTTATGTTGCTGTTGATCTCGACCTCGGCACCTTTGGCACGGCTTTCACCCACCTGGCGGTACGTGTTGGTGGTGGAGTCGAGGTAGGTATCGTCCTGCTTGCGCAAGTCATACACCGATAATGTCATCGCCGTATCCCAGCCAATCGGCTCGTACTTCACACCCACTTCGTATTGGCGACTGGTGATCGGCTTGAGCGGTGAGCCCGCCACCGAGATCTGCTGCACCGGTACGAATGCTGTGGAATAGCTGACATAGGGCGTCAGGCCGTTGTCGAACTGGTACATCACGCCACCCTGGTAGGTGAACTTCTGTTCCGTGGTGCTGGAGTCGGTCGAGGGCTTCACCTTGTCGCGGAAATCACTGTCGACCCAGTCCTGACGGCCGCCGAGCAAGAACAACCAGTGGTCATACTTACTCTGGATCTGTGCATAAACCCCTTTCATCTGCTGTTCCAGCAAGGTGTTCTGGATGGCGAGCGGTGTGGTCGGTTCGCGCAGGTACACCGGGTTATACACATTGATGGTCCCGGCAAACCCGGCGTCCCAGTCCTGGTTGAACGAGGTGCGATCGTAGCTCGCGCCGAACAGCACAGTATTTTCCAGGTCGCCCAGCTGGAATTTCCCCTCCAACTGGTTATCCAGGGAATACACCATCGACTTGTTGTAGCGGTCGTAGGCATTCATGTTCAACTGGGTGCCGAAGCCGCGGTTGTTCAACTCTCCGGGCCAGGTCTCATGACGGTTGATGCGTGACTGCATGTAACGCGAGTTCTGGCGGAACTGCCATTCGTCGTTGAAGCTGTGGCTGAATTCGTATCCGGTGCTCCAGGCTTCCCGCTCAAACGTGTTCCAGTCCGGATCGCCGAGCAGGGTATGCTTGGACAATTTCCCATTCGGATTGGTCAGCAAAGTGCCGGCGGCGGGTAGGCCGAGTTCCAGGTTGGTGTGGTCTTTCTGGTAGTTGGCCAACAGCGTCAGGGTGTTGTAATCGTCGAAATTCAGGGTCAGGGACGGCGCAATGTAGAGGCGATCATCTGGCACATGGTCGGTCTGGGTGTCGGACTTGCGACCAAGCATCACCACGCGCCCCAGGATATTGCCGGCGTCAGTGAGTGGGCCGGAAATATCCACACCCAATTGGCGGCGGTTATTCGAACCGTAACCCAGTTGCACCTCACCCTGTGGCGTGGCGGTTGGATGTTTGCTCACCAGATTCACCAGGCCGCCGGGGGCGTTTTCGCCGTAGAGCAGGGAAGAGGGCCCCCGGAAGATTTCCACACGCTCCAGGCCATAGGGCTCGCTGGTGGTGTCGTACCGATTGCCTTGTACGCGCAGGCCATCGCGCAGCAAGCCGTAGCCGTAATCGGTGGCGTTAAACCCGCGAATGAAGAACAGGTCACCCGCCAGACCATCGCCTGCGGCAAAGGGCGGCGCGAAGATACCGGGTACATAACCGAGGACTTCAGTCAGGGTCTGGGATTTCTGGTCCTTGATACGTTGGCCGGTGACCACCGATACAGAACGCGGCGTTTCTGACAGAGGCGTACTGGTCTTGGTGCCAATTCGACTGTTTTGCGCTTTGTAACCGACGTCTCCGGCAATCTCCTGATAAAAACCACCCTGTTGATAAGTACTGACGGTGGTAGGCGCCAACGTCAATTCCCCGGTCGGCGCGGCTTGTAATACATAACTGTCAGGCGCCTGCGCGACGGCCTGTAGGCCAGATTCGCGGAGTAACAGTGCAAAACCCTGTTCTGTTGAGTAATCCCCATCCAATCCAGGGCTGCGCAAATGCGCAGTCTGTTGCGGGGAGAAAGAGAGAATGACATTGGCCCTGGCGGCAAATTGGCTCAAGACGTTATCCAGCGGGCCAGCGGCAATGCTGTAGTGCTGCGTCGCGCTCGCGGCCATCACACAGGTAGGCAGGAAAACACCGACGGCACTGGCAGTACTTAACAGTAAACCGCATGAAAAGCCGTGGCGGGACAGTCGCTGGCGAAGCTGGGTAGGAAGGCGCATGTGTGGGTAAGCCCTGAAGGTTGCGTCGTAATTACCTGTAGGGCCGCGACAGATTGAAAAAAGATAACCCCCTTGTGGATTATTTTTCAGTCAGCCGATTCGCTGCACCGACACCCAATAACGGGTGAAGTACTTCACTTGGATCGGCAATGTCGCCTGCAGGTTAGCCAGCACTGCGTCGGTGGCATCCAGTCGGAAAGCCCCGGAAACGCGCAGGTGTTGCGAGGCCAAATCGCATCTGATGACACCGGATCGATAGCGGGCGAGTTCGTCGATGACGTCACCGAGCCGTGCGTCCAAGACGACCAACTGGCCGTCGACCCAAGCGGTCTGTGCACGAAGATAGCGTTGGTTGGGTCCGACATTTTGTCGATCGAAGTCAGCGCTTTCGCCGGCGCCAAGTAATCGACTGTGTTCAGGCTGATCCGCAGGCGAGATGTTCACCTTGTCCTCCAGCACACCGACTCGTGTGGAGCCCGCCAGTTGGCGCACGGTAAATCGCGTCCCCAATGCCTGCACCCGTCCTTGGCGGGTTTCAACATAGAACGGTGTCTGCCCACCCGACTTGCCGGTGTTGATAAGTACTTCACCTTCGCGCAGGCGAATCAAACGCTGGCGCCCATCGAATGCCACATCAATGGCGGTGCTGGTATTGAGATCGATCCGTGTGCCGTCAGCCAGTTCGATACGCCGCCGGCCGCCCACGGTCGTACGGTAGTCGGCCCAGATATTCCGCAGGTCAGTGTGTTGCTGAACGTTCCAGCCGACATACCCCGTACCGCCAAGTACCAGCATCCACTTGAGCACCTGTCGCCGTTGTTCGAGGGTCGACAATGCGCGGTGGCTAACGTCCTGGGGCAGGGCACCGAGGCTGCGTTGTAACCGTTCCATCTGGTTCCACGCGGCCTGGTGGGAAGGATCGCCATTGAGCCATTGTTGCCAGGCATGTCGTTCACTAGGGGTCGGCGGCTGTGCCTGAAACTGCACATACCAACTGGCGGCTGCCTCGAAGGCTTTGCGGTCGGGGGCGGACATCAGAGGCTGGCCATGATCAGCGCGCACTCGGTCAGCGCACGGATCATGTGCTTTTTCACAGTGGTCAGGGAAACCTGCAGTTGATCGGCGATCTGTTGATAAGTCAGGCCCTGTATTTGTGACAGCATGAAAATCCGACGTGCTCGCTCCCCCAGGCCAGACAGGGCTTTATCCACAGCCACCAGGGTTTCGATGATGATTGCCTTGTCTTCTTCACTGATTGCGAAGGTTTCAGGGCGTTCGGCCAGGCTTTGTTTGTAGGCCTGTTCGATGGCGTGGCGGCGATAACGATCGATCACCAAGCCCCGTGCGATGGTCGCCAGATAGTCTCGCGGCTCCAGGATCTGTGCCGCATGCCGTCCACCCAGAATACGCACGAACGTATCGTGTGCCACGTCGGCCGCATCGCAGGCGTTATGCAATTTGCCTTTGAGCCATCCATGCAACCACGAGTGGTGCTGCTCGTAGATGTGTTGGACGGCGGCCATGTGTGAAGGAGGGGACATAGGGCGCGACAGGACAGGTTAATGATAATCGCTATTATTAACTGCACTATGGTTTCTCACAATAGGTCTCTTTTTCCAGAACTCTCATCGAATCGAAAGATTTCGGTGGCTTCCCCATGCGCCAAATATGCCGCGATTCGTCTGTTTCTGTGGATTAAGCCCTGTGAATAACCGCCCCTGTGCCCAGTTGATAACAGGGCCTGAAAACTGAAGATAAACCCATCTGTGGATAACCACCTGTTTAATCCACAGGCTTAAAGCACTTATCCAACGGCCTCATTGGCACATGACCACAGACTTTTGAATCGCTGTACACAAAGTAAATAAAGGCCTGTAGAGATCTATCCACAGAAATGTGGCTCAGTAGAAATAAACATAAAAACAAAGATTTAATAAATTTCTCTCTTTTAATTTCTATTGTCTGTGATTCATCCACAGCTGGTTAAATTTTGTGCAAAGGGTTCTTTAGGAAGGGCTAAGTCCCTATACTTGCCGCCAAAGCTCTAAATCTCTTTCAACAGACAATTCCTGATTACCTACATAAGCAGGCACGAGGTGCGTGGTGGATTTCCCTTCCCGTTTTGAAGTGATCGTCATCGGCGGCGGTCATGCCGGTACCGAGGCAGCACTGGCGTCAGCACGTATGGGCGTAAAAACCCTGTTGCTTACGCACAACGTGGAAACCCTCGGTGCCATGAGTTGCAACCCCGCCATTGGCGGGATCGGCAAAAGCCACTTGGTCAAAGAAATCGACGCCCTCGGCGGCGTGATGGCCATGGCTACCGACAAGGGTGGTATTCAATTTCGCGTGCTCAACAGCCGCAAAGGCCCGGCAGTGCGTGCTACCCGGGCACAAGCCGACCGCATCCTGTACAAGGCGGCTGTGCGCGAAACCCTGGAGAACCAGGCGAACCTGTGGATATTTCAACAGGCCGCGGACGACCTGATCGTCGAGCAGGACCAGGTGCGCGGTGTTGTCACCCAGATGGGCCTACGTTTCTTCGCAGAATCCGTGGTGTTGACCACTGGTACGTTCCTGGGCGGACTTATCCACATCGGTATGCAGAACTATTCCGGTGGTCGCGCCGGTGATCCGCCGTCGATTGCCCTGGCAAAACGCCTGCGTGAATTGCCGCTGCGTGTCGGTCGCCTGAAAACCGGGACCCCGCCGCGTATCGACGGGCGTTCTGTGGATTTCTCGGTGATGACCGAACAAGCCGGTGATACGCCGATACCTGTGATGTCGTTCATGGGCTCCAAAGAGCAGCATCCGAAACAGGTGAGCTGCTGGATTACCCATACCAATGCCCGTACCCACGAAATCATTGCTGCGAACCTCGACCGTTCGCCGATGTATTCCGGGGTGATCGAAGGCATCGGCCCGCGTTATTGCCCGTCGATCGAAGACAAGATCCACCGCTTTGCCGACAAGGAAAGCCATCAGGTCTTCATCGAGCCCGAAGGTTTGACTACCCACGAGCTTTACCCGAACGGCATTTCCACTTCGCTGCCTTTCGACGTGCAGATCCAGATCGTGCAATCGATTCGCGGCATGGAAAACGCACACATCGTGCGTCCGGGCTACGCCATCGAGTACGACTACTTCGACCCGCGTGACCTCAAGTACAGCCTCGAAACCAAAGTCATCGGCGGCCTGTTCTTCGCCGGCCAAATCAACGGCACCACCGGTTACGAAGAAGCCGGCGCCCAGGGTTTGCTGGCCGGAACCAACGCTGCGCTGCGCGCGCAGGGCAAAGACAGCTGGTGCCCGCGTCGCGATGAGGCATACATCGGCGTGCTGGTTGACGACCTGATTACCCTCGGTACCCAGGAACCGTACCGGATGTTCACGTCCCGGGCGGAATACCGTCTGATCCTGCGCGAAGACAACGCCGACCTACGCCTGACCGAAAAAGGTCGCGAGCTGGGCCTGGTCGATGACGCGCGTTGGGAAGCCTTCTGCAAAAAACGCGAAAGCATTGCGCTGGAAGAACAGCGTCTGAAAAGTACCTGGGTTCGCCCGGGTACCGAGCAGGGCGACGCAATTGCCGAAAAATTCGGCACGCCGCTGACCCACGAGTACAACCTGCTGAACCTGCTTTCCCGTCCGGAAATCGACTACGCTGGTCTGGTCGAAGTGACGGGCGGTGGCGCAGAAGATCCACAGGTCGCCGAGCAAGTCGAGATCAAGACCAAATACGCCGGTTACATTGACCGTCAGCAGGACGAAATCGCTCGTCTGCGCGCCAGCGAAGATACCAAGCTACCTGTGGACATCGACTACACCGGGATTTCCGGGCTGTCGAAAGAAATCCAAAGCAAGCTGGGGATAACTCGCCCGGAAACCCTGGGCCAGGCTTCGCGTATCCCCGGTGTGACCCCGGCAGCCATTTCGCTGTTGATGATTCATTTGAAAAAACGCGGCGCGGGCCGTCAGTTGGAGCAAAGCGCTTGAGTTCGTCTGTCACCTCGCAACATGCCGAAGAGTTATCCACAGGTGCGCGCCAGCTGGGTGTCGACCTGACCCCGGCCCAGCACGAATTGCTGTTGGGCTACCTGGCCCTGTTGATCAAATGGAACAAGGCTTACAACCTGACCGCAGTGCGCGATCCGGACGAAATGGTTTCGCGTCATTTGCTCGACAGCTTGAGTGTGATGCCGTTTATCGAAAACGGCCGCTGGCTCGACGTCGGCAGTGGCGGCGGCATGCCGGGCATTCCCCTGGCCATCCTGTTTCCCGAGTCGCAAGTGACCTGCCTGGACAGCAACGGCAAGAAAACCCGCTTCCTGACCCAGGTCAAACTCGAACTCAAGCTGGATAACCTGCAAGTTATCCACAGTCGCGTCGAAGCCTTCACGCCTGAACAGCCTTTCAACGGAATTGTTTCCCGGGCCTTCAGCAGCATGGACAACTTCAGCAACTGGACTCGCCACCTGGGCGACCGTGACACCCGCTGGCTGGCAATGAAGGGCGTCCATCCAAGCGACGAGCTGTTAGCATTGCCGGCAGACTTCCACCTCGATAGCGAACACGCCTTGGCCGTACCCGGTTGCCAAGGCCAACGCCATCTGCTGATACTGCGCCGCACGGCATGATTGGGAACACAAGCAAGAATGGCTAAGGTATTCGCGATAGCGAACCAGAAAGGTGGCGTGGGCAAAACCACCACCTGCATCAACCTCGCAGCATCCCTGGTCGCCACCAAGCGCCGGGTGCTGTTGATCGATCTCGATCCACAGGGCAACGCCACCATGGGTAGCGGTGTGGATAAACACGGCCTGGAAAACTCGGTCTATGACTTGCTGATCGGCGAGTGCGACCTGGCCCAGGCCATGCACTTTTCCGAACACGGCGGTTATCAACTGCTGCCGGCCAACCGCGACTTGACCGCGGCGGAAGTGGTGCTGCTGGAAATGCAGATGAAAGAAAGCCGTCTGCGCAGCGCCCTGGCGCCGATCCGCGAGAATTACGATTACATCTTGATCGACTGCCCACCGTCGCTGTCGATGCTCACGCTGAACGCACTGGTGGCCGCCGATGGGGTGATTATCCCCATGCAGTGCGAGTACTACGCGCTGGAAGGCTTGAGCGACCTTGTGGATAACATCAAGCGTATCGCTGAGTTGCTCAACCCGAACCTGCAGATCGAAGGTCTGCTGCGCACGATGTTCGATCCGCGCCTGAGCCTGATGAACGATGTGTCGGCGCAGCTCAAGGAACACTTTGGCGACCAGCTCTACGACACAGTTATCCCGCGCAACATCCGTCTGGCCGAAGCGCCAAGCTACGGCATGCCCGCGCTGGCGTACGACAAATCCTCGCGTGGCGCCATTGCCTACCTGGCCCTGGCCGGCGAGATGGTTCGTCGTCAACGCCGCAACTCACGCACCGCTGCAGCCCAGCCAACTTAAGGAATCCCCATGGCCGTCAAGAAACGAGGTCTCGGACGTGGACTGGATGCACTGTTGAGTGGTCCGACCGTCACATCGCTTGAAGAACAAGCGGTGCAGGCCGACGAGCGCGAGCTGCAGCACCTGCCCCTGGACCTGATCCAGCGCGGCAAATACCAGCCACGCCGGGACATGGACCCCCAGGCGCTGGAAGAACTGGCCAATTCGATCAAGGCCCAGGGCGTGATGCAGCCGATCGTGGTCCGCCCGATCGGTGGCGGACGTTTTGAAATCATTGCCGGTGAACGCCGCTGGCGTGCCAGCCAGCAGGCCGGCAAGGAGACCATCCCGGCGATGGTCCGCGATGTGCCGGATGAAACCGCTATCGCCATGGCCTTGATCGAGAACATCCAGCGTGAAGACCTCAACCCGATCGAAGAAGCGATCGCGTTGCAGCGTTTGCAGCAGGAATTCCAGCTGACCCAGCAACAAGTGGCCGAGGCCGTGGGCAAGTCCCGCGTGACCGTGTCCAACTTGCTGCGCCTGATCGCGCTGCCGGAAGTCATCAAGACCATGCTGTCCCATGGCGACCTGGAAATGGGGCATGCCCGCGCTTTGCTCGGTTTGCCCGAAAATCAACAGGTTGAAGGGGCGCGACACGTTGTCGCACGAGGGCTCACCGTTCGTCAGACCGAGGCCCTGGTTCGCCAGTGGTTGAGTGGCAAACCTGCACCGGTCGAAACGGCCAAACCTGATCCGGATATTGCCCGTCTTGAACAGCGCCTGGCCGAGCGGCTGGGCTCTGCGGTGCAAATTCGCCACGGCAAGAAGGGCAAAGGCCAATTGGTCATCGGCTATAACTCTCTCGATGAGCTTCAGGGCGTCCTTGCCCACATCCGCTGAAACATTTGCTTATGTAGCGTGTGATCGGAAATCACTACCCGACAGTTGAATAGGGGCAGAACCGCCCCTATACTCTGCGCGCATTTTGTCGGCACAAATTATGCCAAGTTATTGATTTCCGGCAGCCGACCATTGAGGAGCAAGAGTGATGGAAACCCGCACGCCAAACACGTTGCCGTTCCATCGCTTGGCCGTATTTCCGGTTTTATTGGCTCAATTTGTCATTTTGCTGATCGCCGCTTTGGCGCTTTGGTACTGGCATGGAGTCGTAGCCGGATATTCAGGACTCTGCGGAGGCCTGATAGCCTTGCTGCCCAATATGTATTTTGCTCACAGGGCCTTTCGGTTTTCCGGCGCCCGAGCAGCCCAGGCGATCGTCCGGTCATTTTATGCCGGCGAAGCAGGGAAACTGATTTTGACGGCAGTGCTGTTTGCACTGACCTTTGCAGGTGTGAAGCCATTGGCGCCGCTGGCTGTATTCGGCGTCTTCGTGTTGACCCAACTGGTCAGCTGGTTCGCTCCCCTGCTAATGAAAACAAGACTTTCGAAACCTTAGGGCGTTTGAGGCAACCATGGCAGAAACAACCGCTTCGGGCTATATCCAGCACCACTTGCAGAACCTGACCTTCGGTCAGCTTCCTAATGGCGGCTGGGGCTTTGCCCACTCCGCAGCAGAGGCCAAAGAAATGGGCTTCTGGGCTTTCCACCTGGACACTCTGGGTTGGTCGGTCGCATTGGGTCTGATCTTCGTCTTCATTTTCCGCATGGCGGCAAAGAAGGCGACTTCCGGTCAGCCAGGTGCTTTGCAGAACTTCGTTGAAGTATTGGTCGAATTCGTCGATGGCAGCGTGAAAGACAGCTTCCATGGCCGTAGCCCGGTGATTGCACCGCTGGCGCTGACCATCTTCGTCTGGGTGTTCCTGATGAACGCCGTCGACCTGATCCCGGTCGACTGGATTCCTCAGCTGGCCATCCTGATCTCCGGCGATCACCACATTCCTTTCCGTGCGGTTTCCACCACGGACCCTAACGCTACCCTGGGCATGGCCCTGTCGGTATTCGCGTTGATCATTTTCTACAGCATCAAGATCAAGGGCATCGGCGGCTTCATCGGCGAACTGACCCTGCACCCGTTCGGCAGCAAGAACATCTTCGTTCAAGCGCTGCTGATCCCGGTGAACTTCCTGCTGGAATTCGTGACTCTGGTTGCCAAGCCTATTTCCCTGGCTCTGCGACTGTTCGGCAACATGTATGCCGGCGAGCTGGTGTTCATTCTGATCGCTGTGATGTTCGGCAGCGGCCTGCTCTGGCTTAGCGGCCTGGGCATTGTTCTGCAGTGGGCGTGGGCTGTGTTCCACATCCTGATCATCACCCTGCAGGCCTTCATCTTCATGATGCTGACCATCGTCTACCTGTCGATGGCGCACGAAGAGAACCATTAAGACCAGTCTCGACTAGTCTGATGTCCTTCCCGGTAAAACGGGAAGGTAGGCCCTACCGGGCTATGAAACGATTTGTTTTACCGCTTTAAAATCTAAAAAACCTAAACCATACGACGTAAAAGTCGGGAGGAAAGATGGAAACTGTAGTTGGTCTAACCGCTATCGCTGTTGCACTGTTGATCGGCCTGGGCGCCCTGGGTACTGCCATTGGTTTCGGCCTGCTGGGCGGCAAATTCCTGGAAGGCGCAGCGCGTCAGCCAGAAATGGTTCCAATGCTGCAAGTTAAAATGTTCATCGTCGCCGGTCTGCTCGACGCCGTGACCATGATCGGTGTTGGTATCGCTCTGTTCTTCACCTTCGCGAACCCTTTCGTTGGTCAACTCGCCGGTTAATCACTCGTCTTTTCGAGTGATTGGTGTGTTGTGCAACGAATGAGCGAGGTATTGGCGTGAACATTAATGCAACCATTATTGGTCAGTCCTTAGCGTTCTTGATTTTTGTCGTTTTCTGCATGAAGTTCGTATGGCCTCCGGTCATCGCAGCTCTGCACGAACGTCAGAAGAAGATCGCGGATGGGCTGGACGCTGCAGCACGAGCAGCTCGCGACCTGGAGTTGGCCCAAGATAAAGCGGGTCAACAACTGCGCGAAGCGAAAGCTCAAGCAGCCGAAATCATTGAGCAAGCCAAGAAACGCGGTAACCAGATCGTTGAAGAGGCTGTTGAAAAAGCCCGTATCGACGCTGACCGTGTGAAGGTTCAGGCTCAGGCCGAGATCGAGCAGGAACTGAACGGTGTCAAAGACGCGCTGCGTGCCCAACTGGGTGCTCTGGCCGTTGGCGGTGCTGAGAAGATCCTGGGTGCCACAATCGATCAAAACGCGCACGCGGAGCTGGTTAACAAACTGGCTGCTGAAATTTAAGCGAGGGCGATCATGGCAGAATTGACCACGTTGGCCCGACCTTACGCTAAGGCAGCCTTCGAGCACGCCCAGGCCCACCAGCAGCTGGCCTCTTGGTCAGCCATGCTCGGCCTGGCTGCAGCAGTGTCGCAAGACGACACCATGCAGCGCGTGCTCAAGGCCCCGCGACTGACGAGCGCAGACAAGGCCGCCACTTTTATTGAAGTGTGCGGCGACAAGTTTGATGTGAAGGCACAGAACTTCATCAACGTCATTGCCGAAAACGACCGTCTCCTGCTTCTGCCGGAGATTGCCGCTCTGTTCGACCTGTACAAGGCCGAGCAAGAGAAATCGGTAGACGTTGAAGTGACCAGTGCTTTTGCATTGAACCAAGAACAGCAAGACAAACTCGCCAAGGTTCTCAGTGCACGACTCGACCGGGAAGTGCGCCTGCAAGTTGCGGAAGACCCATCCCTCATTGGGGGTGTTGTCATTCGCGCCGGCGACCTGGTTATCGATGGCTCGATTCGCGGCAAACTCGCGAATCTTGCCGAAGCATTGAAATCTTGAGTTTGAAGGGGCAGCAGAGCAATGCAGCAACTCAATCCTTCCGAAATAAGTGAAATTATCAAGGGCCGCATCGACAAGCTCGATGTGACCTCCCAAGCCCGTAACGAAGGCACTGTCGTCAGCGTATCTGACGGCATCGTGCGGATTCACGGTCTGGCCGACGTAATGTACGGCGAGATGATCGAGTTTCCGGGCGGCGTCTACGGTATGGCCCTCAACCTGGAGCAAGACTCCGTAGGTGCCGTTGTATTGGGCGCGTACACCAGTCTGGCTGAAGGCATGAGCGCCAAGTGCACTGGCCGCATCCTGGAAGTTCCGGTTGGTAAGGAACTGCTGGGTCGCGTAGTCGACGCACTGGGTAACCCTGTTGACGGTAAAGGTCCACTGGGCAACACCGAGACCGACGCGGTCGAGAAAGTTGCTCCAGGCGTGATCTGGCGTAAGTCGGTAGACCAGCCTGTACAGACTGGCTACAAGGCTGTCGATGCCATGATCCCAGTCGGCCGTGGCCAGCGTGAGCTGATCATCGGTGACCGTCAGATCGGTAAGACCGCCCTGGCGATCGACGCGATCATCAACCAGAAGAACAGCGGCATTTTCTGCGTCTACGTAGCCATCGGTCAGAAGCAATCGACCATCGCCAACGTGGTTCGCAAGCTGGAAGAAAACGGCGCCCTGGCCAACACGATCATCGTGGCTGCCAGTGCTTCGGAATCTCCTGCGCTGCAATTCCTGGCACCGTACTCCGGTTGCACCATGGGTGAATACTTCCGCGACCGCGGTGAAGACGCGCTGATCGTTTATGACGATCTGTCCAAGCAAGCAGTGGCTTACCGCCAGATTTCCCTGCTGCTGCGCCGTCCACCAGGCCGTGAAGCCTACCCAGGCGACGTGTTCTATCTCCACTCCCGTCTGCTGGAGCGCGCATCCCGCGTTTCGGAAGAGTACGTAGAGAAGTTCACCAACGGCGCAGTGACCGGCAAAACCGGTTCCCTGACCGCACTGCCGATCATCGAAACCCAGGCTGGCGACGTTTCCGCGTTCGTTCCGACCAACGTGATTTCCATCACCGACGGTCAGATCTTCCTGGAATCGGCCATGTTCAACTCGGGCATCCGCCCTGCAGTGAACGCCGGTGTTTCGGTATCCCGTGTGGGTGGTGCCGCTCAGACCAAGATCATCAAGAAGCTCTCCGGTGGTATCCGTACCGCTCTGGCTCAGTACCGTGAACTGGCGGCATTCGCCCAGTTCGCTTCTGACCTGGACGAAGCGACCCGTAAGCAACTTGAGCATGGTCAGCGCGTTACCGAGCTGATGAAGCAGAAGCAATACGCCCCAATGTCGATCGCTGACATGGCGTTGTCGCTGTATGCCGCTGAGCGTGGGTTCCTGACCGACGTTGAAATCGCCAAGGTCGGCAGCTTTGAACAAGCGCTGATTGCTTACTTCAACCGCGATCACGCCGAACTGATGGCGAAGATCAACGTGAAGGGTGACTTCAATGACGATATCGACGCTGGCATGAAAGCCGGTATCGAGAAGTTCAAGGCCACCCAAACCTGGTAAGCCGCAGCGGGAGCCGCAAGGCTCCCGCTTGCTAACCTGATAGGTGTTACATGGCAGGCGCAAAAGAGATTCGCAGTAAGATTGCGAGCATCAAAAGCACGCAAAAAATTACCAGCGCCATGGAAAAAGTGGCGGTCAGCAAAATGCGCAAGGCACAAATGCGCATGGCTGCTAGCCGTCCTTATGCGGAGCGTATCCGCCAGGTAATTGGGCATCTGGCCAACGCCAACCCGGAATACCGCCACCCGTTCATGATCGACCGCGAAGTTAAGCGCGTCGGTTATGTGGTTGTGAGCAGTGACCGTGGTTTGTGCGGTGGTTTGAATACCAACCTGTTCAAGGCCCTGGTCAAGGACATGGCGGTAAACCGCGAAAACGGCGTCGAGATCGATCTGTGTGTTGTTGGTAGCAAGGGTGCGGCCTTTTTCCGTAACTTCGGCGGCAACGTCGTAGCAGCTATCAGCCACCTGGGTGAAGAGCCGTCGATCAATGATTTGATCGGCAGTGTGAAGGTGATGCTGGATGCGTACCTGGAAGGCCGGATTGACCGCCTCTCCGTGGTATCCAACAAGTTCATCAACACCATGACCCAGCAGCCAACCGTGGAGCAATTGATTCCACTGGTGGCGACTCCGGATCAGGAACTCAAGCACCACTGGGACTACCTCTACGAACCAGACGCCAAAGAGCTGCTTGACGGCTTGATGGTGCGCTACGTGGAGTCGCAGGTGTACCAGGCGGTGGTCGAGAACAACGCAGCTGAACAAGCGGCGCGGATGATCGCGATGAAAAACGCTACCGACAACGCCGGTGATCTGATCAGCGATTTGCAGCTGATCTACAACAAGGCGCGTCAGGCTGCGATCACCCAAGAGATCTCGGAAATCGTCGGCGGCGCTGCCGCGGTTTAACGGTTCAAATATTCAGAGGATCCAGCTATGAGTAGCGGACGTATCGTTCAAATCATCGGCGCCGTTATCGACGTGGAATTTCCACGCGACAGCGTACCGAGCATCTACAACGCGCTGAAAGTACAAGGCGCGGAAACTACTCTGGAAGTTCAGCAACAGCTGGGCGACGGCGTAGTTCGTACCATTGCGATGGGCTCCACCGAAGGCTTGAAGCGCGGTCTGGACGTTATCGACTCTGGCGCAGCCATCTCCGTACCGGTCGGTAAAGCGACCCTGGGCCGGATCATGGACGTACTGGGCAACCCAATCGACGAAGCTGGCCCGATCGACACCGAAGAGCGCTGGGGCATTCACCGTCCAGCACCTTCGTTCGCCGAACAAGCTGGCGGCAACGACCTGCTGGAAACCGGCATCAAGGTTATCGACCTGGTTTGCCCGTTCGCCAAGGGCGGTAAAGTCGGTCTGTTCGGTGGTGCCGGTGTAGGCAAGACCGTAAACATGATGGAACTGATCCGTAACATCGCCATCGAGCACAGCGGTTATTCCGTGTTCGCCGGTGTGGGTGAGCGTACTCGTGAGGGTAACGACTTCTACCACGAGATGAAGGACTCCAACGTTCTGGACAAAGTGGCACTGGTTTACGGTCAGATGAACGAGCCGCCGGGAAACCGTCTGCGCGTAGCACTGACTGGCCTGACCATGGCCGAGAAGTTCCGTGACGAAGGTAACGACGTTCTGCTGTTCGTCGACAACATCTACCGTTACACCCTGGCCGGTACTGAAGTATCCGCACTGCTGGGCCGTATGCCTTCGGCAGTAGGTTACCAGCCGACCCTGGCTGAAGAGATGGGCGTTCTGCAAGAACGTATCACTTCGACCAAGGAAGGTTCGATCACTTCGATCCAAGCGGTATACGTACCTGCGGATGACTTGACCGACCCGTCGCCAGCGACCACCTTCGCCCACTTGGACGCCACCGTCGTTCTGTCCCGTGACATCGCTTCCCTGGGTATCTACCCAGCGGTCGATCCACTCGACTCGACTTCGCGCCAGCTGGACCCGAACGTGATCGGCCAGGAGCACTACGACACCGCTCGCGGCGTTCAGTACGTGCTGCAGCGTTACAAAGAACTGAAGGACATCATTGCGATCCTGGGTATGGACGAGCTGTCGGAAGCCGACAAGCAGTTGGTAAACCGTGCTCGTAAGATCCAGCGCTTCTTGTCGCAGCCGTTCTTCGTGGCTGAAGTCTTCACCGGTGCCTCGGGTAAATACGTTTCCCTGAAAGACACCATTGCTGGCTTCAAAGGCATCCTCAACGGTGACTACGACCACCTGCCAGAACAAGCGTTCTACATGGTCGGCGGCATCGAAGAAGCGATCGAGAAAGCCAAGAAACTGTAATCCAAGCGCCCGGAAACGGGCGCTCATCAGGTTGAGGCAATCAGATGGCTATGACAGTCCATTGCGATATCGTCAGCGCGGAAGGGGAAATCTTCTCCGGTCTGGTAGAGATGGTGATTGCACACGGCGAACTCGGTGACCTTGGTATTGCCATGGGTCACGCGCCGTTGATCACCAGCTTGAAGCCAGGTCCGATCACTCTGACCAAGCAAGGCGGGGAAAAGGAGGTGTTCTACATCTCCGGTGGTTTCCTCGAGGTTCAGCCGAACATGGTCAAGGTACTTGCCGACACCGTGCAACGTGCTGGCGACCTGGATGAAGCCTCCGCTCAGGAAGCCGTCAAGGCTGCTGAGAAGGCCCTGAATGAAAAGGGTGCGGACTTCGACTACAGCGCTGCTGCTGTACGTCTGGCCGAGGCTGCAGCCCAGCTGCGCACGCTCCAGCAGATCCGCAAGAAGTAAGCGGCCCAGCCGTCATGCTTCATGTGTGATTTGATTAAAAAGGGTAGCCTCGGCTACCCTTTTTCTTTTTTTGCAAAACACTTCTTTGGTCTGACGCCGGACCGCCCAGGATTGGTAGCCATTCATGTCTCTTGAAATTGTCATTCTCGCCGCAGGCCAGGGCACCCGCATGCGTTCGGCACTGCCCAAGGTGCTGCACCCGGTTGCCGGTAACTCCATGCTTGGCCATGTTATCCACAGCGCCCGGCAACTTGATCCGCAGCGTATTCACGTGGTCATCGGCCACGGTGCCGATGTGGTACGTGAACGCCTGGCTGCGGACGACCTGAATTTCGTATTGCAAGACAAGCAACTCGGCACCGGCCACGCCACCGCGCAAGCCGTGCCGTTCATCACGGCCGACACCGTGCTGATCCTCTACGGCGACGTGCCCCTGATCGAAGTGGAAACCCTGCAACGCCTGCTCAAGCACGTGGTACCCGGCCAAATGGGCCTGCTCACAGTCGAACTGGCTGATCCCACCGGCTACGGCCGTATCGTGCGCAACGCTGACGGCAAGGTCGCGGCCATCGTCGAGCATAAAGACGCCAGCGAAGCCCAGCGCGCCATCACCGAAGGCAATACCGGAATCATGGCGGTGCCTGGCAATAAGCTCGCCGACTGGATGAGCCGCCTGTCCAACAACAACGCCCAGGGCGAGTACTACCTCACCGACGTCATCGAGATGGCCGTGAGTGATGGTCTGCTGGTCGCCACCGAGCAACCCCACGACCCGATGGAAGTGCAGGGCGCCAACGACCGCAAGCAACTCGCTGAACTGGAGCGTCACTACCAACTGCGCGAAGGCCGCCGCCTGATGGCCCAGGGCGTGACCCTGCGCGACCCGGCGCGCTTCGATGTGCGTGGTGAAGTCACCGTGGGCCGCGATGTGCTGATCGACATCAACGTGATCCTCGAAGGCCGCGTAATCATCGAAGACGACGTGATCATCGGCCCCAACTGCGTCATCAAGGACAGCACCCTGCGCAAAGGCGTGGTGATCAAGGCCAACAGCCACCTGGAAGGTGCCGTGATGGGTGAGGGCAGCGATGCCGGCCCGTTCGCACGCTTGCGTCCGGGCAGCGTGTTGGAGGCCAAGGCCCATGTGGGTAACTTCGTCGAACTGAAAAACGCCCACCTGGGCGAGGGCGCCAAGGCCGGTCACCTGACTTACCTGGGCGATGCCGTGATCGGCGCGCGCACCAACATTGGCGCGGGCACCATCACCTGCAACTACGATGGCGCCAACAAGCACCAGACTGTGTTGGGCGAAGACGTGTTCATTGGTTCCAACAACTCGTTGGTTGCCCCGGTGAGAGTTGGCGATGGCGCCACCACCGCGGCCGGCTCCACCATCAACCAGGATGTGGATAACTTGCAGCTGGGCGTCGCCCGCGCTCGCCAACGCAACATCGATGGCTGGAAGCGCCCGGTCAAAATCAAAAAGAGCTGAGTTATCCACAGCTCACGTGGCCAATGCGATCCCCGTGGGAGCTGGCTTGCCTGCGATAGCGGTCTATCAGTCACTGATGTGCAAACTGATACACCGCTATCGCAGGCAAGCCAGCTCCCACATTTGATTGGGGATTTTTCCAGAAATTTACCACGCCCCGCTTGACGATCTTTCGCCAATAGGTTTTGATTGCCTTCGTTATCTTTCGAAACGAAACTTATCATCACCATGTCGAAACGAAATACACCCCAACGCCGCCACAATATCCTGGCTTTGCTCAATGAACAGGGCGAAGTCAGCGTGGACGCATTGGCCAAGCATTTCGAAACGTCGGAAGTGACCATCCGCAAGGACCTGGCCGCTCTCGAAAGCAACGGCCTGTTGCTGCGTCGCTACGGTGGTGCCATCACCATGCCCCAGGAACTGGTAGGCGATGCCGCCCAGCCCATTTCGGTGTACAAGCGCGCCATCGCCCGCGCCGCCGTGATGCGCCTGCGTGAACACGCACGCATCATCATCGACAGCGGTAGCACCACCGCCGCGATGATCCCTGAACTGGGCCACCAGCCCGGCCTGGTGGTGATGACCAACTCCCTGCACGTGGCCAGCGCCTTGAGCGAATTGGAACACGAGCCCGTGCTGTTGATGACCGGCGGCACCTGGGACCCGCACTCGGACTCGTTCCAAGGCCAGGTCGCCGAACAGGTGCTGCGGTCCTATGACTTTGATCAGCTGTTCATCGGCGCCGACGGCATCGATTTGCAGCGCGGCACCACCACCTTCAACGAACTGCTGGGCCTGAGCCGTGTGATGGCCGAGGTCGCCCGTGAAGTGGTGGTGATGGTCGAATCCGACAAGATCGGCCGCAAGATTCCCAACCTGGAACTGCCCTGGAGCAGCGTCCATACCCTGATCACCGATGATCGCCTGCCGCTTGAGGCCCGCGACCAGATCCAAGCCCGCGGCATTACGCTGATATGCGCGGCAATCATCTAGGAGAAACACCATGTGTGGCATCGTAGGCGCAGTCGCTGAACGCAACATCACCCCGATCCTGATCGAAGGCCTCAAGCGCCTGGAATACCGTGGCTATGACAGCGCCGGTGTAGCCGTCTTCACCAACGCCGGCAAGCTGGAGCGCACGCGCCGTCCGGGCAAGGTCAGCGAGTTGGAACAAGCCTTGAACGGCGAGCCGCTGGTTGGTCGCCTCGGTATCGCCCACACCCGCTGGGCCACCCACGGCGCTCCGTGCGAACGCAACGCCCACCCGCATTTCTCCGGCGACCTGGCCGTGGTGCACAACGGCATCATCGAAAACCACGAAGTGCTGCGCGACCAACTCAAAGGCCTGGGCTACGTGTTCACCTCGGACACCGACACCGAAGTCATCGCCCACCTGCTCAACCACAAACTCAAGGACCACAGCGACCTGACCGCCGCCCTCAAGGCTACGGTCAAGGAACTGCATGGCGCCTACGGTCTGGCCGTGGTCTGCGCCAGCCAACCGGACCGCGTCGTTGCCGCCCGCAGCGGCAGCCCGTTGGTGATCGGTCTGGGTCTGGGGGAAAACTTCCTCGCTTCCGACCAACTGGCCCTGCGTCAGGTCACCGACCGCTTCATGTACCTGGAAGAAGGCGATATTGCCGACATCCGTCGCGAAAGCGTGCAGATCTGGGACGTAAACGGCAACTCCGTCGAGCGTGAAGCCGTGCAGTACCGCGACGGTGCCGAGGCTGCCGACAAGGGCGAATTCCGCCATTTCATGCTCAAGGAAATCCACGAGCAACCAGCCGTGGTGCAACGCACCCTGGAAGGGCGCCTGAGCCAGCACCAGGTGCTGGTCAACGCGTTCGGCCCGCAAGCGGCCGAGCTGTTCGCCAAAGTGCGCAATGTGCAGATCGTCGCCTGCGGCACCAGCTACCACGCCGGCATGGTCGCCCGTTACTGGCTGGAAGAACTGGCCGGCATCCCGTGCCAGGTCGAAGTCGCCAGCGAGTTCCGCTACCGCAAGGTCGTGGTGCAGCCCGATACCCTGTTCGTGACCATCTCCCAGTCCGGCGAAACCGCCGACACCCTGGCCGCCCTGCGCAATGCCAAGGAACTGGGCTTCCTCGCCAGCCTGGCGATCTGCAACGTCAGCATCAGCTCCCTGGTGCGCGAATCCGACCTGACCCTGCTGACCCAGGCCGGTCGTGAAATCGGCGTGGCTTCGACCAAAGCCTTCACCACCCAGTTGGTCGGCCTGCTGCTACTGACCCTGTCCCTCGGCCAAGTCCGTGGCACCCTTGCTGCCGGCGTCGAAGCCACCCTGGTCGAAGAGCTGCGTCGCCTGCCTACCCGTCTGGGCGAAGCCCTGGCCATGGACAGCACCGTAGAAAAAGTCGCCGAACTGTTCGCCGACAAAAACCACACCCTGTTCCTCGGCCGTGGCGCGCAATACCCGGTCGCTATGGAAGGCGCCCTCAAGCTCAAGGAAATCTCCTATATCCACGCTGAAGCCTACCCAGCCGGTGAGCTGAAACACGGCCCATTGGCCCTGGTGGATGACGACATGCCGGTGGTGACCGTCGCGCCGAACAACGAACTGCTGGAGAAGCTCAAGTCCAACCTGCAGGAAGTGCGCGCCCGTGGCGGCCAACTGGTGGTGTTCGCCGACGAAAAAGCCGGCATGACCAACGGCGAAGGCACCCACGTCATCAACATCCCACACATCCACGACATCCTGTCGCCGATCCTCTACACCATCCCGCTGCAACTGCTGTCGTACTACGTCGCCGTGCTCAAAGGCACCGACGTCGACCAGCCGCGCAACCTGGCAAAGTCGGTGACGGTGGAGTAACCCCGCGTAGCCTGGAGGCCCCTCGGGTCTCCAGGATCAGCACGACGAAAGGATTCGACCTCGATGCCAACCCCTCTTTCCCCAATCGGCGAGCGTTTGCACAATCGCCGGTTTGCGGTCGCAAACAACACCCAGGGCCTCTCCGGTGACGGTACGGTGTTCCATTATCAAGTCGAAGGCGATTCCATCTGGGGCACCTACCAAGGCGGGCGGATTCGTATCGGTCAGCAGGTCGGGCGTGTAACCGGCGAGGATACGATCGAGTTGCTGTTTCAGTGCGTGACCACACAGGGCGAGTTATTGGCCGGCTGGTCTCGCGGCACGGTCGGCGTTGATGCTGCCGGGCGCACTACGCTGGCGTTTGTATGGGGTTGGTTGTCGGGGGCGACGGGAGGTGGGGAGTCCAGCTACACCGAGCTTGTCACGTAGCCGCTGATCACGGCACGAACTCCACCCGCAACCCCCGGCTCGCACTGCGCCCCTGATCATCGCTGACCCGCAGCCGATACTCTCCCGACTTGCCCGGTCGCCAGTTCAGTGTGGTCTGCGGCGGGCCCTGGCCGATCAAGGTTTGATCGGCGAACCAGTACAGCGTCGCCGCATCGCTGGCCGCGTTGGCATTCAGCGGGATGCTTTCCTGGGGTTGCGACAGGCGCAGTTGATAGCTCACTTGGGTCAGCGGTGAGCGGATCTGCGGCGCTTCGCTCTGGTCGCTGATGCGGTTGGGTTGGCAGTTTTTCATCACGCTGGGCGGCGTGCGCCGGGGCAGGCCGGCGGCGCGGTACAGGCGCTGTATGTCGCTGGGCCAGAATTCGAAGACTTCTTCACGGGTGTACTGCGCCTCGAAGGGCGGGCACGCGGCCTTGCCGGTGCGTGTGTCGATCAGCACCGGGCGATGCAGGTTCGACACGCGAATCGGCGACACGCCGGGCAGATACCAGGTCTTGCGGGTTTGCGGGCACCAGCGGTTGGGCAAATCGCCGGAGGCGGCGCAGACGTCGATGCGTACCAGCCCGGCGGGCGGCTTGTCGGGTTTGATCACCACGTTGGGCAACGCCAGGGGCAGGGCGTCGGCGATGCGGAAGAACAGCGGCGCGGCGGTCTTGGCGCCGATAAACGCTGGGTTCGGCCGGCCGTCGAAGTTGCCCACCCACACCACCAGCACGTAGGGGCCGACCAGGCCGGCGCTCCAGGCATCGTGAAAACCCCAGGAGGTGCCGGTTTTCCAAGCGGTGCGCCAATGGCGGCCGGGCAAGCCATCCGGGCGCGGGTTGCGCCGCAGCATGTCGCGCACCATGAACGCGGCCTGGGGCGTGAGCAGTTGCGCCCCGGTGGATTGCGGCTGCTCCTGCAAATAACGCAGCGGCCGCAAATGCCCGTCACCGGCCAGCATCACGTACAACCGCGCCAGTTCCTCCGGGGTCATCTCGCCGCCGCCGAGGGCCAGAGCCAGGCCGTAATGACTTTCGTCACGCAGGCCTTTGATGCCGGCGCGTTGCAGCAATCCATACAAGGACGGCGATTTCACCTGGCTGGCCAGCCACACTGCCGGGATATTGCGACTACGGATCAATGCATCGCGCGCCGTCAGCGGGCCGACAAAACTGCCGTCGAAATTTTCCGGCTGGAAGTAGCCGAAGTTACTGGGCAAGTCCTTGAGGATGCTCATGGGGTGGATCACCCCCTGGTCCAACGCCAATCCATACAGAAACGGCTTGAGCGTGGAGCCCGGCGAGCGCCGCGACAGCACGCCGTTGACCTGACCGTGGATGCCTGTGGATAAGTAATCCGCCGAACCCACCAGCGCCTTGACGCTCTGGTCGCGGCTGTCGATCAGGATCGCCGTGGCGTTCTCCACGCCGGTGCTGCGTCGTTCGGCGATAAAGCCGCTGATCAGACGCTCGAGCAGTTGCTGCAACGGCAGGTTGAGGGTGCTGTTCAGCTCATTGCCGGGCTGGGACGCCAGCAGTTGCTCACTCAAATGCGGCGCTAGAAACGGGATCTGTTGGCGGTTACGCGCCTCCAGCGGCAAGTCCAGCAAACTGTCGTTACGCGGGTCTTGTGGATAAGTCTCGCGCCAGTCGGCCATCAAGCGCAGCCGCGCATTTTGCAGCGAGGGCCCGAAACGCGCGCGCCGCCCCGGCTGTTGCGGAATCACCGCCAGCGCCAGCGCTTCGGACAACGACAACTGCGCGGCTGCCTTGCCAAAGTAGATGCGGCTCGCGGCCTCGGCGCCTTCGATATTGCCGCCCATCGGCGCCAGGTTCAGGTAGGCCTCCAGGATGTCGTGTTTGCTGTAGCGCGCTTCCAGCCACAGCGCCAAGGCCATCTGCTGCAACTTGCCGGGCACCTGGCGGGTGTTCAGATCCCACAGGCGCCGCGCCAGTTGCATGCTCAACGTTGAACCGCCCTGGCGCTGGCCACCGCTGTAGGTGGCCATGGCCGCACGCAGCAAGGCCGGCGGGTTGATCCCCGGGTGCCAGTAGAAATTGCGGTCTTCCTTGAGCAGCAAGGCTTCGACCAGTGAAGGAGACATCCGCTCCAGCGGTAGCCATAAGCGGTATTGGCCGTCATCCGCCAATGTCATGCGCAGCAGCGAGCCGTCGTCGGCCAGCACCAGCCGTGACGAGGTCACGGCCTGTTCCAGCGGGGCATGGGGCCACAGGCGCAGCCCCGCCAGCACCACCGCCGCTAGCAGCAGCGGCGGCGTCAGGCGTTTAAGGCTTGGTAATTTCAAGCTGGCCTACTTTGCCGCGCCCTTGCAGGGTGGTTTCGTACATGCCTTCGGCGTAGGCCGGTGGCGTATTGAACGTACCGGCATTGGTGGCGCGCACGCGGTACACGAAGGTGCCTACATCGCGCAGTGCAGTGCCGTACAACACCACTCGATCATCGCGTACATCCACGTAGTCCGGCTGCCAGTTGCTCAGCTCGGTTTCGCCGATGGGCGCTTGCCAGGCTTCGGCTTCCTGGCTGTCTTCTTCCACATACTCGGACTCTTCGCCTTCACTCTCTTCGCTGCTGGCGGCTTCCGGCTCCGGCGGCAAGTTATACACAGGCTCGACGCCACCCGGCAGCAGGTCGACCACCGCCACTTGCTGCACCTGGTCGCGATCGGTGGCGCGCAGACGCAAGCGCACCAGGAACTCATCGCCCACTGCGACCTTGCTCACCGGGTCGCCCTTGAGGTCGAGGTACTCATGGATGATCTCCAGGCCGTTGTTGATCGGCTTGAGCTTGGCGCCCTTGTCGAAACCGGCTTCGCTGAGCATGTAGAACGCGGCCGGGCCGTCGGATTTTTCCATGACCAGTTTTTGCGTGGCCCCGGGAACGGCGGCGCGCGGCGGCTGGCCAGCCATTTCCAGCAACTGTTGTTGCTTGTCGCCCAACCAGGCCGTGGCCTTGAGCGTCATGTCGCTTTGCGCACGCTGGCCATAGTTATCCAAGGCCCGCAGCAACAGTGCCGCCGACAGCGAGTTGTAGCGCTGCTCGTTCAAGCGCTTGCCGAGTTTATCCAGCAGCGCCGTTGGCACGTCGTCCATCAGCTCCGGGAAATGCCGCGCCAGCAGGTGCAAGTGTTCGGCGTCGTGCACCAGCGGGTCGTAGTACATACCGTCGCTGGTCCACTTATCCACAAGGGCGCGCCAAGGGATCTTGCGGAACAACGTATCGGCCTGGCGATCCTGCTTGAGCAACTTGTAGCTGGCGGCCAGGTAAGCGGCGCCGAGGTCGTTCTGCCAGCTGTCCTTGAAGTAGCTCTCGTAGCGCTCGCGGATGTCACTCAAGGCACCGCTCACCAGAATCCCCTGACGGCTCAGCAGGTAACTGGCGTAGGCACGGTTGCGCAATTCCGACAGGCCTTCGCTAGGACCGTTGGCGAGGTCTGTCAGATACGCGTTCGAGCGCACCAGCAGGTCTTCCGGCACCGGCAACCCACGCTCCTTGGCTTCGATCAGGAAGTCGGTGGCATACAGGCTGGCGTACGGCGCCACATCCGGGTTGGCCGCCCACAAACCAAAGCCGCCGGCCTGGTTCTGGCGTTGGCGCAACATGCGCACCGCGCTGCTGAAGGCCTGCTCGGCTTCAGGGGCGTTGCCACCCCAGATCAGCGCGGGCATGGCCTTGGACACCAATTGCTCGGTGCAGGCGTAGCCGTAGTCATCCAGGTAATGCTTGAGACCGTTGGCCCACACCAGCGGCGAGGCGGCGACGCCCAGTTGCACGTCGCGCAGTTGGCTGAACAGCTCGCGGGTTGGCTTGAGCTCTTTGCTGGCGCTGTCGAAGCGGCCCAGGCTCAAGGCCACGCGGTGCTCACTCAGGGGGCGGATCGAAGTGGTTTCCGCCACCTGGATACGCTTGCCATCCGGCAGTACCGCGACAAAGCGCAGGTCGGCCGAACCCAGGGTTTCACCGACCTTGATCTTGAACTCGGCGGTGCCTTCCTTGCGCGGTTGCAGGGCCAAGGTGCTGCCCTTGTCGCCCTGCACCTTGAGGCCATCGCTGGTTTGCACCTCAAACTTCACGTCGGCCGCGGCGTCGAGGTTGCTGAACACCCCGGCGCTGACATTGAACACATCCCCAGGCGCCACGAAGGCCGGCACGTTCGGTGTGATCACGATCGGCCCACGCACCTCGGTATTGGCCTCACTGACACCCACGCTGTCGCTGTCCACCGCCACCGCGAAGAGGTGCAGCTTGCCGTTGAAACTGTCCGGCACCTGGTAATGCAGCACAGTCTCACCGGCCGGCAGGTCCACCAACCCGGACCACCACGCCACGGGCGGCTGATGTTTACGCTTGAACGGGTTGAGGTGATTGGCCAGGGCGCCTTCCGTATCGCCACCGGGCGCTGCCCCACTGAGCAGGCGGCTGAATTCCGGCAGGATCAGGTCAAGGATCTGACTGGTGCCGACTTCCAGCGCGCGCTTCTGGAAGAAGAAACCCAACGGGTCCGGCGTCTGGTAGCGCGCCACTTGCAGGATGCCTTCGTCTACCGCATACACCACGGCGCGGCCCGGGCGGTCGGCGTTGACCTTGATGTCGAGCATTTGCCCCGGCTCGACCTTCGCCGGGCCCTCGACTTTCAGCGCCATGCGTCGCGCGTCCAGGTTGATACTGAAGGGCACCACGCCGTAGGACAGCGGGCTCATGTACACCTCGGCCGAGCCCATGTCCCGCACAAACTGCACGTTGACGTAGGCATTGCCTTCAAGCCCCGCAGGCACGCGGATATGTTGCACGCTGTTGGTGCTGTCAGCCTTGAACCACTGCTGGGTATAGACCTTGTCCCGTTCGATGGTAATCAAGCCGGCCCCGGTGTACGGCGCACGGATACTGATGGCGATCTCGTCGCCGGTGGCGTAGCTGCGCTTATCCAGGCGCAGTTGCAGTTCGGCGTTGCGCTCCAGGGAGCGCGAGGTGTTGCCGCGCCCGGCCACGCTGTAGTCGATCTGGTTGAGCAGGTTGCCGTTGGCGTCTTTCAGTTGCAGGGTGTAATCACCCGGCGTGCCGGTGTTGAGGCTCTGCCTGGCGCCGTTCTGGGTCATCACCAGCTTGGATGCCGGCTGGCTGATGTTCTTGATGCGCGACTCGTACTTGTAGGTGCCGTTGGACTGTTTCACCAGCACCGACACATAGCGGTGCTCGACCACTTCGCTGGTCAGGCCCTCCACTGCCAGCGGCGAAAGGTCCGGCGCCACGGCCAGCCATTGCACCTCGCGTGGCGCATCCTTGGCGACGTACGACAGCGAGTCCTGACTTTTCACACCCACAAGGTAAGGCGCAGACGACACCAACAAGGCACTTTGCGCCGCCACGTTGCGCCCGCCTTCGGCTTCGAACACCTGGGTCATGACCTGCAGGCGATAGGTGCTGTTGGCGAAGCGTTGCAGGTTGAGGTCGAGCAGAGCCTGGCCGTTGTCATCCACGGTGGTTTCGGCGAGGTCTTCGGTGCTGGCGTCTTCCAGGGAGTCGTTGAGGCGGAAGCGGTAATCGGGATAGCGCTCGAATGCCGCGAGCGTTGGGCTCAGGGACATTTTCGCGGTCACCCGACGCCCGGCCGCCGGGGCGCCGAACAGGTGCATCGCGGTGACTTTGGCGACCACTTGGTCGGGTGGAATCCAGCCCTGCACGGGAGTGTCATGCAGGCTTAGGCTGACTTTCATGCGGTCCGGTTCAAAGTCGCGGACCTTGAAGCTGACGCTGCCCAGGTCGGTGCGGGTCTGTTTCTGACCAATCAACTGCAAGGTCGCGGTGTAGTCCCCGGCGGGGGCGACTTCGCTGCTGGGGAAATCAAAGGTTTCAAAACCACTGGCGGACAGCTTCAGCGGCTGGCGAATCACTTCCAGGCCGCGTGGGTCGGTGATTTGCAGCTCTACCGGCAGGCCTTGCAGGGCACCTTTCCAGTTGCCGCTGCGCACGATCATGCCCAGGTGCGCGGTCTCGCCAGGGCGGTACAGGCCGCGGTCGGTAAACAGGTAGGCGCTGAGGCGATCAACCGCACCGTCTTCTTCCAAACCGCCTACATCGAAGCGCGACAAATCCAGTTGCTGGGACTGACGGGCAATCGGCAGGAAGGATTGGTCATTGCCGCGAGTGACGACATACATCAGCGGCGTTTTCTCACGGCGCAATTCATCCAGCTTGGCGAAATGCGCGTGGCCTTCGCCATCGGTGCGCCCGCTGCTCACGGGCAAGCCGTTGCGGCCGATGATGTCGACCTGTGCGTCGGCCACCGGCGAACCGTTGCCGATGGACTGTACGTACACATCGTGGCTGCCATCGCTGGAGCGCTTGGCGATGATGCCCAGGTCGGTCACTACGATAAAGCGCAGGTCGCTGGTGCTGCTGCGGTCGTACTCGAAGGTGCGCTCGACCGGCTCGTCCTGGGGGCTGAGCTTGAGTACAAAAATGCCACGACGGCCGCCGTTGGCGGTGAGGTAGTGGCTGAGGTCGACGTTGTCGTAGACGGTTTTCGCCGGGTCATTGGACGACAGTGGAATGTCCAGCGTCTGACGTTCCACCATGCGGTCGAAGTACTCGTTGCCGAAATTCGGCCGGGCAAAGCTACCGCTGCTCTGGTCCACCAGATGCTGCAATTGGTTGGGCAGCAGGCGGGCAATTTCCACATGGGCGCCGGGCACGCCACGGGCCATGAAGCCCAGGCGTTTTTCGCCGTTGAGGCTGAGCAGGGCGCCGTCAGACAGGAACTGCAATGTGCGCGGGTACGCCGGCATGCTGATCAGCGACGCCGTAGGATTCTTCGCCAGATAACCGCCGATGGCTTCCAGGTTGGCGGGCACGCGCACATAGATAGCCCGGCCGGCCGGGGCCTTGAACTTGAAGGCATGCAGGGTGTTCAACGGTTCGACGCTGGGCACGTGGGTCAGGTTGACCTTGGTGCTGCGGGCGAGCAGGGCATCGTCGATGTCGTTGCTGTTGTAGGGGCGCGTATCGTCCTCGGCTTTTTCCGGCAGCAGCCAGGCCTGCACCTTACCGGCGATGGTGTCATCGGCTACGGCGCTGGAGCTGCTGAACATCAGCACCGGCTCGGGTTCGCCGCGCTGATTGTCGACAAAGCTGACTTCGGCGCCGGTGAATGTCAGGCGATAACGCCCGGGCACAGTGACTTGCGCCACCAGCGGCGCGGTGCTGGCGTTGCCGCCGTCGCGGGCCTTGAGGCCTTCGTCGAGCTTGGCGCTGACCGGGGTACTTTCCAGCGGTGTAGCCAGGGCGGCGGAGCGCACGTAGGCGTTGAGTTTTTTCTCGTCGAACGTCACTTCCGGCCGATTGGGCAACTGGGCGTCGCGGTAGGCCAGGCCTTTGCCAAGGGTCACTGTCACGCGTTTGCGTAGGCTGTCTTCATCCACTGGGTGGGAAAAGTGGAAGGTCGCTACTAGCTGTTTCAGCGTTGGATTGGACGGGTCCTGGTACAGCTCGTTTTGCGCCAGGGTGGCGCGGAACGGTTGGGTGGAGAACTGGGCACTGTATTGGTCGAGCAGTACGCCGTCGGCCAGCAGGTTTTTCTTCGCCAGGTCCAGGGTGTAACCGGCGTCGATCGGCCAGTCTTTCTCCGGCACGAACAGCAAGGTGCGGTCATCGGACCAGCGCCACGTACCCGCCACGCTCGGCTTGAGGGTGATGCCTTCGCTCACCGGCTTGCCAATCGCCGCCATTGGGGCCACGGACTCGGCGAAACGCACCTGCAAGTTATCCACAACCGGCGTTGGCTGGGTGTAATCGGTGAGGTTGGGCTTGTGCAGCGAATAACTCACGGTGTGGGGCTTGGGCAGGTGGGAATACCACTGCCAGCCGTAGAACCCGGCGGCGCCCAGCAGCACCAGGCCCAGTACGCCGGCCCCGGCCTGGCGCGGATAAGCGCGGGCCTTCTGACCGAGCGCCAGCACGCCATCACCGATGGCGCGCAGCCAGAACGGCGGGCTCCATTGGCCGAACAGGGCACCCACCACAGTCGTTAATGCACCGTACAAACGGCGACAGATCGTTTTGAACGAGTCGAACATGGTGAGCATCCCTGGCTAAGTGCGGCGTATCTTACAGTGTCTTTGATACAAAAGATGACACCGATACGCCGCACTATTTGTGGCGAGGGAATGTTACGAAGGGGTCATACATTCCAGCGAGCGATCCACCATGACTTTGGCCATTTTCGCCAGATAGCTGGCGGCTTTGGGTGAGTCACCTAATGCTTCAGCGCACTGGAGCAGGTCTGAGGCGTAAGCCAGGGCGTCTTCGAAGCTGAGTTCGGGATGGGTGATGAAAAAGGGATGAGGTGGGTCGGGCCTTACTTTGCTCATTGCGTTAACTCCAATGTAGAAAATTGGAGCTGACAGCCATCGCTGCTAAACAATGGGTGGCGGCTGTACGCAGGTTAGCAGGCCGGAACATTGGGAATCCGACGCACCCGAAGGTGCCCTGCGCACAGCCACCATAAAGCGTTGGCAGAAAAAAACGCCATGCTTGAGATGGCGCTTGTGCGCCCAATGTTGAACATTCGAGCTGCTAAACCCGGTCACTGAATGGGCAGTGACGAACGCAGACTAGCTACCGAAAAGGCAGGGCACAAGCGGATGGGATTCTCTCGGAAATGTCCTGCGAAAGAAAGGGACGCGAGTGGTAGGAGTGCTTGTTTCAGACTTTGCCGCAGAACAAATGCACGCAGGTTTGCTGACGGGGTTTGGCACGATTTGTAAGCCTATAGGCTTACAAATTACCGACCCTTGTAAGCCTGTAGGCATAGTGGGAGCGGGCTTGCTCGCGAAGGCGGTGTGTCAGCCAACCTATCAAGTGGCTGAAACACCGTCATCGCGAGCAAGCCCGCTCCCACATTTTTGATTTTTGGATGGCTGGAGAATGGTGGACTCAGGTCCACCAGAACCGCACCAGGTGAAAGAAAATCGGCGCGGCAAAACACACCGAGTCCAAGCGATCCAGCATCCCGCCATGCCCCTCGATCATATGCCCCCAGTCCTTCACACCCCGGTCGCGCTTGATGGCCGACATCACGATGCCGCCAGCAAACCCCAGCAGGTTGATCAACAGCGCGATCAGGAACGACTGCCATGGGTTGAACGGCGTGGTCCACCACAGGGCTGCGCCGATCAGGGAGGACAGCAAGATCCCGCCGACAAAGCCTTCCACGGTTTTGGAGGGCGACAGGTTGGGCGCGATCTTGTGTTTGCCGAACAACTTCCCACACACGTACTGGAGCACGTCCGACAGTTGCACCACGATCACCAGGTAGGCGATCAGCAGCAGGTTGCGGCCCTCGTAGCCGGGAATGTCGAGGGTCAGCAGGGCCGGCACGAACGACACGCAGAACACGGCGATCATCAGGCCCCATTGCACCTTCGACGCCCGTTCCAAAAAGTGTGTGCTGTCGCCGCCGAGGGAGGCGAGGATCGGCAGCAGCAGGAACACGTACACCGGGATGAAGATCGAGAACAGCCCGTACCAGTCCGAGTAGATCAGCAGGTATTGCAGCGGCAGCGCCAGGTAGAACGCGGCCACCAGCGCCGGGTAGTCGCTGCGGCGGGTGGGGGTGAGGGTGAGGAATTCGCGCAGGGCGTAGAACGACACCGCGTAGAACAGCAGGATCACCGCCCCGGTGCCGAGCCAGAAGGCGATGCCGATGACCACCACCATCACCCACCAGGCGTTGATGCGTGCGTTGAGGTTGTCGATCACCGCGTTGGGCGTGCCTCGGGTGCGCAGCTTGAGGATCAGGCCGATCAGCGAGGCGAGCACCAGGATCGCGCCGATGCCGCCGAACAGCATTATGGTCTGGCTATGCATATCAGGAATGCTCCGGGGCTAGGGCGAGCAGGGCGTCACGGGTGCGGGCGAGGAACGCGGTCTTGTCTTCGCCTTCTTCCAAATGCAACGGCGTGCCGAAGCTGGTGGTGCACAGCAGGGGCAGCGGCAATACGCGACCCTTGGGCATGACCCGGTTGAGGTTGGCTATCCACACAGGCACCAGTTCGGCCTGTGGGTAACTTTTTGCCAAGTGATACAAGCCGCTTTTGAACGGCAGCAGGCCGTCTTCCAGATTGCGCGTGCCTTCGGGAAACAGGATCAGCGAGTCGCCGCCTTCCAATGCGGCCAACATGGGCTGCAACGGGTTATCCACAGGGTCCTTGCGCTCGCGGTCGATCAGCACGCCGTTGAACACACGGTTGATGATGTAGCGGCGCAAGGCGCTTTTGCTCCAGTAATCGCTACCGGCCACCGGGCGCGTGAATTTGCGCAGGTTTTGCGGCAATGAGGCCCACAGCAGCACGAAGTCGCCGTGGCTGCTGTGGTTGGCGAAGTAGATGCGTTGCACCGGAACAGGTGCGCAGCCCAGCCACAGGCTGCGGGCGCCGGTAACGGTGCGGGCCATGGAGGTAATCAGCGTGGCGACCACGGGTTCGAACATGGGAATTCCTTATCCGGCGAAAGGCAGCCAGGGGCTGGCGAGGATCGCGCCCAGGGTCAGCAGTGTTTGTGCACCCAGCAACCAGGCTTGTTTGCGCAGCAGTTTGAGAGCGCCGCGACGGCGTTCGGTCCAGGGCCGGCCGGCGCGTTTGGGCGCTTGCAGGCCAAGGGTTTGCAGGGCCAGGTCGAGGTCGGCGGTGCGTTCGGTGTCGCGGGCGAGCAGGGCGAACAGGTCGGCATCGAAGGCCACGCGCAGCGCCCAGTACTTTTGCAGCAGCCCAAGGATAATCATCCACAGGCTGAGCAGCAGGCAGATCGGCGTGATGCTGGCCATCAGCAGTTGGGCCAGGCCGAACAACACGCCGAGCAGGGTCAGGCCTGTGGATAACTGATCCAGCGAACGGCCGCGGCGCAGCAGGCTGGCGACGACCTGGAGTTCCATATCAGCGGGCATGGGGCAAACCCTCCAAAGCTTCACGGTGAGCGGGGTGCAGGACCACATCGGCCCGCGCTGTACGAATAATAGTCAGCGCATCCTCCACCGTCGTGGCCCGCCCGCTGTGCAGCAGCCACGCGGCAACCGCCGTCGCGCTGCGCGAATAGCCCAGGGCGCAACACACCAGCAGCGGGCCACTGGCGCGCAGGCGTTCGATGGCCTCGGCGGCGAGCAGGCATTCGGCGGGCGTCGGGGCGATCAGGTCCAGCACGGGGATGGCCTGATAGGCACGGCCCTGTGGATTAATCGGCAATTCGGCGCAGAGATCGACGATGGCCTTGAAGGGCTCCTGCTCGCGGGTCGTGGGAATGCGCCCGAGCCAGACGTTATCCACAATCCGGTCCGGTTGTGGATGTTTGCGTGTCCACAGGCGCGAGTTGATCCACGCCGCCGCCAGGTAAGGCGCATACAGCCAGCGCGCGGCCGGTGTCAGTCGACCATCGGCGCGCTTCTGGAAGCCTGCGGCGCCCAGCACGAAGTAGTTCGCCTTGATCAAGGCCAGGGACACCGCCGGCCACAGTAGCCACAGCCAGCCGCCGCCCAGGGCCAACGCAAGCACCGCCAGCAGCAACGCGCCCAGGCCGTAACGCACGCCCAGCCGCCAGCGCTTGGGGTCCCGCGTCAGCCGCGCATTCAGCAGCGGGCTCGGATGTTCCACCGGCCATAGCCACACGCAGATCCAGCCGGCGAGGGCGCCTGTGGGTAAGTCGATAAAGTGATGTTGATAAGTGGTCAGCACCGAAATACCGATCAACGCGAACCAGCCGTGTACCAGCCAGCGCCAGACACCCTGGGTGTGGCGCTGGTACATGACCCACAGGATCACCAGCAGCGCGATGTGCAGCGACGGCGCCTGGTTGAACGGTTTGTCGAACCCGGCCAGCACGGCAAACAGCCAGCCGAACACGCCATCCAGTTCGGGCCGCTCGAAGGTGAAACGCAGCGGCCAGATCAGGAAGCAACTCACGGCAATCACCTGCGCACTCAACAGCCGCAGCGCATGTTGCTTCAGTTCATGCCGGCTGTTGGGCAGCAACAGGGAGAACCCGTAAAGCAGGTCGATGGACCAGTAGGGCACGATGGTCCACGCCAGGAAGGGCATGTGGGTTTCCCAGTCGAACACCAGCGTGCCGACGTCGCTGCGCTGGCTGGTGACCCAGGTGGCGAAGCCGTAGGTGCTGAAAAACAGCGGCGCCAACAGCAGCAGCCAGAGGACGGCGGGCTTGAGCAGACCGGGTTCGCGCATGTTCAGATCTTCTGTGCCACGGACACGGTGAAAATGCCCCATTCGTCCACCCGCTGGGTGATCTTGCGAAAGCCCGCCGCCTCGACCAGTTGATCCATCTCCGCCTGGCTGCGCCGGCGCATTACCCAGGCCTGGCCCTGGCGGTGGCTGGTCAGCGCACGGGCGATCAGCTCCAGTTGCGGGTGCCATGGCTGGCCGGTGTAGACCAGATAACCGCCGGGCTCTACCGCTTCAGCCAGCCCGGCCAGCGAGCCGCCGACCATGGCGTTGTCGGCAAACAATTCGTACAGCCCGGACACCACCGCCAGCGTCGGCTTGGGCGCCAGCGCGGCCAGATCCGTACGGTCAAATGCATCGCCTTTGACGAATTGGGCAATGTCGCCCAGGCCCTTCTCGCGAATCAGCGCGCCACCGTCACGCACATTGATGTCGCTGTAGTCGCGCAGCAGGATCGACTCCGGCAGCGGCGAAACGCCCTGCAAGGCTTCCAGAATGTAGCGACCGTGGCCGGCGGCGATGTCGACGATGCGTACTTCGCGATCATCGGCACGCAACTTGGCCATGGCCAGGCGCAGCAGTTCCTCGACGTTCAGCTTGCGCTGGCGGATGCCGCGCCAGCCGATGGAGTTGAGGTAGTTGGTGTCGATCATCCGCCCCAGCCCGCCCTTGCCGGTGGGCTTGTTGCGGTACACGTAGTCCAGGGTGCTGCCGGAGTCGAAACCGGTGTCGAAGCCCAGCTTGACCCCGTCCGACAGGTTCTTGCCCAGGCCCATGCTGGCGCGGGTCAGGCGCCAGTACAGGTCGCGCAGGGAGTTGCGCGGTAACGGCGCGGCGAGGGCTTCGGATTCGGCGCAGGTGGCGCCGATCTTGTCGGCGTCGAGCAGCGAGGCGCGGTCCAGCGGGTGTTCGAAGTTCTGCAGGATAAAGCGCTTGGCGCTGCTCACGGCGGTGGCGCGGTCGCGCTCGCCGAGGGTGTCGTGGAAGAAACCGGGGAGGATGTGCAGCTCTTTTTTCAGGCTGCCGAGGCGGTCGAAAAATTGCTGCTGGGGTTTTCGGTGCACCACGAAGTCCGAGCCGGACACCAGTAATTGGGTCGGCACCTGGATCGCCTGGGCATCGGCCACAACCCGGTCGGCCGCTTCGTACAGGCCGAGCAGCACATTGACCGAGATCGCCTTGGTGATCAGCGGGTCGCTGTCGTAGGACGCCACGCGCTCGGGGTCATGGCTGAGGAACTTGGCCTTGACGTAGCTGTTGACGAAAAAGTTGCCGCGAAACTTGCGCATCAGCGCCAGGCCCGGCCGGGCGAACGGCACGTAGAGCTTGACCTTGAACGCCGGCGAGGCGAGCACCAGCGCGCGGATCTTTGGCGCGTAGTCATGCACCCAGGTGGCCGCGATCACCGCGCCGACGCTTTGGGCGATGACGGCGAAGTTCTCTTCCTCGATGCCATAGGTGGCGCCGATGTGGTCGCAGAAGGTTTGCACGTCGCGGGCGCTGGTGGCGAAGCTGGGACTGTCGCCGCGTTCGCCGGGAGACTGGCCGTGGCCACGGGCATCCCAGGCGAAGAAGTCGAAGTGTGGCAGGTCCAGTTCATCGACCAGATGGGCGATGCGCCCCGAATGCTCATGGCCGCGATGGAACAACACGATGGCCTTGCGTGGCCCGTCGCCCGCGGTGGCCGGCCAGTGCCGGTAGAACAGCTCGACGCCATCGTGGGTACTGAAGGTGTGTGCTTGTTGTTCGCGCATCGCAAAATCCTTATGCAGAAGGGGAGTCTTGTTGTTCTTTGAGGCCCTGGCGCACCCGGTTGACCAGGGTGTAGGCAAGCAGGGCGGCGACCAGCCACATCACCCCATCCACCCAGCTGGCGCCGAGCCAACCCAGCGCTACACCAGTGGCCAGCACGCCGAGCACAAACGCCCGATCGCTCTTGCCCATCGGCCCGTCGTAGCGCCGCGATGCGCCCACCATCGGCCCGAGCACCCCGGCGTATTCGCTGAACACCGCCAGCAACGCCACCAGCAGCACTGGCGCCAGGCTCACGCCGGGGATCAATGCAAACGGCAGGATCAACGCGCTGTCGGCAATCACGTCGCACAACTCATTGAGGTAGGCACCCAGGCGCGACTGCTGGCCGAATTCCCGGGCGAGCATGCCGTCGATGGCGTTGAGGGCCATGCGCAGGATCATCCACAGCGGGATCAGCGCAAACAGCCACAGGTGTTGGGCGAAGCTGGCGATCAGCAGGCCGACCAGCAGGGAAACCACGCCGGCCAGCACGGTGATCTGGTTGGCGGTGGTGCCGTTGTCGTAGAGGCGCTGCACGAGGGGGCGCAGCAGGTTTTGAAAACGCGGTTTGAGCTGATAGATCGAAATCATGGGAGGTGACGCTTCCTTGTCCGTGGACCCGCGAAAAACTGGCTTGGAGTGTGCCGCTTAATCCTGGCCTGTACCAGTGATGGCGCGTGTTTATGGGGGTTTAGTCACGCTCCCGAGCACAACGAGGTATAGAAGTGGAAACGATCAATGTGGGAGCTGGCTTGCCTGCGATTGAATCACCTCGGTTTTGCTGGAAGACCTTGTTGTCAGCATCGCAGGCAAGCCAGCTCCCACAGGGAATCGGTGGTTGGGTTTGAAAGCGACATTCACCGGACAAAAATTTCACGCCCCGTGTTATATCGTAACCAATTGTGTGCAAGCGGACGTAAGTGGATGCAAGTGGATCTAGAGGCTGACGGCGCTTCGGTGGAAGGCCTGCCGCGTTTTCAGCAGGGGCTGTTCCATGCCCGTCGATTGCGCCAGGCCGGGATCAGCCTGACGGCTGTGGCACTGTGCGGGTGGGTACTGGCGCTGTTCGTCGCGCTGTTCGCGCCGCTGTCGATCTGGCCGGTGGTGTTGATCAACTGTGCGTCGGCGTTGCTGTTGCTGGTGGCCGGTTTGCAGTCGGCGTGGTGGGTGGCCGATTGGCGCGCCCAGGCGCTGGAAGAACCTGCGGTGCACGTGCCGGTTGAGGACACCAGCCGCTACGCCCGCTTCACCGAGCGCTTCGCCCAGCAGATCGGTACGCCGGTGGTGTGGCTCGGCGGTTGGTCGCTGCTGGCGCTGGTCAGTGTCGTCGAGTTCTGGAACCTGGCCCTGCCCGCTGCAGCAGTCGGTCAATCCGCCAGCATCGGTGCCGCGTTGGCACTGGCCCTGGCGTTTGGCCTGCTGGTGTTCGAACGCCGCCTCGCCCAGGAAACCGCCGTGCAATGGCCGGAAGCCTCGCAGCTGGCGCAGTTGAGCCGGGTGGCGATTATCTGCCTGGTGCTCAGTGGAATTTGCCTGCTGTTCGCCAGTGCCGAAGCGGTCTGGCCGTTGCGGCTCGCGGTGCTGATCGGCGGGTTACCCGCGCTGGTCGCCATCGAGTTTCTGCTCAGGGCCATCCTTTCGCTGTTCAGTCCGCGCCAACCACGCCTCGAACCGCGGCTGATGGCGCAAAGCGTTATCGCCGGGCTGCTGCGCTGGCCACCGCAACCCTTGCTCGCCTTGCAGCACGAATTGCACAACCGCTTCGGCATCGACCTGCGCCAGATCTGGGCGTTTACCTACATCCGCCGCGCATTTCTGCCGGTGTTGCTGGTGGTGCTGGCGGTAGGCTGGGCGCTTACTGGTGTGCACGAAGTGCCCCTGCAAGGTCGCGGGATTTATGAGCGCTTCGGCAAGCCGGTGGAGGTGTTCGGCCCTGGCCTGCATGCCGGTCTGCCCTGGCCGCTGGGCCGCGTGATCACTGTGGAAAACGGCGTGGTGCATGAACTCGCCACCAGCGTCAGTGAGGCCGCCGCCCCGGAGCTGGCCGCCGCTGAAGGCCCGGCGCCGCTGATCGCCAACCGCCTGTGGGACGCCAGCCACGTGAATGACAAATCCCAGGTCATCGCCAGCAGCAGCGGCGACAAGCAGGGCTTCCAGATCGTCAACATGGACGTGCGTTTCGTCTACCGCATCGGCCTCAACGACCACGCCGCGCTGGCCGCCACTTACAACAGCGCGGATGTGCCGACCCTGATCCGCAGCACCGCCAGCCGCATCCTGGTCCACGACTTTGCTTCGCGCACCCTTGACGAATTGCTCGGCGAGCAACGCACCAGCCTCGCCGACGAGATCGGCCGCGCCGTGCAGGCCGATTTGCATCACCTCGACAGCGGCGTGGAAATCCTCGCCACGGTGGTGGAAGCGATCCACCCACCGGCCGGCGCCGCTAATGCCTATCACGGCGTGCAAGCTGCGCAGATCGGCGCACAGGCGCTGATCTCCCGCGAACGCGGCGCCGCCAGCGAACAAACCAACCTGGCCCTGCTGCAAGCCAGCAGCGCCCGTGACCAGGCCACGGCCACCGCGCGCGAAGTGAATGCCGGTGCCCAAGCGGCCGACCTGCGTTTCGCCGCCGAACAAAAGGCCTACGCCAGCGCGGGCAAAGCCTTCGTGCTGGAACAGTACCTCGGCCAACTGAGCCAGGGCCTGGCCCACGCCAAGCTGTTGATTCTGGATCATCGCCTGGGCGCCGACAGTGCGCCGACGATCGATCTGCGTTCTTTTTCCTTGCCGGCCGATCCGTCGCTGCCGCGCAAAGCCGTTCAATAAGGAGTCGGTCTGTTGAGCGCTCATTCTCACGATCACGGTCATCATCATGGCCATCACCACCACCATCATCATGGCGACGAACCCGCCGCCGGCCCGTTCCCGTGGCGACGCATGGCCTGGGCGGTGCTGCTGGTGCTGTTTGCGGTCGCGGCCGCGAGCCTGGTGCAAGTGCGCTCCGGCGAAGCCACGGTGATTACCCGTTTCGGCAACCCGGCGCGGGTGCTGCTGGAGCCGGGCCTGGGCTGGCGCTGGCCGGCGCCGTTCGAAGCGGCGATCCCGGTGGACCTGCGCCTGCGCACCACCTCCAGCGGCTTGCAGGAAGTGGGCACCCGCGATGGCCTGCGCATCATCGTGCAGGCGTACGTGGCGTGGCAGGTGCAGGGCGATGCCGACAACGTGCAGCGCTTTATGCGCGCCGTGCAGAACCAGCCGGATGAAGCGGCGCGGCAGATTCGTACCTTTGTCGGTTCGGCGCTGGAAACCACCGCAGCCAGCTTTGACCTGTCGAGCTTGATCAACACCGATGCCAGCCAAGTGCGCATTGCTGATTTTGAAGCGCAGTTGCGCCAGCAGATTGATCAACAATTGCTCACTACCTACGGCGTGCGCGTGGCTCAAGTCGGTATCGAACGGCTGACCTTGCCGTCGGTGACGCTCACCGCCACCGTCGACCGCATGCGCGCCGAGCGTGAAACCATCGCCACCGAGCGCACGGCCGTGGGCAAGCGTGAAGCGGCGCAGATCCGCTCCGCCGCCGAGCGTGACGCGCGCATCGTGCAGGCCGATGCCACGGTCAAAGCCGCCGACATCGAGGCGCAATCTCGGGTCGAAGCCGCGCAGATCTACGGCCGTGCCTACGCCGGTAATCCGCAGCTTTACAACCTGCTGCGCTCGCTGGACACCTTGGGCACCGTGGTTTCGCCAGGCACCAGGATCATCCTGCGCACCGACGCGGCGCCGTTCCGCGCCCTGGTGGACGGGCCGAAGGACGTCCAGCCATGACCGAGCGTGACAGCCCGGACAGCCCATGGGTCCAGGCCGGGCGCCTGACGTTCCTGGCGCTGTACGCGGTGACCGTATTGGCCGCGTTGGCCTGGGCGTTTTCCAATGTGCGCCAGATCGACCCGCAGAACCGTGCCGTGGTGTTGCACTTCGGCGCCCTCGACCGTATCCAGAATGCCGGGCTGTTGCTGGCCTGGCCGCAGCCGTTCGAGCAAGTGGTGCTGTTGCCCGCGGCCGACCGCGTGATCGAGCGCCGGGTCGAGAACCTGTTGCGCTCCGAGGCGGCGACCCAGGCTGACCGCGTGGCCAGTTTCGCCACGCCATTGAGTGATGCGCTGGCCGGCTCCGGTTACCTGCTGACCGGCGATGCCGGGGTGGTGCAGCTGGATGTGCGGGTGTTCTACAAAGTCACCGAGCCCTATGCCTTTGTGCTCCAGGGCGGGCATGTGCTGCCAGCGCTGGATCGACTGGTGACGCGCAGCGCCGTGGCCCTTACGGCGGCGCGGGACCTGGACACGATCCTGGTGGCGCGCCCCGAGCTGATCGGCTCCGACAACGGCGCCGCCGAACGTCGCGAACGGCTGCGTGGCGATCTGGTGCAAGGCATCAATAAACGCCTGGCGGAGTTGACCTCCAGTGGTTTGGGCCTGGGTATCGAAGTCACCCGGGTGGATGTGCAATCGAGCCTGCCGGGCCCGGCGGTGAATGCTTTCAACGCAGTGTTGACCGCCAGCCAGCAGGCCGACAAAGCCGTGGCCAACGCCCGCACCGACGCAGAAAAACTCACCCAGGCCGCCAACCAGCAGGCCGACCGGCTGGTGCAAGTCGCCCACGCCCAGGCCAGCGAACGCTTGGCCAATGCCCGGGCGCAAACCGCCACCGTCGCCAGCCTGGCCCAGGTCAAAGACCCGGGCTTGCTGCTGCGCCTGTACCGCGAACGCCTGCCGAAGATTCTCGGCCAGGCCGGTTCCGTGACCACAGTCGATCCGAAAGACGACTCCCGCTTGATCATTCAGGGAGCCGAACAATGAGCGCACCCATGCTGACCTCCGCCGAGCAGCGCAGTGCTGCGCGGCAATTGACCCTGGCCATGCTGGCCCTCGGTTTGCTGGTGCTGGGCCTGGTGTGGCGCTGGCTGGCGCCGGATCAAAGCGGGGTCAGCCAGTTGCTGCTGGGGGTTGCCTCGCTGTTGGTGGCCGTGCCGGTGATGCGTTCGGCGTGGTACAGCCTGCGCTTTCCGAGCCTGCATGGGATCACCGACCAACTGATCGCCCTGGCCATGCTTGGGGCCTGGGCCACTGGAGATCTGCTGACGGCCGCACTGTTGCCGATCATCATGATCTTCGGCCACGTGCTCGAAGAGCGCAGCGTGATCGGCTCCCAGGAGGCGATCCATGCCCTGGGCAAACTGACCCGCAGCCATGCGCGGCTGGTGCAGGCCGATGGCAGCATCGTCGAGGTGGATAACGGCACGCTGCACACCGGCGATATTGTCGAAGTGCGCGCCGGCGACCGTGTGCCCGCCGATGGCGTGGTGCTGTCGGGCCAGGCGAGCCTGGACACCGCACCGATTACCGGCGAGTCGGTGCCGCTGGAAGCGAGTGCCGGCGTGCAGGTGTTTGGCGGCGCGATCAACCTCGACGGCTTGCTGCGCCTGGAAGTGACGCGCACCGGGCATGAATCCACGTTGGGCAAAGTAATCGCGCTGATGCAGAACGCCGAGCGCTCCAAACCGCCGATCACGCGGCTACTGGAGCGCTATGCCGGCAGCTATATGGTGTTGGTGCTGCTGCTGGCGGCGGTCATCTGGTTTGTCACCAACGACGCGCAGGCGATGCTGGCGGTGCTGGTGGCGGCGTGCCCGTGTGCGTTGGTGCTGTCGGCGCCGGCCACGGCGATTGCCGGGATCGCGGTCGCGGCGCGGCATGGGATTTTGATTCGCAGCTCGGCGTTTCTGGAGGAGCTGGCGGA
The DNA here is from genome assembly GCF_020515815.1 of Pseudomonas sp. AF03-9. Taxonomy (NCBI): domain Bacteria; kingdom Pseudomonadati; phylum Pseudomonadota; class Gammaproteobacteria; order Pseudomonadales; family Pseudomonadaceae; genus Pseudomonas; species Pseudomonas sp. AF03-9. Next base: position 622,243 of record NZ_JAHPJF010000001.1, on the reverse strand, counting down.
CCTGACCTCGTTGGTGGTCGACAAGACCGGCACCCTGACCTATGGCACCCTGCGCCTGCAATCCATCGAGACCACTGCGCCGGATCGGCAACGGTTGCTGAACCTGGCCGCCAGCCTCGGCTCGGCCAGCAGCCACCCGGTCAGCCGCGCGTTGGCGGGCTTGGCGACGCAGGAACAATTGCCGGGGCTGACCGATATTCGTGAACGCCAGGGCCTAGGCGTAGTGGCGCAGACCGCTCAGGGCGAAGCGGCGCTGGGGCGGCCGGAGCTGTTCGAGCAGTTGGGCATCGTCACCACACCGGTGCCGACTCACGACGGCCCGATTGCCGGGTTGGCGCTGGACGGCCAGTTCCTCGCCTGGCTGCTGCTGGCCGACCGCGTCAAACCGGAAGCGCGCCAGGCGCTGCAAGAGTTGCGCGACCTCGGCCTGGGCCGCCAACTGCTGCTGACCGGCGACCGTCAGAGCGTGGCCGACAGCCTGGCGCTGGACGTGGGCATCAGCGACGTCCAAGCCCAGGCGCTGCCGGAAGACAAGCTCAACCGCGTGCTGGGCGAGATCGGTAGCGGCTTTCGCCCGATGGTGGTGGGCGACGGCATCAACGATTCCCTGGCGCTCAAGGCCGGTGTGGTCGGCGTGGCCATGGGCGCAGGCGGCGCCGACATCGCGCTGGCCTCGGCGGACGTGGTGCTGATCGGCAGCGACCTGCGGCGCCTGGGCACCTGTGTGCGCTTGAGTCGCCAGTGCCGGCAGACGTTGCAGGTCAACGTGATCATCGGCCTGGGCTGGACGCTGGCGATCGTGGTGTTCGCCGCGTTTGGCTGGTTGGGCGCTGCCGGGGCGATGATCGCTGCGGTGTTGCATAACCTCAGCACCTTGCTGGTACTGGGCAACGCCGGGCGTTTGCTGCGCTTCCAGGAGCCGTTGTTGACGCTCGAAGAATAAATTTCGAGCTTGTTGTAACGCCAGCCGGGCACCTCTCTCTAGTGGTGTGTCGAGACCGCACACTCCGTGCGGTCCGACACCCCTACTGATCTTTTGAGGACTACAACAATGAACATCAAGAACGCCGTTTCCGGTGCTGCCCTGGCTATCGCTGCCGCCACTATGTTTGCCGGTGTCACCACCCAGGCTCAAGCCGCCGACGCGACTGTTCACTGCTACGGCGTGACTTCCTGCAAAGGTATGAACGACTGCAAGACCGCAGAAAACGCCTGCAAGGGCCAGGCCGTCTGCAAGGGCCACGGCTTCAAGGCCATGACCAAGGCCGCGTGCGATGCGGCGGGCGGTAAAGTCGGCGAGTAAACGAGTGCACCCGCAGCGGTTGCCGTCCACCGCTGCGGACACTTTGCCCAGGAGTGTCTTATGTCCACTTCCCTTGCGAGCCTCGGTTACGGCCTGGGTCTGCGCAACCAGTACTACCAACAGATCCTTGAACAGTCGCCGGCCGTGGATTGGTTCGAAGTGATCTCCGAGAATTATCTGGTGCAAGGCGGCAAGGCCTTATACTACCTGGACGCGATCGCCGAGCGTTATCCGTTGGTGATGCACGGCGTGTCCCTGTCCATCGGCGGGCCCCATGCCCTCGATCTCGATTACCTGAAACAGATCAAGCAGCTGGCCGAGCGTATCCAGCCGGCGTGGGTGTCCGATCACCTGTGCTGGAGCCGCGGCAGCGCGCACCAGTTGCATGACCTGTTGCCGCTGCCTTACACCGAAGAGAGTCTCTACCACGTCGCCGCCCGCGTGCGCCAAGTGCAGGATGTGTTGCAGCGTCCGCTGGTGTTGGAAAATGTCTCCAGCTATGTGCGCGCCCAGGCGGATGAGTTGACCGAGTGGGAATTCCTCAATGCCCTGGCCCACATGTCGGGCTGCCAGTTGTTGCTGGACGTGAACAATGTGTATGTCAGCTCGCGTAACCATGGCTTCGACGCGTGGACGTTTATTCGCAACCTGCCGCCGCAGAGTATCCGGCAATTGCACCTGGCCGGGCATATGGACTACGGCGACTATGTGGTCGATACCCATGACCACCCGGTGTGCGATCCGGTATGGGCGCTGTATCAGCAGACCCTGGAGCACTTGGGGCCGGTTTCGACGCTGTTGGAGCGCGACGACCATTTCCCGCCGTTCGAAGAACTGCTCACCGAGCTGGGCAAGGCCCGTGAACTAGGGGCCAGCGCCCTGGCCAGGAGGCCGCTATGCGCCTGACCGAATGGCAATTGGCCTTTGAGCAGCACCTGCTTGCCGACACTTCAGTCGCCGACACCGGCTTCGCCGCCACGTTGCTGGGCGGGCCGAGCCTGGACGTAGACACGGGCCTGGCGATTTACCACAACGCCTATCGTGCGCGGTTGCACGAAGTGTTGCGTCATGACTTCGGCGCAGTCTGGTATTGGCTGGGGGATGAGGAGTTTGCGTTGCTCGCCGAGGCCTACGTGCGGCGCTATCCATCGGCCCATTACAGCCTGCGTTGGTTTGGCGAGCGTTTTGCCGCGTTTATCGTCGAGCACTTGGTGGCCGAACAGAGTGCGCCACTGGCCGAGCTGGCGCGTTTGGAATGGGCGTTCACCCTGGCGTTCGATGCGCCCCAGGGCGAACCGCTGAGCCTGAATACGATGGCGCTGCTGTCACCTGAGGATTGGCCGGATTTGCGCGTCAGCCTGGCGCCTTCGGTGCAACAGCTGATTTGCCACTTCAATAGCGTGGCGATCTGGCGTGCGAGCAAGGATCAAGCGGATTTCCCTGGCAGCCAAGCCTTGGACACGGCGCGCATCTGCCTGGTGTGGCGCCACCAGAATGTGTGCCGCTACCGCAGCCTGGAACCGGCCGAAGCGTGCGCCTTGGCGGGGATGGTGAGCACCGGCTGGAGCTTTTCCGAGCTGTGCGGCGAGTTGGCTGCCACCTATTCGGAGGGCGCTCCGCTACAGGCTGTTACATGGTTGAAACAGTGGGTCGAGGAGGGCTTGCTCGAGCGCCAGGCGCCATAGTGACGGGCTATCAGATCGATAGCCTCCTACTTGTCTTGGGATGGTCTACCCTCTTTTCAGACGTCTGAAACAAGGGGGGACTACTCATGCTCGCGCAACTTCCACCGGCCTTACAGAATCTTCAGCTGCCGCTGCGTCTTCGACTCTGGGATGGCCATGAATTCAACTTGGGCCCCGAGCCCAGTGTGACCATCGTGGTGAAGGACCCCACGGTCGTGCCGAAACTGACCCATCCGACGCTCGACCTACTGGGCGAAGCTTTTATCGAGGGCAAACTGGAGCTGGAAGGCTCCATCAGCGAAGTGATCCGGGTATGCGATGAGTTGAGCTCTGCCCTGGTCGACGATGACGAGGGCACCCGCCCGGTGCGCTCGATCCACGATAAGGCTACAGACGCGGCGGCGATTTCCTACCATTACGACCTGTCCAACGCGTTCTACCAGCTGTGGCTGGACCAGGACATGGCGTACTCCTGCGGTTATTTCGAAACCGGCAGCGAATCCATCGATCAGGCCCAGCAAGACAAATTCCGCCACCTGTGCCGCAAGTTGCGCTTGCAGCCGGGCGAGTACTTGCTCGACGTCGGCTGTGGCTGGGGCGGGCTTGCGCGGTTTGCGGCGCGGGAGTTCGGGGTCAAGGTATTTGGCATCACCCTGAGCAAAGAGCAACTGGAACTGGCCCGCGAGCGGGTGAGCGCCGAAGGCCTGGCGGACCAGGTCGACCTGCAACTGCTCGATTACCGCGACCTGCCCCAGGACGGGCGTTTCGACAAAGTGGTAAGCGTGGGCATGTTTGAACACGTCGGCCACGCCAACCTGGCGCAGTACTGCCAGACCCTGTTTGGCGCGGTGCGCGAAGGCGGCCTGGTGATGAACCACGGCATCACCGCCAAGCACACCGACGGCCGCCCGGTGGGGCGCGGCGCCGGCGAGTTTATCGAGCGGTATGTGTTCCCCAATGGCGAGTTGCCGCATTTGGCGATGATGACCGCCGAGCTTAGTGAGGCCGGGCTGGAAGTGGTCGATGTCGAAAGCCTGCGCTTGCACTACGCACGCACGCTGGACCATTGGAGCGAGCGCCTGGAGGACAACCTGGAGGCCGCGGCGAAGATGGTGCCGGAGCAGGCGTTGCGGATCTGGCGGTTGTACCTGGCCGGGTGCGCCTATGCGTTTGCCCGGGGCTGGATAAATCTGCATCAAATCCTTGCACTCAAGCCCCATGCAGATGGCAGCCATGAACTGCCTTGGACGCGTGACGATATTTATCGAGGGTGAGGGATGTTTTCCCAGGTCAATGTTGTCGGGTCTTCCACGGTGTTTTTGTAACGGTGGAAGACGCCGTGCTGTTTGGCTGGGTTCTGATCGTTTTGTATATACAGCTGCTGGGTAAATACGTTGGTTGCCTGGCTAAAGGTTAAATCATGGCGAGCCAGGTATGCGCCCCAGTCGGTGGATGGCAGTGAGATAAAAGATATTCCCCAGCGTGGATCGTTCATATCGCCGACGATCACGAAGACGCCCCAATGGCGTTCGCCGGGTGAGAGGATCAGGTAGATGCCATTGTCGTAGAGATAGACCGCTGCCCGGTCGAAGGGCTTGTCTGGGTACAGCACTTTGTAGTGCAAATACAGGATGTCGGTTGGCTTGCCGATCTCCACGACTATCGAGGGGGCGCTTTGGGTGGCTTTCATGAAGGGCTCCAATTGTCATAAGTGACAGGTTGAAGCCTAGAGCAGGGGCGGCTGGAGAAGACGCCGTTTGTCGTATCGAGACATTTTCCAGGCCAATTGCCGCTGTCACTTACAAAATGGGTGAAATCAGCCGCGCCACCCGCATGCCCAATTGTTGCAGGCGCCGAGTCTCGCGGCTTTCTTCCTGGCTGACCTCGTGAGCCAGGGCAAAGTCGTCCAGCAGCATCCGTTCCACTTCATGGGCGAAGGCTTCATCCACCGTCAGCAACATCACTTCAAAATTCAGCCGGAATGAACGGTTGTCCATATTCGCACTGCCGATGGCGCTGATTTCGCTGTCCACCAGCACCACCTTCTGATGCAGAAAACCCGGCGTGTAGCGAAACACACGCACGCCGGCGCGTACCGCTTCGATCGCATACAGGCTGGAGGCCGCGTAGACGATGCGGTGGTCGGGGCGCGACGGCAGCAGCAGGCGCACGTCGACGCCGCGCAATACCGCCAGGCGCAGGGCGGCGAACACCGCTTCGTCGGGGATGAAGTACGGGCTGGTGATCCACACGCGTTCGGTGGCGGCGTGGATAGCCTCGACGAAGAACAGCGAGCAGGTTTCATACGGGTCGGCCGGGCCGCTGGCGAGCAGTTGGCAAAGCACGCCGTCTTCCGGGTAGGTGTCCGGCAGGATCAATGGCGGCAGTTCCCGTGCGGCCCAGAACCAGTCTTCGGCAAACGACTCCTGCATGCACGCCACCACCGGGCCTGTGACCTGCACGTGGGTATCGCGCCAGGGTGCCAGCGGCGGCTTTTGGCCGAGGTATTCATCGCCGACGTTATGCCCGCCGACAAACCCGGTGACGCCGTCCACCACCACGATCTTGCGATGGTTGCGGAAGTTGACCTGGAAGCGATTGAGCCAGCCGCTGCGGGTGGCGAAGGCCTTGACCTGTACCCCGGCGTCACGCAGGGATTGCACATAACGGTAGGGCAGGGCGTGGCTGCCGATGCGGTCGTACAGCACGTAAATGGCTACGCCCTGAGCGGACTTTTCCTTCAATAGAGCGTGCAACTGCCTGCCAAGCTCGTCGTCATGAATGATGAAGAACTGGAACAGCACCGCCGTTTTTGCCTGGCGGATGGCGTCGAAAATCGCGCTGAAGGTGGCGTCGCCATTGATCAACAAGCGCACGTCGTTGTTGGCCAGGCACGGCATGCGTCCCAGTTTGGGCATGGCGCGCAGCGAGGCGTAGGCGCTGGAGTTGCGCGCGGCGAGGGCTTCCTCGACCCACGGGCGCCAGTTCAGCTCGGTGATGGCGGTGTGCATTTCCTGGTTGGCCTGGCGGCGTGCCTGGATGTAGGCGTCGAAGGTGCTGCGGCCAAAGATCAGGTAGGGGATCAGCGTGAGATAAGGCATGAACATCAGCGACAAGGCCCAGGCGATCGAGCCTTGCGCGGTCCTGACGGTCAGCACCGCGTGGAGCGCGGCGAGGGTCCCGAGAAAGTGCAGCGTGGCGATGACGTAGGCGAGCAGGTGTGGGCCAAAGAAATCCATGGACGACGTTACTCCAGACAATCCAATGCCTAACAGACCATGTCTGGTGCCGAATGTCGCTATTTTCTTTGCCGTGCAACACTGACCGCTTTGCGGCGTCTAACGCCCACAATTACCCAGGAGTTACCCGATGAATGCACGTCTGCTCTGCTTAGCCATGGTTGTTGGTTTGTCGCTGCCGGTGGCAGCACAGGCGCAGATGCTGGCGCCAGGCTTGTGGGAATTGACCACCAGCAATATGAAAGTCGATAACCAGGAGCTGCCGGACTTGTCGCTGATCCTCGGTCAGCTCAAGCAACAGATGACCCCCGAACAGCGCGCCATGCTGGAAAAGCAGGGCATCACCATGGCCGGCAAAGGCGTGCAGGTGTGCCTGACTCCGGCGCAGGTCGCCTCGGATTCGATCCCCCTGACCGACCCGCAATCGGGCTGCAAGCAGCAAGTGACCGACAAGACCGGCAACCAGTGGAAGTTCCGCTTCAGTTGCCCGAAAGCCCAGGGCACCGGCGTGGCGACCTTCCAGAGCCAGAAGGAATTCACCACCACCGTCAACGGCACCTTCAATGCCACCGGCATCCAGCAGAAGGGCAGCCTGGACAGCCACGCACAGTGGCTGGGCAACGATTGCGGTACGGTCAAACCCCGCGCTTAACGCAAAAAGTGCAGGGGCAAGCCCTGGCAGCTGTCGACCACCTGGCCGTTGTGCCACGCCAGGTGGCCCGAGACCAGGGTGGTGCTGACGCTGTGGCGAAAGCTGCGCCCGGCGAAGGGCGTCCAGCCGCAGCGGCCAAGGATCGCTTGGCTGCTCACCGGCTTGCCGGCAGGCTCGGGCTGGATCAACACCAGGTCGGCCCAATAACCTTCACGCAGGTAGCCGCGATCGGGGATGGCAAACAGGTCGGCCACGCGATGACTGGTCTTCGCCACCAGGGTGGTCAGGGGCAGATGCCCATCGGCCACCAACTCCAATAACGCCGGCAGTGCATGCTGCACCAGGGGCAAACCCGACGGCGCCTCACGATACCCCAACTGTTTTTGCGCCCAGGTATGCGGCGCATGGTCAGTGCCGATCACATCCAGACGTTCACTCAACAAGGCCAGGCGCAGCGCGTCGCGGTCGGCGCGGGTCTTGATCGCCGGGTTGCATTTGATCTGGTGGCCGAGGCGGTGATAGTCGCGGTCGTCGAACAGCAAGTGGTGGATGCAGACTTCAGCGCTAATGCGCTTTTCCGCCAGCGGTTTGTCTTCGAACAACGCCAGCTCACGGGCGCTGGTCAGGTGCAGCACATGCAGGCGGGTGCCGTGGCGCTTGGCCAATTCCACCGCAAAGGACGACGAGCGATAGCAGGCATGCGCATCGCGGATCAGCGCGTGGGCGACGGCGGGGATGTGCTCGCCAAAGCGCTCGCGCAGGCGCTGTTCGTTGGCCAGGATGCTTGGCGTGTGTTCGCAGTGGGCCAGCAGGATGGTCGGTACTTCGGCAAACAGGCGCTCGAGGATGCGCGGATCGTCCACCAGCATATTGCCGGTGGAGGCGCCCATGAACACTTTGACGCCGGCCACTTCACGCGGGTCGAGGGCGGCGACGGTGTCGAGGTTGTCGTTGCTTACGCCGAAGTGAAAGGCGTAATTGGCCACCGAGTGCAGCGCGGCGCGGCGTTTTTTATCGGCCAGGGCCTCGAGGGTGAGGGTGGCCGGGTTGGTGTTGGGCATGTCCATGAAGCTGGTGATACCGCCGGCCACCGCCGCGCGGGATTCACTGTAGAAGCTGCCTTTGTCCGGCGCGCCGGGTTCGCGAAAGTGCACCTGGTCATCGATCATGCCCGGCAGCAGCCACTGGCCCTGGGCATCGATGGCCACGGGCGCGTTGCAGCCTTCGATGCTGCCGGCGATTTTCTCGATGCGGCCATTGGCGATCAGCACATCGGCGTCGAATTGCTGGCCTTCATTCACCAGGCGGGCGTTGCGGATCAGCAGGCGGCTCATGGCTCAGAACTCGTTTTGCAGGGCTTTGTAGCCGCGCACCAGGTCGACGTTGGTGCGCGCGACGTCTTCGGAAAATTCCGAGGCGCTGACGCTCACTGGCGGAAACTGCGACAGGTCGGTGTTGGGCCCGATGCGGGTGGTGGAGGGTACGTAGAACGTGTCGGGCAAGTCGCGACCGTCGACCACCGAGTTGTGGCGCACCACGCAGCCATCGCCCACGGCGCAGTTGAACAGCACGCTGTTGAAGCCGATGAACACGCGGTCGCCGACGGTGCAGGGGCCGTGGACGATGGAGCGGTGGGCGATGGAGGTGAACTCGCCGATGGTCACGGCGGCGCCGGACTTGGAGTGGATCACCACGCCGTCCTGGATGTTGGAGTTGGCGCCGATGGTGATCGGGTCCATGGCGCCGCTGGCGTCGACCTCGTCGGCGCGGATCACGGCGTAGGGGCCGACGAAGACGTTCTCACCGATGATCACCTTGCCGCAGATGATGGCGGTCTTGTCGACGTAGGCCGATTCGGCAATCACTGGCAGATCGCCGGAAGGGTTTTTGCGGATCATGCTGAGGGCTCCGTGATGATGTGGATGAGGTCGCCGTCGATAGCGTTGTAGAAGCAGGTGGGTCGGCCGGTGTGACAGGCCGGGCCGTGCTGGTCGACGATCAGCAACACGGCATCGCCGTCGCAGTCCAGGCGCGCTTGCACCAACTGTTGCCTGTGGCCGGAAGATTCGCCTTTGCGCCACAGCCGCTGGCGCGAGCGCGACCAGTAGCAGACCTGGCCGGTGGCGAGGGTTTCGTCGAGGGCCTGGCGGTTCATCCAGGCCAGCATCAGCACTTCGCCGCTGCCGTATTGCTGGGCGATGGCCGCGATCAGGCCGTCGCTGTTCCACGCCAGCGCGTCGAGCACCTGATCGAGTGGAAAGCGGCTGCCGAGGGCAGCCCCTTCCAGGTCGAGCATGCGCAGGCTCATGGCTTGCTCAGGGCGGCGCACAGGGTGTCGAGGTTGTATTCGAACAGCCCGGTGAAGGTGCTGGCCGGGCCTTCGGCGGCGAGGGCGTCGGAGTACAGCGTGCCGCCGATCTGCGCGCCGCTTTCGTCAGCGATCTGCTTGAGCAGGCGCGAGTCCTTGATGTTTTCCATGAACACGGCCTTGACCTTGTCTTTGCGGATCTGGGTGATCAGCGCGGCGACTTCGGCGGCGGATGGCTCACGTTCGGTGGACAGGCCTTGGGGCGCGAGGAACTGAATCCCGTAGGCCTGGCCCAGGTAGCCGAAGGCGTCGTGGGAGGTGACGATGCGGCGGTTGCCGGCTGGCAGCGCGCCGAACTTGGCCTTGGCTTCGGCGAGCAGGCGGTAGATTTCTTTCAGGTAGGTTTGGCTGTTGCGCTGGTAGTCGGCTTTGTTGGCCGGGTCGGCGGCGATCAGGGCCTTGGTGATGTTGTTCACATAGATTTCAGCGTTGGCCAGGTTGTGCCAGGCGTGTGGGTCGGGGATGGTTTCGCCGTCCTCGTCCATGGTGTGGGAAATCACGCCTTTGCTGGCGGTCACTACGGTGGCTTTGGTTTCGGTGCTGGTCACCAGGCGGTCCAGCCATGGCTCGAAGCCCAGGCCGTTCTTGATGATGATCTTGGCCTTGAGCAGCGCCTTGGCGTCGTCCGGTGACGGCTCGTAGGTGTGGGCATCGGCGTCCGGGCCGACCATGTTACTGATCTGGATGTGCTCGCCACCGATCTGGTGGGTGATGTCATCGAGAATACTGAAGCTGGTGACCACCTGGAGTTTGTCGGCCGCCTGGGCCATCGACAGCGGCAGCAGAAGGCTGAACAGTACGAGTAAAGCGCGCATCGGGAAACACCTCATTGGGATGACAGCAAGGGCGGGCGGCGCAGCAGGCCGTGCACCGGACCGAAGACCACGGACAGCAGATACCCGGCGCCAGCCACCAGCACGATGGCCGGGCCGCTGGGCAACGAGTAGTAGAACGACAGCAACAAGCCAAGCCACACCGACAGGCATCCCAGCACCGCCGATACCGCGATCAACACCGGCAGGCGCCGGCTCCAGAAACGTGAAGCAATGGCCGGCAACATCATCAGGCCCACCACCATCAAGGCGCCGATGGCCTGGAAACCGATGACCAGGTTCAGCACCACCAGCGTCAGGAACAGCCCGTGGGCGAGTGGGCCGAGGCGGCTGACGGTTTGCAGGAACAGCGGGTCGAGGGTGTCCAGCAGTAGCGGTTTGTAGATCGCCGCCATGGCGATCAGGCTGAAGCCGGTGACCCACAGCATGCCGGTGAGGGTGGTCTGATCCACCGCCAGGGCGGAGCCGAACAGCAGGTGCAGCAGGTCCAGGCGTTTGCCGGCCAGACCGAGGATGAGCACACCGGCGGCCAGGGAGATGGGGTAGATGGCGGCGAGGCTGGCGTCTTCGCGCAGGCCGGTGCGGCGGGTGATCCACGCGGACAGGCCAGCCATGCTCAGCCCGGCGCCGAGGCCGCCGATCGTCAACGCGGGTAGGCTGAGGCCGGCGAACCAGAAACCAAGGGCCGCGCCGGGCAGGATGCCGTGGGCCACGGCGTCACCGATCAGGCTCATGCGCCGCAGGATCAGGAACACACCGAGCGGCGCGGTGCTGCAGGCGAGGACGAGCCCGCCGAGCAGTGCGCGGCGCATGAATACGAAGTCGACGAAGGGCATCCACAGGTGGGCGGCGAGGTGCATCAGGCCACCTGCATATGCGGTTGGGGGCGGATCAGGGTTTTGCTGTCGCCGAACACGCAGCCGCTGCTTTTGATTTGCACCACGTGCTGGGTGTGTTGGCGCACGGAGGCCAGGTCGTGACAGACCACGATCAGCGTGCGGCCCGCAGCGTGCCAGGCGTGGATGTGTTTCCAGCATAGTGCCTGGCCGTCTTCGTCGAGGGCGGCGTGGGGTTCGTCGAGCAGCAGGATGGGCGCTTCGGCGAGGCTCATGCGGGCAAGCAGGGCGCGCTGCAATTCGCCGCCAGACAACGCCATCAACGGGCGCTGTTGCAGGCCGCTGAGGCACCAGTCTTCCAGGACCGCCTCAAGGCGTTGGCTGCGTTGTTGCGGGGTGAGCTGCGAGCCCCAGAAGCCGGCGGCGACCAGCTCTTGCAGGCTGATGGGGAACTGGCGGTCGAGGTGTTGTTGCTGCGGCAGGAACGACAGGCCACCGCGCCGTGGAACCTCCACGCTGACTTTGCCCGCCAGCGGTTTTTGCAGGCCGGCGATGACTTTGAGCAGGCTGCTTTTGCCGGTGCCGTTGGCGCCGATGATCCCGGTGAGGCTGCCTTTTTCCAGGGTGAGGTCCAGGGCGGGAGTCAGCGGCTGGCCCGGGGCGCCCCAACGTAATGCGGTGCAGGTAATCATGCAGGGTGTCTCGTCCAGCGGCTTTCAGCCACGGCATCGTGCGCGTGCAGGCTTTCGGCGTGGATCACTTTCAGGTGGAAGGCTTTGACGGCATCCGAGCGTTTCAAGGCGAGGTTCAGGCGGCGTGCGGCGTCTTCGCAGAACATCAGGTTCTGCCCGTTGGCCAGGGCGAAGGCTTGTTCGTCCGCACGTTTTACGGCGGTTTGCACGGCGGTGCCGAGGGCGGCTTCGGCGCTGTCGATCAGGTCGGTGAAGGGCAGTTGATCGCCTTGCAGATGGATGTGCAGTTGCGCGCTGCTGCGCTGGCTGTGGGGTGTGGCGACGATGCCGTTGGCGCTGCCGAGCCAGGTCAGTAGGTCTTCGTGCTTGAGCGGGGCGTTGCCGAAATCCTCAAGAAATTGCTGCTGAATCAACTGCCTGGCGAGGGCGGCGGAGCAGGGGCAGGTTGAGGAGTAGGTAACGTCAATTTTTAGTTCCACGTGGAACATCTGGTTTTCCAGGCGCGCTTCGATGCTCACCGGGTAGCCTTTCCAGCCCGTCAGCGGGCTGACCAATGCCGGGCGTTTGAGCAGCAAATCGCTGTGGATGCGCAGGTAGGCGTTCTTAGATAAACCTTCATGTGTGTCGAGGAAACGCTGCAGTACATTACGCAGAAGTGCCGGCGTAAGGGGCTGCTGCTCAAGCGTCTCCAGCGCCAGGTACAGGCGTGACATATGAATGCCACGGGCCTCGCCATCGTCCAGGCTGACGCCGGCATCCGCGCTGGCGGTGAGGCGTTGGCCGTCGACGAGGATCGGCAGGGCGATGCCGCACATGCCGACCCAGTCGAGTGGCAAGGCTTGGCGTGAAGCCTGCGCGGCAATATCCGGCAGAGTCAGCGCATTCATGGGCAGGTCCATCGTTGGAAGTAAAAAGACATGTTATATTATAACTATTGAGTCGACGATGATTTTTCTGCTCCGGTCTTTTTTCAGTCATGTCGAGTAGGGACGCTCCTTTTATCTGCGGTATTTTTCATGCACAGACGTCAGCTCCTTAACCTGCTGCTGGTCAGCCCGCTGTTCACCTTGCCGTTTACGGCCCACGCCACGCAGATCAGCAATGCACGCCTATGGCGCTCGGAAGACAAGCTGCGGCTGGTGTTCGACCTCAGCGGTCCGGTGCAGTACAAGACCTTTTCCCTGACCTCGCCGGAACGCTTGATCATCGACCTCAGTGGCGCGGGGCTGAGCGGAGATTTCTCGCAGTTGGCCTTGAAGAACAGCGGCATCACTTCGATCCGCTCGGGGCATTTCGGCAAGGCCGATACCCGTATCGTGCTGGACTTGGCGGCGCCGATGCGGCTCAACAGCTTTCTATTGCCGCCGCAGGACGGCCAGGGCCATCGCCTGGTACTGGACCTGACCAGCGCCACCCAGGCACCTCGTCAAATCGCCGCCGAACCGGCACGGTCCGTAGATAAGGCACACCCCAAGCGCGACATCATCGTGGTGGTCGACCCCGGCCACGGCGGCAAAGACCCCGGCGCCATCGGCTCCAAAGGCCAGCGTGAAAAAGACGTGGTGCTGTCCATCGCCCAACTGCTGGCCAAACGTTTGAAGCGCGAGAAAGGCTTCGACGTAAAGCTGGTACGCAACGACGACTTCTTCGTGCCGCTGCGCAAACGTGTGGACATCGCCCGTCAGCACAAGGCCGACATGTTCATTTCGGTGCATGCGGATGCGGCGCCACGGCTGACGGCCTCGGGCGCCTCGGTGTATGCGTTGTCTGAAGGCGGCGCGACGTCTGCCACCGCACGTTTCATGGCCCAGCGCGAAAACGGTGCCGACCTGTTGGGGGCTACCACCCTGCTCAATCTCAAGGACAAGGACCCGATGCTGGCCGGGGTGATTCTGGATATGTCGATGAACGCCACCATCGCCTCCAGCCTGCAACTGGGCAGCTCGATCCTGGGCAGCCTGGAAGGCATCACCACCCTGCATCAGAAGCGCGTGGAGCAGGCCGGTTTTGCGGTGCTCAAATCACCGGATGTACCGTCGATCCTGGTGGAGACCGGGTTTATCTCCAATGCCAGGGACGCCGAGCGGCTGGTCACGGCGCGTCATCAACAGGCGGTTGCAGACGGCTTGTTCGACGGCCTGAAAAAGTATTTCGAGAAGAACCCGCCGATGAACAGCTACATGGCCTGGGCCCAGGAACAGAAGAGTGGCCAGGTCTAACAGCCCGTTATCCGGCTACAGGTGAATTTGGCGCTGCTCCCACCGGAACTGGAGAACCTGTTTATGGTGGTCCAGCCCACGCGCCGCGTGTAGCCGACCCACGCCTCACCGTCCGAAGCCAGCCCGGTAAAAAACGTCAGTTGCCCATAACGGCTGTTGGTCTGTGCCCACCGACGTTTGCCGATCACCTCGAAGCCGCGCAGATAGGTGGTGCTGCCGACCGTCGCCACGCTATAGGCGTTGCCCTGGGGGTCTACACAGGCCAGCAGATTGGCGCTGCGCGAGCATTTCGCCAGCAGGCTCGGCGCTTGGGCGCAGGCAGGTCCTGCCGCTGCCAACAACAGGGCGCATACCAGATATTTCATAAGGCTTCTCAGGGGCGCAGAGGCTCAAGCATTGCGCCCTTCGTCATGTCGAGCAAGGGGGATTGGCTTATTTGTATTGTTATACTATAACATTAAACCACAGCCTGACCCGTGAACCGCTCCCCATGACTGAACAAGACCTGCTGGCCCAACCGCCCGCCGACTACATGAACGAAGCCCAGCAAGGCTTCTTCCGCGAGCTGTTGCTGGCTCAGCGCAATGAGCTGCAAGCGCGCATCGACGCCGAGTTCCAGCTGCTGCGCGAGCAGGAACCCAACAGCGACCCGGCGGACGTCGGCAGCGCCGAAGAACAGCGCCAATGGCAACTGCGCCTGCTGGAGCGGGAAAAGAAGCTGTTGGACAAGATCGACGAGGCCTTCGAACGGCTGGCCCGCGGTGAATACGGCTGGTGCCGTGAAACCGGCGAGCCTATCGGCCTACAGCGCTTGTTGCTACGTCCTACCGCCACCCTGTGTATCGAAGCCAAAGAACGTGAAGAGCTGCGCGAACGCCATAAACGGGCGATTTGACCGGCCAACCCTGATGAGGAATACCTGATGTCCAATCGTCTCCCCGTGACTGTGTTGTCCGGCTTTCTCGGCGCCGGTAAAAGCACGCTGCTCAACTATGTCCTGCGCAATCGCGAAAACCTGCGGGTGGCGGTGATCGTCAACGACATGAGTGAAATCAACATCGACGGCAGCGAAGTTCAGCGCGACGTCACCCTCAACCGTTCCGAAGAGAAACTGGTCGAGATGAGCAACGGCTGCATCTGCTGCACCTTGCGCGAAGACTTGCTGCTGGAAGTCGGAAAACTCGCCAAGGAAGGTCGCTTCGATTACCTGCTGATCGAATCCACCGGCATCTCCGAACCGCTGCCCGTGGCCGAAACCTTCACCTTTCGCGATGAAAACGAACAAAGCCTGGCCGACATCGCACGCCTGGACACCATGGTCACCGTGGTCGACGGCATGAACTTCCTGCTCGACTACCAGGCCGCCGAGAGCCTCGCCTCGCGCGGTGAAACCCTCGGTGAAGAGGATGAACGCTCGATCACCGACCTGCTGATCGAGCAGATCGAGTTCGCCGATGTGATCCTCATCAGCAAGATCGACCTGATCAGCAGTCGCGAACGCGAAGAGCTGATGGCGATCCTTGAACGCCTCAACGCCCAGGCCGAGATCATCCCGATGGTCATGGGTGAAGTGCCGTTGCACAAGATCCTCAACACCGGCCGTTTCGACTTTGAACGCGCCGCCCAGGCTCCGGGTTGGTTGCAGGAACTGCGTGGTGAACATGTGCCGGAAACCGAAGAGTACGGCATCGCTTCCACCGCCTACCGTGCGCGCCGGCCGTTCCATCCGCAACGTTTTTTCGACTTCATCGACCGCCCTTGGGTGAACGGCAAACTGCTGCGCTCCAAGGGGTTTTTCTGGCTGGCCAGCAAGCACCAGGACGCCGGCAGTTGGTCCCAGGCGGGTGGCTTGATGCGCCATGGGTTTGCCGGGCGCTGGTGGCGCTTCGTGCCAAAAAGCCAGTGGCCCCAGGACGAAGAAAGCGTCGCGGCGATCATGGGTAACTGGCAGCCGAGCACCGGCGACTGCCGCCAGGAACTGGTGTTTATCGGCCAGAACATCGACTTCGCACACATGCGCGCCGAGCTGGACGCGTGCTTGCTCACTGACGAAGAAATGGCCTTGGGCGTCGAAGGTTGGCGCTTGCTGGCCGACCCTTTTGGCCCTTGGTTTGAGCAGGCAGCCTGATGCTGGCCCCGGTAATTGCCCTGCGCCCCGTGATTCGCCAGAGCGCTGGTGAAACCCCGCTGGTGCTCGCTGAAATCCTTGAAGATGGCGTCAACCTGGCGCTGTGGCAGCGGCAGTTGCCGCTGCACATCGCCGAATTCGGCGCCTTGCTGGTGGCGCTCAACGAGCCCTTGGCGGATTCCATGGTCATCGAGCTCAACAGCGAAGATGCCACGGCGAACTTGCACGGTTTGGCGGCCAGTTGTCGCGATCTTGAAGGCTACGAAGGTTTTATCGCCGACGTGTCATGGCTGGTCAGTGCGTTTGCCTGCCTGCTGGGCGCCAAGCGCATTGGCGTGCGCCTGCGCTTGTTGGACAAGGCCATGTGCCCGCGTTTTCACGTCGATCACGTGCCGGTGCGGCTGATCACCACCTACGCTGGCATCGGCAGCCAGTGGTTGCGCGAAGGCGTGATGGATCGTCGCAAACTGAGCCAGGCGGACGCCGAGCCCAGCGAGCGCATCGAGCAGATCCACTGCGGCGAAGTCGCCCTGCTCAAGGGCACTAAATGGCACGGTAACGAAGGCTACGGTTTGATCCACCGTTCGCCGGCATTAAAAGCCGATGAGCGGCGCTTGATCCTGACACTGGATTGGCTCGCATAACCGCGTAGGATCAAACCCTCTACACGGCCTGAACGATGCCCTCCATGTTGCAGAACATTCCCACCCACGTGATTGCCGGCCCTTTGGGAGCCGGCAAGACCAGCCTGATCAAGCACCTGCTCACCCAGCGCCCGGCGGACGAGCGCTGGGCCGTGCTGATCAATGAGTTCGGGCAGATCGGCCTGGACGCTGCGCTGTTGACCCTGGATGACGATGGCATTGCCCTGGGCGAAGTGGCCGGCGGCTGCTTGTGTTGTGTGAATGGTGCGCCGTTCCAGGTAGGCCTGGGCCGCTTGCTGCGTAAGGCCAAGCCGGACCGGTTGTTTATCGAGCCGTCGGGCCTGGGCCATCCCGCGCAGTTGCTCAAGCAGCTACAGGAGGCGCCGTGGCAAAACGTGCTGGCGGTGCAACCCTGCGTACTGGTGCTGGATGCCCAAGCCCTGGCCGCGGGCAAACCTTTGCCGCAAGCCCAGCAGCAAGCGCTGGCCGGTGCCGGGCTGTTGGTCTTGAACAAGGATGAAGGGCTGAACGCTGCACAGCGTGAGGCCATCGAACGGCAATTGCCCGACTGTGCACGCTACTGGACCCGCCAGGCGCAGTTGCCGCTGGCGCAGTTGCCGGGGCTGACTATCAAGGCTGGCGCGGCTGTGGATAACTTCACTGTGCCCAAGGGGCTCGCGCAAATGCCGGCGATCTGGAGCGACCCGACGCTGCCCATCTGCCTCAGCCAGGCTCAAGAAGGCGGCTGGAGTATCGGCTGGCGCTGGCATCCGGGTCAGATATTCAGTGCCGAGCGCCTTGATCAATGGCTGTCATCCCTGAGCTGGCGTCGTGCCAAGCTGGTTATCCACAGCGCCGAAGGCTGGGTCAGCGCCAACGCTGTGGATAACAGCCCAGTCGCCTGGCAGCCCAGCGAATGGCGCCGCGATTCACGTATCGAATTGATCTTCAGCGCGCCACAGGACGTGGCGACGCTACAGGCCGCGCTGGCCGCCTGCCGTCAGTGACGGTTCTTGCTCGCGTGGTCCTGGCGCCATTGGCTGAGCTCGATCACTTCGGCGCTGGGCAGCGGCGTCTTGATCTCGAACGGGTAGGGGGCTAGTTCGATCTGCGCACTGTGGGCGCCGAATTGGGTGATGGTCCCCGGATGGCGGGTTTCGCCGGTCACGGTGAATTCGAAATTGTAGATGCGCGCCAAGCGTCGCCGCCCCTTGGCATCCTTCACAAACCCGATGCGCTTGAGCGCCACGGCGCCATCGAGCAGTTCGATGTCGAGCTTGGCGCAATGCTGCTTGACCCGCTCCAACGCGCGCTCGCGCAGGCCGTGGTTGTGCCACACCCAGGCGGCAGCGGTCGCCAGCAGCATCAACACGAAGATATTTCCCAGGGTCAGCATGCGAAAAACTCCAACAAAGTGAGAGCAGCTTAACTGTGTCGCCGGTCTGTCGTACAGGCTGCGTTTAGTCGCATACTGCGCGGCCAGAATTTCATCGGTTTTACGGAAATCCCCTGCATGAAACGCACACCTCATCTGCTTGCGATCCAGTCTCATGTGGTTTTTGGCCATGCCGGAAACAGCGCCGCCGTGTTCCCCATGCAGCGGGTCGGGGTAAACGTCTGGCCGTTGAACACGGTGCAGTTCTCCAACCACACTCAGTATGGCCAGTGGGCCGGCGAAGTGTTGGCGCCGCAGCAAATTCCGGCGCTGGTGGAAGGCATCGCCGCGATTGGCGAACTGGGCAACTGCGATGCGGTGCTGTCTGGCTATCTGGGCAGTGCGGATCAGGGCCGGGCGATTCTGACCGGCGTGGCGCGCATCAAGGCCATCAACCCCAAGGCCCTTTACCTGTGCGACCCGGTGATGGGTCACCCGGAGAAAGGTTGCATCGTGCCCCAGGAAGTCAGCGATTTCCTGCTCGACGAAGCGGCTGCCATGGCCGACTTCCTGTGCCCCAACCAACTGGAGCTGGACAGTTTTGCCGGGCGCAAGCCGCAATCGCTGTTCGACTGCCTGGCAATGGCCAAGGCGTTGCTGGCACGCGGGCCAAAGGCTGTGCTGGTGAAACATTTGGATTACCCGGGCAAGTTGCCGGACGGTTTCGAGATGTTGTTGGTGACGACTGATGGCAGCTGGCACCTGCGTCGGCCATTGCTGGCGTTTCCGCGTCAGCCGGTGGGGGTGGGGGATCTGACTTCCGGGTTGTTCCTGGCTCGGGTGCTGTTGGGTGACAGCCTGGTGGCGGCCTTCGAGTTCACCGCAGCGGCGGTGCATGAAGTGCTGCTGGAAACCCAGGCGTGTGCCAGTTACGAGTTGGAACTGGTGCGGGCTCAGGATCGGATTGCGCATCCGCGTGTGCGCTTTGAAGCCACGCCGATCGGCCTGTAACACCGCACAGCAAAAATGTGGGAGCGGGCTTGCTCGCGAAAGCGGTGTGTCAGTCAAAGATGTTCCAACTGAACCACCGTATTCGCGAGCAAGCCCGCTCCCACATTTGACCCGGTTTACACCCTGGGATTGTCAGCGCCTCAGCCTTTGATTTCCTGATAACGCTTTTCCAGCTCCTGGCGAATCTGCCGACGTTGCTGGGCCTGCACGAAACGGCGCTTGTCTTCGCTGTTGTGCGGTTGCAGCGGCGGCACGGCGGCCGGTTTGCGCTGGTCGTCCACAGCCACCATGGTGAAAAAGCAGCTGTTGGTGTGGCGCACTGAGCGCTCGCGGATGTTTTCGGTCACCACCTTGATACCCACCTCCATCGAGGTGTTGCCGGTGTAGTTGACCGAGGCGAGGAAGGTCACCAGCTCACCGACATGGATCGGCTCGCGAAAAATCACTTGGTCTACGGACAATGTCACTACGTAGCGACCGGCATAACGGCTCGCGCAGGCGTAGGCCACTTCGTCGAGGTACTTGAGCAGGGTGCCACCGTGGACATTGCCAGAGAAGTTGGCCATATCAGGGGTCATCAGCACCGTCATCGACAGCTGGGCGTTTCCGGGTTCCATAGCACACTCACGGGTTGTAGGCATCTGTTGGGGGGCACCTCTGCGGGTGCTGGAATCTTTACTGCGCCATCCATAACGGGACGCCGGCGGGCGGCTTGCCGTCACGCGCTGGCCGATCTGTTTCCATATATTGCACCGGCTTTCTGCCGGAAGTCGCGGTGTTAACCTGCAAAAGCCCGTCTCAGGGCATTTCTTACGATTTCGGCAGACTTTTCCTTCCGCGCTTTGCGACATTTCAGCGGCGCGAACGGAAGTGGGAAAAGCACCAGTACCCTCAAGGAGCCCCTCGCCATGCACGCCATCAGCTTTATCCAGGACCTGGCCGTGATCATGCTGGTGGCAGGGGTGGTCACCATCCTGTTTCATCGCTTCAAGCAGCCGGTGGTGCTGGGCTACATCGTCGCCGGCTTCATCATCGGCCCGCATACCCCGCCGTTTGGCCTGATCCACGACGAAGACACGATCAAGACCCTCGCCGAGCTGGGGGTGATCTTCCTGATGTTCTGCCTGGGCCTGGAGTTCAGCCTGCGCAAGCTGTTCAAGGTCGGGGCCACCGCGTTTATCGCGGCGTTCCTGGAGATCATCCTGATGATCTGGATCGGCTACGAGATCGGCCGCTGGTTCGACTGGAATACCATGGACTCGCTATTCCTCGGCGCGATCCTGGCAATCTCTTCCACCACCATCATCGTCAAGGCGCTCAACGACCTGAAGATGAAGAACCAACGCTTTGCCCAGTTGATTTTCGGCGTGCTGATCGTCGAAGACATCCTTGGCATCGGCATCATTGCCTTGCTGTCGAGCATCGCCGTCAGTGGCACGGTCAGCTCCGGCGAGGTGTTCTCCACCGTTGGCAAGCTGTCGCTGTTCATGATCGTCGCGCTGGTCATTGGCATCCTGCTGGTACCGCGCCTGCTGGCCTACGTGGCCAAGTTCGAAAGCAACGAGATGTTGCTGATCACCGTATTGGGCCTGTGTTTCGGTTTCTGTCTGCTGGTGGTCAAGCTGGAATACAGCATGGTGCTGGGCGCGTTCCTGATTGGCGCGATCATGGCCGAATCGAAGCAGTTGCTCGACATCGAGCGCCTGATCGAGCCGGTTCGCGACATGTTCAGTGCGATCTTCTTTGTCGCCATCGGCCTGATGATCGACCCGCAGATCCTCCTGCAATACGCCTGGCCGATTGCGGTGATCACGGTGGCGGTGGTGCTGGGCAAGATGTTGTCCTGCGGCCTGGGGGCATTTATCGCCGGCAATGATGGCCGAACCTCGTTGCGAGTAGGTATGGGGCTGTCACAGATTGGTGAGTTTTCCTTCATTATCGCGGCGTTGGGGATGACGCTGCAGGTGACCAGCGACTTCCTCTACCCGGTGGCGGTGGCGGTTTCGGCGATCACAACCTTGCTCACGCCTTACCTGATCCGGGGGGCCGACCCACTGTCATTGAAGATCGCGGCGGTGATGCCCAAGCGCATGAGCCGGGTGTTCGGCCTGTACGGCGAGTGGCTGCGCAGCATTCAGCCCCAGGGTGAAGGCGCGATGCTGGCGTCGATGATCCGCAAGATCATCCTGCAAGTGGGGGTGAACCTGGCGCTGGTGGTGGCGATCTTCTTCGCCGGCAGCTTTTTTGCAGTGCGCATTGGCGGTTATCTGCAAAGCTGGATCAGTGATCCAAGCTGGCAGAAGGCGTTGATCTGGGGCGGGGCGTTGCTGTTATCGCTGCCGTTTTTGATTGCGGCTTATCGCAAGCTCAAGGCGCTGTCGATGCTGTTGGCGGAGATGAGCGTGAAGCCGGAGATGGCCGGGCGGCATACCCAGCGCGTGCGGCGGGTGATTGCGGAGTTGATCCCGATCCTGTCGCTGCTGGTGATCTTCCTGCTATTGGCAGCCTTATCGGCCAGTATTCTGCCAACCAACAAGTTGCTGGTGTTGATCGCCGTAGTCACGGCGGCGGTGGCGGCCGTGCTCTGGCGTTGGTTCATCCGCGTGCATACGCGGATGCAGGTCGCCTTGCTGGAGACGCTGGATAACCATAAGGATACGGCGGAGCACTAGTGGCTAATGTCGGGGGGGCTGCGAAGCAGCCCAGCGGGAGCAAGCTCCCTCGCCACGCGCGCGCTCTGGATCAGCTTTCCAGCCAGACGTCCCGCGCCCAGTGCCAGACCGATTCCCAGGTTTCTTCGGTGACCAGTTCTTCTTCGCCGGACCACAGCACCACGGTGCCGTCTTCCTCGACGCAGTAGTAGTCGTCGCCGTCCTGGCAGATCGGGATCATGCTGCGATCGACACCGGCGTCCCAGGCGTTGGCGGCCACGTCCGGCAGGTAGGTGTGGGACTGCGGGTCGGTGACGGTCACCGGCTCCAGGCTGCCGTACACCACGTCGCTGACGGTCAGCAGGAATTCACGGAAGACAAACGGGATGTCGATGAACAGTTGTTCTTCGATTTCCACCAGTTGGTCTTCGTCAGGCAGTTCCAGAGGAACCGGGACCGGTTCGTTGGCTTCACGCAATTGTTCGATGATTTCTTCCACGGCCGGGATCCTCTTGCTGATGGCGCGGTTTATAGGGGCGTTTTATACAGTAGCTCGCTATAAGTGCAACCGTGAAATAGATATTCCGGCACAAGCACAATCCCTGTGACAGCAGCGGATTAGAACTGTTTCTCCAGCTTTAGGCTAATGCTGTTTTTGTCGTAGGAATAAATCCAGTCGATGTTGCTCTGCACCTTGTTGTACTTGACGGTGAGGCTGGGAACCACGTCGTACACCGCCAGTCTTGGCGCACGTAGGATGAAGGTGTAGCCCTGCTCATTCTCTTCCCGTGTGTCATCGACGATTGCGCTGTAGGCATCGTATTGACGCTTACGGTACGAGGCAAACAGCACGGCACTCACGCCTATATCGAAGTCCTTGGCGATGCCCAGGCGCACACCTTTTTGCAGGTACGCCGCGACGCGGTCCCGGGCGTCGCGTTCGGTGATGTCGAAGCCGCCGAACAGCGTCCATTGCTGGGGCAAGACTTGCCACAGGGTGGCGTAGACCGAGCTGATACCGCCGTCGAGGTTACTGTTGATCGAGTGTTTGTACGTCATGTCCTTGTACTCGCCTTCGAGTTTGAACATACGTGTGGCCGAGAGCGTGTGAATCCACTCGCCGCGCAGGCCCCAGGCGCTGTACATGGCGTTGTCGCCGATCGTGTTGAACTCGTAGGACGGTCCGAATGCGTACTGGTTGCGCGCATCGTGGTAGCTGTAGCCGGCGTTGTTGATCACGGTGGCTTCGTTGTACTTGCTCTCTTTTTCGTACGCTTGGCCGTACAGCAGCGAACGCACGAACAGCCCGTGATGGCCGCTGATGGAGATGCGTTTGTTGAGCGTGGCCTCATAGTCCTGGCCGTGGGCCGACACCGCCTTGGGCAGGGATTGCTTGACCACGTAGGTCTCTTCAGCGGTCTCATAGCGGTAGGTCACGCTGCCTTCGGAGGACTGGTTGAGGTTGTCGCTCCAGGTCGGACCGATGGCGAATGAGCCTTGCCAGTCTTCGCGATGGTCCAGGGCCTGGATAAAACTGTCGACGGTCTTGCCCAGGCCCATGGCTTGGGCGTCCGACGGGCTGAGGCTGCTGCTGATCTGTTCGAACACGGCTTTGGAGTCGCGATCCTTGCGGTTCTCGAACTGTACCCGTGCCAACTCCAGGCGACCGGGCAGGAAGTCGGGCTGGATGGTCAGCAGGTCCTGGTAATAGCGTTCGGCGGTTTCCAGGTCGCCATCGGCGCGGGCCAGGCCGCCGTTGGCGTAGGCGGTGAGCATCGGGTCGTGGCCGGGCAGGGCGGTGTAGCGCTTGAGATAGTCGCGGGCTTGCGGCCATTGCTGGCGCTCGACGCTCAGGTACACCGCGCGGCCCAGCTCGTCGAGGTTGTTGCCGACGCTGTAGACCTGGCCGTCGATAGTCAGCGACGGCGCGGCACCGTCACTCGGCAGTTCATCCTTGAGCAACTCGCGCTCTTGCTTGTTGGCGCGGTACTCGATGCTCTGGTTCAGGCGCAGGTTGGTGTCCTGGTCGGCGGCGAACACCGTTGGGGCCGTAAACAGCAGCAGGGAAAGGGGCAAAACATGCAACGTGAGGGATCGCTTGCAGTAGGGCTGGGGCATTACCGGGCTCTCGAGATCGCTTCAAAACGCCAAAAGCAAGTGCCTGGAGACCAGGCACTTGCTTCGTGGTGCTACGTCAGTGCAAGCCGCAGTTACTTGGCTACGCCGCCGAAAGCGGTGTCGTAGTTGCGGTTGGTGAACTTGGCGATACCGGCCAGCGACGCGGTGGAGCCTGCACCGAAGAAGCTGCCTTGGGTGGTGCCGGCTGCCAGCACTGCGCTGGTGGTCGGGTTCTGGGCAATGGCGCTGCCGCTGAAACCGGCGGTGGCGGTGTTGATGTTGGCCGAAATCCCGACTTTCAGCGCGGCGTTGGTCAGCGAACCGGTGAGCGTGGGCGATGCGGTGCCGAAGGTGGCGGTCAGGTCGCCGGACAGCAGGTTAGCCCCGGAGTAGTTGTTGATGCCCTGCACCGCGTAGGTCACGCTGGTGGTGGGCAGCACACGGCCGGTGGTGTCGCCGGAGTAGTACACGACGCGAGTCGGATCGTTGTGGGTGCCGTTCTGCGACCACTCGCCGTAGTACACCTGCTGGCTGGCAACTTGCTTGAAGTCGAAATTGCCCAGGGCAGAGTGGGAGGCTGGCATCATTGCCGGGGTAATGGTGGTGACGCCGTTGGTGTCGGTGGGGACCATGCCTTTCAGGCCGGCAAACGTCACTTTGGCGCCGTTGTAAAAGGCTTTTACGCCCACGGCAGGTTGGCCCGCTGCACCCGGGTGATTGGTAGTGCCCGTGCCGCTGGAGCCATCTACAACGATGGTGCCGTCATAACTTTGACCGGAAGAAGTATCTGCTTGAGCAACGCCAGCCAAACCAAGAAAAGCCACTGCCAGTACGGTGTAGTTAAAAGTTTTCATTTCATGTTCCATTGAGTGAATTTAATTAAGTCAACACGTAGAGCATTTGCCAATTTCTTCTTTAGCCTCCCATGGTGCACCTCATAAGTTAGAACGTAGTGGTAAAGCCGAGTTTTAATGTGCGCCCCGGCGCGGGCATGGCCGAGCGTGTCAGCGGGTCGACGTAATAGAGATTGCTCAAGTTGGTGCCGGTGAGTTCGATCGAGGCGTCGTCGGTTAATTTGTAATTGATATAGGCGTCATACGTGACAATCTTGTCCCACGACATCGGTGTATTGATGTAGTAACTGACCATGGGGCTGTTGGGGTAGTTTTTATTAAACTTGTTTTCGTGTTGGCGGTAATAAATGGCGCGCCCGCCAACTTCCAGCTTACGGTTGAAAAATCGACCGCCCAGCCCGAGGTTGGCCGACCATTCGGGTTGCGACATGCTCGCCAGGTAACCACCGACAAAGCCATCATCTACGCAGTTTGGGGTACTGCCGTCGGGTGTAATAGTGATGGCCGACCTCTCATCGCACACCCGGTTCTTCAACACATGGGCGACGCTCAGGTCAGTGAAGAACCGCCCACTGTCATAACGCCCCTGAAACTCAAGGCCGGATGTGGTCTGTTTTTCAACGTTGCTGAACACCAGTTCCGGGCTGCGTTCAATCACGTTTTTGGTGGTGTTGTGGTAATAGGTCAGTTTGACGTCGGCGCGTTCACTGCCGCCCCATCCGGCCAGGTTATGGATATACGCGGCCTCATAGTTATAGGCGTGTTCGGGTTCAAGCCCCCATGGGTTGAGAGAGGAGGAAAAGCCCAAGGTACTTTCAAACATGCTCGGGTAGCGAATGGCCTCGCTGTAGCGGATGTAAACCCGACCGTTCTCGGAGGTATAGAACGTACCGGAAAGTGTCGGCGCCCAGGCGCTGTCTTTCTGATGTTTGGCCGTCACGTCTTTTTGGTAGCCAATGCCGGTATCGGACACGCCGCAAGACACTACATTCTGGCCCGCATTGGCCGCCAGAATGCACGGGTCGTTATAACGGGCAAGGCGACCTTTATCATCCGCATTCCACACAGCCCGAAGTTGGGTGTCTTCAACCCGCGGCGTTTCTGCCTGCAACTGCTTTACATCAATGATGCGGAATTCCGGCGGAATGCCAAACAGATCAAATGCGGCGTTGAGGTCGGCAACTTTCTTATCAACGGCGGCATTCCATTCAGCATCCGTCAATGTTTTGCGAGTGGTGTAATCCACGCGATAGGCCGTATTGACCCACTGCGTGGTTGCACCGCTGTTGTCTTGGGTTTCTTTCAAGTAGTCATCAAACGCCCAATACGATGAATAGCGCGCGCCTGCGGTGAACTTGGCAAAACTCACCGGTCGCCACTCGAAATTGAAGTTGTATTCCTTTTCTTCACGGCGTCCCGCGCGCGGGTTCATGCGCAAGGTGTCGAAGATCGCCGCGTCGTAATAGTTGTCTTTGGAACCCAACTTCTCATGTTGGTAGCTCGCGCCCAGGGTCAGGTCCAGGCTGTCGATCAACTTGAGTTTGTTGCTGACGGTCACCCCGGCCCGGTCATGTTGGGCATTGGCGACGGCGGTATTCCTGAACACCGGGTCGGCGGCGCTGGTGGCGTTGGGCACGCCGCCACTTGAGTAGGTGTCGCTTTGGGTATTGGTGGCCCAGAGGTTCGAATAGAAATCCACCCACGGGTTGCCCTCGGGCTTGAGGTTGTATTCCAGGTTGTAGGCTTTGCTCTGCACATGGCTCAGGGGCCACTGCGGCACGCCGCTGGATTCGGCATCGAACTGGTCGCCGGGGCGGAAGAACGAAATGCGTGACGGCAGGATTTCGCCGTACAGCGAATCGGTGTCGCGGTAGCCGAACTCCAGGGATTGGTCGTCGTCGATCTTGAGCTTGGCCTTGGCCAGCCAGGACTCCATCTTGCTGGAGGTGTTGGGCACTTCATCGCCCGGCTTGTAGATGTTGGCCAGATTGGGGATGTAGTCGAACTGGCCGTTGACCTGTTCGCCAGTGGCGTAGAACCCGCTTTTGTTCTTGCCCGCGTAGTGGTTGCCCTTTTCGCGGTAGGCGTAGGCGGCGAGCAGTTCGAATTTTTCCTGGCGGGTGCCGAGGGCCAGGCGATAGGCCGAGTCGCCGCCGGTGATCAGGTTGTTGTCGCGGCTGGTGCGTGGGTGCTTGTACAACGACGGGTCGTAGTAGGAAGAGATCGGGATGTACTGATAGTCGGCGGGCGGGCTTTGGCCGGTCATCAAGTGCGGCAGCTTGGGCGACACCGAGTTGTTACTGCCTTCCACCTTCAGCTCGCCGCCGAATGCCTGGCCTTCCTTGAGGATGTCATCCACGTTCAGGGTGTTGGCGACTACCGCGCCACCCACGCCGCTGTAGACGTTGCGCTCCAGGTTCGGGCCCTTGAGCACCTTGATGCTGCCGATCAGGTTGGGGTCGATGTAATTGCGGTTGTTGGCGCCCATGTAGCCGCGATACACCGTCAGCGCCTGCTCGGTGCCATCGATGGTCAGCGGCACGCGGCCGGGGCCCTGGATGCCACGCACGTTCGGGTCCAGCGCGCCGCTGTTGCGGCCGTCACCGCTGTAGACGTTGAGCATGCCCTTGAACATATCGGCGGGGGCGGCGCCTTTGTAGCGTTCGATCTGTTCCTTGCCGGAATACACCGAGGACACGTCCTGATCGTAGATGTCGTTGTAGCCTTTTTCGTCGCGGGACTCCTTGCCATCCAGGCCGTGCACGTAGATCGGGTGCAGGTCGCCTTGCTGGATGCCGCTCATGCCCGGCGCGGGTTGCACCTGGATGATCGGCCGCTCGGGGTGGTTGCCCAGGCTGTAGGTCAGCGCCTGGTTGGCGAGCAGTTGTTGCAGCGCGGCTTCCAGGGATAGCCGGCCCTTGACCGGGTTGCCGTAGGTGCCGGTGAGGTCATTGCTGCCCAGGTACACCTCGACGCCGGCTTGGCGCGCCAGCAGGACCAGGCCTTCGTCCAGTGACAGGGCGGGGACGTCGAAGTCGTGATACGTACTTTGGGGTTGCACCTGGGCCGCGCTGCTGGCCGGGCGAGTTTGCAGCGGATGGATGTCGGCGGCGTCGGCGGCCAGCGCGAACACGGCGAGCTGAATCCCCAGGCTCAGCCGAGTGCGATGGGTTGCCTTGCGCTTCTTGTGGTTCTGTTGCATCTGCAAAACCGGCCTCACTAAAGCAAATAAGAGTTATTCACATGTAGTAGAAACGCAGCAGCAGTCAAAACGCGATAGATCGATATGGTCTATGTATCGCGTTTTATATATGAATGATGTCAAAAGGCCCGCAGACGCGGCCTTTCAGTAGATCAGCGTGAGCCCGGGCAGGTCGAGAATGCGCCCGTGGGCTTGCTGTGCGAGACGTTTGACGGCGTCGTCGAGGTTGTCCAGGCGCATCACCGCACTGATTCGCACGGCGCGCAATGTGTCGCCTTTGACTACGATCAGCCCCGGCCGATAGCGGTTGATGCGCGCCACGGCATCGCCCAACGCTTCGCGCTGGAACACCAGGCGACCTTCCTGCCAGCTGGCCAGTTCATCCGGGTGCGTGGTGAGCGGCACCAACCCGGCTTTCGGGCTGAAGCGCAGGCTGTTGCCTTGCTCCAGCAGCGCGGACCCGGCCACGTCATCGCGCTGGGCAGGGGTGAGATTGACCTCGACCTTATGCTGCAACACCCCGACCCAGCCTTCACGCTCCTGGCCGATACCGACCAGATAGCGCGTGCCGCGTGCGGTGATGTCGGCGCCGGGGGCGCGCACGGTAAACGGGCGGCGTTCCTGATCATTGATTGGCGATGGGGTGAACACCGCTTCGCCCTGGCTCAGGTTCACCAGGCGGGTCTGATCGTCATAGGCGATGTTCAGGATGCTGTGGCTGCCCAGTTCAACCTGGCTGCCATCCGCCAGGGTGATGTGGCGAACCTCGCCGAAACCGGTGTGATAGTCGCTGCTCAGCGCTTGCAGCCAGAAGGGCGGTGCAAGCAGCATCCAGCACCCCAGCGCTAGGGCGCCGACAGCGCTGGTGGCTGTCCCGCGTGTCCAGAGGCTGCGTGGCGGGCGCTGCGGTTTGACATAGCCTGGGCGGCGTTTGAGCGCGGCGGTGGCGCGCCAGGCGCGATCCGCCCGACCGGCAGCGGCGGCATGCCTGGGGTCGGCTTCCTGCCAACGCTGAAAAGCTTCTAGCTCACGCGCCGACAGCTGGCCTTGTCGATGACGCATCACCCAATCGGCAGCTTTGCGCTCCAACGGGTCGGTCGTTTGTGGGGAAGCATTCACGGTTCTGACTGTTTACCTTATCGCTTTGCAAGAGACCCAAGGCTTAGCCCTCCTGGTCTGGGTCAAGCGCCTTACCAATCCTGGCCAGCGCCATCGCCATGTGTTTTTGTACAGAGCTTGTGGAAATCCGTAAATAGCGGGCGGTCTCTTTGTGCGTCATGCCCTCGACCCGGCACAGCAGGAAGATGTCACGGGTACGTTCTGGCATGCGCTCCAGCAGGCTTTCCAGTTGTTCCAGGGCAAGGGCGTCGAGGGCCTGTTCTTCGGGGCCGCTGGCCTCATCCACCAACGTATCGAAATAGGCGGCGGCATCGTTGTCGAAGCGCTTTTCACCGTAGCGGCGATGGTGGTCGATCATGAGGTTGTGCGCGACGCGAAACAGGTAGGACGGCGCACACAGGATGCGTTCCACGTTCTCCAGCTGGGCGATGCGCAGGAAGGTGTCCTGCACCAGGTCCGAGGCCAGGCTGGGTGTGCATTTTTTGCGCAACAGGTAGCGATGCAGCGCGGATGCGTGTTGATTGAAGAGTTTTTCCAGCACGGCGGCACGTTCCTATGCTCGGGCAGAACCGGGAGAGGGCACGAGTATAGTGAGAATGTTTCTCATTAATCCAGTAAAAACCGCAACGCATTTCCGCCCGGCAAAAAAAGACCCCGGCGGTGTATTTGCATACACCGTCGGGGTCGTTCACTGCGCGCTCAAGGCGCCAGGTGATCAGCCGTTCTGGCGGATACCGGCGACCAGCCAAGGCTGGTTTTCACCTTGTGGGCGTTCCATGTTCCAGCTTTCGCTGAACACTTCGCCCTGGTCAAAGCGCGAGTTTTTCGACACGCCGCTGAATGTCAGGGTGGCGATGGTCTTGTCGGCGCGGTCATCCACACCGTCCAGTTGCACGCGCAGGTCGTCGATGTAGGTCGACTGGAACGCATCGCCCAGCTCAGCGCGTTCGCGCTTGAGGAACTCCAGCAATTGCGGGGTCACGAACTCGGCGATCTTGTCCATTTCGTTGGCGTCCCAGTGCTGTTGCAGGGACTGGAAGTGACTGCGGGCTGCTTCGACGAAACGCTCTTCGTTGAACCACGCCGGTGCGTTGATCACCGGACGGGCAGCAGCGGCTGGCGAACCGCCGCCGAAGATCGAGCCCATGGCAGGCTTTTGCTCGAACACTTCACGCTGCATCGGCGCACCGGCTGGAGCCATGTGCTCCTGCTGCTTGCGGCGACGGGCGGCGATAAAGCGGAAGATCACAAAGGCGATGACCGCCAGGATCAGAATGTCGAAGATCTGCATGCCCTGGAAGCCGCCGCCCATGAACATGGAAGCGAGCAGGCCACCGGCCGCGATGCCGGCCAGAGGGCCCAGCCAGCGCGAAGCACCGCCAGCCTTGGCAGCGGCGCCAGCGGCACCGGCTGCGCCTGCGGTCGCGGCTGCACCGCCCATGCCACCGGCGGATGGAGCCATTTGGCTGGTCTGGTGAGTCGGTGCTGCGCCCGAACTTTTGCCGCCACCGAAGCGCTTGGCGTTGGCGTCGAGGCTCATCGTCAGGCCGATGCACAACGCCATGGCGATGCTAAGAAAACGTTTCATAAAGGGAATTCCCATTTGTGGATTGCACGCGCGCCATGTTGCACAGGTGTCGTGACAGTGGCTAGCGACATAATGTTTCGGGCTTTTGCGTAGGACAGATTCGGAAGTGTCTGTAGGACTTATTACAGATATTGGCCCGCACTCGTGAATTACAAGGGCGGGCCAATAACCTTCATCCTAGGAAGATGTGTCAGATTGCTTCGAGCTTCGCGTAGCCCATCATCAGCCACTTGCTGCCTTCGGCGAAGTTAACCTGCACCCGTGCCTGCGCACCGGCGCCTTCGAAGTTGAGGATCACGCCTTCGCCAAAGATCGCATGCTTGACCTGCTGGCCCAGGCTGAACGCAGTTTCCGGGATCGCGGAACCGGCGAACAAGCTGCTTGCGCTCTGCTGCTGGCCGCCACCGAACGGGCGGCTGACGCTGTTGGACAGGCGCACTTCCTGGATCAGCCCCTTCGGCACTTCGCGTACGAAGCGTGACACCTTGTTGTAGGTCTCGCTGCCGTACAGGCGTCGTGTCTCGGCGTAGGTCATCACCAGGTTCTGCATCGCCCGGGTAATGCCCACGTAGGCCAGGCGGCGCTCTTCCTCAAGGCGGCCGGGTTCTTCCAGGCTCATCTTGTGGGGGAACAGGCCTTCTTCCATGCCCACCAGGAACACATACGGGAATTCCAGGCCCTTGGCGCTGTGCAAGGTCATCAGTTGGATGCTGTCCTCATGCTCGTCGGCCTGAGCATCCCCGGCTTCAAGCGAAGCATGGCCAAGGAAGGCGGCGAGCGGCGTGAGGTCTTCTTCATTCTCGGTGTTTTCGAACGCACGGGCGGCGCTGACCAGTTCCTCAAGGTTTTCTACCCGAGCCTGGCCTTTCTCGCCTTTTTCCGCTTCGTGATAGGCGATCAGCCCGGACTGTTCGATCACCGTCTGCGTCATTAAATGCAGCGGCATTTCGGCACATTTGGCGGCGAGGTTCTCGATCAGCTCGACAAACACCCCCAGCGCCCCGGCTGCGCGCCCGGTCAGGCCTTTATTGGCGATGAGCAAGCGCATGGCTTCCCACATCGACACATCGGCGTGGCGCGCGTGGTCGCGGATCGCTTCGACGGTTTTCTCGCCGATGCCACGCGCTGGGATATTGATCACCCGCTCCAGCGCCGCATCGTTGCCACGCCCTTCCAGCAAGCGCAGGTAGGCCATGGCGTTCTTGATTTCGGCGCGCTCGAAGAAGCGCTGGCCGCCATAGATGCGGTACGGGATGCGTTCGCGCAGCAAGGCTTCTTCCAGCACCCGCGATTGGGCGTTGGAGCGGTAAAGGATGGCGATGTCGCTGCGGGCGAGGCCGGTTTTCAGCGCGCTCTCGATGGTTTCCACCACATAGCGTGCTTCATCGTGCTCGTTGAACGCGGCGTACAGGTTGATCGCCTCGCCTTCGCCGCCGTCGGTCCACAGCTCTTTGCCCAGGCGCCCGGTGTTGTTGGCGATCAAGGCGTTGGCGGCCTTGAGGATACCGGCGGTGGAGCGGTAGTTCTGCTCCAGGCGGATGGTGACGGCGTCCGGGAAATCTTCGGAATACTGGTAGATGTTCTCGATTTTCGCGCCACGCCAGCCGTAGATCGACTGGTCGTCGTCGCCCACCACCATCAGGCTGTCGCCGCCCTTGGCCAGCAGGCGCAACCAGGCGTATTGCACGGCGTTGGTGTCCTGGAACTCGTCCACCAGGATGTGCCGGAAGCGCTTCTGGTAATGGGCCAGCAAGCCCGGGTTGTCGCGCCACAGGTCGAGGGCGCGCAGCAGCAGCTCGGAGAAGTCGATCACCCCGGCGCGCGCGCAGGCCGCTTCGTATGCTTCATAGATGCTGCGCATGGTGGCCAGGAACATGTCGCCGCTGGCCTGGATGTGCTGCGGGCGCAGGCCTTCGTCTTTCTGGCCGTTGATGAACCACTGTGCCTGGCGCGCCGGCCAGCGTTGTTCGTCGAGGCCCAGCTCGCGGATCACCCGCTTGACCAGACGTTGCTGGTCATCGCTGTCCAGGATCTGGAAGGTCTGGGCCAGGCCCGCTTCCTGCCAGTGCGCCCGCAACAGGCGGTGTGCCAGGCCGTGGAAGGTGCCGACCCACATGCCGGCCGGGCTGATGCCCATCAACTGCTCGATGCGATGGCGCATCTCGGCAGCGGCCTTGTTGGTGAAGGTCACCGACAGGATCGAATGGGGCGACGCGTTTTCGACCTGGATCAACCAGGCGATACGGTGCACCAGCACTCGGGTTTTACCGGAGCCGGCACCGGCCAGGACCAACTGACGGCCAACGGGGGCCGCTACGGCCTGGCGTTGGGCATCGTTGAGGGAGTTCAGCAAAAGGGAGAGATCATCGCGCATCGGCGCATTCTATGGCCCTCGGCGGAGTGGGGCAAACCCCAATGCCGGATGGTCGATAATTCTGCCGGGGCGGATGACCGGTCGGTCATAGGGTCCAGGCCCCGCCACGCTTCGCTTGAGGGGGCTGGCCCCGTGGTTTGCAGGTAAATCCTGGGGGATTTTATGACGTGGAGCAGTTTGGCGCAGACCTTTGCTTGTGTATGCTCCGTCGACGTTTCGGGCTCACCATTATAAGAACACTGCCTATGACCCTCAGTACCGACCTGCTCAGCCCCTCGGTGGCGCCGGCGCAGGTTATCCGCAAGCAGTACGCCACCGAGATGGCGGTCGAACGCACGCGCCTGCTGTATCAGGGCTCGTTGCTGCCCACCTTGTTGATGCTGATCAATGGCCTGGTCTGCGCCTGGTTGCTGTGGAACCCCAAGCAATACCTGCTGGACAGCATCTGGCTGGTCTGGCTGCTGGCACTGGTCGCGATGCGGGTGATCCAGGTGGCGGCGTTTGATTCGGCGATGCCCAGCCGCCAGGCGCAGCCGGTGTGGCGACGCATGTTCATGCTCGGCTCGGCGGTCAGCGGCCTGACCCTGGCCATCGCCGCCATCGCCCTGGTGCCAGCGGACAGCTTCATGCAGCAGGCGTGGGTATTCGGCCTGATCGGCGCCGCAACGCTGTCGGCCAGCGTGGCCTACGCCGTGAGCCTGCCGGCGTTCTTGTCGTTTGCCGTGCCGTGCCTGTTGCCGGCGATTGTCTATCTGTTCTGGAACGGCGCCCCGCAGCAGCAAGGCTGGGGCGTGCTCGGCCTGATCCTGCTGGCCTCCTTGAGCGTGGTGGCGTGGCAAGTCAACCGCCTGATCCAGCGCGGGCTGCTGCGGCGCTTCCAGAACCAGGCGCTGATCGAACATCTGCAGCAGGCGCAGCAGCGCAGCGAGCAGTTGAATCAAGACCTGGTGCGCGAAGTCGAACAGCGTCGCCAGATCGAACAGGAACTGCGCAATGCCCAGACCGGCCTGCAAGACCGGGTGGCGCAACGCAGCCAGGAACTCGACGCCGCCAGCCTCGCCCTGAATAAAAGCGAAGCGCGCCTGGCCATGGCGTTGCAAGCCAGCGAACTGGGCCTGTGGGACTGGAATCTGCAAACCGACGAAGTCCACCACACTCAACTCAAGGAGCTGTTCGGCCTGGAGCCCGAGTACGTCACGGCGATGCTCAGCCACCTCAAGCCGCGCCTGCACCCCGATGACTTGCCGTTGCTCAAGCGCGCGCTGGTCGAGCACCTCAAGGGCCGCAGCGAGGACTATCAAGTCGAGTACCGCGTGCGTCACGGTGCCGGCCACTGGGTTTGGATCGAAGACCGTGGCCGCGCCGTCGAGCGTGCGCCCAGTGGCCGGGTCACGCGCATGCTCGGTACACGCCGCGACATCAGTGCCGGCAAGGTCCTGGAAGAACAGCAGCGGCTCGCGTCGACGGTATTCGAGGCGGCCAGCGAAGGCATCGTGATTCTGGACCCGGACTACAAGTTGATCGCGGTCAACCAGGCGTTCAGCCGCGTCACCGGGTTTGAGATCGACGACATGCTCGGGCGCAACGTCGTCGAGCTGCCCAGTAGCCGCGATGCGCGCCGGCACTTCCCGGTGATCCGCCAGGCGTTGCTCAGCCACGGCACCTGGCAGGGCGAGCTGGTGGAAACGCGCAAGAACGGCGAGCTGTACCCGCAGTGGCTGCAATTGAATGTGGTGCGCGATGTTCGGGGAAAAGTCAGCCATATCGTGGGCTTTTTCGCCGATCTATCCGCGCGCCGCGAGTCCGAAGAGCGCATGCGCTACCTCACCCACTATGACGAGCTGACCGGCCTGGCCAACCGCTCGCTGTTCCGCGAACGCCTGCGCGAAGCTCACTCACGGGTGCGCCTGGGCGGGCGTAGCCTGGCGTTGCTGCACATCAACCTGGACCGTTTCAAGCTGCTCAATGACAGCCTCGGCCATGAAGTCGCCGACCAGTTGCTGCAAAAAATGTCACGGCGCCTGATCAACGCCTTGCCCGAGGCGGACACCATTGCGCGCTTGTCCGGCGATGAATTCGCCGTGCTGTTCGACGCATACGGCAGCCTGTCGAGCCTGGCACGCGTGGCCACCCGGCTGCTGGCCAAGCTGCGGGTGCCGGTGACGGTGGACGGGCATGAGTTGGTGGTCAGCGCCTCGATGGGCGTCAGCCTGCTGCCGGATAATGCGCGTGAAATTTCCGCGTTGGTCAGCCAATCGAACATGGCCATGCAGCATGCCAAACACCTGGGCGGCAATAACTTCCAGTTCTACACCGACAGCCTGCAAGCCAGCACGCTGGAGCGTTTGCAGCTGGAAAACCAGCTGCGCAAGGCCATCGACGAGCGCCAGCTAACGGTGTTCTACCAACCCAAGCTGTGCCTGGCCACCGGCAAGCTGAATGCCGCCGAGGCGCTGGTGCGGTGGGAGCATCCGCAGTGGGGCATGGTGCCGCCGGGCGAGTTTATCGGCCTGGCCGAAGAGACCGGCCTGATCGCACCGTTGGGCGAGTTCGTGCTGCGCCAGGCCTGCTGGCAGGCGTGTGAGTGGCAACGCCAGGGGCTGGCGCCGATTCGCGTGTCGGTGAACCTGTCGGTGCATCAGTTGCGCCAGGGCAAGCTGGTCAGCCTGGTGCGCCAGGTCCTCGAAGAAACCGGGCTGGACCCGCAATACCTTGAGCTGGAGTTGACGGAAAGCCAGCTGCTCGACAGCGTCGAACACATCATCTCGACCTTCCAGCAGTTGCGCGACCTGGGCGTGAAGCTGGCCATCGACGATTTCGGCACCGGTTATTCCTCCCTCAGCTACCTCAAGCGCATCCCGGTGGATTACGTGAAGATCGACCAGACCTTCATCCGTGGCCTCGGCCAGGGCCGCGAAGATGCGGCGATCACCCGCGCAATCATTGCCATGGCCCATGGCCTGGCGCTGAAAGTGGTGGCCGAAGGCGTGGAAGATCAGCAGCAGTTGGACTTCCTGCGGCTGGAGCGTTGTGACGAAGTGCAGGGCTACCTGATCAGCCGGCCGATGCAGGCACAAGGGCTGGCAGATTTGTTACGGAAAAATGCAGGTTTTCCCTGATCGCACCAAGGCCGCCCTGCGGGCTACAAAGCGCCTGCCCTTTGAATCAGAGGGCAGCAGGGCGATTTAGTGATGCATCAGACGGGCAAAACGACAATTCTTGTAGTATAACTACAAGCTTGCTACATCCCTGGCACCTGCCAATAACAAGAGTCCTGCCCTTTGAACCTGTTGCAACATATCGCCCAGTCGCGCCACCTGTTACGCAAATCGGAACTCAAGGTTGCCGACCACGTGCTGCTTGATCCTGCGGCCGTGATGCACAGTTCCATGGCCGACCTCGCCCACAGCGTGGGCATCAGCGAGCCGACCATCGTGCGCTTCTGCCGCGCCATCGGTTGCTCGGGTTTCCAGGACTTGAAACTCAAGCTGGCCCAGAGCCTGGCCGCCGGTGCGAGCTTCGGGCAGTTTGCGATCCACGAAGACGATTCCGTCGCCGACTACAGCCTGAAAATCTTCGACACCACGCTGCACACCCTTATGGAAGTGCGCGAGAAACTCGACCCGATCGAGCTGCAAAAAGCCGTGACGGCCATGTCCCAGGCCCAGCGTGTCGAGTTCTATGGTTTCGGCGCTTCGGGCGCGGTGGCGGCTGACGCTCAGCACAAATTCTTCCGACTGCTGCTGACGGCGGCGGCCTACAGCGATCCGCACATGCAGGCGATGTCGGCGGTGACGTTGAAGCCCACCGACGTGGCGATCTGTATTTCCCAGTCCGGCCGTTCCAAAGACCTGCTGATCACCGCCAACCTGGTGCGTGAAAGCGGCGCGACCCTGATCACCCTGTGCCCGAGCCAGACGCCATTGGCGGAGCTGTCCACGGTCAACCTGGCGATCGATGTGCACGAAGACACCGAGATCTATACGCCGCTGACCTCGCGGATTGCCCACCTGGTGGTGATCGACGTGCTGGCGATGGGCGTGGCCATGGCGCGCGGGCCGAGCCTGGTCAACCACCTCAAGAGCGTGAAGCGCAGCTTGCGCAGCCTGCGGTTGTCGCCCAAGTCCGTCAAAGCCCTCGACGACTGATAGGTCGGACGCGGAGCCATGTGGGGTTGGGCTTGTGTGGGAGCGGGCTTGCTCGCGAAGGCGGCGCGTCAGTCAAAGATGTTTTAACTGATCCACCGCCTTCGCGAGCAAGCCCGCTCCCACATTTTGATCTCCTGTATTTCCAGCAGATTCATCGTCCTGTCATCCCTCCGCCGCCAAACCGTAACCGCCAGAGCCCATCCTGAACTCCCGTACTCGCATTGGGAGACTCGAAATGGCCCGTCCCTACGAAGACAGTAACAGCGCCGTAAAAACCCGCCGTCAGCAGGAAGACCAACGCCGCATGGCGTTCCGTCGTGCAATCGAAGACCGTTGTGAAGAACGCCAATTGCTCAAAAGCATCAGTGACTACCCGGAACTCCATTGGCAGGTACCCGTAGCTGCCCAGCGAAACGCTCAGCCAGTGCGCTGATCTGCACCCGTTCGCTGCGGATAAAGCCCAGGAACGCGTGGGCCACGGGTGACAGGCGCTTGGCCTTGGCCTGCACCAGGCACCAGCTGCGGTACAGCGGCAGTTCTTCCACCGGCAGCTCCTTGAGCCCGCCGGTGGCCAGTTCCAGGTTGACCGCGTGGCGCGTCAGCAAGGCCACGCCCAAACCTGCGCTCACACATTCGCGCTGGGCCTCGGCGGACGACACTTCCACCGTCTGGGTGAAGTGCACGCGCTTCTCCTTGAAGTACTCCTCGCAAGCCATCCGCGTGCCGGAACCCTGCTCGCGTACCAGCAGCGTGTACGGCTCCAGATCCTGCAGGCGCAGCGGACCTTGCAGGCTCAAGGGATGGTCGAGGCGCGCCACGGCGACAATCGGGTTGTTGAGGAACGGCAGGAATTCCAGGCCCATGTCCTGGGGCACCATGGACATGATCACCAGATCGTCCCGGTTATCCGACAGCCTGCGGATCACCTGGGCGCGGTTGACCACCGTGAGGTGCAGTTGCACTTCGGGATGCTGGCGCTTGAACGCGGCAAACAGGTGCGGCACGAAGTATTTGGCGCTGGACTC
The DNA here is from genome assembly GCF_020515815.1 of Pseudomonas sp. AF03-9. Classification (NCBI taxonomy): domain Bacteria; kingdom Pseudomonadati; phylum Pseudomonadota; class Gammaproteobacteria; order Pseudomonadales; family Pseudomonadaceae; genus Pseudomonas; species Pseudomonas sp. AF03-9. The sequence continues at coordinate 584,179 of NZ_JAHPJF010000001.1, read as the reverse complement.
AATCGCCAGCTTCAACTGGCCTTGCAGCGAACCCTGCATGTCCGAGAGCTGCATATCGAGGTTTTCCAGGCGCCCGAAAATATCCCGGCTGGCGCGCTGCAAGGCTTCGGCGGCCTCGGTCATGTAGAGTTTTTTGCCGACGTAGTCAAACAACGGCTGGCCGATCAGCTCTTCCAACTGACGAATTTGCAGGCTGACGGCCGGTTGCGTGAGGGACATTTCCTCGGCAGCGCGGCTATAGGAGCGCAAATCGCACACCTCATTGAAGATCTGCAATTGACGCAATGTCATACGCATCAATGACTTACGCATTTTTATAGTCCTTTCGCGGGAGGCCGTCCGGCCAACTATAAGTCTTTACTTATGCACGACCCAATAATTATTGATTTTTGTTAATCCCTCCACGGGCTTAGTGTGTGTCTCGCGACTGTCATGAAACATTTGGTCACGCGTCGACCCGGGTCTAGCGGGTCGAAGAACGCAGCAATCGGCTCAAGGGAATTTCCAAGTGATAAAAAAGATCCTGATCGCCAACCGTGGTGAAATTGCCGTACGAATCGTGCGTGCCTGCGCCGAGATGGGCATTCGCTCGGTCGCGGTCTACTCCGACGCCGACCGCCACGCGTTGCACGTCAAACGTGCTGATGAAGCCCACAGCATCGGTGCCGAGCCCCTGGCCGGTTACCTGAACCCGCGCAAGCTGGTGAACCTGGCTGTGGAAACCGGTTGTGACGCGCTGCACCCCGGCTACGGCTTCCTGTCGGAAAACGCCGAACTGGCGGACATCTGCGCCGAACGTGGAATCAAGTTCATCGGCCCGGCCGCTGAAGTGATCCGCCGCATGGGCGACAAGACTGAAGCGCGCCGCAGCATGATCAAGGCCGGTGTGCCGGTCACTCCCGGCACCGAAGGCAACGTCGCCGACATCGCTGAGGCACTCACCGAAGGTGACCGCATTGGTTACCCAGTGATGCTCAAGGCCACCTCCGGTGGTGGCGGTCGCGGTATCCGTCGCTGCAACAGCCGCGAAGAACTCGAACAAGCCTTCCCCCGCGTGATTTCCGAAGCCACCAAGGCGTTCGGTTCGGCGGAAGTGTTCCTGGAAAAATGCATCGTCAATCCCAAGCACATCGAGGCGCAGATCCTGGGTGACAGCTTTGGCAACGTGGTGCATTTGTTCGAGCGCGATTGCTCGATCCAGCGTCGTAACCAGAAGCTCATCGAAATCGCCCCCAGCCCTCAGCTGACTCCGGAACAGCGTGCCTACATCGGCGACCTGTCGGTGCGTGCCGCCAAGGCCGTGGGCTACGAGAACGCTGGCACCGTGGAGTTCCTGCTCGCCGAGGGCGAGGTGTATTTCATGGAGATGAACACCCGGGTGCAGGTGGAACACACCATCACCGAAGAAATCACCGGGATCGACATCGTCCGTGAGCAGATCCGCATCGCCTCGGGCCTGCCGCTGTCGGTGAAACAGGAAGACATCCAGCACCGTGGTTTCGCGTTGCAGTTCCGGATCAACGCCGAAGACCCGAAAAACAACTTCCTGCCCAGTTTCGGCAAGATCACCCGTTACTACGCCCCCGGCGGCCCCGGCGTGCGCACCGACACGGCGATCTACACCGGCTACACCATCCCGCCGTTCTACGACTCCATGTGCCTGAAACTGGTGGTGTGGGCGTTGACCTGGGAAGAAGCCATGGACCGCGGCCTGCGTGCCCTGGATGACATGCGCCTGCAAGGCGTGAAGACCACCGCCGCCTACTACCAGGAAATCCTGCGCAATCCGGAATTCCGCAGCGGCCAGTTCAACACCAGTTTCGTTGAAAGCCACCCTGAGCTGACCAACTACTCGATCAAGCGCAAACCCGAAGAGCTGGCCCTGGCCATCGCCGCCGCCATCGCCGCCCACGCAGGCCTGTGAGGAATAGAACAATGACTAAGAAAATATTCGTAACCGACACCATCCTGCGCGACGCCCATCAATCGTTGCTGGCCACCCGCATGCGCACCGACGACATGCTGCCGATCTGCGACAAGCTCGACAAAGTTGGCTACTGGTCCCTGGAAGTCTGGGGCGGCGCGACCTTCGATGCATGCGTGCGCTTCCTCAAGGAAGACCCGTGGGAGCGCCTGCGCAAACTGCGCGCCGCACTGCCCAACACGCGCCTGCAAATGCTGCTGCGTGGCCAGAACCTGCTGGGCTACCGTCACTACAGCGACGACGTGGTCAAAGCCTTCGTCGCCAAGGCCGCCGTGAATGGCATCGACGTGTTCCGCATCTTCGACGCGATGAACGACGTGCGTAACCTGCGCGTTGCCATCGAGGCCGTGAAAGCCGCCGGCAAACACGCCCAGGGCACCATCGCCTACACCACCAGCCCGGTGCACACCGTCGAGGCATTCGTGGCCCAGGCCAAGCAGTTGGAAGCCATGGGTTGCGACTCCATCGCGATCAAGGACATGGCTGGCCTGCTGACCCCGTACGCCACCGGCGAACTGGTCAAGGCGCTGAAAGCCGAGCAGACCCTGCCGATCTTTATCCACTCCCATGACACTGCGGGTCTGGCCGCGATGTGCCAACTCAAGGCCATCGAAAACGGTGCCGATCACATCGACACCGCCATCTCCAGCTTCGCCTGGGGCACCAGTCACCCGGGCACCGAGTCGATGGTCGCCGCCCTCAAAGGCAGCGAATTCGACACCGGCCTCGACCTGGAACTGCTGCAAGAGATCGGCCTGTACTTCTACGCTGTGCGTAAGAAGTATCACCAGTTCGAAAGCGAATTCACCGCCGTCGACACGCGTGTGCAGGTCAACCAAGTGCCGGGCGGGATGATTTCCAACCTCGCCAACCAGTTGAAAGAGCAGGGCGCCCTCAATCGCATGGGCGAAGTGCTGGCCGAAATCCCGCGCGTGCGTGAAGACCTCGGCTTCCCGCCGCTGGTCACGCCGACCTCGCAGATCGTCGGCACCCAGGCGTTCTTCAACGTGCTGGCCGGCGAGCGCTACAAGACCATCACCAACGAAGTGAAGCTGTACCTGCAAGGCGGCTATGGCAAGGCGCCGGGCACCGTGAACGAACAACTGCGGCGCCAGGCCATCGGCAGCGAAGAAGTGATCGACGTACGCCCGGCCGACCTGCTCAAGCCGGAAATGACCAAGCTGCGCGGCGAAATCGGTGCGTTGGCCAAGTCTGAAGAAGACGTGCTGACCTACGCCATGTTCCCGGACATTGGCCGCAAGTTCCTCGAAGAACGCGACGCCGGTACCCTGGTTCCAGAAGTGTTGCTGCCAATCCCTGAAGCCGGCGGCGTGGCGCGTGCCGGTGGCGAAGGGGTGCCGACCGAGTTCGTCATCGACGTCCACGGTGAGAGCTACCGCGTGGACATCACCGGTGTCGGCGTGAAGGCCGAAGGCAAGCGGCACTTCTACCTGTCCATCGACGGCATGCCTGAAGAAGTGGTGTTCGAACCGCTCAACGAGTTTGTCGGCGGCGGCAGCAGCAAGCGCAAGCAAGCCACCGAGCCTGGCCATGTCAGCACCGCGATGCCGGGCAATATCGTCGACGTACTGGTCAAGGCCGGCGACGTGGTCAAGGCCGGCCAGGCCGTGCTGATCACCGAAGCGATGAAGATGGAAACCGAAGTGCAGGCAGCGATTGCCGGCAAGGTGACTGCCGTTCACGTGGCCAAGGGCGACCGGGTCAACCCTGGCGAAATCCTGATTGAAATCGAAGGCTGATCCAGCCTTCGACACGACCGCTTAATCCTCGGGGGGGCAGGTGCCCCCCTTTTTTTTCGCCTGAAATTTGCTTAGAAACGCATGCGCCACTGGCCCATCAAACCCTGGTTGCTGCTATGGGTGCCGTTTTCGCCGACGTAGGCCAGGCCGACGGTGTGGTTTTCCGACAGTGCCAGGTCCAGCCCGGCTTGCAGGCTGAGGCTGTTGCGATCCAGAGAGGAGCCCTGAATGGTGAAAGCTTCAATGCCGCTCTGGCGAAAGGATTGGCGCACCTGGCTATCAACGTCACCGTAGAGGTGTTTCCAGCCCGCACTCAGGTGGGGTGTGAGGCTCATCTGGTTATCGAACCGAATCTGCTTGGCCAGGCGTAGGCCAAAGGTGCTGCTCAGGTTTTGCTGGGTTTGTGCCTCGACATGCAACGCCGCCGGCCCGCCTTGCTCCCTGAAACTGTCACGGCTGTAGCGCTGGTAGCCAAGCCCGGCAAATGGCTCGATGCTCAAGCTGCCAGTGCCCAGTTGGTAGCCCACTTCACCAAACACATTTTGGCTGCTGGCGTCGTACTTGCCTTTGAGCGTGTCCTTGTAACTGAGGATCTCAATGCCGCGACGGTTCTGCCCGGCATGGCTGCTGTAGATCGCCCCCAGGCGCAACGCCAATGGGCCGTCCTGACGCACGGCGTAGCCGCCCAGGTGCCAGCTGTCCAGGTCGGCAGTAAAGCGTTGGGCGTCGAAGCGACTGCTGGACTTGGCCCCCAGCACCCCGACTCGCCAAGCATGATCGACTGCCCAGTCTGCGCCCATGAGCACACCCTGGTTGGCCGTGTTCAGGCCGGCGGTGCCGCGCTGGCTGTCGAGGCCGCCTTCACTGCCGAGGTTCTTGACCCAGAAGTGACCGTCGGTGTCGGTGGGCAGTTCGCGCAAGGCCGAGAGCACGCGGCTGCCGAGCTGCTGGGTGGTGCTCTGTGTTGCAGCCGCCAGGTTGGCATTCTGGCTACCGGCCAACTGTTCGAGGGCCGCGCCAAAGCCATTCGGTTGCTGCGCAAGTTCGGCGTTGAGTGTTTGCAAGGCCTTGAGTTGCTCGGAGGTCAGTTGGCCGGATTCCAGCAGGCGAACCACTGCGGGCTCTAGCACTTTCGCGACCTGCAAGCCGTTGTACGTGGTGGCTTGCCGGGTGAAATAGCCGTCGATGGGCGCGGCTTCGATTGTCGGTTCATACGCCCATTCGTCATCCAGTGCGTCGTAAGGGTGAACCCAATAGGGCATGTATTCGATGTCGCCCCGTGCTTGCGCATGGGGAAGGCTGGCGGCAACCGCAAGGCTGATGAAAAATGCGATTCTGCGGGGGGTTATGGGCATGAGTTCCCGACCTCTTGTGGATGAGGCCGGGAATTTAGCGAGATGGCGGGGGGATAACTGTCAGGGCAAGGGCTGCCGGTTTGCGGGAGTTGTCTCTATTGGCACGCGTTCAAGTAGGGTCTGCATTTTATTGCGTACAAAATCGCACATCCGTCATTTACCTGCATTTTATTGCAGTTGCCCGGTGTGCAAATGGGCGTGGCCAAACTGCGCCGTCACTACAGCTGAGCATCAGCTACGGCGCACATACCCCTTGCCGTAATGCCGTTCCATCCGCGCCTGGATCAGTTCCAGGCCCAGCGACAGCACCCAGTAAATAATCGCAGCGGTGGTCAGCATCTCGATATAGCGATAACTCGACCGTCCATAGGACTGCGCCAGGAACATCACTTCCCACACGCCCATCACCGAGATCAGCGACGAGTCCTTGAGCATCGAGATGAACTGGTTGGTCGCTGGCGGGATGATGGTGCGCATGGCCTGGGGCAGGGTCACGTGCCAGAAGATCGCACTGTCGCGCATGCCCAGGGCCAGGGCGGCTTCGCGCTGGCCGTGGGCGACGCCGAGGATGCCGGCGCGGAAAATTTCGCTCAGGTAAGCGCCGTAGTTCAGCGACAACGCGATAATCCCGGCGACGATCGCGCCTGGCACCAGGCCCAGTTGGGGCAGGCCGAGGTAGATCAGCAGGATCTGGATCAGCAGCGGCGTGCCGCGAAAAAACGAGGCGTAGAAGCTCGCGATACCGAAGGCCACGGCGCTTTTCGACAAGCGCCCCAGTGCGGTGACAAAGCCCAGCACCGACGAAATTGCGATCGAGCACAGGCATAAAAACAGCGTCAACGCCGCGCCTTGCAGGAAGCCGTTGGGCGCCAGGTGCACACCGACAAGGTTGGGCAGCTTGTCGAGGATGATCGAGAACTTCAGGTCAAAGCTCAGGAAGAAGCTGGCAAACAGGCACAGCAGCGCAGCCCAGGTGAGGTACAGGCGGGTGCGAAAGCCCAGCAGCCGCTGCACCCGCGATGCACTCACCGGTGGCTTGGGAGGTGTCGGGAACGCTGTCATTGGCTGATATCGGCGCCGATCCATTTTTGCGAGAGCTTGCTCAGGGTGCCGTCCTGTTTCAACTGGGCGAAGACCTCACGCACCTTGCTGTCCCACTGCGGGTCGCCTTTTTCGATGGCCACCGAGTTGGGCTCCGAATACAGCGGCTCGCCGGCCAGCTTGAAGCGCTTGTCTTCGGTCAGGCGCGGCTGGGCGGTGACCAGGTTGGTGAGGATCGCATCCAGGCGCTTGCCGGCACCCAGGCCGAGGTCCTGGAAGGCCACGTTGTCGGTGTCATAGGGGGCGATTTCGACGTTGTCGAACGGGTACTGCAACTGGGTATCCTCGGCACCTTCGATCACCAGGTTCTTGTTCAGGTAGCTCTCGTAGCTGGAGGCGCTGGTGAGGCCGACTTTCTTGCCGCTCAAGTCCTTGGCGCTGTGGATGCGATTATCCGTGGCGTTGACCACGATCACCGCTGGCGACGCGTAGTACTCCACCGGGAAGTCGAACACTTCAGCGCGGGCCTTGCTCGGGGTCATGGAGCAGATGCAGATGTCGTAGCGCCCACTCCAGCGGCCGGCGGCGATCACGTCCCAGGACGGAGTTTCCAGGCGCAGCTTCACGCCGAGCTTTTGTGCCACGGCTTTGGCGACGTCGACGTCGAAGCCATCGAGCTGGTTTTGCTCGTTCAGAAACGAGAACGGCGGGTAGCTTTCCATCAGCACGCCGACCAGTTCTTTGTTTTTCTCGACCCGATCCAGCGTGACGCCGCCGAAGGCTTGAGTGGAAGCAGCCAGAATCGTCAGGCCCAAGGCCAGCAGCGGTTTTAGTTTCACGGAGGACACCTGAGTAAAAAAGAGTTGTTATGAGCGGAATTGAACGTATTAAATAGTTATAAGAACGACTCTCATAGTGAGTTATTTTCATAAGCTTATGAGTAAAAAGCATATGGCCACAACAACAGTAATTCTCGATGGCGGCATGGGCCGTGAACTGCAACGCCGTGGCGCGCCGTTCCGGCAGCCGGAGTGGTCAGCCTTGGCCTTGAGCGAGGCGCCACAAGCGGTTGAGGCGGTGCATGCGGCTTATATCCAGAGCGGCGCCAACGTCATCACCAGCAACAGCTACGCGGTGGTGCCGTTCCATATCGGCGAGGCGCGCTTCGCCGCCGAGGGCCAGGCCCTGGCGGCGCTGGCGGGTGAATTGGCACGACGTGCCGTGGAGGCATCCGGCAAGGCTGTGCGTGTGGCCGGCTCGCTGCCGCCGCTGTTTGGTTCATATCGTCCCGACCTGTTCGAACCGCAGCGCGTGTCTGAATTGCTGACGCCACTGGTGCAGGGCCTCGCGCCCTTTGTCGACCTGTGGCTGGCGGAAACCCAAAGCTCGATCGCCGAAGCACGCGCCATCCAGGCCGGGCTGCCAAAGGACGGCAAACCGTTCTGGCTGTCGTTTACCTTGAAGGATGAAGACACCGACGACGTGCCGCGCCTGCGCTCCGGCGAGCCGGTGGCGCAAGCGGCAGAGGCCGCTGCGCAGTTGGGGGTTGAGGTGCTGCTGTTCAACTGCAGCCAGCCGGAAGTGATTGGCGACGCCATCGACGCCGCTCGCCAGACTTTCGCACGCCTGGGCGTGCAGATTCAGGTGGGGGCCTACGCCAACGCCTTTCCTCCGCAGCCGAAAGAAGCCACGGCCAATGATGGCCTGGACCCGCTGCGCGAAGACCTTGATCCACCGGGTTACTTGCACTGGGCGGCCGATTGGCAGGCCCGCGGTGCCAGCCACCTGGGTGGTTGCTGCGGGATTGGGCCGGAGCATATCGCGGTGTTGGCGCAGAAGCTGGGGTAATAGAACCCACACACGTCAACAGGTGGGAGCAGGCTTGTGTGGGAGCGATGTTGATGGGCAGTAGGCGCTCGGCTGGAGATCGCCCAGGCATTGCCAATCTCCTGTGGGAGCTGCCGAGCTTTAGCGAGGCTGCGAAGGCGGCGGCACTGCTGGCATAGAGGTTGCCTTAGCCACCGCTTTCGCGGGCAAGCCCGCTCCCACAGTTGATTGGGGTTGCTGGGCGGTCAGCGTTCGGCTGGAGATCGCCCGGGCACTGCCAATCCCTTGTGGGAGTTGTCGAGCTTTAGCGAGGCTGCGAAGGCGGCGGTACTGCTGGCAGAGAGGTTGCCTGAACCACCGCTTTCGCGGGCAAGCCCGCTCCCACAGTTGATTGGGGTTGCCGGGCTGTCAGTGTTTGGCTGGAGATCGCCCAGGCACTGCCAATCCCTTGTGGGAGCTGTCGAGCTTTAGCGAGGCTGCGAAGGCGGTGGAACTGCTGGCATAGAGGTTGCCTGAACCACCGCTTTCGCGGGCAAGCCCGCTCCCACAGTTGATTGGGGTTGCCGGGCTGTCAGTGTTTGGCTGGAGATCGCCCAGGCACTGCCAATCCCTTGTGGGAGTTGTCGAGCTTTAGCGAGGCTGCGAAGGCGGCGGTACTGCTGGCGGATATGCTGCCCCTCAACCATAGATCCTCCCACAGGGGTTATGCGCTGCCTGGGCTTCGGCATTCAGCCAGGGACTTCAGTTGGCCCGAGCCTGACTGGTTTTCTTCCGACAACCACTGCTCGAACCCCGCCCCGATCTGCGGCCATTGCGAGTCAATGATCGAATACCACGCCGTATCCCGGTTCTGCCCCTTGACCACCATATGCTGGCGGAACACCCCCTCAAAGCTGAAGCCCAAGCGCTCAGCCGCATATTTGGAGCGGGCATTGCCGTTGTTGCACTTCCACTCCAAGCGACGATAACCCTGCTCGAACGCATATTTGGCCAGCAAATACACCGCCTCGGTGCTTTTTGGCGAGCGCTGCATCGGCGCGCCAAAGGTGACGTGGCCGATCTCGATGCGGCCCTGGGCCGGCACGATGGACATCAGGCTGAGAATGCCTTGCACCTGGCCGGTCGCGCGGTCGACCACGCTGAAAAAGTACGGGTCGCTGTGGGTCGCGTGGTTGTTGAGCCAGTCGTTGAACGCGCTGCGCTCCGGGAAAGGGCCGTAAGGCAGGTAGTCCCACAGCTTGGGATCGGCGCCGGGGCCTTCGAGGGCTTGCCACAACTGCTCGGCATGGCGCGCCGGGTCGAGTTTTTCCAGGCGGATAAAGCGCCCTTCAAGCAGTTGCACGGTGGGGGCGGGTGCGCCTTTCCAGTCGGCGAGGGAAGTGGACATGCTGCGCTCCTTAAAGACCTTTGCGAAATTGGATGAAACCGGGGCGTTCGGCGATGCGTTCGTACAACTGGATCGCCGTGGCGTTGGTCTCGTGAGTCAGCCAGTGCACCTTGCAACAGCCATCGGCCCTGGCGGTGGTGTAGACGAATTCGATCAGCTTGCGGCCGACACCGGTGCCGCGTTGGGCCGGGTCCACCAGCAGGTCTTGCAGGTAGCAGGCATTCTCGATGCTCCAGTTGGAACGGTGGTAGATGAAATTGACCATGCCCACCGCCTTGCCATCCTGCCAGGCCAGCGCCGAATGGGTCGGCTCGCTTGGGTCGATCAGGCGTTGCCAGGTACTTTGGCTGACGGCGTCCGGCAGTTCGGTGTTGTAGAACTTCAGGTACGTCTGCCACAGCGGCAGCCAGGCGGTGTGGTCGGCGGCGGTCACCTGGCGGATCTCGATCGAACTCATTCTGCAACTCCTTGGGGAATATAGCGGGCGAGGCTCTGGTCGCGCACATCGGTGCTGGCAGCCAGGCCTTCGCGGACCCCGGCGACGTCGGCCGGGCTGCGGTTCTGGCTGAGTTTGCGCTTGCCGATCAGGCGCTCGATGGGCAGGGCGAAGCCGACGATAGCCTTGAGCATGCCGTCAATGTAGTCGGCCGGGGCATCGCTGACTTTCCACGGCTGGGTGCGACCGGCTTCATGGCGATCGGTCAGCGCACTGACCACCCCAAGCAGCCGCTCGGCATCGCTGAACACGTCGGCAGTACCGTAGGCGTGCACGGCGATGTAGTTCCAGGTGGGCACGACTTTGCCGTGCTCAGCCTTGGACGGGTAAAACGCCGGGCTGACATAGGCCTCGGCGCCGGCAAAGATCAGCAAAGCTTCGCGGCCGTTCTGCAAGTCCCGCCACTGGGGATTGGCCTTGGCCAAGTGCCCGTAGAGCGTGCCGTTCGGGCCTTCATCGGGGTTGAGCAGCAGCGGTAAATGGCTGGCCAGCAGGCCTTGTTCGCCAAACGTCACCAACTGCGCCAGGCGTGTGTGCTGGATCAACTGATGAAGTTCGGGCAAATCGTCGAGGGCAAAGGCGCGGGGTGTGTACATGGAAAATTTCCTTGGCGAATGCGCCCATCCTAGGCAGGCTAATGGTTCGTTGTAAGAGCCATCTAAGGCCAATTTCATAGGTCCAATATGCCGCCAATGTCGTTCAATCCCGCCGGTATCGAACTGGATCGTCGCCAGGGGCTGGCCCGCCAACTCTACGAAGCCCTGCGCCAACGGGTGTTGGACGGGCGTCTGGTCAGTGGCACGCGCTTGCCCGCCAGTCGTGATTTGGCGGCGGCGCTGTCGATCTCGCGCAACAGCGTGGTGCGTGCCTACGATCAGCTGTACGCCGAAGGGTTTATCGAAAGCCGGGTCGGCGATGGCACTTATGTGGCGCAACTGCCAGGCGCGGGAAAATTATCCACAAAAGTATCCACAGGGTTACGCACAGGCTTATCCCCAGCCTTATCCACAAATTGGCTGGATCTGCCGGTCAATTCCTCCACGGAAGTTATCCACAGAGCTGCATTGGGGCGCGTGGAAAACAACCATTTGCCGCAACCACCGGTGGGTCCGCCACGGGCTTTTCGCGTGGGTGTACCGGCGTTCGATCTGTTTCCGTTTGACGTATGGGCCAAGCTGAATGGGGCTTTCTGGCGCAAACCGGACCTGGAGCAACTGTGCTACGGCGACCCGGCGGGTGATGCACGCCTGCGTGGTTTGATCGCCGCTTACCTGCTCAGCTCCCGGGGTATGCAGTGCAGTGCTGAACAAATTGTGATCACCAGTGGTGCGCAGCAGGCGATTAGCCTTTGTGCACAGTTGCTGGTGGAGCCCGGCGACGGGGTTGCGGTGGAAAACCCTGGTTACCGCGCCGCAGGCCATGCGTTCGCGCTGGCGGGCGGGCGCTTGCACGGCGTGCAGGTCGACGCTGAGGGGATCGACTGCCAGGTACTCAATAGCCTGGATGACTGCCGTGTGGCGTATGTCACGCCGTCCCACCAATACCCGCTGGGCGTGGTCATGAGCCTGGCGCGACGCCTGGAGTTGCTGGCCTGGGCCGAGCGCGCGGGTGGCTGGATCATCGAAGACGACTACGACGGTGAGTACCGCTACAGCGGTGCGCCCCTGTCACCCTTGGCGGCCCTGGATCGCAGCGGCCGCGTGCTTTATGTCGGCACCTTCGGCAAAGTCGCGTTCCCCGCGTTGCGCCTGGGCTATCTGGTATTGCCGCCGGGGCTGGTGGATGCCTTCTCCCGCCGCCGTGCGGTGGATATGCGTCACTCAGAGGTGAGTACCCAGGCAGTGATGGCCGAATTCATGGCCGCCGGGCATTTCCAGCGGCATATCCGGCGCATGCGGCGTGCGGCCTTGAGCCGACGCAACGCCTTGCTCGCCGGTTGGCCGAGCGGCCTGGCGGGTGTCGGTCAGTTACCGGGTGTCGCGGCCGGGCTGCACCTGACGGTGCGGGTGGACAGCCTGGCGCGCGAGCAGCAATTGCTTGAGCAGGCCAGGGCCGCAGAGGTCGAAGTCAACGGCTTGAGCACTTACTGGCTGGCGCAATCCACAACCCCCGTGGACCAGCGCGCAGGCCTGGTGTTGGGGTTTGCCGCCGTGCCCGAGCCAGCCATCGCCCAGGCGTTGGCGCGTCTGACGGTGGCGTGGCAGGCTTCAACCTCGGAAAAACAGTGACCTGGCCAATGCCGGGCTGATCTCACTGCGATAAATCGCAATCTGGTCACGGTCACTGGCCCCCTTGCGCTCAAAGGCGCCGCCGAGTTTCTGTTGGTCCCGGGTCTTGAGGTGTGCGGCGCTGAACGCTTCAACAGCCGCCTGGGGCGAAGGGTAATGAAAGTGTGCGTACCACAGCACTGTATTGTCCTGGGCATCGCGTATTTCGTATTCGTCGAGGTAGTCCTTGCCCGGGCCCTTGAGGCGGCGACGGGCGCCGACTTGTTTGATGGCCACCTGCCCGTCGTTGTGCAGCCACTCCAGGCGTGTAGCGGTAGGGGGTTGCTGCTTGATCATGCTGATGCGGGTGTTTTTGCCCAGTTCAAACAGCCGTGTGGAGGCGTCGGCGAGGTTTTTGCTGAGGGTGGCGACAAGGGGGCGGTCGATTCCGGTCAGGTTGAGTTGGGTCAGTGCCGTTTCTACTTCGCTGGCGGCGTGTGCCAGGCGCGTGGCGTATTGGCTGAACATTTCTTCAATCTCCACCGGCAGCCGTCCGGCTTTGCGGGAGTGCCCAAGGATGCGCCGGGTCGTCGCCGCCTCCTCCTCCAGCAGGCTCTGGCCGGCATTGACGCTTGTGTCCAGGTCGACCTTTTTCGGCGTTGGCGGGAGCACTACCGGGGCTACGCGTTCAACCCACACCCCTGGCGTTTTCTCGTGGAAGGTGGCGATGATCTTACCGGTCATCGGCGCCTTGACGTCCACCAGGCTACTGTCGGATTCGCGGGGTTCGCCCACCACGACACCCTGGAAGCGGGTCTTGATGATTTTGCGCTGTGGCGTGGTTGGCGGCTTGGATGGCCCGGGCTTGGGTTCCTGGGACCTTCTTTCGCGCAGCAGTTTTACCAGGTCTTGGATGGCCCGCTGATTGAAGTCGTCGATATACTGGCGCAGGGTTTCCAGTGGCTCGCGCAGCAGGTGTTCCGGGTAATCGGCATGCAGATCGAGCAGGCGCTGGTCGCCGAGCGTGAACTGCTCGACCAGGCTGTTCAAGACTTCAATGCGCTGCTCCAGCGGGCTACCGTTGATCTTGTCGAGCACCTCGATGAAGCTCTGCACGCTGAGGTCCACGGCGTCGACGATGACATTGAGCCGGCCACGGGCAACGTCCTGCCCATCACCCGCTGTAATAGCGCTGCACAAGTAGCGGCCTATGGTGATTTGCAGGGCCTTGAGGTCGGTGACTCGAATGTTCGGCAACGCCCGCATGGTGCTCTGGATGACCCGGGCGCCCGCCGCCCCGAGGCCGTCCAGTTCGCGAAAGCGCGTCTCGATGTACTGCATGCGTCGAATCATCTCTACGGTCATGTCCGACATGGTCTGCGCGTACGCGGCTTGGGTCTGCGGGTCGGCAGGCAGGTTGGATTCCAATGCCTCCACGGTGGTTTCCAGCAGGTCGCGGAACGGTCCCAGGCGCTCCTCTACGGCGGTGCGTGTCAGTATCAACTGCTTGTTCAGGTAGTCCACCATCGCACTCTGATAGTTGGCACGCTGTCGATGATGCCCAGGCTCCGAAGCTGGCGGATCGGCACATCGTAGGCCTCCAGGCGTTCATTCACCTGGCTGATAAAGGCTTCGCGGCGCAGGTCGGTGGAAGGGCCCGGCTCAGTGCCTATCGCCAACAGTGCGGCGGACAATTGAGCCTGAACGCGATCTTCATCGGCGTTGAACGCGCTGAGTTCTCTGCGCAGGGTCTGGATCCGCGAGGGCTTCTGCTCCTGGGCGGCCCGCCGCCGGTTTCTGAACCCGCCGCCGCGCAGGCGCAGGCGCGTGTCGACAAACCACTGCCCGGCCAGGTTGCAAATCAGCAGGGGGCCGGTACGAGTGTTTTTTTGCGGATCAATGATCATCACGTTGTCGTTGGCGTCCAGCGTGACTTCGAACCAACGCTGTGCAACGGGTGCGTACCATTTATCGCCGTGGGGATAGAGGTGCATATGTGCCCCGGCGGTTTTGCTGGGCGCCCCCAACCCTTCGGGTTGGGGGGTGGCAAAGCTGTCCAGCGTCGCGCCAAGGCTAGAGGGGGTGCGCAGCAAGGCGCCACTGGCGTTCAGCGGGCCTTGGTGCAAGGGGGGCAGTTCGCGTTCGGAAACGTCGGGTTGACGAGTCACCGAAACCTGTTCGATCGCTGGGGCGGGTTCTTCTTTGGTGATTTCACCCAGGTCGAGCTCGAGCTTGGGTTCTGCCAGCGGCTCAAGGGACTCGGGAATGACTTCGCGAGTGGGATGGCGCAACGCGACATGCAGGGCCAGGGCCATGCCCAGGTTGAGGAACATATCCACCAGTGCTGTCCAGGGGGCATGGGCTTCGGGGGTCTCGACCAACTGCTCGGCTTCCTGGAGGTCGTCCATGATCTGCCAGATCCACACGGCGATACCGACAGTGCGTCCAAGGAATGGCAGGGCGCCGTTAAAAATCTGCCAGCCTGCGTGGCGAAGGGTGGCCCAGCGTTTTTGCGCGTTGGAAACCGATTGCCGGGTCGCCAGTTCGATCAGCGCGTTGGCATTGCTGGTGAACAATGTCGTCAGTGGATCGCCGAGCAGGACTTCGTCACCGAGGCCAATCGGCCCGCTCATGTACACCAGGGTCGCCGGCTCGACCAGTGCGCGCACAGCGATCCATGGCGATGGCAGGGTGCCGGGGAATACGTACTGGCCATAATTGAAACGTTCTGCTTCGGGGAGCCAGGCCAGCACGGACTCACGCAACGCACAATCATGCTTGATGGCATAGAGCAGGTTTTGTCGAGAGGGAAACTGCAGCAGCATCGGCTGCAGCAAGGGCCGATAGAGCACGCAGGGGCCTGCGGTGTGGTCCTGGGGGCCGATGACGAACATATTGGCAACCACGTCCTCGCGGTGGCCGGGCCGCAGGGCGGGGGAGAAGGCGAGGGGGCGGATCACGGCGGGTTGCCCGTCGACGTGGCGCTCATACGCTTCGGCCTGCACTGCCGCAGCGACATACAAAAAACCGCGCTCATCCAGCCCGTTGCGCCGCTGCATTTTCAATTGCAGCGCCAACAAGGGTAGCTGCAGGCGCAGGTGCGAGGTGTACAGCGCCTGGCGGCGGTTGGACTCCAGGGGGGCATCCAGCAACTTCTGGCGGATCAGGGCTGGGTAGTTTGCCCCGATATCCAGGCTTTCGATCACTCCCTTCAAGTAGTCAAAAGTCAGCCAGTCGGGAGCGTCGTTACCGTTGTAGATCACACTCGATACGCCGGTGGGTAGGCCTGTGAGGTTGTCCAGGGCCAGGTCAATCAGGCTGCGGCGAGTGATTTCCTCACCCCCGGGGACCACGAAGGTGCCCCAGATCACCGGGCTCTGAATCACGATCTGGATCTTGTCCACATTCAGCATCGCGCCCTTAGGATGCGTCTTGATCCGGTCTTGCAGTTGCTCACGAGCGTAATCGCGGATCGGTGCAATGTCGTCGTTGAAGGTGCGCCCGCGATAATGGGTATGCAATTGGGCCAGGTCGATCATGAGGCGGCTGTAGGCGGCCATATCCAGGTCCGAGGCCGCGATCATCCAGGCAGGCAAGCGTTGGTGGATCTCCCGGATATTCGACAACCGGTGGTCGCTCAGGTCTTCGATGCTGGGCATGATCCGGGCGACAGCCGGGCGATGTCGAGACAGTTCGGCCCGGTTGTCGGCGGCGTCCTTGTCCAGCGTGCCGATGGCGTCGATTTGCAGGGCGATCAGGGCGCACGCCTGGCTGTCGAAGAAGTTGCCGCGGGGCTCGTACAGCCGCCATTTCACCTCGGCATCCGGGCGCACGTTGCTCAGCTTGTAGAGCAGGCTGTCCGACAGTTGCTCCATGGAGTCGAAGCGCTCGTATCCGGCGATCAGCGAGTAGGTGAGGATGATCGTGCGTTGCTGATGGGTGCCCACCAATATGGCCATATCCAACAGGCCTACGTGTTGTTGGTGGGGGGGCCCTTGCAGGTCTACATCCATCAGGTAGGCGTGGCTCTGATAGGGGTCCTTGTCCGCCCGCATGGCCAGGTCGGGGGAGTGGTACAGCGTGCGGGCCATGGCGCAGTCTTCTTCATCCCAGCCTTGCACCTGGGTCACATTCCATATTTTGCTCAAGGCACTGGAAAACACTTGCCAGCGAATGCCGGTGCTGTTGTAGGACGCGTTCCAGTAATCCAGTTGTTGCTCCTGGAACGCGCTGTACAGCAGTAAGGCGAGTTCGTTGATCAGGCGGCCTATGGCGTCGATCTGTACGGGTAGGTGTACGGAGGGTGTGGTGTTGGGTTGTAGGGTCAGGAAGTGTTCGCCTTCCAGGTAGGTGACCGGTTCACGTCCCAGCGCCTGGCGGGCCAGGATGCTGGTGAGGGATTCGCTCAGTGGTTCAAGTGGCTCGACCACCTCCTTGTTGGCTCGCCAGCGTGGCGTTACGAGCATCGCCAGGTCCGGGTTGAGGTTGAGCGTAGGGTATTGCTCGCTGAGCGCCGTCTTCAGCAGGGCGCTGGCGACCTCTCGAGTGGTCGGGCCAGTGGTCAACTGGGTCAGCAGGCCATAGCTGGTAGAGGGGCGGTTGTTATTGCTGTGGTTGGGGGCGTCGTTGGGCACATTCAGCTCCTTGTCGGTCACCAGCCCGTTCGGGCTGTGGAGCCGCAAAGTAATCACTGAGGGTGCTGCGTAGACGGTAGATAAGTACCGGGGCCCGCTCCCTGGCGGGAGCGGGCGTTGCGATCAGGTGCCGGACTTGATCCTGGTCCAGGCCCGCGTTCTGGCGCGCTCGGCTTTGCTGTCCAGTGGCTTCAAGGTATAGAGCGTGGCCATGGCCGCGTCGGTGGGGTACAGGTTGGGATTGTTGCGGATCGCCGGGTCGACTTGCAGGGTGGCGTCCTTGTTGGGGTTGGGGTAGCCGACAAAATCACTGATGGGCGCAATGACCTGGGGCTGCAACAGGTAGTTGATGAAGGTGTAGGCGTCCTGCGGGTTCTGAGCGCCTTTGGGGATGGCGAGCATGTCGAACCAGATCGGCGCGCCTTCTTTAGGCAGGCGCATGTCCACGGTCACGCCGTTCTTGGCTTCCTTGGCACGGTTGGCGGCTTGGGAGAAGCTGCCCGAGTAACCCACGGCCACGCAGATGTCGCCGTTGGCAATGTCGGCCATGTACTTGGAGGAATGGAAGTAGGTGATGTAGGGGCGGATCTTCAGCAACAGCGCCTCGGCTTTTTCATAGTCCTTGGGGTTGTTGCTGTTGGGGTCCAGGCCCAGGTGTTGCAGGGCCAGGGGCAGGATCTCCGACGGCGAGTCCAGCAGGGCCACGCCGCACTGCTTGAGCTTGCTGATGTTCTCTTGCTTGAAGATCAGGTCCCAGCTGTCCACCGGCGCGTTATCCCCCAGGGCGGCCTTGACCTTGGCCGGGTTGAAGCCGATCAGGATGGTGCCGTACATGTAGGGCACGGCGAACTTGTTGCCGGGGTCGTTGGCCTCGATCAACTTCATCAGTTTGGGGTCCAGGTGGTTCCAGTTGGGCAATTGGCTGCGGTCCAGGGGCTGGAACACGCCGGCCTCGATCTGCTTGGCCAGGAACACGTTGGACGGCACCACCACGTCATAGCCGGAGTTGCCGGTGAGCAGCTTGGCCTCCAGGGCTTCGTTGGTGTCGAAGATGTCATACACCAGCTTGACGCTGGTGTTCTGCGCCTTGAAGTCTTCCAGCGCCTTGGGGGTGATGTAGTCGAACCAGTTGTAGACCTTGAGGGTTTTTTCTTCGCCATGCACCGTGCCGCTCAACACGGCGATGCACAGGGCCAGGGAGGTGAGCATCTTCATCGGGTAGCTCCTTGTTGTTCGAAACCTTCGAGGACGTTGACGGCGTTGATGCCGATTTCTGCCACCGCGTAGCCACCTTCCATCACGAACAGCGTGGGCTTGCCCAGGCGTGCGATGCGGCGGCCCATGGCCAGGTAGTCCGGGCTGTCGAGCTTGAATTGGGAGATGGGGTCGTGCTTGAACGTGTCGACGCCCAGGGATACCACGATGATGTCGGCGCTGTAGTCCTCGATCTCATCGCAGGCCGCGTCCAGTGCCGCGCTCCAGATGTCCCAGCCCGAGCCGGCCGGCAACGGGTAGTTGAAGTTGAAGCCTTCACCGGCACCCTCTCCCCGCTCATCGGCATACCCCAGGAAAAACGGAAACTCCGCCTCGGGGTGGCCATGGATCGAGGTGAAGAGCACATCGCTGCGCTCATAGAAAATCGACTGGGTACCGTTGCCGTGGTGGTAATCCACATCCAGGATCGCGACCTTCTGCCGGCCCTGGTCGAGAAATGCCTGGGCGGCAATCGCGGCATTGTTCAGGTAGCAATAACCCCCCATCAAGTCACTGGCGGCGTGGTGCCCCGGTGGTCGGCAAAGTGCGAAGGCGCTGTGGGCGCCTTGCTGGATCGCCTGTTGCGCGGTCAACGCGACCTGGGCCGCGCTATAGGCCGCTTGCCAGGTGCCGACGGTGATGGGGGCGCCGCCGTCGAAGCTGTAATACCCCAGTTGCCCATGCAGGCTGGTGGGCAACACCCGGCGCAGGGTGCGGGCGGGCCATGTGTAGGGCAGCAGGTCGCCGTCCTGGCCAAATTCGCTCCAGCGTGCCCAGGCACCTTTGAAAAAATCCAGGTAGTCGCGGCTGTGTATGCGTTGCAGGGGCGCCAGGCCAAAGTCCTGCGGCGCCAGTACCGGGCCCAGCTCGCGGTCCTTGACCCGTTGCAGCACGTGGTCGGCGCGCGAGGGCATTTCGAAACAGGGCATCAGTTGCCCGTCCATCAGTTCGCAGCGTCCGTGGTGCAGGTGGTGGTCGTCGGAGTAGATCGTCAGCATGGGTACTCCCCGCAGGCTCGTTGTTGTGCCTTGCAGTGTTGCGTCACGCAGCAATCATGAGAACGGCAGGAGCGGCCAGAAGGGGATAAATGTGGCCAAAAACGCTGACCATAATTCGCCCATTAATGGCGCATCAGGCTGGGCGCTACACCACTCCAGCGCACAAACGCATGGCGAAAGCTCGCGGTTTCGCTAAAGCCCAGTTGCTCGGCAATCTGATGGATCGGCATCTGATCTTGCGCCAGCCATTGCTTGGCTTGCTCAAAGCGCAGCTCGTCGAGCAATTGCTGGTAGCTGCATCCCAGGGCCTGCAAGTGCCGCCGCAGGGTACGCGCCGAGCAGTTCATCTGTGCCGCCAAGCCATCAAGGCCGGGCGCGGCGTGCAGTTGATCGGCCAACAATTGGCGCACGCGGTTGAGCCAGGCCTGGCGCCCGGTGAATTCGGAGTTCTGTTTACGGCAGCGCTCGGCCATGGCGCGGTGGGTGATGGCGTCTGCCAGCGGCAGCGGTTGCTTAAGCCATGCCTGGTCGAAGGCAAACCCGTTGGCCTGGGCGGCAAAGTGCAATGGGCAGCCGAAACGCTCGGCATAACGAGCGTGGTAATCCGGCGCTGGGTAGTCGAAGCGCGCCTCACGCAACGGCAAGGCGCGACCTAGCAAGTCATCGCAGATGACCTTAAGCGACACCAGGCAGAACTCCACGTTGAACGCTGCCAATGCCGGGTTCTCCCGATAGTCGCCAGCGGTCAGCCAGATCTGTTCGCCATCGTCCACCAGGCTCAGCTCGAAGAGTGTTCCCAACAGCGCCGGGTAGCGTAGTGCCAGGCGCAAAGCGTCACCTAAGGTGGCACTGGTGAGTAGGGCATAGCCGAGCAAACCGTAGCCGGACACATGCATGCGCTGGCCCAGTTCCAGGCCGATGTCTTGGCGCAGGGCCACGGCATTGGCGCATACGCGCATTTCCTGGCAGGTGGTGATGCGCGTGTCTGCGTGGCGCAGATCGGCGGTTCCGATACCGCTGCCGGCCAGTAATACATCGCTTGCCGTGCCCTGGTCCTGGAACGTGGCCAGGACCAGGGACACCGCATTGAGGGTGGTCAGGTGTGAATGCAGCATGGGAAGCCGGTGCCAGAGTGTGGCTGAGGGGCAGCAAGTTGCATGCCGTCCCCTGGTATTGATCAACTGACGGATTTGGGCGTCGATTTCTGGAAAAACAGCATGTGGGCCTGCGCCACACTGATCTCACTGCGATAGAACGCCACCGTTTCCGCCCGGGTCAAGTTTGGCGGCATAAAGCTGGTGTTACCCGCACGTTGCTCTGTCGGGGTTACCAAGCGGGCAGACTGATAAGCGTTGTCCGATGTCCAGTCGGCGCTGTAGTGAAAGTGTGCGTACCACAGCACTGTCCCGTTGGAGCGGTCAGTGATGCTGTACTCATCCAGGAAGTCTTTCGGGTTGCCTGGGATCATGCGGCGTTTCACGGTTTCTTTTTTGATGGTGATTGCCTTGTGCCGTTCCAGCCATTGGACGCCGGTCACAGTCGGCGGATGCAGTTTGAGCCTGCGCTGTACCAGCTGATTGCTCTGTTGGTAGAGATCCTTCAGCGCGGTATCGAGGGCCGCGTTCACCTTACTGGCGGAGGCGTAGTGCCCAGAGCTTTCGGTGATGTTTTGTTGCGTCAGAGCGTGTTCGATTGTATTGCTGGCGTGTTCCAGTTTCAGAGCATGCTGGTGATACAGGTATTCGATGCCGAAGGGCGCTCGGTCTGAGAACAGAGCTTGAGCGCGAGCCCTTGCGAGAAACACCGGCAATTCATCGAGCAAACCCTGGCCCTGATCGATACTGGTTTGTACGTCCACGGCAATGGATTCAGCCGAGGGCGGCGGGGTCTTTATGCGTAAAACCCACACACCCTCAGTTTTCTCATGGTAGGTCGCGAGGATTTGATTGGTCGTTGGTGAGCGAATATCCACAATGCCAGTGTCCAGACCGACATCCGACAAGCGCGGCTCGCCAATCAACAGGCCGTTGAAACGGGTGTAAATAAACCTCTTTTGAGGGCGAAGCGGGGATGAAGGCGGAGTGGGGCGGCTTCTGACAGCCGTTCTTTCGATACTGAGCTCACCGAGGTTACGGGTGGCAAGCCGCTGGAAGTCGGTGAGCTCCCTGCGTAACTCAAGCAGCGGATTGGTGAGGGCTTGTTCGGAGTACTCCACGTGGAAATCCTGCAAGCGTTCATCCAGCATCTGAAACTGCTCGATCAAGCTGCTCAGGCTATCAATCCGCTCATCCAGACGCCGTTCGCTTATCTCTGCCAGGGTGTCGTGCAGGCACTGGATTGCGATATCGGCCGTGTTGATGATTTGGTCAATCTGCGCCCAGGCGTCCTGAGCAGTGTCGAGGGTCTCTGCACGCAGGCACAGGTTGCGGCTGAGTGTTACGCGAAAAGCCTTGAGGCTATTGGAGGTGTAGACGGGCATCTTTGCCTGCTGATCCACCAAGTGCAACGAACCGACTTTACCCAAACGTTTGAGCTCCATGAACCGGCCATCCATATATTGGATCTGGGCAAGCAACTCGTTGGTCAGCGTGTGCGTCTCACGAAACACTTCAATATCACGCGTTTGCGGTAATTCGGCCTGGCTTTGCAGTAGTTCCTGCACGGTTCTCCACTTGGGGGTGAAGCGGGAGACAATGTCTCGTATTGCCTCTTGGGTCAGTTTGGTCTGCGCCTTAATGTAATTGAGGGCATTTGGCGCGTAGGTGGCCCTGGGGTCAAGAACGTTTAGCTCTTTGAGTTTTTGAAGTGCCGACTCGTAGTCCGTGCGCTGGTTCTCCAGGGCCTGGATGTAGGCTTTGCGCAAGGTCTCGATCGATTGTGCAGGGGCTTCGTCGTATTCACGGCGAGCACGTTCCAATCGCTCTTGTGCAGTGGCTTTGCGACGCTCAAATTCATCCAGTTCGTTGCGCAGTTCGCTGGCCCTTTTTTTGGCGAGCGCTAGCGCCCTTCTGTTGATGACCTTGGGGCCACCCCCTCGCAGGCGCAGACGCGTATCGACAAACCACTGGCCCTTGCTGTTGTGGACCAACGGCGGACCGGTGCGCTCGGGACGGGCGGGGTCGACGATCAAGACGGTATCGTTTTCATCCACCAGCACCTGGAACCAGCGCTCGCCCACCGGGGCATACCAGTGCGCACCACTGCGATACAGATGCTGGTGAGGCCCTGCCTCGTCGTTGATCTCGTCGAGGGTGCCGGGTTTGGTCACTTTGAAACTGTCCAGCACGGTGGCCAATCGCACCGGCGTGCGGTTGACTGCGCCACTGATATGCAGAGGGCGGTCGTGTGGGCCCAGGTTATCGGAGCTGATGGTTGCGAGTTTGCTGACTATCTCCGGTTTTAGCTGGGCGGGTGGCCGAGGGCGCACCGGCGCAAACACATTGTTTCTCGATGCGACGCCTGGCGAGCGGTGGGTGACGCAGTGCAAGGTGATGGCCATGCCAATATTCAGCAGCAGGTCGGCGAGGGCAACCCAGGGCGACTCTTGCTCGGGGTGGGACAGGGTGTCTTCGACGTGTTGCACTTGGTCCATGATCTGCCAGATCCAGACCGCCGTGCCCACGGTGCGCCCGAGAAACGGCAGGACTGCGTTGAAGAGCGCCCAACCGATGTGCTTGAACGTCGCCCAGCGGGCTTCGGCGTTGGACACCGATTGCCGGTCGGCCAGGCTCACCAGTGCGTTGGCGTTGGCGTTGTACAGCGTGGTGAACAGATCGCCGTCTATGGTGTTCTGGCTCAATTTTATCGGCCCGCTCATTGCCCACCCCTTGACCGGGTCCACCACGAACGTGATCGCCACCCAAGGTGAAGGTAGATCACCGGGAAACACGAACTGGGCGTAGTCATCTCGAGCGTTATCGGGCAGCCAGGCCAAGACCGATTCGCGCAGGCTCGTCGACTGTTGCAAGGCGTAGATCAAATTGTTCGGCGACGGGAATTGCGACAGTGGGTTATCGAGCAGCGGCCGGTAGAGCAAGCAAGGGCCGGCGCTCATGTTCTGGGGGCCGATCACGAACATGTTAGCGACCACATCCGGCGTGGTGTCCAGCCGTCGGGTCGGCACAAAGGCCAGCGGGCGAATGACGATCATCTGGCCATCCACCTGACGGTCGGCGGGGACAGCCTGCATCAATGCGTTGATGTATCGATAACCCAGTTCATTGATCCCGCCCTCACCACGGATCTTGCATTGCAGTGCCAGCATCGGCAGTTGGATGCGCAAGTGCTGGGTGTAGAGCAACTGGCGGCGAGCGGTCTCCAGCGGGTCGTCCAGCAGTGTTGCCTTGATCAGGGCCGGGTAAGTGTTGCCGATGTCCACGCGGCTGATCAGGCTTTCCAGGTAGTCGACGGTCAACCAGTCAGGCAGTTTTTCCCGACTACGCTGGCGCAGTGTCTTGACCCCCATAGGCAGGGCGATGAGGTTTTGCAGCGCCAGTTCGGTCACGCTGAATATCGATGTGTCGATCTGCCCGGGCACTGGGAACAAGCCCCAGAACACTGGGCTGCGCACGACGATGTCGAGGCTGCCCAGCCACCGCGTTGAGGCCTCGGGATGGTCCTTGAGCATCTCGGCGTTAAGCTGGTCCAGGGTGTATTGCTGGAGGGGGCTTATACCCTCTTGATAGGTCTTGCCGCGACTCAAACTGTGCAGGGTCGCGAGGTCTTTGAGGTGGCGCGAGAAGGCGTCCTGGTCTGAGGCCGACGCCTCGGTCAACCAGTCGGGAAGGGCGTTTACATACTGCTGCATGTCGGACTCACTGGGCGTGACATCAGGCGCTGGCGGTTGGGCCAGGCGTTGCTGGGAGGCGCCCGGCTCACGCAGGCCGGAAAAGTCGATGCCCCCAATGGCGGTGATCTGGAGGCTGATAAAGGTGCAGGCCAGGTAGTCGAAAAAATCGCCATCGGGTTCTATCAGGCGCCACTGCACTTTGATGCGCCCCAGTGCGGTACTCAACAGGTGCGGCAGGTCTTCGCCCAGGTTTTCCTGGCTGGTGTATTTCTTGAAGCCGCCAAGCAGGGAATGGGTGAGGATCACCTCTTGGCCATTTCTCCGGCCGATCAACACGCTGATCAAGTGATCTTCCAGATGAGTGGCCTTGCCTGCGTCGTCGACTTTGTCGATATCAATCACGTAGGCCCTGACGGCCTGGGAGTCATTGAGGCCGCGCTGGGCGAAGTCCGGCGTGCGATACAGCTCGCGTGCCATCTGGCAATCGTCGTCGCTCAAGCCGGGCGCCTGCGTTATGTTCCAGAAATCGCGCAGCGTCGCGGCCAGCGCGTGCCAGCGCGGGCCGCTGTCAGCCTCGGACGCGTTCCAGTACTCCGTCTGAGCCTGTTGATAACCACGCAACATCACGGGTGCCAGCGTATTGATCAGGCGGGCGATGTCGAGGATCCGCACCGGCAAATGCACTGCCGGTTCAACGATCGGCAGTTGGGTCAGAAAGTGCTCGCCTTCGATATACAGCGCAGGCACGGCCAGCACCGCCTGGACGGCGAGGATATCGGTGAGCGCTTTGTAATGGCGGTCGATGGGTACGACATGACCCTCTTCAATACCCCAGATTGGGGTACCCACCATGGTCACGTTCGGGTCGAGGTCCAGGTCCGGATACAGCTCTTGCAGTTGCTCACGCAGCAATGTGGCGGCGACTTCACGAAACGCCGGGCCGGTGGACATTTGCGTGACCAGCGTGTCGGTGAGGTTTTGATGGGAGTACGTTGAAAGAGGTGTGGTCATGGTGCGTCCTGGCAGGCAAAAGAATGGCAACGACCCCAGAAGAAAGCCGGGGTGTTGCCATGCTAGGAAGCGTGCAGCCAGGAACGGTGGTGCTTACTTAGACTGTGGCTCAGCGCAGCTCGCCGCACAGGTCCAGTTCCACCAGGCGGCGGATTTGCGGGATGTCGATCCCGGCGCCGAGCAGCGCGTTGAGCTTGCCGAATGCGGCTTCGCGGGTCATGCCACCGCCCGACAGGACGCCGACGCCGCGCAGGCGGCTGCCGGCCTCGTACACATCCAGCTCCACGCCGCCTTCATGGCATTGGGTGATGGCAACCACCACAATGGCCTGTTCTTGCGCGCGCTGGAGGCTGGCCAGAAACGCTGGGTTGTCACTGGGGCCGGTGCCGCTGCCGAAGCATTCCAGGATCAGCGCCTGGATGCCGCTGGCAATGATCGCGTCCAACTGGGCTGCACCGATACCCGGTACCAACGGCAGCACGCCGACGTTGGCCAGGGCTTTGGGCTGGCGATAGCCAAGGGCTTGGGGAATGGACTCGGCATGCGCCACGCCGCCTTGACGGTTCAACGCCGCGAAAGGGTTGCGGCCGAAGCTGCGGATTTTCGCACAGCGGGTCGGCGCCATCATCGCGCCGTGAAAGTGCAGGTGCACGCCCGGCACCACGCCCGCGCCCAGCGCTTGCAGCGCGCCGCTGACGTTTTCCCAGGCATCACTGTCGGGTACGCCGGCGGGCAACATGGAACCGGTGAACACCACCGGCACCGGCAGGCCCAGCAGTTGGAAAGCCATGGCCGCTGCGCTGTAGGCCAGGGTGTCGGTGCCATGCAGGATCAGCACGCCGTCGCAGCCCTGGTCCACGGCAGCGATCACCGCGGTGCGCAGGCGCTGCCAGTAGGCGGGGGTCATATTGGCGCTGTCGATCAGCGGGGCCATTTCCTCGAAGCGCCAGGCGGGCACAGGCTGGTTGGCGAGCTGTTCGCGCATGCGCGCTTCGAAGCCGGAAGCGGGGGCCAGGCCGTTGGCACTGGCCTGCATGCCGATGGTGCCGCCGGTATAGAGCACCATGACGTTGTTAGCTGGTTGCATCGAAAAATCTCCTGAACGAAAAACGCCGTACGGCCCCGAGCATGCCCAAGGTCGTACGGCGTGTCATCTCTCTACGCTCAGCGCTGGGCTTGGGCGTTCAGTTCAGCCGATGGAGCGGCTTCGGGTTTTACCGGGTTGGCCGGCCAGGCGCTGCGGTCCAGGTCCAGGTCAGGGAACTGGCTGGAGTCGAACACCGGGGTCTTGATGCCTGCCGCGCGCTGGTTGTCGTAGTCGTTCAGGATACGCATGGCGATCTTGAACAGGAACGCCAGGGCGAACAGGTTGACGAAGGCGAGCATGGTCATGGTGATGTCGGCAAACGCGAACACGGTGCTCAGGTTCTCGATGGAGCCCCAGAAAATCAGCACCAGCACCAGGGCGCGATAGCCCATCAGTACCTTGCGGTTGTTGCCCACCAAAAAGCGCAGGTTGCTCTCGCCCAGGTAGTAGTTGTACATGATCGAGGTGAACACGAACAACGCCAGGGCCACGGAGATGAACATGCGGCCCCAGTCACCGACCACGGCAGCCAGGGAGTTCTGGGTCAGGGCAATGCCGTCGCCTTCAAAGCCCGGGGTGTAGAAACCGGAGAGCAGGATCAGCAAGGCGGTGCAGGTGCAGATCACGAAGGTATCGAGGAACACACTGAATGCCTGGACCACGCCCTGGGCAATCGGGTGCTCTACAGAGGCCACGGCTGCCACGTTCGGCGCACTGCCCAGACCGGCTTCGTTGGCGAACACGCCGCGCTTCACACCCATGATGATCGCGCTGCCGACCAGGCCACCGAAGGCTTGGTCCAGACCGAAGGCGCTCTTGACGATGGTCATCAGCATGGCCGGTACGTGGTCGAACTGCAGCACGATCACGTACAGGGTCACGGCGATGTAGACCAGGGTCTTGACCGGCACCAGCAGGTCGGCGATCGAGGCGATGCGCTTGATCCCGCCGATGAACACCAGACCCAACAAGGCCGCCAGGGCCAGGCCGGTGTAGGTGGTGTCGAGGCCGAAGGCGTTGTTCAGCGAGTGGGTCACGGCGTGGGCTTGCAGGCCGTTGAAGGCGAAGCCGAAGGTCACCAGCAGCAGGAACGCCATGACCATGCCCAACCAGCGCTTCTGCAGGCCGTGCTGGATGTAATACGCCGGGCCGCCACGGTAGGTGCCTTCTGCGTCGGTGCGCTTGTACAACTGGCCGAGGGAACATTCGATAAAGCTCGAAGACATGCCCACCAATGCGGTGACCCACATCCAGAACACCGCCCCCGGGCCACCCAGGGTCACCGCAATGCCGACACCGGCAATGTTGCCGGCACCCACGCGGCCGGCCAGGCTGAGCATCAGCGCCTGGAACGAGCTGAGTTGGTCGGAGCTGTTCTTCAGGCTGTCTTTAAACACCGAGAACATGTGGAAAAAGTGACGCAGTTGTACGAAACGCGAGCGGATCGTGAAATAACCGCCGAGCCCGACAATGAGCACGATCAGTACTTTCCCTGAGAGGAAGTCGTTGATGACTTCGAGCATGGAGTGTTCCTCGCTGATTTTTCTAATGGCAAACGCAGGACGGTTCGACGCCGTCGCTTGGCACCAGGCAGTGCGCGACAGTTCGACCCCAATCCTTTTGCGGGTTGTTATTCATGCGGTTTCGCGCTGTGTTCAGGGCCTCGTTACCGACGGCCGCAGACGCGAGAGGGGCGGCACTATACCTAGGCGAACGTGATCCGTCTGCCTGGGCTGATTAAAGGTTTCAGCCAAGCTGTTGCAGGGGCGGTGGGCTTACAGGGCGATATTGGAGTTTTTATGGGCGTCATTTCACAACCTTGAGGCAAAAAAAAGGGCCTGAAGAACGAGCCTTCAGGCCCTCAAAAGGTGAGAGGTGTCTAGTCCCTCAACCTGGTGAGCGGTGCAACAAACGCTTAGGCCTTCAGCGGGACCAAGCGTGGGGCAATCATGTTTTCGGGGCGCAGGATGTCGTCGAGCATGGCGTCGTCGAGCAAGCCTTCTTCGCGCACCAGTTCCAGCACGCCACGGCCGCTTTCGAGAGCGATACGGGCGATGCGGGTGGCGTTTTCATAGCCGATGTACGGGTTCAGCGCGGTAACCAGGCCGATGGAGTGCTCCACCAGTTCGCGGCAGCGGGCTTCGTTGGCAGTGATGCCGGTGATGCAGTGCTCGCGCAGCATGTCCATGGCGCGTTGCAGCAGGCGGATCGAGTCGAAGATCTTGAAGGCGATCAGCGGCTCCATCACGTTCAGCTGCAGTTGGCCGCCTTCGGCTGCCATGGTCAGCGCCAGGTCGTTGCCGATCACTTGGAACGCCACCTGGTTGACGGCTTCCGGAATTACCGGGTTGACCTTGCCGGGCATGATCGAGCTGCCTGGCTGGCGCGCTGGCAGGTTGATCTCGTTGATCCCGGTGCGTGGGCCGCTGGACAGCAGGCGCAGGTCGTTGCAGATCTTCGACAGTTTCACCGCGGTACGCTTGAGCATGCCGGAGAACAGCACGAAAGCGCCCATGTCGGAGGTGGCTTCGATCAGGTCGGCGGCCGGTACCACCGGCTGGCCGCTGATCACGGCCAGGCGTTGTACGGCCAGGGCCTGGTAGCGCGGGTCGGCGTTGATGCCGGTACCGATGGCGGTGCCGCCCAGGTTCACTTCGGTCAACAGCTCTGGCGCCAGGGTTTTCAGGCGGGCCAGGTCTTCACCGAGGGTGGTGGCGAAGGCGCGGAATTCCTGGCCGAGGGTCATCGGCACGGCGTCTTGCAATTGGGTGCGGCCCATTTTCAGCACGTGGCTGAATTCGACGCCCTTGGCTGCGAACGCCTGGATCAGACTGTCGAGGCTGGCCAGCAGCGCGTCATGGCCCAGCAGCAGACCCAGGCGGATCGCGGTCGGGTAGGCGTCGTTGGTCGACTGCGCCATGTTCACGTCGTTGTTGGGGTGCAGGTATTGATATTCGCCCTTCTGGTGGCCCATGGCCTCCAGCGCGATGTTGGCGATGACTTCGTTGGCATTCATGTTGGTTGAAGTGCCAGCGCCGCCTTGAATCATGTCCACCACGAACTCTTCGTGGAAATCGCCGCGGATCAGACGGGCACAGGCTTCGCTGATGGCAGCGTGCTTGGCTTCACTGAGCTGACCCAGCTCGCGGTTGGCGTCTGCCGCCGCTTGCTTGACCATTGCCAGACCGACCACCAATTTCGGGTAATGCGAAATCGGAACGCCCGAGAGGCGGAAGTTGTTCACCGCTCGCAGGGTCTGGATGCCGTAATACGCTTGAGCCGGTACTTCAAGTACGCCAAGCAGGTCTTTTTCGGTACGGAAAGATGCAGCGGAGGACATGACGGAAATCATCTCGATATGGACCCGGAACTGGCCGGAACGCTGTGAATGCTAGGCTTGTGTGTGTTTTTGGGCCAATGCTGTTCAGCACTGGGCTATGCATAAACGGCATAATGCAGGTGTGACCCGGCTATCATGGCGGGCGTGTGTACCAAAATGGTGCGTACCCGTGGGAGTAAGTGATGAACCTTGAGAGCAAATGGCTGGAAGACTTCAGCGCCCTGGCGGCCACTCGCAGCTTTTCCCAGGCGGCGGAGCGGCGCTTTGTCACCCAGCCGGCGTTCAGTCGTCGCATCCGCAGCCTGGAGGCGGCGCTGGGCCTGACTCTGGTCAATCGCTCGCGCACGCCGGTGGAGCTGACGGCGGCGGGGCAGTTGTTCCTGGTGACTGCGCGCACCGTGGTCGAACAGCTCGGTGAAGTGCTGCGCCACTTGCACCATCTTGAGGGCGGGCAGGGCGAAGTCATGCAAGTGGCGGCGGCCCACTCCCTGGCGCTGGGGTTCTTCCCGCGCTGGATCGCGCAATTGCGCAACGAAGGCCTGAACATCGCCACGCGGTTGGTGGCTACCAACGTCGGCGATGCCGTGCACGCTCTGCGCGAGGGTGGCTGCGACCTGATGCTGGCGTTCTACGACCCGGACGCGGCGATGCAAATGGACGCCGAAATTTTCCCCTCGCTGCACCTGGGCAACACCGAAATGCTCCCGGTGTGCGCGGCCGATGCCGATGGCAAGCCGTTGTTCGACCTGGAAGGCGAGGGCAGCGTGCCGCTCCTGGCCTACAGCGCCGGTGCGTTTCTTGGCCGATCCGTTCACTTGCTATTGCGCCAACGTGCGCTGCGCTTTACCACCGTGTATGAAACCGCCATGGCCGACAGTCTTAAAAGCATGGCCCTGGAAGGCTTGGGTATCGCCTGGGTGCCGCAGTTGAGCGTGCGGGCGGAATTGGCGCGTGGTGAATTGGTGGTGTGCGGCGGCCCGCAATGGCATGTGCCGTTGGAGATTCGCCTGTATCGCTGCGCGTTGGTGCGCAAGGCCAACGTGCGGTTGTTGTGGCGCAAGTTGGAAGGTGGGGCGGCGCAGGGCGCTTGAGTGCGCTGAAGATCAATGTGGGAGCTGGCTTGCCTGCGATAGCTGTAGTGAATTCACCATTGCTATCGCAGGCAAGCCAGCTCCCACATTGACCCAGTTCCAATGGGGAATGTGTGTTGTTTTCGCTGACCTGAAAGTCAATAAAACCGCCGCTTTGCCCCGCTAGACAGATGGTCATCCAAGGGGCTGTTTATCTGGATTATTACGGTATACTGCGCGGCCTTCGGCCGGTCCAACCGGCCTTAATTCGCACACCAAGCCACGCCGGATTTCCCGCGTGGCTTGTTGTTTTTTGACGCGCCTGCGGGCGCCCAGAGAGAAGAGGCACGACGATGAGTGCATTGGTTGGCGTGATCATGGGCTCCAAGTCCGATTGGTCCACCCTTAGCCACACCGCCGATATGCTGGAAAAACTCGGCATTCCGTATGAAGTGAAAGTGGTCTCTGCCCACCGCACCCCGGATTTGCTGTTCCAGTATGCCGATGAAGCAGAATCCCGTGGCATCGAGGTGATCATCGCCGGTGCCGGCGGTGCAGCGCACCTGCCAGGCATGTGTGCGGCCAAGACCCACCTGCCAGTCCTTGGCGTGCCGGTGCAGTCGGCGATGCTCTCGGGCGTGGATTCGCTGTTGTCCATCGTGCAGATGCCGGCCGGCATCCCGGTGGCGACCCTGGCGATCGGCAAGGCCGGCGCGATCAACGCCGCGTTGCTGTCCGCCAGCATCCTGGGCGCCAAGCACCCGCAGTTCCACGCGGTGCTGAAAAAATTCCGTGCTGAGCAGACAGACAGCGTGCTGGACAATCCAGACCCACGCATCGCCTGAGGTTGTTGACGATGAAAATCGGTGTAATCGGTGGCGGCCAACTGGGTCGCATGCTGGCCCTGGCGGGAACCCCGCTGGGGATGAACTTCGCTTTCCTGGACCCGGCGCCGGACGCTTGTGCGGCGGCCCTGGGTGAACACCTGCGCGCTGACTACAGCGACCCGGACCACCTGCGTCAACTGGCCGACGAAGTCGACCTGGTGACCTTCGAGTTCGAAAGCGTCCCGGCCGAGACCGTGGCCTTCCTGTCGCAGTTCGTGCCGGTGTACCCGAGCGCCGAAGCCTTGCGCATCGCTCGCGACCGCTGGTTCGAGAAAAGCATGTTCAAGGACCTGGGCATTCCGACCCCGGCCTTCGCCGACATCCAGTCCCAGGCGGACCTGGACGCCGCCGTCGCCAGCATCGGCCTGCCGGCCGTGCTGAAAACCCGCACCCTGGGTTACGACGGCAAGGGCCAGAAAGTCCTGCGCACCGCCGCTGATGTGGTCGACACCTTCGCCGAACTGGGCAGCGTCGCCTGCCTGCTGGAAGGCTTCGTGCCGTTCACCGGCGAAGTCTCGCTGATCGCCGTGCGTGCCCGTGATGGCGAAACCCGCTTCTACCCGTTGGTGCACAACACCCACGACAGCGGCATCCTCAAGCTGTCCGTGGCCAGCACTGATCACCCGTTGCAGGCCCTGGCCGAAGACTATTCCAGCCGCGTGCTCAAGCAGCTGGATTACGTTGGGGTAATGGCGTTCGAGTTCTTTGAAGTAGACGGTGGCCTCAAGGCCAACGAAATCGCGCCGCGGGTGCACAACTCCGGGCACTGGACCAACGAAGGCGCCGAGTGCAGCCAGTTCGAAAACCACCTGCGGGCGGTGGCGGGCTTGCCGTTGGGCTCCACGGCCAAGGTTGGCGAGAGCGCAATGCTCAACTTCATCGGCGTGGTACCGCCGGTTGAAAAAGTCATCGCCATCGACGACTGCCACTTGCATCACTACGGCAAGGCCTTCAAGGCCGGGCGCAAGGTCGGCCATGCCAACCTGCGCTGCAAGGACCGCGCGACGCTGGAAGCGCAGATCCTCAAGGTTGAAGCGCTGATCGCCGAGCAATAAGCCAAGTCCGACGGGAACCATTGTTGACCGTCGTCTCTCTGATTGCAGGATGCCAAAGCCTGTCTAGGCTTTGGCATAGCTCACCTACATTCAGAGGGAAATGCCATGGGTATCATCGGAACCATCTTTATCGGCTTGATCGTCGGTCTGCTCGCGCGTTTCCTCAAGCCAGGCGACGACAGCATGGGCTGGATCATGACCATCCTGCTGGGTATCGCCGGCTCCCTTGCCGCGACCTATGGTGGCCAGGCGCTGGGTATCTACCAGGCAGGCCAGGGCGCGGGCTTCATTGGTGCGCTGGTCGGCGCGATCATCCTGCTGGTGATCTACGGTCTGATCAAAAAGAAATGATCTAAGCGACAAAGCCCTCTGCGCTGCGCAGGCGCAGAGGGCTAGAATGCTCGCCACCTGTACTTGTCGAGCCTCTCCATGCGCCGTCTTTTGTTGACTCTCCTCTTGCTCGGCTCCGGCCTGGCCCACGCCGGTGAACTGCCGGAAACCGATTGGCTCGACCTGATGCCGCTGTCGGACCAGAAAGCCCTCGAAGCGATGCCCGAGATCGACCACAACTCCCCCGAAGCCCAGGGCACCTTTACCGACAAAGGTGGCTTGAAGCAGAGCAAAGGCTTGCCGGCGGTGATGTATTCGACCAAGACCGTGGCCGCCATGAACGGCAAGAATATCCGCATCGGCGGCTACCCGGTGCCGCTGGAAACCGACGCCAAGGGCCGCAGCACGCTGTTCTTCCTGGTGCCGTACCCGGGCGCCTGCATCCACGTGCCGCCACCGCCACCGAACCAACTGGTGCTGGTGCGTTATCCCAAGGGGCTGAAGCTGGATGACATCTACACGCCGCTGTGGGTCACGGGCACGTTGAAGGTGGAGAAGGTCAACAATGACCTGGCGGATGCAGCGTATGCGCTGGATGCTGGCAAGGTGAGGGTGGTAAAGGAGTCGGATCTCTAACGCCTGGCGAAGATCTAATGTGGGAGCGGGCTCCCACATTTTGATCAGCGCTTACAGGCCGAGACCTGTAATGCTCACGCCCAGGGTGTGGCTTCGGCCGGGTGCCAACTCAACAACATCATCCAGCACATTCGCCGTCTCGATGCACAACATGCCCGTCCAGCCGTCATCGGCCATGTCATCAAACGCCTTGGCGCGTTCGGTCCACGGGTTCCAGATCACGGTGGATTTCGAGCCCTGGCTGGTGAGCTGGATGCGGCGCTGCCAATCCTGGTCGACAATGTTCAACTGCGCCGGGGTATCCAGATAGATGCGATCGGTCTCGGCGTTGAAGTGCAGCAGCCCGCTCTGTCGTTTGGTCGTCCAGCCGTCGGCGGTGTCGATATAGGCCGTTGCGTCCAACCCTTCGACGTGCACGTTACGCACATCGCTCACGGCGAAATAGGTGTGCAGCGCCTGGCTCAGGGTCACGGTGTCGGTACCACGGTTGTGGCTGGTCAGGCGGATATGCAGTTGTTCGTCCAGCAGCAGGCTCAAGATCAGCTCGACCTGGTGGGGCCAGCCGGGGAAGCCGCCCGCCGGCACAGGCAAGACCAGGTCGATACGCAGGGCGTCGCCTTCAAGCTCGGTCGTGGCCAATTCCCACAACGCAGTGCGCGCAAAACCATGGGCACCGGCCGGCTGCTCGCTCTGGCGCATCGCCTTGACGCTCTGTGGGTTGCGCTCAAACACACCAAACCACGGCCAGCACACCGGCACGCCGGTGCGGATGCCTTTGCCTTGCTTGAACACCGCTTGCGGGTTCGGCCAGATCAGCGGCTGCTCGCCATCACGCTTGTAACTGAAGATATGCGCGCCCTGTTGGGCCACCATCAATTCAGCGCCGTTGTGGCGGATGCGCCAGCAGTCCAGCTCATCCAGTTTCACGGTTTCAACGTGGGGCGTAGGCATAACAGCGCTCTCAAATGGCAGGCAATGGGGCAATTGACCGTCAAAACCCCGCGAGGTTTAACGGGCGCGCGATGGAACCGAGCGCGTGCGGCCACTGCCGTCGATGGCGACGAACACGAACACCGCCTCGGTGACCTTGCGCCATTCGCTGGACAGCGGGTCGTCGCTCCACACTTCGACCATCATCTGGATCGAGCTGCGACCGATTTCCAGGGCCTGGGTATAAAAGGACAGTTGTGCGCCCACGGCGACCGGCACCAGGAACGCCATGCGGTCGATGGCCACGGTGGCGACACGGCCACCTGCGACCTTGCTGGCCATGGCGGTGCCGGCGAGGTCCATCTGCGCGACCAGCCAGCCGCCGAAAATATCGCCAAAGCCGTTGGTTTCACGGGGAAGCGCGGTGATTTGCAGGGCGAGATCGCCTTGCGGGATGGGGTCTTCTTGTTCGAGTTCGATCATGCCGAGGATGCCTCTCAAGACTGCGGGTCTGGCGCGTGCAAGGGCCGAGTATATCGGGAGCCTCGCGCCGCGACGACCGTCTATGGCTGATTTGGTCGGCAATTCGCCGCTGTATTGCGGCTTTTTCCGACAACTGTGCTTCTGGTGTGCTTTTGCAAGCGATTTGCTATCGTGCCCAACCGTCCTGGCTCAGCCAGCACCTCGGATCTGCCGTTCTGACTAATAAGAGAAGCCTTGCCATGTCCTCCGTGCCCGCAAGCAGTGCGCAACCTTCGCGCCCGCTGACCCGCAACGACTATAAAACCCTGTCGCTGTCTGCCTTGGGCGGGGCGCTGGAATTTTATGATTTCATTATTTTCGTGTTTTTCGCCACCGTGGTCGGAAAACTCTTTTTCCCCGTCGATATGCCTGAATGGCTGCGCATGATGCAGACCTTCGGCATCTTTGCCGCCGGCTACCTGGCACGCCCGCTGGGCGGCATCATCATGGCGCACTTCGGCGACCTGCTGGGTCGCAAGAAGATGTTCACCCTGAGTATCTTCATGATGGCCGTGCCGACCCTGATCATGGGCCTGCTGCCGACCTACGCGCAGATCGGCCTGTGGGCGCCGATCCTGTTGCTGCTGATGCGCGTGATCCAGGGCGCGGCGATTGGCGGCGAAGTACCGGGCGCCTGGGTGTTCGTCTCCGAACATGTACCGCCGCGCCACGTCGGTTATGCCTGCGGCACCCTGACCAGCGGCCTCACCGCCGGCATTCTGCTGGGTTCGCTGGTGGCGACGGCCATCAACACCCTGTACACCCCGGTAGAGGTTTCGGATTTCGCCTGGCGCATCCCGTTCCTGCTTGGCGGTGTGTTCGGCCTGTTGTCGGTGTACCTGCGTCGCTGGCTGCATGAAACGCCGATCTTCGCCGAGATGCAGCAACGCAAGACCCTGGCCGCCGAACTGCCGCTGCGTGCGGTTTTGCGTGACCATCGTGGTGCCATCGTGCTGTCGATGCTGCTGACCTGGCTGCTGTCGGCCGGTATCGTCGTGGTCATCCTGATGACCCCGACCGTGCTGCAGACCGTCTACCACTTCGCGCCGACCATCGCCCTGCAAGCCAACAGCCTGGCCATCGTCACCTTGAGCCTGGGCTGCATCCTCTCCGGTGCCCTGGCCGACCGTTTCGGCGCTGGCCGTGTGCTGGTCGCCGGTTGCCTGTTGCTGCTGGGCAGCTCGTGGACCCTGTACCACAGCCTCTTCCAGCATCCGGACTGGCTGTTCCCGCTGTACGCCCTGACCGGTTTGTTCGTCGGCACCATCGGCGTGGTGCCTTACGTGATGGTGAAAGCCTTCCCACCCGTGGTGCGCTTCAGCGGCTTGTCGTTTTCCTACAACGTCGCCTACGCCATCTTTGGCGGCCTGACGCCGCTGGCGGTGTCGTTGCTGATGAAGGAAAGCCCGATGGGCCCTGCCTACTATGTCGCCGTGCTGTGTGTGATGGGGATGTTGGTGGGTGGGTATCTGTGGAAGCGTTCCCGCTAAGCGCTTGAGAGTGATCGTTCCTATGCAATGTAGGAACGATCACATTACAGAGTATTTCTGAGCCACCCCCGTTGTTGCCAAACCCCCCGTATTCTCGGCCTTTCCCCGTTTAGCTGCGTTTAAAGCCAATACTGGCCTTTCATCTAATTGTCATATTCCAGACATAGAGTGTTCACACGGCCTACCGATACTTGGCCCCGATCCAACTATCCCTATCTGCTAGGAGTAAGGCATGAAACTGAAGCGTTTGATGGCGGCTATGACATTTGTCGCTGCTGGCGTTGCGACTGCTAACGCATTCGCCGCTGTTGACCCAGCTATCCCGAGCTACACCAAGACCACCGGTGTGTCGGGCAACTTGTCCAGCGTTGGTTCTGACACCCTGGCCAACCTGATGACCCTGTGGGCTGAGTCCTACAAAAAAGAATACCCGAACGTAAACATCCAGATTCAGGCCGCTGGCTCCGCCACCGCGCCACCTGCGTTGACTGAAGGCACCTCCAACCTGGGCCCGATGAGCCGCAAGATGAAGGACACCGAACTGGCTGCCTTCGAGCAGAAGTACGGCTACAAGCCAACCGCTATCCCGGTTGCCGTGGACGCCCTGGCTGTATTCGTACACAAGGACAACCCGATTCAGCACCTGACCATGGAACAAGTCGACGCGATCTTCTCCTCGACTCGTCTGTGCGGCGGCAAAGCTGACGTAAAAACCTGGGGTGACCTGGGTGTGACTGGCGACCTGGCCAACAAGCCAGTGCAACTGTTCGGTCGTAACTCGGTATCCGGCACTTACGGCTACTTCAAAGAAGAAGCCCTGTGCAAAGGCGACTACAAGCCAAACGTGAACGAACAACCAGGCTCGGCTTCGGTCGTGCAGTCGATCAGCTCCTCGCTGAACGGCATCGGTTACTCGGGCATCGGCTACAAGACTGCAAGCGTGAAGACCGTTGCCCTGGCTAAAAAAGGCAGCACTGACTTCATCGAAGACAGCGAAGAAAACGCCCTGAACGGCAAATACCCGCTGTCGCGTTTCCTCTACGTTTACGTCAACAAAGCCCCGAACAAGCCTCTGGCTCCGCTGGAAGCTGAGTTCGTGAAACTGGTGCTGTCCAAACAGGGCCAGGAAGTTGTCGTGAAAGACGGCTACATCCCACTGCCAGCCAAAGTTGCCGCCAAGGCCCTGGCTGACCTGGGTTTGAAAGAAGGCGCCAAGTAAGCCTGCAATACCTGGTGTAGCAGCGGGCCCAGTGGGAGTGGGCTTGCTCGCGAAGGCGGTGTATCAGTTGCCACTGTGTTGAATGACACGCCGCCTTCGCGAGCAAGCCCGCTCCCACACACGCAAACCGGTCTACACCTCCTAATTTTCAGTCCGCTGCCAGCTCTGCTACGCGGCGGATTTCTTGCGTCACTGCATTGTCATCTTTCTGTCATACAGGATCGCTAGGGTGTGCGCATGAATGATCTGGCCAATTCCACCATGACGACGACTTCTCCTCCCAAGCGCATTGATTTCAATACGCCTGAGCTGCAACGCAAGCGCCGCATTCGCGCGCTCAAAGATCGCCTGACCCGTTGGTACGTGTTGATCGGCGGCCTCGCCGTCCTCGGCGCTATCACCCTGATCTTCTTCTTCCTCGCCTACGTGGTCGCGCCGTTGTTCCAGGGCGCCTCGCTGACCAAGGAAGACGCCTTGACGCCCGCCTGGATGCAGGACGCCGGCAAACCGTTGATGATCTCCCTCGAAGAGCAGAACCAGGTCGCCATGCGGGTTTCCGACAAGGGCCAGGCACTGTTCTTCAATGTCGAAAACGGCGCCGAACTCAAGCGTGTCGACCTGCCGCTGCCTGCCGGTACAAGCGTTGCTTCCATTGGTGAAGACCAACCGGGCAGCCCACTGGTGATCCTTGGTTTGTCCAATGGGCAGTCCCTGGTATTCCGCCACACCTATAAGGTGTCCTACCCGGACGGCAAGAAGACGATTACGCCTGCGATTGAATACCCCTACGGTGAAACGCCGATCGTCCTGGATGACGCCGGTCGCCCACTGGAGCACGTTGCGCTCAACGCTACGGATTCGTCCCTGGTGGTCGCCGGTTCCGCCGGTTCGCACCTGAACGTGCTGTCCCTGAGCCGCGAAGAAAACATGATGACCGGCGAAGTCACCAGCGAGCAGAAGCGTATCGAGCTGCCGCAAATGACCGAACCGGTGAAGGCGATCTTCATCGATCCGCGCCAACAGTGGCTGTACGTAATCAACGGTCGCGCCCTGGCCGATGTGTTCAGCCTGCGCGACAAGAGCCTCAACGGTCGCTACAAATTGTTGGAAGATGGCACCGCCGAAATCACCGCCAGCACCCAGCTGGTTGGCGGTATCTCGCTGATCGTCGGTAACTCCAAGGGCGGCCTGGCCCAGTGGTTCATGGCCCGCGACCCGGATGGCGAGCAGCGTCTGAAGCAGATCCGCACCTTCCAGATGGGCACTGCGCCGGTTGTTGAAATCACCGCCGAAGAACGTCGCAAAGGCTTCACCGCCCTGGATGCTTCCGGCAAGTTCGGTGTGTTCCACAGCACCGCTCATCGCACCTTGCTGGTGGATCAAGTGGTCGACGCCCAGGGCGTGTTCGGCTTGTCGCCACGGGCCAACCGCGTGATCGTGGAAGCCGGTGGCAAGCTGCAACCGCTGGCGCTGGACAACCCGCACCCGGAAGTTTCGTGGAGCGCGTTGTGGAGCAAAGTCTGGTACGAGAACTACGACGAGCCTAAATACGTCTGGCAATCGACCGCCGCCAACACCGACTTCGAACCCAAGATGAGCCTGGCGCCACTGACCTTCGGTACGCTGAAGGCGGCGTTCTACGCCATGTTGTTGGCCGCGCCACTGGCTGTCGCCGCGGCGATCTACACCGCTTACTTCATGGCCCCGAGCCTGCGCCGCAAGGTCAAGCCGGTGATCGAACTGATGGAAGCGATGCCGACGGTGATCCTCGGCTTCTTCGCCGGCCTGTTCCTGGCGCCGTATGTCGAAGGGCATCTGCCGGGGATTTTCAGCCTGTTGATGCTGCTGCCGATTGGCATCCTGGTGGCCGGCTTCATCTTCAGCCGCTTGCCTGAGTCGATCCGCCTGCGTGTTCCCGATGGCTGGGAAAGCGCGATCCTGATCCCGGTGATCCTGTTTGTGGGCTGGCTCTCGCTGTACATGAGCCCGTACCTGGAAACCTGGTTCTTCGGCGGCGACATGCGCATGTGGATCTCCCACGACCTGGGCATCACCTACGACCAGCGCAACGCCCTGGTCGTCGGCCTGGCCATGGGTTTTGCGGTTATCCCGAACATCTATTCCATCGCCGAAGACGCCGTGTTCAGCGTACCGCGTGGCCTGACCCTGGGCTCGCTGGCCCTGGGTGCCACGCCGTGGCAGACCATGACCCGCGTAGTGATCCTGACCGCCAGCCCGGGCATCTTCTCGGCCCTGATGATCGGCATGGGCCGCGCCGTCGGCGAGACCATGATCGTGCTGATGGCCACCGGGAACACCCCGGTGATGGAGATGAACCTGTTCGAAGGCCTGCGCACGCTGGCGGCGAACGTCGCGGTGGAAATGCCCGAGTCGGAAGTGGGCGGCAGTCACTACCGCGTGCTGTTCCTCTCGGCGCTGGTGCTGCTGCTGTTCACCTTCATCATGAACACCCTCGCCGAGCTGATCCGTCAGCGTCTGCGCAAGAAATACTCGTCGCTTTAAGAAAGGTAGAAGTCTGTGAAACAGAACTCCCTGAATGGATGGTTCAAGAGCGGCGCCCCAGGCGTCTGGATCAGCGGTGGCGCGGTGTCCATCGCGGTCATCATGACCATTGGTTTGCTGGCTGTGATTGCGGTGCGTGGTTTGGGCCACTTCTGGCCGGCTGACCTGATCCAGGCCAACTACAGCGTACCGGGCCAGGCAAACCACATCGTCATCGGCGAAGTGGTGCAGAAAGAAGAAGTGCCGCGTGAGCGCCTCAAAAGCGCTGGCCTGCCCGTGCCGGAACAAGGCCCGGAATTCATGACCCGCGAGCTGATCAAGGTCGGCAACCGGGACTTGAACGGCAACGACTTCACCTGGATCGTCGGCGAGTGGCTCAAGGACCAGACCAAGCCGGTCGAGCTGATGGCCATCGAGCGCCGTGAGTGGGGTAAC
Source organism: Pseudomonas sp. AF03-9 (assembly GCF_020515815.1). Taxonomy (NCBI): domain Bacteria; kingdom Pseudomonadati; phylum Pseudomonadota; class Gammaproteobacteria; order Pseudomonadales; family Pseudomonadaceae; genus Pseudomonas; species Pseudomonas sp. AF03-9. Next base: position 543,912 of record NZ_JAHPJF010000001.1, on the reverse strand, counting down.
TTCTACGGCACCCTGGTCAACGTCAAGCAAGATGGCAAGATCATCGCCGAAGGCGAGGCTGCGTGGCCGGAGTTGCAAGCCCGCGTTGACCGCGTGAACAAGTTGGCTGCCCAGCTCAAGAGCCTGGAAAAAACCGACATCGGCGCGATCAACGCTGGTTTGGAACGCATCCGCCTGCACGGTCGCAAGCTGGAACTGGAAGGCAAGCTTGATGCTGCCGCCCAGGCCGACATGGCTGCCGACCGCGCCGAGCTGAATGCCCGTTACCAAGACATCGAAGCGCGCCTGGCCGATCTGCACACCCAGTTCAACCGTGACGCACTGACCGCCCGTGACGGCAACGGCAAGGAAGTCGAGATCGGCATCGGCAAAGTGGTGCACGCCTACCAGCCGAACGCCATGGGCACCTTTACCAAGATCGGCTTCTACTTCAGCAAGGTCTGGGAGTTCCTCAGCGATGACCCGCGGGAAGCCAACACCGAAGGCGGGATCTTCCCGGCGATCTTCGGCACCGTGATGATGACCCTGATCATGGCGATGATCGTGACGCCGTTCGGCGTACTGGCGGCGGTTTACCTGCGTGAATACGCCAAGCAGAACGCGCTGACCCGCATCATCCGCATCGCCGTGAACAACCTGGCCGGCGTACCGGCCATCGTCTACGGCGTTTTCGGCCTGGGCTTCTTCGTGTATGTACTGGGTGGTTCGGTAGACCGCCTGTTCTTCGCCGAAGCCCTGCCGGCCCCGACCTTTGGTACGCCGGGCCTGTTGTGGGCCTCGCTGACCCTGGCACTGCTGGCGGTGCCGGTGGTGATCGTGGCCACCGAAGAAGGCCTGGCGCGGATTCCCCGCACCGTGCGTGAAGGTTCCCTGGCACTCGGCGCGACCAAGGCGGAAACGCTGTGGAAGATCGTGCTGCCGATGGCCAGCCCGGCGATGATGACCGGCATGATCCTCGCCGTGGCCCGCGCCGCCGGTGAAGTGGCGCCGCTGATGCTGGTAGGGGTAGTGAAACTGGCGCCGTCGCTGCCGCTGGATGGCAACTACCCGTACCTGCACCTGGACCAGAAGATCATGCACCTGGGCTTCCATATCTACGACGTCGGCTTCCAGAGCCCCAACGTCGAAGCGGCACGGCCACTGGTGTACGCCACCGCCTTGCTGCTGGTGCTGGTGATCGCCACGCTGAACTTGTCGGCGGTGTGGATTCGTAACCACCTGCGCGAAAAATACAAAGCGTTGGATAGCTGATCTGAATTGAACGCGGACTAAATGTGGGAGCGGGCTTGCTCGCGAATGCGGTGTCTCAGTAACACTTAGGTCGACTGACCGGACGCCTTCGCGAGCAAGCCCGCTCCCACACAACGAATTGGTAGCACAGGGAGCATCCCATGCAACACGAAACCCATTCCCACGGCATCAACATGTCTGCCCTGGGTCGCGACAAGCAGAGCCTGAGCCTGGCCCAGGAAACCGTGGCCATCGAAGTACCGGGCCTGAGCCTGTACTACGGTGAGAAGCAGGCGCTGTTCGACGTCAGCATGAACATCCCCAAGCAGCGCGTGACCGCCTTCATCGGCCCGTCGGGCTGCGGCAAGTCCACGCTGCTGCGCACCTTCAACCGCATGAACGACCTGGTGGACGGTTGCCGCGTCGACGGCGCCATCAACCTCTACGGCAGCAACATCTATCGCAAGGGCGAGGATGTGGCCGAGCTGCGTCGTCGCGTGGGCATGGTGTTCCAGAAGCCCAACCCGTTCCCCAAGACCATCTACGAAAACGTGGTCTACGGCCTGCGCATCCAGGGCATCAACAAGAAGCGCATCCTCGACGAAGCGGTTGAGTGGGCCTTGAAAGGCGCGGCGCTGTGGGACGAAGTGAAGGACCGCCTGCATGATTCGGCACTCGGCCTGTCCGGCGGCCAGCAGCAACGTCTGGTGATCGCACGGACCATCGCCGTGGAGCCGGAAGTACTGCTGCTCGACGAACCGTGCTCGGCACTCGACCCGATCTCGACGCTGAAAGTCGAAGAGCTGATCTACGAGCTCAAATCCAAGTTCACCATCGTCATCGTGACCCACAACATGCAACAGGCGGCGCGGGTTTCCGACTACACCGCATTCATGTACATGGGCAAGTTGGTGGAATTCGGCGATACCGATACCCTGTTCACCAATCCGGCGAAGAAGCAGACCGAAGACTACATCACCGGTCGCTACGGCTAGTCAGCCGTGGTTCTGATTGCACTGACGCTGCGGTTCTCCGCACCTTACCGGACGCTCCAAGGACGCCAACATGATTAGCAAAGAAGGCCTTACCCACCACATCTCCGCGCAGTTCAACGCCGAGCTTGAGGAAGTGCGCAGCCACCTCCTGGCGATGGGCGGTCTGGTGGAGAAGCAAGTCAACGACGCCGTGACCGCGCTGATCGAGGCCGACTCGGGCCTGGCCCAGCAAGTGCGTGAGATCGACGACCAGATCAACCAGATGGAACGCAATATCGACGAAGAATGCCTGCGCATTCTGGCCCGTCGCCAGCCGGCGGCGTCCGACCTGCGTTTGATCATCAGCATCTCCAAGTCGGTGATCGACCTGGAGCGCATCGGCGACGAAGCCACCAAGATCGCCCGTCGTGCCATCCAGCTGTGCGAAGAAGGCGAAGCGCCGCGTGGTTATGTGGAAGTGCGCCACATTGGCGACCAAGTACGCAATATGGTGCGTGATGCACTGGACGCGTTCGCCCGTTTCGACGCCGAGCTGGCGCTGTCCGTCGCCCAGTACGACAAGATCATCGACCGCGAATACAAGACCGCGCTGCGTGAACTGGCGACCTACATGATGGAAGACCCGCGCTCTATCTCGCGGGTCTTGAGCATTATCTGGGTACTGCGTTCGCTGGAGCGGATCGGCGACCACGCGCGCAACATTTCGGAGCTGGTGATCTACCTGGTGCGCGGCACCGACGTACGGCACATGGGGCTCAAGCGCATGAAGGCCGAAGTTGAAGGCTCGACCGATCAAATCCCTAATGTTCCCGGCGAATCTGACGATAAGTAAGGTTGCCCGAGAAATTAACGCCCGGCCATTGGCCGGGCGTTTTCGTTTGTGGCTTCTGAATTTTTTGCGCGGCAGGCGTAATAAAGTCCTGCTGTGACTAACGAGTTTTGGCAAAATGCCACCAGTCAGGCGTCTTGCGTGCCGAAGTTTTTATAGGATGAAGGGTCGATGAGTAAAGTCAGTGTATTGGTGGTGGATGACGCCTCGTTTATCCGCGATCTGGTGAAGAAGTGCCTGCGCAACTACTTCCCTGGGATCAAGCTTGAAGATGCGGTGAACGGCAAGAAGGCCCAGACCATCCTGATGCGCGAGACGTTCGACCTGGTGCTGTGCGACTGGGAAATGCCCGAGATGTCCGGCCTTGAGCTGTTGACCTGGTGCCGCGAACAGCCTCATCTCAAAGCCATGCCGTTCGTGATGGTGACCAGCCGTGGCGACAAGGAAAACGTGGTCCAGGCGATCCAGGCCGGGGTTTCCGGCTATGTCAGCAAGCCATTCACCAACGAGCAGTTGCTGAACAAGGTCAAGCAGGCCCTGCACAAGGTCGGCCGCCTCGACGCCCTGGTTGCCAGCGCACCGACCAAGATGAACTCGGCTTTCGGCAACGACTCCCTGAGCGCCCTGACCGGCGGCAAACCCGAAGCCGCTCGCACGGCGCCGGCGGCCGCCCCCGCGCCTGCGCCGAACCGAGGCCTGCTCAACAGCCAGCCGGTGCAGGCACCTGCCGCGGCGGCCGCGCCGGCGGCTGGGCGCGGCCAGGGCCAGTTGCGCCTGTCCAGTGGCACCCAGCAATGCGTGATCAAGGGCCTGAGCATCAAGGAGGCGCTGTTGGTGGTGCGTCGCGGTGAGGTCCTGCCCCAGGTATTGGAAAGCGCCGTGCTCGACCTTGAGCAAGGCGACAACGCCGAAGTCGCACGCCTCAACGGCTACCTGCACGCCATCGTCGCCCACGAGCCCAAGCCCGACAGCGACTGGCTGCAACTGACCTTCCGGTTTATCGACCAGGACGCGCAGAAGCTCGATTACATCTCCCGCCTGATCGCCCGCGGCACCGCGCAGAAGCATTTTGTGCCGGGTGCGTAACCTTAGGAACGACACCTGAACATTGTGGGAGCGGGCTTGTGTGGGAGCGGGCTTGCTCGCGAATGCGGTGTACCAGTTGATGCATGTGCCGACTGACCCACCGCATTCGCGAGCAAGCCCGCTCCCACCAAGCCCGCACCCACGGTTGATCTGCTTTGCCGCATACAGAGTTGTCATGATTCCTTGCTAGCCTGCCGTTTCATCTCGGCAGGTTCACACCATGCTCATGCGCTGCTTGCTGTGCTGCGGGCTGGCCACGGTTGCCATGTCGGCCCAGGCCATGACCGTCTACAAATCAGTCGATGCCAACGGCAACGTGGTTTACAGCGACCGGCAAACCCCCGGGGCGCAGGCGTTCGTGATCCAGGAGCGCAAGCCCGAGCGGCCCGTGCTCGATAGACCCAAGCCCACTTACTCGTCGCAAGCCTACCGCTACCCGCTGCCCTGGCGCGGTGGGCCGTTCCGTCTGAGCCAAGGGCCCAACGGCAGCTTCAGCCATACCGACGCCAAAAGCCGCTACGCCATGGACATCGCCATGCCCGAAGGCACGCCGATCATCGCGGCGCGCAGCGGCGTGGTGGTGAAAACCGAGAACCAGCAGGCCGGACGTGGCAACGATGCGTCGGGAAATTTTGTGCGGGTGCGCCATGATGACGGCACCGAGGGCGTGTACCTGCACCTCAAGCAAGGTTCGGTCAGCGTTCGGGTGGGGCAACGGGTCGCGGTGGGCAGCCCGCTGGCGCTGTCGGGCAATACCGGCAACAGCAGCGGGCCGCATCTGCATTTTGTGGTGCAGCGCGCCAGTGAGGCGGGGCTGGTGTCGATCCCGTATGAGTTCAACCAGCCGGTGGGCGCATTGCCCAACTTTGCGTTGGGCAACTGAGGCTCAATCCAGTAGCAGGACCTTGGCCAATACGATCTTTGGCCCTTTCATCTTCTTGATGATGATCCGCAAGCCTTCGACTTCCAGCACTTCTTCTTCTTCCGGCACCCGTTTCAGGGTTTCGTAGATCAGGCCGGCCAGGGTTTCGGCTTCGATGTGGTCCAGATCGATGCCCAGCAGGCGCTCAATCTTGAACAGCGGCGTGTCGCCACGCACCAACAGCTTGCCCGGCTGATAGGCCAGGATGCCGCGCTCGGCCTTGCGGTGTTCATCCTGGATGTCGCCCACCAGCACTTCCAGCACGTCTTCCATGGTCAGGTAGCCGATGATCTTGCCGTCGGCTTCTTCCACCAGGGCGAAGTGTGCGCCGCCCTTGCGGAACTGCTCCAGCAGCTGCGACAACGGCATATGCCGCGACACGCGCTCCAGCGGGCGGGTCAGCTCGGCCAGGTTGAACGACTCGGGGATGTGGTCCAAAGCCGCCAGTTCCAGCAGCAAATCCTTGATGTGCAGCAGGCCCACGAATTCGTTGCGCACCGCGTCATACACCGGGTAGCGGCTGAATTTGTGGCGGCGGAACAGCGCGAGGATTTCCTTGAGCGGGGCATTGAAGTCCAGGGTCACCAGGTCTTCCCGGGAGTTGGCCCAGTCGACCACTTCCAGTTCGCCCATTTCCACGGCCGAGGCCAGTACGCGCATGCCTTGGTCGCTGGGGTCCTGGCCACGGCTGGAGTGCAGGATCAGCTTGAGTTCTTCGCGGCTGTAATGGTGTTCATGGTGCGGGCCGGGCTCGCCTTGGCCGGCGATACGCAGGATCGCGTTGGCACTGGCGTTGAGCAGGTAGATCGCCGGGTACATCGCCCAATAGAACAGGTACAGCGGCACCGCCGTCCACAGCGACAACAACTCCGGTTTGCGGATCGCCCAGGACTTGGGCGCCAGTTCGCCGACCACGATGTGCAGGTAGGAAATCACAAAGAATGCGGCGAAGAACGATACGCCCTTGATCACTTCCGGCGACTCGACGCCCACGGCGCCCAGCAGCGGCTCGAGGATATGCGCAAACGCCGGTTCGCCGACCCAGCCCAGGCCCAGGGAGGCGAGGGTGATACCCAACTGGCAGGCCGACAGGTAGGCGTCGAGCTGGCTGTGCACGGTGCGCAGGATCTGCCCGCGCCAGCCGTTGGTGTGGGCGATGGCCTCGACCCGGGTCGAGCGCAGTTTGACCATGGCAAATTCCGCCGCAACGAAAAAACCGTTGAGCAGTACCAGGATCAGTGCAAAAAGAATCATGCCGAAGTCGGCGAAGAGTGTAGCGAGGGTGATACCAGGGGAAGGGTCCATGATGGGGTTTTGCAGGTTCCGTGTGTTCAATAAGGGTTAACAGGTGACCCGCAAACGCGGACGCAAGTCGGCCAATGTAGCGGCTGGAGGGGCGCTTGCCTAGTCCGATACGTCGCAAATCCACTGTGGGAGCGGGCTTGTGTGGGAGCGGGCTTGCTCGCGAAGGCGGTTTGTCAGAAAAGGATGTGCTGACTGATACACCGCCTTCGCGAGCAAGCCCGCTCCCACAAAAGCCAGCTCCCACATTAAATCCAGTGGTGTATTCGGGTTATTCGTCGGTGCCGAGGACGCGCGAGCGGGTCACCTGCGCCGGCGCAAAGTGGCAGGTAAACGTGCTGCCATGGCCCAGTACACTGCTGATTTCCAGGCGCGCACGGTGGCGCAGTAGCACATGCTTGACGATTGCCAGGCCAAGCCCGGTGCCGCCGGTGTTGGAGTTGCGGCTGGAGTCGACGCGGTAGAAACGCTCGGTCAGGCGCGGCAGGTGCTTGGCGTCGATGCCGATGCCGGAATCCTGCACGCTCAAGTGGGCGCCTTGTTCATCGGCCCACCAGCGGATGCGGATGGTGCCCTTGTCCTGGGTGTACTTGACGGCGTTGAACACCAGGTTGGAAAACGCGCTGCGCAACTCACCTTCGCTGCCTTTGAGCAACACCGACGGGTCGGCTTCCAGGGTGATCTGCTGGCCGCGTTGGCCGGAGAGGGCCTGGGCGTCGTGCTTGATGGTCTGCAACAGGGTTTGTACGGCCACCGGCTGGTTGTCCGACGGGTAGTCGGTCGCCTCCAGCTTGGCCAACAGCAACAGGTCATTGAGCAGGGTCTGCATACGTGAGCCTTGCTGCTGCATCTGTTGCAGCGCCCGGCTCCAGCGCGGGTTGATCTCGTCGACATTGTCCAGCAGCGTCTCCAGGTAGCCACAGATCACCGTCAACGGTGTGCGAAGCTCGTGGGAGACGTTGGCGACGAAGTCCTTGCGCATCTGTTCGAGCTGGTGGATGCGGGTCACGTCGCGGACCAGCATCAGGTGTTCGTTGTTGCCGTAGCGCGTCAGGTACAGCTGGATGCGCACGCGGTCATTGGTGGGCGAGGGGATTTCCAGGGCTTCTTCGTAGTTGTCCTGCTCGAAGTATTCCTTGAAGCGCGGATGGCGTACCAGGTTGGTCACCGGCTGGCCGCTGTCCTGGGGCGTCTTGAGGCCCAGCAGGGTTTCGGCGGCGCGGTTCCACCACTCCAGGTTGCCGTCGCTGTCGAGCATGATCACCGCGTCTTTCAGCGCTGCGGTGGACTCCTGCACCCGGTCGATCACCGCTTGCAGGCGCCCGCGCACCCGTTGGTCGCGGCGTTGCAGGTGGTAGATGCTGTCGAACACCTCGCCCCACAGGCCGTAGCCGTCGGGCGGTGCTTCGTCGGGTTTGTGCTGGCGCAGCCATTCATGCAAGCGCAGCAATTGCTTGAGCGTCCAGCCCAGGTACAGGCCGATGCCGATGGCCAGGCTCCAGCCGTAATAACCGCTGATCAGGCCGACCAGCAGGCAGCCGGTGACCAGCAGGAGCATGTGGCGGATCAGGGTGCCGTGCCAGTTTTGGTTCACTTAAACATGCGTCCTTGTCAGCTGTTTAGGAGGGTAAGGGGCTGGCTCAGCCTTTGGTGGAGAAGCGGTAGCCCGTGCCGCGCACGGTTTGTACCAGATTCTCGTAGGCATCGCCCAAGGCTTTGCGCAGGCGACGGATATGCACGTCCACGGTGCGCTCCTCCACGTACACGTTGCCGCCCCAGACCTGATCGAGCAGCTGGCCGCGGGTGTAGGCGCGTTCCTGGTGGGTCATGAAGAATTGCAGCAGGCGGTATTCGGTGGGGCCCATCTCGGCCGGCGTGCCATCGATGGTCACGCGGTGGCTGATGGGGTCGAGGATCAGGCCGCCGACTTCAATCGGCGCTTCGCCATCGGTAGGCCCGGCGCGACGCAGGACGGCTTTCAGGCGCGCTACCAGCTCGCGTGGGGAAAACGGCTTGGTGATGTAGTCATCGGCGCCGACTTCCAGGCCCTGGATCTTGTTGTCCTCTTCGCCCTTGGCGGTGAGCATGATGATCGGGATGTCCCCGGTCAGTTCGTCACGCTTGAGACGGCGGGCCAATTCGATGCCGGAGGTGCCGGGCAGCATCCAGTCGAGCAGGATCAGGTCGGGCTTGCGGTCGACGATAATGGCATGGGCCTGCTGGGAGTTTTCCGCCTCCAGGCAGTCGTAGCCGGCCATTTCCAACGCAACGGCGATCATCTCGCGGATGGGCGCTTCGTCGTCAACGATCAGAATGCTCCTGCCAACCATGCCTAAATCCTCTTGTCATTTAACTGTCTTGCGCCGCATTAGATAACGGAATTATTGCAGTCGTGTGACAGTAATTTAGTCGCTTGGGCAATCTGCGTCTCTGTGGGCTACGCTTTGAGTCCGAATCCTGACAACCACAAAAGGAAGGTTCCGATGACTTACAGTACTGTTTCCTGGAAGGCCCTGTTGGTAACGGCGGCGTTGGCGCTGCCGAGCCTGGCCTTCGCGATGGACCCGGCGATGACTAAAGACGGGATGCTGGTGGATCACAAAGGGATGACGCTCTACACCTTCGACAAGGATGCCGACGGCAAGTCAGTGTGCAAGGACCAGTGCGCGATGAACTGGCCGCCACTGATGGCTGAATCCACTGACAAGTCGATGGGCGACTGGACGGTGATCACCCGTGATGACCAGACCAGTCAGTGGGCTTACAAAGGCAAGCCGGTGTACACCTACAAGGATGACAAGAAGGCCGGGGACAAGACCGGTGATGGCAAGGGTGGGGCGTGGCATGTGATCAAGCCTTGAGCCAGCGGAGCCACTAAAAGCATCGCGGGCAAGCCCGCTCCCACACTTTGAGTGTATTCACCGATCAAAATGTGGGAGCGGGCTTGCCCGCGAAGGCGATCGTTCAGTCACTACAAAAAATGGCACTTAGCGAAACCCGTAATCCAACACAATCCCGACAAAAATCGCCAACCCCGCCCAGTGGTTGTGCAAAAACGCCTTGAAGCACTTCATCCGATCCCTGTCCCGCGTGTACCAGAACTCCCACGCAAAACAGCCCGCCGCGGCCAGCAGCCCCAGGTGGAACCAGCCCCCCAGCTCAAACCGCGCCCCGGCCAGCAACAGGCACGCCAGCGCCAGCCCTTGCAGGGTCAGGATAATCACGCGATCGGCATCGCCGAACAGGATGGCGGTGGATTTCACGCCGATCTTCAAGTCGTCATCGCGGTCGGTCATCGCGTAATACGTGTCGTAACCCACCGTCCACAGCAGGTTCGCGATGTAGAGCAGCCAGGCAGTGGCAGGCAGGCTGCCGGTCTCGGCGGTGAACGCCATCGGCATGCCCCAGGAAAACGCCGCGCCCAGCACCACCTGCGGGTAATAGGTATAGCGCTTCATGAACGGGTAGCTCGCCGCCAGGGCCAGGCCGCCCAGGGACAGCAGGATGGTGGTGGCGTTGGTCAGCAACACCAGCAGGAAACTGATGCCCATCAGCACCGCGAAAAACACCAGCGCCTCTTTCGAACTGATCTTGCCGCTCACCAGCGGGCGTTGCTCGGTGCGTTTCACATGGCCGTCGACCTTGCGGTCGGCCCAGTCATTGATCACGCAACCGCCGGCGCGGGTCAGCACCACGCCGAGTACGAAAATCACGATATTGATGAAGGACGGCGAACCCTTGCCGGCAATCCACAACGCCCACAGCGTCGGCCACAGCAGCAGGTAGATGCCGATGGGCTTGTCCATGCGGGTCAGTTGAATGAAATCCCAGGCCCTGGGGTTCAAGCGGTTCAGGGACTTGAGCAGGCGTTGATACATCAGCAGTTCTCCGGATGGGCGTGCAACGCGTGCCAGAAGTTCGGCAGGAAGACTTCCGCGACCAGAATGCTCAGCGCGCCGCGATCGAAGCGCGAGCGACGGCCCCACAGCCCGTCGGCCTGATCCGCGGTGGGCAGCCATTGGCGCGGGTAGTGGCACACCTCGATGGCTTGGCGGGTGAATGCCTGGTCGCAAAACAGCAATTCGCCCAGCGAGCGGCTGCCCAGTTGATCCATGTGCAAGCCATCGCCCTGCAATGCGCTGCGCGACGCCACGCTGCGGGCAAACACCCACGGCTGGCCGTGCCCGCGTAAATACACTTCGCGCACCCAACCGACGCTGGCAGGGGCCAGTTCCAGGGCGGCGCATTCGTCGTCACGCAGCGGCTGCCAGCCCTCGAACAGCGGTGTCACGCTGAAACCGTCGTTGGACAGCCACGTCAGCCGGCGCGTCAGCGAGTCTTCGTTGAACAGCCAGTTGACGGTCAGGGGCGCAGGCATTGGGGACAGAAGGCTCTGGGTCAGCCATTGGCAAGCATCGGGCAAGGCGATTGAGTGCGGCACGGTGAGTCAGTATTGGCAGCAAAAGAGGCGGCGAGCTTACCATGGCGTCCCGGGATTTTGCCGGGCCGGCCCTGCCGTTTGCGTCGATCATGCTTGCATCTGCACGCCCCGATCAGTACAAAACGCCCTGAGCCGTGCGGCAATGCTGGATCTATCGACCGTCGGCCAAGATGCCTGGACCCTGAGGAAACAAGTAATGAAGAAGTGGCAATGTGTAGTCTGCGGCCTGATCTACGACGAAAAAGACGGCTGGCCGGATGACGGCATCGCGCCGGGCACCCTGTGGCAAGACGTCCCGGAAGACTGGCTGTGCCCTGACTGCGGCGTGGGCAAGATGGATTTCGAAATGATCGAAATCGGTTAATTTTCAAGCAAAGAAACGTACTACAAGGAGAAAGGAATGAACGCACCTGTCGTGATCATCGGCACAGGGTTGGCCGGTTACAACCTGGCCCGGGAGTTTCGCAAGCTCGACAGCGAGACCCCATTGCTGCTGATCACCGCCGATGACGGGCGTTCCTACTCCAAGCCCATGCTCTCCACCGGCTTTGGCAAGAACAAGGAAGCCGATGGCCTGAGTATGGCCGAACCCGGCGCCATGGCCGAGCAACTCAAGGCTGAAGTGCGCACCCACACCCGCGTCAGCGGCATCGACCCGGGCCACAAGCGCCTGTGGATCGGCGAGGAAGCGGTGGCCTATCGCGACCTGATCCTGGCCTGGGGCGCCGAGACCGTGCGTGTGCCGGTGGAAGGCGATGCCGCCGAGCTGATATTCCCGATCAACGACCTTGAAGACTACGCACGCTTTCGTGCAGCCGCTGCCGGCAAGCGCAGGGTGTTGCTGCTTGGCGCAGGTCTGATTGGCTGTGAGTTTGCCAACGACCTGATCCTCGGCGGCTACGAAGTCGAACTGGTGGCCCCGTGCGAGCAAGTCATGCCGACCCTGCTGCACCCGGCTGCGGCCGCTGCGGTGCAGGCCGGGCTGGAAGGGCTTGGTGCGCGTTTCCACCTGGGCCCGGTGCTCAACCGCCTGCAGCGCGGTGCTGACGGGCTGGAAGCGCACCTGTCGGACGGTGAAGTGATCCACTGCGACCTGGTGGTCTCTGCCATCGGCCTGCGCCCACGGGTAGACCTGGCTGCTGCCGCCGGTTTGCAGACCAATCGTGGCGTCACGGTGGACCGCCACCTCAAGACCTCCCACGCCAATATCTATGCCCTGGGCGACTGCGCCGAGGTCGATGGCCTGAACCTGTTGTACGTGATGCCACTGATGAGCTGCGCCCGCGCCCTGGCCCAGACCCTGGTCGGCAATGCCACGGCGGTCAGCTACGGACCGATGCCGATCACCGTGAAAACCCCGATCTGCCCGCTGGTGGTCTCGCCGCCGCCACGGGGCAGCGAAGGCGTATGGAGTGTCGAAGGCCAGGGCGCCGACATCAAGGCGCTGTGCCGCGACGCCAGCGGTCGCCTGCTGGGTTACGCGCTGACCGGTGGCGCCGTGATGGAAAAACTGGCGCTCAACAAAGAACTCCCGCCATTGTTGGCGTAAATACCAGTCGTTCTGTCGGAATCAGCACGTTCCTATCCCCAGAAAGGTCGCCGCGAGACTGGCGCGGCGTCCTAGGGCATGCCATCCTCACTCCCGTCTGCCGCAGAGTAGAGCCTGCGGCGCTTTGGGCGCTGCTCCATTAGAGAGCAGCACGGACATAACAACAAAAAACCGTCAAAGAGGCTTCATTTATGCGTAAACCAGAACTCGCAGCCGCCATCGCTGAAAAAGCGGATCTCACCAAAGAACAGGCCAACCGCGTCCTCAACGCCGTTCTCGAAGAAATCACCGGCGCCCTGCACCGCAAGGACAGCGTCACCCTGGTTGGCTTCGGCACCTTCTTGCAACGCCACCGCGGCGCCCGCACCGGCAAGAACCCACAGACCGGCGAGCCAGTGAAGATCAAGGCGAGCAACACCGTTGCGTTCAAGCCGGGCAAGTCGCTCAAAGACAGCGTCAACCCGTAACAGCGGTAGCGCCTCGAAGGGAGGTGGGGTGGTAGAAAAGATGGGCACGCCGACTGGGTTGGGTGCCCATTTTTTGTGGGACCGGGTCAGGGTATCGCCCTCGGCTTGATTGTTGTGAAGCATTACTCGACTATTTGCGCCTTCCCGAGTCACTCATGTCCATGGAAAGCGATCACTGTGACCCTCTACAGAATTCAAGAAGCAGACCTCGAAATCCCTGATACCTGGCAGGACCAGAGTATCAATATCTTCAAGCTGCCAGCTGTTGGCAGCGCCAAGGAAGCCAGCTTTGTCATCAGTCGTGATGCCTCCCAAGGTGATGCGACCTTCGCGGATTACATCGACAAGCAAGTGCAAAGCGCCGAGCAGCAATTGCCGGAGTTCAAGTTGATCCAGCGCTGGGACACGGTGCTGCATGGACATGCCGCCACACTGGTGGATTACACCTGGAAGCGGGAAGGGCGCGAGCTGATGTTGCGCCAGATGTTTATTGAGCGAAAACCGGCCGTGCTGATTACCACACTGACGACCACGCCGGGTGACCTGGCGTCTCACGAGACGGCCTGGAAAATCGCCATGAGCAGCCTGAAGCCCCTTGTGTCTGGCGCCTGATTCGCACACGGCAGCGGTTTAACCCATACGGTAGATACACGCAATGGATGCGCAAGCAGCAGCCCGCTTGGGTGATGAAATAGCCCACGGATTCGGCGTCGCTGCAATGCTGGCGGGCGCAGTCGCAGGTGCATTGATCGGTGCCGCGGTGATCGCAGCGACAGTTGCCACGGGTGGACTGGCAGTGGCAATCATGGCCGGCTCAGTCGCGGCGGGTGGGCTGTCGATGTTCCAGGTGGTCAAGGGCTTGAGTACCATTTTCAACCTGCCCGAGCCCACGACAGGGGCACTGGTGGCGGGCAGTTTCAACGTCTATATCAACGGCCTCAATGCGATGCGCGCCGGTGAGGATATTGCCTCCTCCTGCACTGGGCTGCCGATGAATCACCCGGTTTGGCCCTTCCCGGTTTTGATCGCCGAAGGCAGTGCCACCGTGTTTATCAACGGCAAGCCGGCAGCACGCCTGCACAGCAAAATGGTGTGCGGTGCCCATATCAAGAGTGGCAGCCCCAATACCTTTATCGGTGGGCCAACCGTCTCGGTCGCCTTTGTGCTGGATATCGAGGGCTGGATGCATACCGGGTTTGAAGCCTTGGGCATCCTGGCCATGGGTGGCGCTGCGATCCTGGCGGCGATGGCCGGGCTGGCTGCCCTGGCCGGGTTCGTGGTAATCGGCGGCGCGGTGATGGGCGGTATGGCGTTGCTGGGCGACCTGGGGGATCGTTTGGGCCCAGGCTATCGGGACTTGCTGCAAGGGGTTGCCGGCATGGCGCTTCTGGGGCTTGGGCCGAAAATGGCAAAAATCGGCACGACCCCCAAGGTGCGGTTCAAGCCGGGTTATACCCAAGACGACATCATGGCGATTCCCCAGTACAGTCGACCGAATCCTGCCGACTATCTTGAGGGTTCTTATATCTCCAAGCACCTCAAGGTGTTTCAGGATGAAGGGGGGGCGTTCCTCTTCACGCCGGATGATATCGCCAACCCGATGTACACAACATTCAGTCCTTCCAAGTACGTCATGGCGAAGTCGGACCTGCACGGCGTTGTCGGCGAATTCAAAAAGACCGGCGACCTTGCGGTCCTGGAAAAGGCCCTGGGTTATGACCCTGGCACCTTTACCGGCAAAGAAATTTATATGATGGACCTGAACAATCCCAAGGTCGTCATGCCAACCGGTAATGAACGCGGAGCCAACTCACTCTGGCGCCCCGGTGGCGTGACCCATCCTGGCGGGATGCGTGAGGCGGTGCTGGACAATGTGGGCATTCCACACGGCAACGACATCAATTTCCTGCTCGCGAACCCCGATGTAGTGAGAATCCAATGAGTGCCAATTTAGATAATGTGCTGCTGCTTGCCCTGGCGAATAACGACCTGGATAAGTTCCTGGTGGGCGAACCGTTCTACTTTCAAGAAGCCAAGAGCGACAACGACGAGCCACAGAATGTGGTCGCAGCGTTCGATCTGTTGGTGGTGCGCTATTGGCAAGAGACCCGCGACCCGCAATTCCCAGGTTGTTTCGTCGCGGCCTTGCTTAAAATCCTCGCGACTTACCCTGATCGAAATCGGGCGATTTACGCCGCGGCAGTGTGGGTGTGGTACTACCGTTTTTGCCTGAGCAAAAAGCGCACGAACCCCGATGGTCTGTATGCCGACCTGTTCGAGGTCGACATGGGTGCCGTGGCAGTGGCCCTGCAGAAGCAGCTGGAACGCAACAAGGCTGCCCTTGTCGGCGATACCCGCTGGGCGGGCGCTGGCTGGAATAGCCAGAACGGCCTGTGGGGGCCGTTGATGCGTACTGCGCTGGTGGTTCGGGACAAACTGGGTGGGCCCGACTTCGTCCCCGCCAACATCTGATGTCGCGAATGACCATGGACGGTCAGGACGCTTGTCCCACGCCGACTGGGCTGTGCCTTTTTTGTGGGGTCTGACCTGACTCAGCCGTAGAAGTAGTCAAAAAAGCGTTGGTAATTTTCCTCGCCCAGTAACGGGCCGACTTCCTTGTTGAGTAGCTTAACGAATTTGCTGGAGAGCTCATCGTCGTCGTTGTAGATATCAAAAATGTCGAATTTTCCATGGACGATCTCGACAGTCTTGGCGAAGGCCAGCAGAAAATCCGCAAGAGAGTCGGCAATCTTGAAAGGCGCTATGGCATCGTAGCTCGCCAATACGGGTGTGCCAGGAATATCGGTAACTGCGATAACCGGCTTGCCACCACCGATGTCATCCATGAAAACCAGATGTTGTGCCGGCCAATTTCCATTCAACTCAGTCTTGTTGGATTCGCCTGCCCACTTGTAACCGACCTGACCATCTTCCAATGCGTCCAAGCTGAAAAAGCGGATGGGGGTCAAACCTGTTTCGATTTCTACATCGACAGGCTCGCAAAAGTCGTAAAAGTAGTCCGTCTCAGAGGAGCGAGGCAGGGTTTGTGGCCATTTGGCGTTTGCCTGGCCGTTTTTTTCGAAGCTCCCTTCGATGTCAAATTTCTTGTGGATGCGGCGCAATTCTTTAAAGGCGTTATCGAGGGCGCTCATGTTCTTCTCCAATGGAAACCTATTTACCGCAGCCGGGTTTTGTAGCGGGTGTTCTGGCTCGGTCGATCAATCGGCCTTTGCCTGCGTTGGCGTAATTCTTCCTGTGCCCTTGCGGGCTGTTCAAGTGTTCGTCAATGCCACTTGGATGGTTCGCGTTTTGCAAGAACACAATGTTCCTTGGGTCACCTTTCCAGGCTTTGCCCAATGCACCGTTACCTTCGACGCTGTTGATGTGGTGGCCGGTGTAGCCTGCTTTGGACATCAAAGAATTCAAGCGTGCGTTGCTCTTGGTATTTTTGATCAACTCACGCTCATGGTCCGCCCAGTCTCTTGAGCCGCCACCGCGGGTCACAAGCTCCCGCTCTTCTCCCCAAGCCCGATTGATGGCTGTGCCACGACCACCAGCCTTGGGTGTCACGGAATCTTTGGGCTTGTACCGTACCAAATCCTTCGGGTTCAGGCCGTAGGGGTCGATCCACGTCAGCGGATTCGTTGAATACAGATAAAGATTCAGCCCCCCGGCGAGGCCAATGGGGTCAGGCGTAGTGAAGCGGCCGATATCCGGATCGTAGAAGCGGAAAATGTTGTGATGCAGGCCAGTTTCCCGATCCAGATACTGCCCCTGGAACCGCAGGTTCTGCTCTTCAATGTAGTAAGGCTCACGCGTTTCTCGAACGGTGTTTCCCCAGACCTGATAGCTGGCTTGCCAGACTGTCTGGCCTTCTGCTTCCGAAAGCAACTCGGGCAGCCCGTTCATGTCATTGTGGTAATAGCGCACTTTTTGCTGGGCGCCTGTCCCGTCAACCCTGGCCAGGGGTTCGTGACCTTCGTCACCGTAGATATAAAGACTGGTCTGCGCATGTTTGTGCTCTTGCACCAACCGCAGCCCATCCCATGTGAAGCGAGTTTCACTCAGTAAATGGCCATTTGCGTCGTGGGTTGTTTTGGATGTTCGTCGGCCAAGAGGGTCGTAGGACATGCGGACGACTGATCGCTGCGTGCCCTGTTCATTTCGTACCTCAATCAAGCGATGTTCAGCGTCATAGGCGAATCGCTGGACGCCGCGTTGGGCACTTCGCTTCTCGACCATGCGGCCGAAACCGTCGTAGCGATAGCGTTTGTCTTGGTATGTCAGGAGCTTGTTGTGTACAACCAGTCCGGCGCCAGCCTGTGGGCCATCGAGCAGGTTGGCAGCGGCGTCATAGGAATAGGTTTCGTGTCGTGCTGCAAAATTGTCCTGGCTGGCGATTATTCGGTCGGTTGCATCGTAATGCAGCAACTGGCTGTGCTGACCGCCGGGCCGTTGCTCAAGCTTGCCCACCAAGTTATCGGCGGGGTCATACTCGAACTGTTTTAGTACTGCGCCAGGGAGTACCGATGCCCGGCTGATATGGCCGCGTTCGCGCGAGCGCAATCGGCCGCAGCGATCATAACGCTGGCGTGTACTCAGGTGTCCCTGAGTACGCAGGACTTCGCGGTGTAAGCGGTCGCGCTCAAAGTCGCTGATAACCCGTCCATCGAGGTTTATCTGATGGAGGTGACCGCTGCCGTAGTACAACCGATTGAGCCAGCGCCCGTCGGGTAAGCGAGTCTGGTTGAGGTTTCCCAACTCGTCGTAGCAATGTTGTAAAACACCTGCCCTGGTTTTTTCTTCGACGGTCTGCCCAAGGGCGTCATAAGTGAAGCTGACGGTGTGTTGTTGGCCTGTCTTATGGGTAAACGTGACAGCTTTGAGCTGGTCCAGTAAGTCGTAACTGTATTCCGTACGCCCGTCATCGGTGACTTTGACCACCATTCGTCCCGCCGCGTCGCGCTCAAAGTCATGCACGATGGATGGTTCGGGCACCGCCGTTACTACTGCCAGGCCACTGCCGACTGGTGCTGCAACCGCCTCCATGCGTGAAATGTTGTTCAGTGCGTCGTAGTCATAGCGGCGGAGACTGCCATCCAGATCCTGTTGCTCGGAGACACGATCATTGGCGTCCCATTCGAAACGGTATTGTTCACCGTTTTCGTTGGTCAATGTACGCAGGCGGCCATAGCTGTCATAGGCAAAGCTGACCTGTCGGCCGTGCGCATCGACGCGCTCGCGGACCTGCCCCTTACGGTTGCGCTGATAGTGTGTGGAGTGGCCGGCAAAGTCGGTATGTGCAACCAGTTGGCCGCTGCCGTCGCGTTGGAAATATTCAGTACGCCCATCTGGAAGTTGAGTACTCAGCACTCGGCCTTGGGCGTCGTGTACAAACGACGTGCGCTCACCCAGTGCATCAATGATGACCTGTAAATAACCTCTCTCGTCGTAGCTGAAGCGCGTCGGGTAACCGGAGCAGTCAATGTGTTCAATGAGCTGGCCGAACGGATTCCAGCGTAGCCGTTTGCTTTTGCCGGTGGCGTCGATGATCTCTACCGGTTGGCCGTGACTATCGTAGCGATACCTCGTGACATGCCCTAGCGGGTCGGTCTCGACGGTACAGTTACCCCGTGCGTCGTAACGTGAGCGCCAGGTGTTGCCCTCGCAGTCAGTCACCGATACCGGCAAGGCCCAATGCTCCAGCCACAACGTCGAATCGCTGCGCCCCAACGGGTCACTCTCGCCGATCAGGTTTCCGGCCTCGTCATAGCTGTACTCATAACGCCCACCCTGCGGATCGGTGGCGCTGAGCAATTGGCGTTCGTCGTTCCACTCGAACAGCCAGGTCTGGCCGAGGTTGTCACTGTACTGGATGATCTGGTGCTGCGTGTTCCACAGGCGGGTGCTGACGCGCTGCAAGCCATCGGTGATACGCGTGAGGCCGGCCTGCAAGTCATAGTCGAACTGGTAAGCGTCGCCTTCATCGGTCCAATGCCGGACCACGCGCCATTCCAGGTTTTCCACCAACGCCCATTCGTAAAAACACCGTAACCCGGTCGGCAGTTGATGCTCGAGCATCCGGCGGCCGTTGTCGTAGGCGAAGCGGCGTTGCACCTGGCCGGTCGCGTCGCTTACTTGCGCCAGGCTCCCGGCCATGTCATAGCCGTAGCTGACCAGCACTTCACGACGCTGATCGGGATACAAGCGCTCGATGCGCGCCAATTGGCCCTGCTCGCGAACCAGCTCAACCTGCACCAGATCGAACGTATCGCGCAGTCGTACTAGATGTCCGGCTTCGTCGTAGTCGATATGAATACGGTTGTCATTGCGGTCGCCGAGCTGGCTCAGGCGCAGCCGCGACGGGTTGGCCGTAGGCTCGAACAAGCGGTACAAACCATCGTCGCTTTCAATCAGCAACTGCCCATTGAGGTGGCGGCGCACCGCGAGTCCTTCACCGGCGCTGAATACCGCGCCGCCCAAAGGAATCGAGCCCATGTCGATCGGCCGACCCTGCTCGTCGGTGTAGATCAGCGTTTCACTCCCCTCAGGATGGGGGCGAATGTCGACGCACACTTCATAAGCCACGCTCCAGCCAGCACCCAACAAGCTGCCCGAGCGTTCATCGCGGCTGTTGTAGACCCGTTGCCAGGCAATCGGCAGGATGCCGGGCAGCACAAAATCCAGCTCCTCGACATCGCCCAACACTTTCGCGCCGGTCGCCGCATGCACCGGGTTCGACGAGCCCATCGCCGCATTCGCCATCGCCCCCATCGCGCTGCTGACGGCCATCGACGTCGCGCCGC
Source organism: Pseudomonas sp. AF03-9 (assembly GCF_020515815.1). Classification (NCBI taxonomy): domain Bacteria; kingdom Pseudomonadati; phylum Pseudomonadota; class Gammaproteobacteria; order Pseudomonadales; family Pseudomonadaceae; genus Pseudomonas; species Pseudomonas sp. AF03-9. The sequence goes on along the minus strand of NZ_JAHPJF010000001.1, from coordinate 524,285 downwards.
TGATCAGCATGCACGGCAGCTTGCTGAAGAACTTGCCCTTGCCACCTTTGAGCATCAACAACGCCGTCACCGCCAGCCCGACGCCCGGCGTCTTGCCGCTGCGAATCTCGCGCACCACCACCGAACCGCCGCCGATGGTCACATTGGAGGAAATCAGCCCCGAACCCACCACCGTCGCATCGCACGTACTGCGATCACCGCTGCGCACCGCCGGCTGGCCGTTGACCGTGACCTTGTCCGAGCCCTCGGCCAGGAACTGCGGCGGCATGGGCGGGTGCTTCATGCACACCACCAGGTCCAGCGGCTTGGGCACCGCGCCTGGCGCCGGCGTAGCGACCGTCGGGCGCCACATCTGTGAGAAGAAACTCTCGGCCATGTCCAGGTAACCGGGCTCTGGTGCGGGTTCTTCCAGCTCGGTGCCGGCCGGCGCGACGTGGGAGCTGATCGCCCCGGCAGCGCGGGCGGCGGGGATGTTATTGGTCAGGGTGTTGGTGGAACCGGTGAGAATGTTTGCCTGCACCGTGGGCGGAAACAGGGCGTTGCTAAAGCTCTCGCATAAATTCGACAGGCCTTTGTCCGCCCCCGTCTTGCTCATGGCCAACCCGACAATCGTGCCCACCACCGCGCCCAGCAGGAAGCAGCCGAGCCCGCCAGTGGCCACGGTGATGCCGGTGGCGGCCACCACCGCTGCGGTCGCCACGGCGGTGATCGCAATATTGGCCGCCACCTCCAGCACACCGCCGAGGATGTCGGCCATCATCGACGTGTGGGCAAGCGCGTCGCCCATGCGGGCCGCCCATAGCGCGTCAGCCATGCAGGCGGCTCATCAAGGGGCGTCGAACGACAGCGAGTGCTTGATCAAGGCCCAATGCGCGGCCTCGGCATCGCCGAGCTTTTCGGCTTTCACATAGCTCAACGCGAGCATCTTGCGCGTGCCCGGCAACACCAGCGCCAATTGGTACTGGAACACCTTGTCATTGCCCTTGTTGAACTGGCTGCGCAACTCGATGCCTTCGATCTCTTGAGCCGCGCCCAAACGCACGACTGTGCTCGGCTGGCAGCGCAAATCCTGCACCTGTTGTTCCAGGCGCTTGAGCTGGTCGGCGAAGTTGCTGTGCAGGGTTTCGTCCTCGGCCAAGAGGCTGCGACTGATGATCAGGGAAGTGCCCAGTTCAGGGAACTTGAGGATATTGATCGTCGCGTCCTGCAACTCGGCGGCCGGCAGTTGGAACTGGAATTCGTTGATTCGGTACGTCATCGCAAACAGGCCTCGTCAGGAGCTTTTGGGCGTTGGGAACGCGGCTTTGATATTGGCGTCGATGCTGGCTTTCACGCCCTGGCCATCGGGTGTTGCGCCGGGGCCGCCGCCGTTGTTCAGATGCAGCACACCGCCGGTGTTGAACTCGGCATCACCGCTGGCGTAGAAGCTGATCTGCACGCCCGTGAGGTTGATCTGCCCGCTGGCGTTCAACTCCAGGATGCTTTCACCGCACACCAGGCGCAGGTTTTCGCCCACTTCAATGACGTAGCTCTGGCTGATGCTGTCGGTCTTGCGCTGGCCCACCGAGAGGATGTCTTCCTGTTTGACGATGCGCAGGCGGTTGTTGCCGATGCTCACCGTCTCGTTGTGGCCGATGCTCTTGTTGCGGTCATGCCCCACCGAATGGCTCTCATCCACCTCCACCACGATGTCCTGGTTGCGCTCGGCATGGATGTACAACTGCTCCAGCCCCTTCTTGTCCTCCATGCGGATTTCATTGAAGTTGGCCGGCGTGCCGCCCTTGCTGGAGCGGCTTTTCATGCCGCTTTGCGTGGCGTTCTGCGGCAAGTCGTAAGGCACCGTCTGCTCAGCGTTGTACACCCGCCCGGTGATGATCGGCCGGTCGGGATCGCCTTCCAGAAAACTCACAATTACTTCCTGGCCGATCCGCGGGATCTGCATCGAACCCCAGTTCTTGCCGGCCCAGGATTGCGACACGCGAATCCAGCACGAGCTGTTCTCGTTGGATTGGTCGTGACGGTCCCAGTAGAAGTGCACCTTCACCCGGCCGTACTGGTCGGTCCAGATTTCTTCGCCCTTGGGCCCGACCACCAACGCGGTCTGCGGGCCTTTGACGATGGGCCGGTAGGTGCTCGCCAGTGGGCGGAAGCTTTGCTGGGCATCGATGCAGGTCAGGCTGCTGCTGAACTGCGCCTCGCCCGAGCCGCCGCCACTTTCCAGGCTCTCCTGGGTGATGTGGTAGCGGACGCCGACGATCAGGTATTCGCGGTTCTGGTCCTGGCGGCTGAAGCCGGTGAGGCTGAACAAATGCCCGGAGCCCAGGCCCCGCGCATTGCCGCTGAACTCGATCTGCTCGTGCAGGGTTTGCAGGGCTTCGATGCGGTTGCGCGCATAGTGTTCACCGTCCTGGCTTTGCACATAGGTGCCGGGGTAGTCGTACAGCGGGTAATCACCGGCAGTGTGCGGACGCGGCATCGCCGAGCGCACCTCGATGCTCGCGCTGGGGCGCTGGAAGTCGTAGTCGTTGAGCTCCAGCGAACCGGGCTGCACCTCCTGCGCCAGGTGCCAGTTGTACATATGATCGCGTTCGCGCTGCTGCTCGTCCTTGGGGTAGTACGGAATCGACGCGTAGCCCGGCACCGTGGTGTGCGCGCCATAGGCGTCGGCCAGCACGAGCACGTGGCGGTCCTGCTCGTGGCGGAAGAAGTAGTAGATGCCTTCCTGTTCCATCAGGCGGCTGACGAAATCGAAGCTGGTCTCGCGGTACTGCACGCAGTATTCCCACTCGCGATACGGCCGGCTCAGGGCGTCTTCGAAATCCGAAAAACCCAGGTCGCGAAACACCTGCTTGATGATCTGCGGGATGCTCAGGTTCTGGAAAATCCGGCAGTCCGAGGTGCGGGTCAGCAGCCAGAACCATGGGCGCAACACCACTTGGTAACTGGCGAACTGGCCCTGGTCGATGTCCTGGCTGCACCGCGCAACGATGCCGTGGAAATGCCGCTCACCGCCGTCCGCCAATTGCACGCCCACGCTCATGGGCTTGCCGAGCAACTGGTTGAGGTCGATGTTGGCGTCCAGGGACGTCAGTTGCAGCTCATAGTTGAACAGCCGGCCCAACTCCTCACCGCCGCCCATTCCGTTGAGTAGCAGCACATCCGGCCCGAGGGGGCTGGTGATTTTGGCCAGGCGTGAGGCTTGGTTAAAAAGCATCGGTTAACCCGTAAATGTCGTTATGTCTGACGAAACCGCATCAAAATGTGGGAGCGGGCTTGCTCGCGAAAGCGGTGAATCAGTCGCCGGTTGTGTCAACTGACACACCGCTTTCGCGAGCAAGCCCGCTCCCACAGTTTTTCCCGCATTTCTTCAGGTCAATCGTTGAACTGGTAGTGCAATTCGTTATCCCGGCTGCTGATCCGCACACCCGCCAACGCCTTGCCTTCGAGCATGCGCGTGAGGAATTCACGGCTCATGTCCGGCAGCAGGCTGTTGGTCAGGATCGTATCGATCATGCGCCCGCCGCTTTCAGTCTCGGTGCAACGCGAGACGATCAGATCGACCACCGCGTCGTCGTAATCGAACGCCACCTTGTGCGTACTCTCCACACGCTTCTTGATGCGGCCCAGTTGCAGGCGGGTGATCGCCTTGAGCATCTCGTCGCTGAGCGGGTAGTACGGAATCGTCACCAGGCGCCCCAGCAGCGCCGGCGGGAAAATCTCCAGCAGTGGCTGGCGCAGGGCCTTGGCGATCTCTTCCGGCTCCGGCAGGTTCGCCGGGTCTTTGCACACGTGGGAAATCAGCTCGGTGCCGGCGTTGGTGGTGAGCAGGATCAGGGTGTTCTTGAAGTCGATCACGCGGCCTTCGCCGTCTTCCATCACGCCCTTGTCGAACACCTGGAAGAAGATTTCATGCACGTCCGGGTGGGCTTTTTCCACCTCGTCCAACAGCACCACGCTGTAGGGCTTGCGCCGCACGGCTTCGGTCAGCACGCCGCCTTCGCCATAGCCGATGTAACCCGGCGGTGCGCCCTTGAGGGTCGACACCGTGTGGGCTTCCTGGAACTCGCTCATGTTGATGGTGATCACGTTCTGCTCGCCGCCGTACATGGCTTCGGCCAGGGCCAGGGCGGTTTCGGTCTTGCCCACGCCGGAGGTGCCCGCCAGCATGAACACGCCAATCGGCTTGCTCGGGTTGTCGAGTCCGGCGCGGGAGGTCTGGATGCGCTTGGCGATCATCTGCAAGGCATGGTCCTGGCCGATGATGCGTTTTTTCAGGTGCTGGTCGAGGTTGAGCACCGTCTCCAGTTCGTTGCGTGCCATGCGGCCCACCGGGATGCCGGTCCAGTCGGCGACCACCGAGGCCACGGCCTGGTAATCCACGGTCGGCAGGATCAGCGGGGTTTCGCCTTGCAGGGCGCTGAGGCGCTGTTGCAGGTCGACCAGTTGAGCGCGCAATGCATCGTTGCCGCTGTCCACCGCGCCGACGGTCTCGCGCAGGGTCGCGCGGGTGGCGAGCAGTTCGTCCACCAGGGCCTTTTCTTCGGCCCAGCGGCTTTCCAGGGTGGCGAGACGCTCACGCTCGGCGCTCAACAGGGCTTCGGTATTGCTCTGGCGCGCGCCAATCGCAATGCCGATGGCATGCTCGCGGGCGATGATCTGCAGCTCGGTTTCCAGCGCTTCGATACGCCGGCGGCTGTCGTCCACTTCCGCTGGCACCGCATGCAGGCTGATGGCGACGCGGGCGCAGGCGGTGTCCAGCAGGCTGACGGATTTGTCCGGCAGTTGGCGCGCGGGGATGTAGCGGTGGGACAGCTTCACCGAAGCTTCCAACGCCTCGTCGAGGATCTGCACCTGATGGTGCTGCTCCATGGTCGAGGCCACGCCGCGCATCATCAGCAGGGCCTTGTCTTCCGAAGGTTCGGCAACTTGCACCACCTGGAAGCGACGGGTCAGGGCCGGGTCTTTCTCGATGTGTTTTTTGTACTCGGCCCAGGTGGTCGCGGCCACGGTGCGCAAGGTGCCACGGGCCAGCGCTGGCTTGAGCAGGTTGGCCGCGTCACCCGTGCCGGCGGCGCCACCGGCACCCACCAGGGTGTGGGCTTCGTCGATAAACAGGATGATCGGCTTGGGCGACGCCTGCACATCTTCGATGACTTGGCGCAGGCGCTGTTCGAACTCACCTTTCATGCTCGCACCGGCTTGCAACAGGCCGACGTCGAGGCTGCGCAGTTCCACGTCTTTCAGCGCTGGCGGCACGTCACCGGCGACGATGCGCAGGGCGAAGCCTTCGACCACGGCGGTCTTGCCAACGCCCGCTTCGCCGGTGAGGATCGGGTTGTTCTGGCGGCGGCGCATGAGGATGTCCACCAGTTGGCGGATCTCTTCATCACGACCCACGATCGGGTCGAGCTTGCCGCTGCGCGCCTGTTCGGTGAGGTCGACGGTGAAGCGCTTGAGGGCTTCCTGCTTGCCCATGGCACTCGGCGCCATGGCGCCGCTGGCTTCGCCCGGAACCCCGGCGTTGAAACCGTCGCTGGCGCTCAAGGCATTTTCCGGCGAGTCGCCGACGTATTCGTCAAAACGTTCGCTCAGGGCTTCGGCCTTGATCTTGTCGAATTCCGACGACAGGCCCAGCAGCGCATGGCGCAGGCTCGGCGTCTTCAAGATGCCCAGCACCAGGTAGCCGGTGCGCACCTGGCTTTCGCCGAACATCAGGCTGCCGTAGACCCAGCCGCGCTCAACGGCTTCCTCCACATGGGACGACAGGTCGGTGATCGACGTCGAGCCACGGGGCAGGCGGTCCAGCGCTTCGGTGAGGTCACGGGCCAGGCGCGCCGGCTCGACGTTGAACTGGCGGATGATGCGGTGCAGGTCCGAGTCCTGCAGTTGCAGCAACTGGTGGAACCAGTGGGCCAGTTCCACATACGGGTTACCGCGTAATTTGCAGAACACCGTGGCGGCTTCGATGGCCTTGTAGGCCACGCTGTTGAGTTTGCCGAACAGTGCGGCGCGACTGATTTCACCCATGCTCTGGATTCCTTGAGGTGGTGGCGTGATCGGCGTAATGCCGGGCCAGGATTAGGTCGTTGGCGTCTTGCTCGGGTTTGCCGAGCCAGGTGTTGAAGCCCAGGCGGAACCGGCCATTGAGTTGCAGCGCCGGGACTTCGGGTTGTTGCAGGACCAGGTTCAAGTCCCAGTCCAATTCATGCCCCAGGTACTCGGCCACCCATGCCACCAGCTCGTTGAACGGCTGTTGGCCGGGCAGCATGCCCATGTAGTCGTCGAGGCTGAGCGGGCCGAGGCGGATGCGGAATTTATGCTGGCGGTCCCACACGTGGCTGCCCAGGCAAAAATCCACGCCCAGGCGGTTGGCGCTGACCCCGACGCGGCTGCGTTCGGGCAGTTCCAGCCATTGGCCGACGTACTCTTCGATCGTCACCGGCAGGCCAAAATACTCGCCGAGGATCGCCTTCAAGCCGTCCGGGTAGCGGGTTTGCGCCGACAGGTGGCCGCTGTAATGCAGCTTCGCCGTGTCGGGGATCAGGCCCTGATCGAGCAGGCTCGGCATGCCGCGACCGCTCAGGGCGGCGAGGCGGGCGGACCAGTAATCGTCGTGCGGGCGGTCGTGGCTGACCGTCGGCCGCGCCTCGGCCCAGGCCCGGTAAAACAGGCTGAGCAGGCGGTGGTGGAACACGTCCAGAAACTGTTTGCTGGTGCTGTCGGCGTTGTTGCGCTGGCGCTCGCGCACGTACTCGGTGATGTGCAGCGGCAGCGGGCCGTTGGGGCCGCCAAGGCCAAAGAAGAACTGCTCCAGGCGCGCCGGTTTGCCGTCGCCACCCGGATCGACCGAGGCCAGGGTGGCCGGGGCGAAGGTGCAATCGGCCCGTTGGCCAAGGCGCAGCGGGTCGTCCGCCAGGCGCAGGGAATGGCCCAGGCGCGGCAACTCTGGCGATTCGCACTCGATACGCCGCAGCGCCTGGAAAAAATCGTATTCCCAGGGTTCCTGATGCATCGCATCCAGGGTCTTCACAGGGTTGGCCGCCGCCCGGGCTTGGCTTTCCAGCGCATGATCTCGCCGCGCTCCGTGGTGCGGATCACCGTCTCGGTAAAGCTGTTGATCGACACGTAGCGCGTCAGGAAGCGTTCCAGTACCGCACCAAGCAGGAACACGCCGGTGCCGCGAAACGCGTTTTCGTCGAACTCCAGGGTGATCTCCAGGCCGCGGCCAAACACAATCGGGCCGGGCATCGGCAGGCGCCGGGTCACGGCTTTGCTGCTGACCTCGCGCAGGCCTTCGATCTGCAATTGCAGCGCGGCGTCGTTGCTGTCGCCGTACAGGCGCAGCAGTTCGCGCAAGGCGCCGGCCCCCTGGCCCTGTTCGCTTAAGGAAAGGTAATTGAGCGAGAGCTGGCTGATCAGGCGCCAGGCCTTGGCGTCATGCGCATGGCTGGCCCGTGGGCGGCTCGGGCCGGCGACGCAGCGCACGGCCAGCACCGGGGCGCTGTCGGCCAGGGTGAAGTCGGTCTTGCCGTTGCCCACGCTCATGAACAACGGCAGGTCACGGTTGGTGCACAGGGCGGTCACGCCGAGTTGGCGCAGGTCGTGGCCGTACGGCGCTTGGCGGCTGTCGACCAGGCTGACAAAGGTTTCGCTGCCCACATAGGTCGAGCGCGGCCCGTTGCGACGCTGGTCGCTGGACAGCACCCGTGGCTCGCGGCGCACCGTGTAATACGCCTGGTCGCGGCCGTAACGCGACGGATCGCGCACCGCGTAGAACGGCAAGAACGGCTGTTCCGGCCCGGTGCCATGGCCCGTCAGGCCGCTGAGCGAGTGAATCTCGAAATCCATCGGCCGCGTACGGTCGGCGATCACATGGTGTTCGTTGACGCGGTCGGACAAGTGGATACGGTCCACGCGCTTGGGAAACAGGTTGATTGCCGGCGTGCAGAACGGCAGGAACTGCGCCGCGCCGACGCTGCCTTCCAGGCTCGGCTCGTGGCGGTCGAACAGCACGATCAACTCCAGCTCCTGGCCGTCGCAGCGTTTGATCGCACGGCCCAGCTCGGCGAATTCGACGAACAGGAAACGGTGGGGCAGGGCGAAGTATTCCTGCAACAGGCGATAGCCCTGGAACGCGCGCGCCACCACCGGCATGGCGGCGTCGGCGTCGTCAAAACCCCGGGAGCGCAACGCGTCCTGCGGCAGGCGTTCGACCCAATCGCCGCCGGGCTTGCGCGCAAATACCGCGCAGGCGTTGCCCAGCAGTTGCTCGTAAAGGCGGAACGGTTGCTCATCGGCGCCACTGAGGTACAGCGGCAAGGTGTCGAGGTCGAGGCTGTTGAACGGCAATTCGGCGCCGGTGCGCAAGGTCAGGCGCAGGCCGGCCTTGGCTTTCGGCTCGCTGGCGGCCAGGCGCCCGAGCACGGCGGCGGGGTTGCCGAAGTATTCGGCATTGGCCACCTGCAATGGCCACAACGTCACCGGGTGCGCGGTGCGGTACTCGCAGCAGGTCTGGGTTTCGCGGCCCAATGCGGCGCGCAGGACGGTGTCGCGGGGCAGCGGGAAGCCGCTGGCCAGCGAGCCTTCGTCCGGGTCGGTCTGCAATTGCACCACGGTCATCGACGGCGTCGGCGCCAGGTAGTGCGGGTAGGCGATTTCCAGCAGGTTGTGGGTGAAGGTCGGGTACTCGGCGTCGAGCTTGAGCTGCACGCGGGCGGTCAGGTAGGCAAAGCCTTCGAGCAAGCGTTCGACGTACGGGTCGGCGCAGTCCATGCCGGACAGGGTCAGCCGACTTGCGATCTTCGGGTATTCCTTGGCGAACTCGGCGGCGCTTTCGCGCACGTGGTGCAGTTCCTGGTTGTACAGCTCCAGCAGGCGCGGGTTCATGGGCGTCTCCGCTGGTCGGCATTCACCACGCGCACGTGGCCGGATTCCAGGTCGAGGTCGGTTTGCAGCAACAGGCGCAACGGCACCGGCTGCGCCCACAGGTCGCCTTCGATCTCGAAACTCAGCGCGTTGTGGTTCATCTCGCCGTGGCCGACGCGGGCTTTGACGCGCAGGGTGTGGCGCAGAATGCGTGGCTCGAAGGTGGCGATCGCCTGGTAGATCAAGGCTTCCAGAGCCTTGATGTCGACGCCGGAAACACTGTTGCCAGCCAATGCCGGCAGGCCGTAGTTGACCACCGACGTACCGGCCGGGGTGTGCAGCGTGGCATCGGCATCGAGCAACGACGTGGTGTTGAGCAGCCACGCCAGGTCACGCAAAACCGAGGCTTTCAATTGGGTCAGGGACAGCACGCGTTTGTCGGCGCTTTCCTTGGGGTTGGTTGGGTCGTCGTCGGTCAACCTGTCCAGCAGGGACGGTTGCAGACGGTCGCGGGAAGCGATTTCAGTTACCACCAAAGCAGCTCCACGGACGGGTTGCGAGAGGAACAAAAATGCTGGGGCCGTGGCGGCAAGCCACGGCCACCAGAACTATCAGCGCTTGGTGTTGGAACGGATGTTCCAGCCAAACTTGATCGCGCCGCCGTCTTTGGTGCCGTCGGCTTTCTGCGGCTGGTAGTCGACCATCACTTGGGCGAAGTTCAGGGTGACGTTCTCGGTCAGGCGATCATCGGAGCCCGAACCGCCAGTGCTCAGGGACGTGACCAGCACTTCTTCCAGGTTGATCACCATGTACTCGACCTGGCTTTCACCACCGGCCTTGCGCACGGTCAGCTTGACCTTGTCGATGTGCTTGCCGCTGGCGCAGTGCATCATCAGGTTCGGCGAAGCCTTGTCGACGTACTTGGTCAGCGACAGGTCCTGGATATTCACCTTGCCCGCGCCGCCGCCACCGCCAACGTGCATGTTGCCGGACTGGGCCATGCCCCAGCTCCAGTTCAGCACGTCGATTTCGTCCTTGTGGGCCTTGTCCATGGACTCGCCCTTGATGTCGCCGATCTTGATGAAAATATCAACAGCCATGTTTTCTCCCTGTGTGGCCCAAGCCACTGAATTTGATTTGTGTGGGAGTCGCTTTGTGTGGGAGCGGGCTTGCTCGCGAAAGCGGTGTATCAGTCAAAGATAGTTCGACTGACCCACCGCTTTCGCGAGCAAGCCCGCTCCCACACAAGCCCCTCCCACAGACGAGCGAATGGTTTAGGCGGATTTTGCCGAAGGCAGCTTCGATACCAGACGCAACGACACGGTCAGCCCTTCCAGTTGATAGTGCGGGCGCAGATAGAACTTGGAGTTGTAGTAACCCGGGTTGCCTTCCACTTCTTCCACGATCACTTCGGCGGCGGCCAACGGGTGCTGGGCCTTGGTGGTTTCGGTGGAGTGGGCCGGATCACCGTCCACGTAGTTCAGGATCCAGTCCTGCAACCAGCGCTGCATCTCGTCCTTCTCTTTGAAGGAGCCGATCTTGTCGCGCACGATGCACTTCAAGTAGTGGGCGAAGCGGCAGGTGGCGAACAGGTACGGCAGGCGCGCGGCCAGGTTGGCGTTGGCGGTGGCGTCCGGGTCGTCGTATTCGGCCGGTTTCTGCAACGATTGCGCGCCGATGAAGGCGGCAAAGTCGGTGTTTTTCTTGTGCAGCAGCGGCATGAAACCGTTCTTCGCCAGTTCCGCTTCGCGGCGGTCGCTGATGGCGATTTCGGTCGGGCACTTCATGTCCACGCCACCGTCATCGGTCGGGAACGTGTGGGCTGGCAGGTTTTCCACTTCACCGCCGGATTCCACGCCACGGATGCGCGAGCACCAGCCGTAGTGCTTGAACGAACGGTTGATGTTCACCGCCATCGCGTAGGCGGCGTTGGCCCAGGTGTACTTGGAGCTGTCGGCGCCGTCGGTGTTTTCTTCGAAGGCGAAGGCTTCCACCGGGTCGGTCTTGGCGCCGTATGGCAGGCGCGCCAGGAAGCGCGGCATGGTCAGGCCGATGTAGCGCGCATCTTCCGATTCACGCAGGGAGCGCCAGCCGGCGTATTCCGGGGTGGTGAAGATCTTGGTCAGGTCGCGCGGGTTCGACAGTTCCTGCCACGAGCCCATGCCCATCACGGTCGGCGAAGCGGCGGCGATGAACGGCGAGTGCATCGCGGCGCAGACTTTCGACAGCTCGCCCAGCAGCTCGACATCCGGCGGCGACTGGTCGAAGTAGTAGTCGCCCACCAGGCAGCCGTACGGTTCGCCGCCGAACTGGCCGTATTCTTCTTCGTACATCTTCTTGAAGATCGGGCTCTGGTCCCACGCGGTGCCCTTGAATTTCTTCAGGGTCTTGTGCAGGTCCGGCTTGGAGATGTTGAGCACGCGGATCTTGAGCTGCTCATCGCTCTCGGTGTTGTTGACCAGATAGTGCAGGCCGCGCCAGGCGCTTTCCAGCTGCTGGAAATCCTGGTGGTGGATGATCTGGTTGACCTGAGCGGTGAGCTTGGCGTCGATGGCGGCGATGATCGATTCAATCGACTTGATCGCGTCGTTGGACACCAGGTCAGTCTGCGCCAGGGCCTGTTCTGCCAGGGTACGCACGGCGGTTTCCACGGCTTCGCGGGCACGCTCGGTCTTGGGCTTGAACTCTTGCAGCAGCAGGTTCGCGAACTCGCTGGCTTCTTCGGTGGCGCCCAGGATCTGGGAGCCTTCGCGGGCGGTATTGTCAGTCATGATTACTGGTCCCCTGCAGGCTTGGGCGCACTGGCAAGTGCTTGCAGCAGTGCCGGGTCCTTGATCGCCTTCATGATGATTTCTTCAGCGCCGGTCTTGCCGTCCATGTAGGTCAGCAGGTTGGCCAGCTGGGTGCGGGCTTCGAGCAGTTGGTTCAGCGAGTCGACCTTGCGGGCCACGGCGGCCGGGCTGAAGTCGTCCATGCTTTCGAAGGTGATGTCCAGGCTCAGGTTGCCTTCGCCGGTCAGCTCGTTCGGCACGTGGAAGGCCACGCGCGGTTGCATGGCCTTGAGGCGCGAGTCGAAGTTGTCGACGTCCACTTCAAGGAACTTGCGGTCGGCCACGGGCGCCAGAGGCTCGGCGGGCTTGCCGGCGAGGTCGGCCATCACGCCCATCACGAAGGGCAGCTGGACCTTTTTCTCGGCGCCGTAGAGCTCGACGTCGTACTCGATCTGCACTCGAGGCGCGCGGTTGCGCGCGATGAATTTCTGAGAACTTTGCTTCGCCACGTTGCTGCTCCTGGTCGCTTGAGCGACGGTGTTGTTACTGCACAGCCGGGCGGTTTACTCGCCGTCCGGGCCGCGCAGGTTTTCAAATTGGGACATGCCGTCGGGAATCAGATTGCGCACGATGGCCGCGAAGTCGGCGTGCACCAGATTCTTCGCCCGGTTCAACAGCACCGGCAGCGGGCTCGAAGGCTCGTGCCGGGTGTAGTACGCAAGGATCTTGTCGAGGCTGCGCAGCACGTCATCGCGGCTGGCGATGTCGCCCACCGGGCGCGGTGCTGCGGGGGCGGCGTATTCGACCGAGGGGGCACTGTCGTCACTGACGGCCTCGGGCTCGCTGCTGCCTTCGGTGCCGGGCACCGCTTGATTGAGTATTTGCAGCGCCTGCTTGAGCGGCTGCTTCAAGGCGCTGAGGTCCACGCCCTGGGCGGAACCGACCTGCTCGTTGACCTGCTGCTCGATGGCTTCGCAGGCCGCCCGCGCTGCACTCAGGGCGTCGCGGGTGGCTTGCAGGTGCTCGGGGTCGCTGTCGAGGAAGGCGGCGTTGAGCTGCTGGGTGCCGAGGGTTTCATCGGCGAAGTTTTGCAGGCCGCTGGCGTTGAGCGCTGCGCGCAGGCTCACCGGGCCGAAGGTGCGCGAGCGCGTGAGGATGCTTTCGCGCAGCAGGCGAATGTTGGTGTCGCAGGTCAGGCCGGTGAGGGCGTTGATGCGCACGGTGGGGTCGTTGTCGTCGTCGGCATCCAGGCGCGGGTGCAGGTCGGCCCAGTAGTCACGCAGCAGTGCGTTGATCAGCGACAGGGCTTCGGCAAGCCCGGCCACACCCTGGAGGGCGAGGCTGCTTTGCACTAGGAAATGGGTGATGCGCAGGTCTTTGCTGCGCTGCAGCAAGTCCAGGCTTTGCTGCTGGATGCTGCGCCATTCCGGCGGTTCAGCGGGCAGGATGGAGTCGCCCATGCTGCGCTCGGGTTGGCCCTTGGCGGCACGCTCAAGTTGAAGAAAGTCTGCGTCATATTCCATGTCTTCACCACACGGCGAAGTCGCGGAAACGGCGGTGAGCAGCAACGGCACATCCACTGAATTCGATCTCCCTATCAGCCCGTTAGATGGCGGGCAATTCATGCATTAGTTGCGCGGGGAACTTTGCATGTTTTCTCGGTCATATAAGCAAGATGCCACTACTGTGCCATCACTGGTATTCGAGAAGTTGTGCATTTTTGGTGTAGTACTTATGCCTTGTCAAGGTAAGCTATTCGCCCTCTGTGACAGATGTGCGGTGTTTAACAACCTGCGCGACTGATGGGTCGAACGGCGCACCGGGATAGGATTTTTGTCATGGAGCCCAGTTAAGATCAGCGATCATGCTGGCATTGGCTGGTTTTGATGGTCGATTGCACGACCTGATGGGGATTTCTCGGGAACCGCTGTCCCGGGAGTCGACCGCGCGCGAAGTATCAGCAAGGAGGCAAGATGGCGCTGTGTTTGACTATCACTAGTTATCACAAGATTACCCCTGGGCAATGCCCCGAAAAGTCCATGAATCAGGGCGTGATGGCTATTGGCCGCAGCGCGGATAATGACTGGGTATTGCCTGACCCTGAGCGCCTGGTGTCTTCCCAGCATTGCGTTATTCAATACAAAGATGGCCGTTATTATTTAACCGATAACAGTACAAATGGTGTGGAGTTGGTTAACGCCGGCATCCGTCTGCGCAGAGGTAATAGCGAGCCGCTGCAAGATGGTGAGTTGATCCGTATCGGCGATTACGAGATCCAGGCCCGCATCGACTTCAATGTGCAGGCCGTCGACAGTCAGCCGTTTGTCGGCGATTCCTCGAACAGTTTCGAAGCGCTGATGGGCGCGGTGGCGAGCAAGCCTGCGCCGATGCCCGCGCCTGTGATCGCGCCTCAGTTCCAGGGCGCCTCGTCGATGGACACCCTGCCGGACCTGTTCGACTTCCTCAGCCCCACCGCCGTGCCGCCGCCGACCGTCGCCGATCATGTGCCGTCCGAGCAGCATGATTTCCGTCCGCCGACGCCGGTTGTCGTCGAGAAGCCCGTGGTATCCGGTGCGGTGATTCCCGAAGACTGGGACCTGTTTGGCGACGCGCCCGCCCCGGTCGTGTCCGCGCCACCGCCACCGCCACCGCCGCCGTCACCAGCGCCTGCGCCAGTCGTGCAGCCGCCACCCGTGATCGAAGCGCCGGTCGCCAACCCGGCACAACCCGACCTGCTGCAAGCCTTCCTGCGCGGCGCCGGCCTTGAGCAGTTGAACCTCGACAAGGCCCAGGCTGAAGCGCAGATGGAAAACATCGGCCGCAGCTACCGCCTGATGGTCGACGGCCTGATCGACGTATTGCGCGCCCGCGCCAGCCTCAAGGGCGAGTTCCGCATGCAGCAGACGATGATTCAGCCTGCCGAAAACAATCCGTTGAAATTCGCGCCGAACGCCGACGAAGCGTTACTGCTTCTACTGCGCCACGGCAACCAGGCGTTTATGGCACCGGATGCCGCCGTGCGCGACAGTTTCAACGACCTGCGTGCCCACCAACTGGCGGTGATGGCTGGTGTTGAAGCAGCGATCAAACACCTGCTCACGCGCTTTGAGCCGGCGCAGCTGGAAGAGCGTATGGGCAAGCCCGGCGGGCTCTCGAGTATTTTCAACGGTTCGCGCCAGGCCCAGTACTGGCAGCAGTTCACCGAGCTCTACAGCAATATTTCCCGCGAGGCCCAGGAAGATTTCCAGGACCTGTTCGGCCGCGAGTTCAGCCGCGCCTACGAAGAGCACAGCGCACGACAGCGTCGCTAAACATCGCAGTACATGGATTAACGGAAAGCTAAGTACGTCATTGAGGACGCAGGATGATTCCCAGGTTTTTACTCGCAGTCGCCACGATGCTGCTGCTGACGGCGTGTGCCAAAGATGCCGCCGCACCCGCAGCGCCCGTCGAGGATGAGGCAAACACGGCCGCCATCGAGCTGCATTTCCACGCCATCGAAGGCCTCAACCCCGGCGCCAACGGCCAGGCCGCCCCGGTGCGGGTGCGCATCTTCGAACTGAAAAACGCCGCTACCTTCGCCCGTTCCGATTACTTCGCACTGGCTGACCGCGCCCAGTCCACCCTCGGCCTCGACCTGCTGGACCAGGACGAAGTGGTGGTGCAGCCCGGCCAGCAATTGAGCATCCAGCGCGACCTCGACCCGTCCACGCGCCAGATCGGCCTGCTGGTGGGTTACCGCGAGTTGGACCGCGCGCAATGGCGCACGGTGATCAACGTGCCGGCGCGCCAATACACCGAATACCAGATCAGCCTCGATGTGCGTGCCGTGCGCGCCGACATCGCGGTCACCCCATCCAGCCCTGCCCAATAAAAAGCAATCGGAGCCCCCATGTCCTGGAACAATCGCGTGGTCTGGTCGGAAGGCATGTTCATCGGAACGCAGCACTTCCAGCAGCATGACCGTTACCTGGAAAACCTGATCGACGCCCGCAGCCGCCCGCTGTCTGCAGGGGCCTGGGGCTTTTCCGAACTGCTGATCGACCAGGGCCTGCTGGCCCAGGGCAAGCTGGCAATCATCTCGGCACGCGGCCTGTTGCCCGACGGCACGCCGTTCAACATCCCCCAGGATGACCTGGCGCCGAGCCCGCTGAACATCGACGACCACCTGCGCGACGGCCTGGTGTACCTGGCCTTGCCGCTCAAGCGTGCCGGTGCCCGCGACACCGTGGACGAAGGCGAAGCCCTGGAAGCCGCCCGCTACGTAAGCCAGGTGCGCGAAGTGCGTGACGACAACGCGCCGTTCGAAAACCGTGCGCCGGTGGCGGTGGGCTCCCGCGCCCTGCGCCTGCTGACCGCGCAGGACGGCATCAGCGATTACGCCGCCATCGGCCTGGTGCGCATCAAGGAAAAGCGCGCCGACCGCGCCTTGGTCCTCGATGACACCTACATCCCGCCGGTTCTCGATGTAGCCGCGAGCAAACCGCTGGCGGCCTTTCGCAGCGAACTGCTGGGCCTGCTGCACCAGCGCGGTGAAGCCCTGGCCGGGCGCGTGGTTGCATCGGGCGCCGGTGGCGCGTCGGAGATTGCCGACTTCATGCTGCTGCAACTGGTCAACCGCGCCCAGCCGCTGATCCAGCATTTCAGCCAACTCAGCCCGCTGCACCCGGAGCGGTTTTTCAGCGAGCTGGTGAGCCTGGCCGGTGAGTTTTCGACCTTCTCCACCTCAGGCCGTCGCCCCCAGGAATACCCGCAATACCAGCACGACGACCTGGCCGTGAGCTTCGCCCCGGTCATGGCCGCACTGCGTGAAGCGCTGTCGATGCTGATCGACAGCAAAGCCACGCCGATCCCGATTGTCGAGAAAGCCTACGGCATCCACGTGGCGATGCTGGCCGACAAGACCCTGCTCGACAGCGCCAATTTCATCCTCGTGGTGCGTGCCGATGTGCCCGGCGAAACCCTGCGCGCGCGCTTCGGCCAGCAAAGCAAGGTCGGCTCGGTGGAGCACATCCGCGACATGGTCAACCTGCAACTGCCGGGCATCGGCCTGCTGCCGCTGCCGGTGGCGCCGCGTCAACTGCCGTACCACGCGGGCAGTACCTATTACGAGCTGGACCGTGGCAGCGAGCACTGGCAGCAGCTGCAGAATTCCGGTGGTTTTGCCTTCCACATCGCCGGGCAGTTCCCGGGCTTGAACCTGGCCTTCTGGGCGATCCGAGGATAATCCGCGATGCACCCCAATGATGACGACCGCACCCAGTTCATGCCGCGCCCCGGTGGCCGTGCGCCGGAGCCTGCGCGTGCCGAACCCTCGCCCCTGGCGATGCCGGCCGCGCCGATGCTCACTGGCAAAAGCCAGGGCCTCAACCCGTTGGAAAGCGCCGCCGGCCCGCTGCTGGCGTTGTTGACGCGCCTGCGCAACACCATCGCTCACCCGGCACCGGCCAGCCTGCGTGCGCAGTTGCTGGCGTACCTGCGCCAGTTCGAAGAGCGCGCCGAGGCCGCCGGCATTGCCCGCAACGAGGTGCTGCTGGCGCGTTACGCGCTGTGCACCGCCCTCGATGAAGCCGTGTTGAGCACGCCGTGGGGCAGCGCCAGCGACTGGGGCAAGCAAAGCCTGCTGATCACCGTGCACAACGAAGCCTGGGGCGGCGAGAAAGTCTTCCAGTTGCTCGACCATTGCCTGCAAAGCCCACGGGAACGCCTGTACCTGCTGGAGCTGTTGTACCTGTGCATGTGCCTGGGTTTTGAAGGCCGCTACCGCGTGATGAACGACGGGCGCAGCCAGTTGGAAGCCTTGCGCGAACGCACCGCAGCGGCCATCCGCAGTGCCCGCGGTGAACACGAGCGCGAGCTGTCGCCGCACTGGCGTGGGGTGACCGTGGCGCGTGATCGCCTGGCGCAATTCATGCCGCCGTGGATCGCCGTGGCCATCGGCGTGGCGCTGCTGCTGGCGTTGCTGTTTGGTCTGCGGCTCAAGCTGGCGGCGGATGCCGAGCCGGTGTTCAAGAATATTCATGCCCTGGGCGAGATCCCGGTGCAGGCCATCGACCGCCCGGTGGCGCAGCCGAAAGTGATCGAGCGGCCGCGTCTGGCCGGCTTCCTGGTCGAGGACATCAAGGCCGGGCGCGTCGCCGTCGAGGATGCGGTGGACCGTTCGGTGGTGACTATTCGCGGCGATGAGCTGTTCGCGTCGGCCAGCTCCAGCATTGTCGATGACTACCAGCCACTGATGCTGCGCATCGCCGATGCGATTCGCAAAGTGAAGGGCCAGGTGCGTGTCACCGGGCACAGCGACAACCGTCCGATCGCCACGCTGCGCTTCCCGTCCAACTGGGCGTTGTCCGAGGCGCGGGCCAAGTCGGTGCTGGAGATCCTGGCGGCCAAGACCGGCCAGGCCGAACGCTTCAGCGCCGAAGGGCGCAGCGACACCGAGCCGGTGGCTACCAACAGCACCGCCGAAGGCCGTGCCCGCAATCGTCGGGTTGAAATCACCGTATTGGCGGAGGGCGTCGAGTGAAGGCGTTTTTCAGTTTCATGATTCGCTGGGTGATCCCAGTGCTCGGGCTGATTGCCCTGAGTTTGATCATCTGGTTTGTCGGGCCGTTGCTCGATGTGTTGGTCCCGCAAGGCCGTCGTTGGGCGCTGATCATCCTGGTGTTCGGCGTGTGGCTGGCCTACCGCGTGTGGCGCATCATCCAGGCACGCCGTCAGGCCGCCGAAGTGATGCGCAGCCTCGCCGCTGAAACCCCGGTCGATCCAAACTCGGTCGCCACCGCCGAGGAACTCAGCACCCTGCGCCAGCGCATGGACGAAGCCTTGGCGCTGCTGAAGAAAGCCAAGCTCGGCGGCGATGAGCGACGCAATCTCTACGAACTGCCGTGGTACGTGATCATCGGCCCGCCGGGTTCGGGCAAGACCACCGCGCTGGTCAATTCCGGCCTGCATTTCCCGTTGGCCGCCCAACTGGGCGCCGGTGCGGTACGTGGCGTCGGCGGTACGCGCAACTGCGACTGGTGGTTCACCGACCAAGCGGTATTGCTCGACACCGCTGGCCGCTACACCACCCAGGACAGCAACTCCACAGTGGATAAAGCCGCGTGGCTGGGCTTCCTCGGCCTGCTGAAGAAACAGCGCTCGCGCCGTCCCATCGATGGCGCCTTTATCGCCATCAGCCTGTCGGACCTGCTGCTCGGCAGCGACGCCGAGCGCGCCGCCCACGCTGCGGCGATCCGCCTGCGTATCCAGGAGCTGTACACCCAGCTGGGCGTGCGTTTCCCGATCTACCTGATGCTCACCAAGCTCGACCTGGTGCCGGGCTTCATGGAGTACTTCGACAACCTGAGCAAGGAAGAACGTGCCCAGGTGTGGGGCATGACCTTTGCCCTGGACGACGGCAAGAACAGCGACAGCCCGTTGGCGCACCTGCAAAGCGAATTCGCCGGTCTCGAACAGCGCCTCAACGAACGCCTGGTGGAGCGTCTGCAACAGGAACGCGACCCGGCGCGGCGCGACCTGATCTACGGCTTCCCGCAGCAGTTCGGTGCGTTGAAGGATTGCCTGCAAAGCTTTCTTGAAGGTGTGTTCAAACCCAACGCCTTTGAAGAGCGCGTATTGCTGCGCGGCGTGTACTTCACCAGCGGCACCCAGGAAGGCAGCCCGATTGACCGCCTGATCGGCGCGATGGCCCAGAGCATGAACCTGGACCGCCAGCACCTGGCGCGCCAGAGCGGCACCGGACGCAGTTACTTCATCGAAAAACTCTTCACCGCCGTGGCGTTTGCCGAACGCGGCCTGGTGGGGGTGAATCCCAAGGTCGAGCGGCGGCGCAAGTGGGTCGCCCGTGGCGTACTGGCGGCCACCGTGGCGTTGGTGCTGGTGGTCAGCAGCCTGTGGTGGGTGAGCTATCGCGCCAACCAGGCGTATATCGCCCAGGTAGACCAGAAGGTCGCGCCGCTGGGCCAGACCGTGCAGAACCTGAGCCCGGCACAACGCGAAGTGCTCGCGGTACTGCCGTTGCTCAATGCGGTGAAGAACCTTGCTGGGGATTCGCCGAGTTGGTCAGAAGGCTTGGGCTTGTACCAGGGCGACATGCTTGAAGCCGAGTCCGCCAGCGTCTACCGCAAGCTGTTGATCGCCGTGCTCGCGCCGCGCCTGGTGACGCGCATCGAAGAACAACTGCACGCGGGCGGCAATTCCGACTTCCTCTACGAAGGCCTCAAGGCCTACCTGATGCTGGCTGACAGCGAGCATTACGATCCAGATTTCATCAAGGCCTGGATTGCCCTGGACTGGGACCGCAACCTGCCGCGTGATCTGCCGGCCGAGCAGCGCCAGGCGTTGAGCGGGCATTTGCAGGCACTGTTCGATCGTCATCCGCCGAGTGCGCGTCTTGATCCACGCTTGATCGACGACCTGCGTCGGCAACTGCAACAGCTGCCGGTGGCGCAGCGCGTCTACGACCGGGTCAAGCGCCAGAAACTGCCGGAAGGCATCGCGGATTTCCGCCTCAACGAAGCCGCCGGCCGCGATGCCGCGCTGGTGTTCAGCCGCAAGAGCGGCAAGCCGCTGGGCGAGCCGTTGAGTGGCTTCTTCACGGCCAAGGGGTATCGCCAGGCGTTCCTGCTGAGCAGCCTGAACCAGACCGGCACCCTCGCCGAAGAGCAATGGGTGTTGGGCCATGAACAGGCCGACCAGCAAAATGTGGTGAGCCTGGCCGCCGACGTGCGCCGCCTGTACTTCCAGGACTACCAGCGTCAGTGGGATGCACTGCTCGCCGACATCGACTTTGTGCCAATCACCAGCGTGGCCCAGGCCGCCGATGTACTGCGGGTGATTTCCGGCCCGACCTCGCCGCTGAAAAAACTGCTGGTGGCGGTGGCCAAGGAAACCGATCTGCAGGCCGAGGAGCGTCAACTGGCGGCCAAAGGCGTGCCGGTGGAAGGTGGCGTAGACAAGCTCAAGGAGCGCCTGGGCAGCTTGCTCGGCCAGGAACAACCGAGCGCCAACGCTGCGCAAGCCTCGGATGATCCGGTGACGGCGCACTTTGCCGAACTCAACAGCATCGTCAGCAAGAACGAAGGTGAACCGGCGGCCATCGACGCTTTGCTCGCGGATATGAACGCGCTGTACGTGCAGGTCAGCGCCATGGTCGGCGCCAGCGGCGATGCGTTGCTCGGCGAGGCGAAGAACCAGGCGGCGGCTGCGGCCACGCGGGTCAGCCTGAATGCCGAACGCCAGCCGCCGTTGGTGCAGGGCATGGTCAAGTCGGTGGTTAACTCCACGACCAACAGCATGATGGGCGGGGTGCGCAACCAACTGAACGCGGCCTGGATGAGCGAAGTGGTCAACGTCTATCGCCAGTCCCTGGCCGGGCGTTATCCCCTGGCACCGGGGAGTGCGCGGGATGCGACCCTGGACGACTTCGGCATGTTCTTCGGCGTGGGCGGGGTGATGGATAACTACTTCCGCAAATACCTGCAGCCTTACGTGGACACTTCCACCCAGACCTGGCGCTGGCAGCCGGGCGCGGCGCAGAAGCTCGGGATTGCGCCGGGCGTGCTGCAAACCTTCCAGCGCGCCGCGACGATCCGTGATGCGTTCTTCCGCGCAGGCGGTACGCAGCCGATTGTGCGTTTCGAACTCAAACCGGTGTCGATGGACCCAACCATCACCCAGTTCCTGCTCGACCTCGACGGCCAGCAACTGAGCTACGACCACGGCCCGAGCCGCCCGGTGGCCATGCAGTGGCCGAACCCCGGCAGCATCGGCGTGGTGCGCATCTCGATCATGCCCCCTGCCGCCAGTGGCCGCTCCGGCGTGACCCTTGATGGGCCATGGGCCTGGTTCCGTCTGCTGGAGCAATCGGACCTGACCCCGGGCAACTCGCCAGACCGTTTCAACCTGCGCCTGCGTGTGGATGGCGCGAGCATCGCCTACGAATTGCGCGCCAACAGCGCCTTCAACCCGTTCAAGAGCCGCGTACTCAGTGGCTTCAGCCTGCCGGAGCGGCTATGACGACGCTGGGTTTCTACGGCAAATTGGCCAGCCGTGGCGACTTTGTCAGCCGCGCCTTGCCCCAGAGCTTTGTCGGCCCGTGGGACAGCTGGCTGGCGGCCGGTTTGCTCGCCAGTCAGAACAGCCTCGGCGCCGATTGGCTCAACGTGTATCTGGTCAGCCCGCTGTGGCGCTTCGTCCTGGCGCCGGGTGTGTGCGGGCCGGACGCAGCGGCAGGGGTGGTGATGCCGAGCATTGATCGGGTCGGACGCTATTTCCCGTTGGCGGTGGTTGCGCTGCTGGATCACGACACCAATCCGGCGTCCCTGGTGGGCGGGCCGGACACCTGGTTCGAGCAGGCCGAAGAGCTGCTGCTGAGCACACTGGACAGCGGTGCAAGCTTTGAAAGCTTCAACGCTGGCCTCGACCAACTGGGCGTCCCGACCCTTGAGCTGCGTGCGGTAGACAGCCGCTTCGCCGGCCTGCAACGGGTGTCCGCCACTGAGCCCCATAGCCGCATGACCGCGCTCGCCGAACAGGCCTGCGAAGGTGCGAGCCTGTGGTGGGGCCGAGGTTCGCAACGTATTTCACCCGGTTTATTGCGGTGTCAGGGCCTGCCTGCCGCCGGCGATTTTGCGCAGTTTTTGCTCGGACAAGAAGGTGTGGTGTAGATGGGGGCGACGTACAAATCCGCGAGCAAAAGCCATGTGGGCATGGTGCGCCAAGTCAACGAAGACGCCTGTCTGGATCTGCCGGAAAACCGCCTGTGGGTGGTGGCCGACGGTATGGGCGGACATGCGGCGGGGGACTATGTCAGCAGCCTGATCGTCGACAGCTTGCGCAGTGTGGCGCCGGGCCGTTCCCTTGAGGAGTATTCGGCGGCGCTGCGCAACGACCTGGTACGCATCAACGCCGCTGTGCGCGAAGAAACCGTCAACCGTGGCGTGACCTTGATGGGCAGCACCGTGGTGTTGCTCGCCGCACGCGGTTTGCGCGGCGTGTGCGTGTGGGCCGGCGACAGCCGCTTGTACCGCCTGCGTGACGGCGTGCTGGAGCGCATTTCCCGCGACCACAGCTACGTGCAAGACCTGCAAGACAGCGGCCTGCTCAGCGAAGCCGACGCCCGCGTGCACCCGCGCGCAAACATTGTCACCCGCGCCATCGGCGTCGAGGCGCAGCTGGAACTGGCGGTGGTCGACCTGCTGATCGCCCCCGGCGACAGCTACCTGCTGTGCAGCGACGGCCTCAACAAGACCGTCGAAGACCACGAAATCCGCGAAGTCCTCAGCCACGACGCGCCGGACGAAATCGTCCGCAGCCTGGTGCACCTGGGTCTCAACCGGGGCGCGCCGGACAACATCACCACCATCGTCGTGAAGGTCTCGGCATGAATATCCTGATCCCCGGCTACGACATCGACGGCGAAATCGGCGAAGGCGCCATGGCCAGCGTGTACCTGGCGACCCAACGTTCGCTGGAGCGCAAGGTGGCGTTGAAGGTGATGGCGGCGGCGCTGGCGGCCGACCCGACCTTCTGCGAGCGATTCCTGCGCGAGGGCAAGACCCTAGCGCGCCTGTCGCATCCGCACACGGTGACCATCCATGACATCGGCAACGTCGGTGAGCTGTATTACATGGCCATGGAATACCTGCCCAACGGCACGCTCAAGGAGCGCATCGCCGCCGGCATGACGCCGGAGCAGGGGGTGACGCTGATCCGCCAGATCGCCTCGGCGCTGGGCTATGCCCACGCCCAGGGCCTGGTGCACCGCGACGTGAAGCCGGCGAACATTCTGTTTCGCGCCGACGGCACGGCGGTATTGTCGGATTTTGGCATCGCCAAATCCCTGGACGACCGCACCCAGTTCACCCAGGCCGGTTTTGCCGTGGGCACACCGAGCTACATGAGCCCGGAACAGGCGCGGGGCCAGGAGATCGATGGCCGCGCCGACCTGTATGCGCTGGGCGTGGTGTTGTATGAAATCCTCGTCGGCAAGCTGCCCTACAGCGGCACCGACGCGCTGTCGACGGCGCTGGCGCACCTGACCGAACCGCTGCCGGAATTGCCGGTGCATCACGGCCGTTATCAGGACGTGCTGCGCAAACTGTTGGCCAAGGACCCGGCTGAGCGTTTCCCGGATGCGGCGGCGCTGTTGCGGGCCTTGGACAACCTGCCGGGGGACTCCCCGGAAGCCACGCTGGTGCGGCCGTTGCCGATCCCGATGAGTTTTGACCTGGGGGGCATTACCCCAGAGTCGATCGAAATCCCCACCGAGAAACCCCAGCCGGTGTGCCAACCCGTGGTGCCACCGTCCCAGCACAGCGAGCAGCGCCGTGGGCCGGTGTTGGCGCTGGCGGCAGTGGCAGTGGCGGTTGCACTGGCGATGGGTGGCGCGAGTTACTGGTGGTTGAGCGGCAGCGACGAGCCGGTGGCCAAGCCACCTGCCGCCGAGGTACCGAAAGTCACGCCACCGCCGCCAGCGGTCGCCGAAGTCGATGGTGGCCAACGCCCGCTGTTGATGGCGGGCAAGAAGACCCTGTTCCAGCGCGTGCTCAGCAAGCCGGGCGCGAAACTGTCAACGGATGCCGGCGGCGCGCCAGGCAAGGCCCTGCCGGCGTTCTCCGTGCTCTACGTCTACCAACGCAAAGACGTCGATGGCAGCCCGTGGGTACGTGTCGGCGCGGCCACCGATGGGCGCAGCGACGGCTGGTTGCCGGCGGCACAGGTCAGCGACTGGAAACAAAGCCTGGTGCTGAAATTTACCGAGCGCTCGGGCCGGGCACCGGTGATGTTCCTGCGCCAATCCGGCGAAGTGGAAAAACTGCTGGCTGATCCTTCCGCAGCCAAAGGCGTGCTGGCCAAGGCGCAGAAAAACAGCGAAGACAACAGTCAGATCCTGGCGTTGGAGCCCGCAGCCAGTGCCGTGCCGCAGAACCAGTTCTACCTGTTGCCGATCTTCGACTCCAAAGAGAGCTTCGACGAAAACGGCCAGCCGGTGCAGTTGCTGAATGTGGCGTCCATCGATCCCGGCAGCAGCGCGGTGGCAAAACCCGCAACGCCGGTGATCAGCGCCAACGCCGACGCCTTTCGCACCGCCGTGGTGTTGGTGGTCGACACCACGGTGTCGATGCAGCCCTACATCGACCAGGTCCGCGACGTGGTGCACGAGCTGCAAACCCGCATCGCCGAACGTGGCGAGTTGGACAGCGTCAGCTTTGGCATGGTGGGTTTCCGCAGCAGCGTGAAGAAGACGCCGGGCCTGGAATACGTGGCCAAGACCCTGATCAGCCTGGATCAAGGCCGCGACCCGCAGCGCTTCCTCGACATGGCGCGGCAGGTCAAGGCGTCCACGGTGTCCAGCCATTCCTTCAACGAAGACGCGTTCGCCGGGGTGATGCAGGCGGTGGACGGCATGGACTGGTCCGGCTATGGCGGGCGCATCATCCTGCTGGTCACCGACGCCGGTGCGCTGCGCAAGAACGACCCGTTCGCCGCCACCCAGATGAACGAAGCCGAAGTGCGCCAGGCCGCGCTGGGCAAGCAGATCAAGATCTACGCCCTGCACCTGCGCACCGACGTTGGCAAGAAAACCCACGCCGGTGCCGAGAGCCAGTACCGCATCCTCACCGCCGACGCCAACCCGCAGATCGGCGACCTGTACACGCCGGTGCCCGGTGGCGATGTGCGCAAGCTCGGTGAGCGTGTGGATGAGATCGGCACGGTGTTCGCCAACCTCGTGCACCAGGTGCGCAGCAACACGCCCCAGCCGGTGCCGTTGCTGAGCAGCACGCCGAGCCTGGCGGACAAATCCGCCGCCGTCGGCTACGCCATGCACATGGATTTCCTCGGGCGCAAAACCGCGAGCCAGGCACCGCAACTGGTCAGCGCCTGGACCGCCGACCGCGACCTGACCAACCCGGCGCTGCCGGCGTTCCAGGTGTGCGTGATGCTGACCAAGTTGCAGCTCAACGACTTGCAGCAGTCGCTGAAACTGATCGTCGATGCGGCGCGCAAGACCCAGACCTCGCCGAAGGATTTCTTCCAGGAAATCGCCAGCGCCTCGGCCTACATGAGCCGCGACCCGCAAGCCCTGCGCAAGGGCGGCAACCTGGCCGACGGCGGCATTCTCGGCGAATACCTGGAGGGCCTGCCGTACCGCAGCAAGTCGCTGAACATGACCCAGGATTTGTGGTTGTCGTTGAGCGTGGCCGAGCAGGAAGATTTTATCGACGAGCTGGATTCGAAAATCCGCCTCTACGAAACCTTCCACAACGACCTGGCCAACTGGGTCCGTTTCGGTGATGCCGAGCCGGGCGACGCGTTGTACCGCGTGCCGTTGTCGACGTTACCGTGATGCTGAACCTGAGCGCGGTGCACAAGAGCCGGGGCGTCGGCAGCCAGCGCTACAGCCTGGTGATTCCGGCGCTGGCGCTGCGTGCCGGCGAGCAAGTGGCGATTGTCGGGCCCAGCGGTTGCGGCAAAAGCACTTTGCTGGACCTGCTGGCGCTGGTATTGGCGCCGGATCAGGTCGGGCAGTTTGAGTTTCATCAGCAGGACATTGCCGGGCTGTGGCGCGCTGATCGGCAATCCGCGTTGGCCGCGCTGCGTAGCCAGCACTTGGGGTATGTGCTGCAAACCGGCGGCCTGCTGGGCTTTCTCGATGTGCGTGGGAATATCGCCTTGTCCCGGCAACTGCTGGGCTTGAAGGACGATGGCAGCGTGACGCGCCTGGCCGAGCAATTGGAGATCGGCGACCAGTTGGCCAAGAAGCCGGCGGCATTGTCGGTAGGCCAGCGCCAGCGCGTCAGCTGTGCCCGCGCCCTGGCCCATGCGCCGCAACTGGTGCTGGCGGACGAACCCACGGCGTCCCTCGACCCCCTGAACGCCGAGCGCGTGATGCAGGCGCTGCTCGCGCAGGCTCGCCAGCACCAGGCAGCCTGTGTGATCGCCACCCATGACGAGCCCCTGGCCCGCGCCAGCGGCTTGCCGGTGCGGCGCATCAGTTGGCGTCGCGACACCGACGGCGGCGTCACCGCGACCCTCGGGGAGGCGTGCTGATGCGCATCGGCTTGGTGGCGTCGCTGGCCTGGCAGGATTACCGCAACGATGCGTGGCTGTCGGCCTGTTCGGTGCTGGCGTTGGTCGCGGTTATCGCGCCGTTGCTGGTGTTATTCGGCCTGAAATTTGGACTGGTTAGCAGTTTGACCGAACGTTTGGAGACCGACCCCGCTACCCGTGAAATTATTCCGCTGGGCGGTGGTCGATTCAGCAGTGCGTTTATCGAGCAACTGGGCGAGCGCAGTGAGGTAGCCTTCGCCATCCCGCGTACGCGGCAGATTGCAGCGACGGTGCAGGTGGGCAGCCTGGCGTTGGAAATGCTGCCGAGCGCCTCGGGTGATCCGCTGCTGGCCGGCTTGCCGGTGCCCCGGGGCCTGGACCAGGTCGTGCTGAGCCACACCGCTGCCGAAAAGCTTGCGGCGCGGCCTGGCGATTGGCTGGAAACCAGCTTTGCGCGGCAGGTGGCCGGGCGTGTCGAAGCCCAGCGCACACGCGTACAGGTGCTGGCGGTGTTGCCGCTGGAGGCCTTTGCCCGTGACGGTTTGTTTGCCGACCTGGGTTTGCTGGAAGCGGCGGAAGACTACCGTGATGGCCGCGCAGTGCCGGCGTTGGGTTGGGCCGGTGAAGCGGTGGGTGTGAGTGAGCAGCGTGTGTACCCGGCATTCCGCCTGTACGCCCGCAACCTCACCGATGTGGAACCGCTGCGCGTGTACTTCGCCGGGCAGAACCTGTTGGTGTCGACCCAGGCGCAGACCATCGCCCAGGTGCAGTCGTTGAGCCGCAACCTGTCTATCGTGTTCTGGGTGATCTGCGGGTTGGCGTTGGCAGGGGCGTTTGCGGCGATCTTCGCCGGGGCCTTGGCCGCCGTGGCGCGCAAGCGCCGGGAGTTGTCGGTGTTGCGCCTGCTGGGGTTTTCCACGGGTGGGCTGCTGGTGTTCGTGGTGGTGCAGGCGCTATACAGCGCGGGTTTTGCCGCCGTACTCAGTGCCGGTCTGTATGGCCTGGCCGAGGCGGGTTTGAATGAATTATTCGTGCAGGTGCCGGGCGAGTACGCCAGCCACCTGCTGGCGCGCCATTACGGCCTGGCCCTGGTTGCAGTCCTCGGCGTCAGCGCCGTGGCGGCGGCTTGTGGTGGTTGGCGAGTGGCGCGTATCCAGGCTTCTGAAGGAATCAGAGATGTATAAGTTACTGGGCGCCTGTGTGGCGCTGACCCTGGCCTCGATGGCCTGGGCCGATGAGGCGAGTGACAAGCTCGACAACCCCAAGCCCTTGGAAGGGGATGTCAGCCTGCCGCTGCCCTGCGAAGGCAACATGGTGTTCCGCTACGCCTACGTGTTGGCCCAGGGCACCCTGGATGACCGCGAGATCAGCCTCGGCTACCCCTTTGCCGAAGGCGAGGCGGGTTACCAGCAATCGTTTATTTCCGGTTACCGCCGCGACTTCATCAACGGCCAGTTCACCCTCAAGGACTTGCCCAAAGACTGGAACAAAGTCATCGCGCCCTTGATGCCGAAGACCGACGCCAAGACCCCGCTCAAGCCCATGCTGTACTTCATCGGCAAGTACGAAGTGACAGCGCGCCAGTACGGCCAGGTCATGTCCCAGGCGCAGTCCCTGGCCAGTGGCGAGCCTGCGCCGGCGTGCGATGCGCCGACCGGGATGGCCGGGCGTTTGCCCAAGGTGAAATTGTCGCGCTTTGAGGCCGAACGCTTTTCGGCGGTGTACAGCGCGTGGCTGATGAAGTACCACCGCGACCTGCTGCCGGTGAGCGGGCGTGGTTCGTCGGCAGAGGATGGCGGCGTCGGTTTTGTGCGGCTGCCTACCGAAGTCGAGTGGGAGTTCGCTGCACGCGGTGGCCAGGCGGTGAGTCGTCAGGACCTGGAAGGGCGCCTGTTCCCGCGCCGCGCCGAAGGCAGCGACAGCGACGGCCCGCTGGGCGACTACGCAGTGTTCAACCAGGTCGCCGGCGGCACCGGCCAGGCTGCACGCCTGATGCCCATCGGCACCAAGCTGCCCAATCCCATTGGGATGTTCGACGTGATCGGCAACGCCGCCGAGATGGTCCAGGAATCCTTCCAACTGGTGCACGCCGGACGTCGCCAGGGCACCTACGGTGGCTTTGTGGTCAAGGGCGGCAACTACCTGGAAGGTGAGGGCACGCTGTTCACCGGCATGCGCCGTGAATACCCGCTGTTTGGCGCCGATGGCACCGAGCAGAGCAACGAGACCACCGGTTTCCGCGTGGCGATCGGCGCGCTGTCGGCACCGCGTTCGCGCTACAAGGAGCTGTTCGCCCAGTGGCAGAAAGAGGGCCGCCTGGCCTCGCTGACCGACGCCATCGACGACGCCCAGGACCCGACAAAGCGCCTGGACAGCATCATCGCCGCCAGCGTCGACCCCAAGCTGCAAGCCGAGCTGGGGCTGGTCAACGAGGAGCTCAAGCGCAACGTCTCGCTGATCGCCCAGCAACGCGAGGAAGCGGCGGGCAACCTGATTCAGTCGGCCGCGCTGGTGGCCGAGACCATCGCCAACTACAACATCCGCCTGGCGAACCTGCAGAAGAGTCGCCAGCAGGCGCTCGACAAAAAGGACGAGGCCAGCGCGCAACTGTTCGACATGGCCATCGCCAATGGCCGCAGTGCCCTCGACGGCGCAGTGGCGATCTATATCGACAACCTGGCCACCGGCACGCGTTATACCGATGCGGTGATCCAGGCGCAGTTTCAACGGATCAAGGAAGAGTTGGATCGCAAGCCGGTGCTCGGCAAGAGCCTGGTGACGCGCGCGACACTGTTCGTTCGCCATGTCGGCAACTACCGCAAGCAACAGCGGGCCGACCCGGCAACGATCTTGAAGGAATTGCTCGCAGCGAGCGGTCAGCGATGAGCGCTGGCTGTAGAGCGAGCTTGGAAGGGACTCAGGCGGCCGTGGCCGTGCTGGGCAAGTCAAACTTAAAAGAGAACACACCTATGCTTTTTTCCCGTAAGGCGGTTTCCAAGCGTCACTTGCTGCTGATCGCAGCCGGCTTCAGCACCGTGCTGACCGGTTGCGCCACGTCGCCGGCCTCCAAGGTCGCGTCGAGCACCAAGGTCGAGTACTACCCCAACTGCTACGAGCCGGTGCAGCACTTGCGCGCCACCGACTCGAACATGACCAAGTCGGTTGTCACCGGCGCGGCCATCGGTGCTGCCGGCGGTGCCCTGCTCGGCGTCCTGACCGGCGACAAGGAAAAACGTGGCCGTAACGCCGCCATCGGTGCTGCGGGCGGTGCCCTGGCGGGCGGCGCAGCGGGTTACTACACCGAGCGCCAGAAGCAGATCGCTGATGACAACCAGCGTATTGCCTCGTATGCGGCTGATGTGAACAAAAGCGCCTCCGACATCGACCGCAGCACCGCGTACGCCAAGGCGTCCCAGCAGTGCTACCAGAGCGCGTTCACCAAGCTGGTGGCTGATCGCAAAGCCAAGACCGTCAACGACACCGAAGGCCGCAAGCGCCTGGCGGAAATCGTCGCGGGCCTGAAGGAATCCAATGACCTGATCGTTGCGGTCAACGGTAAAGCGGCCGAAGACCTGAACAACTACACCCAGGCCTACGAGAAAGACCTGCAACAGGTTGGCGTACAGCGTACCGACGTGGTCACCGTGGCCAAGGCCGATACAACGACACCTGTGGTAGCCGCGGGCAAGAAGAAAGGCACAGGCTCCAAGCCGCCGAAAAAGCCGCCGCTTCCAACCGTACCAACAGAAGCGGTGAGCACCGAGAAGACCTTCCAGACCGCCCAGACGAAGCAGGATGAAAGCAAGAAGGTCGCCAGCGCCGGTAAAGCTCAGCTCGAAGGCAGCTGCCGCGATCCGAACCTGGCCGACTGGGCGCCGGTTCCTTGCCCAAACGTTTAAGTAACATGCTGCTATAAGCGTCAAACGCCAGCCGATCTTCCGCTAATGCGCCAGATCGGTGGCGTTCTTTTTGCAAATCGTTACACTGCTGCGGCCACTCAATAATTACCCGAGGCCGTGTGCATGAAATTCCGTCTTCTCCTGTGGGTGCTGGGCCTGATGATGGGCAAAGCCAGCCGCACCAACCCTGCCTTCCAGCAACAACTGGGTGATAAAGACCTGGCCTTCCAGTTGCAGACCCTCGACGGCAAAGTCGCCCGTCACTTCATCGTCAAAGACCAACGCATCACCAGCCGTTCGGGTGTCCACCCGACGCCGGCGTTTGCCATCGCGTTCAAGGACGCTGCCTACGGCTTCGCCACGATGCAGGCGAAGAACAAGCAATTGGCGTTCATGACGGGGATTCAGGAAAAGTCGATCCAGATCAAGGGCAACCCGGCGCTGGTGATCTGGTTCCAGGGGTTGACCAAGTATTTGAAGCCGAAGAAAAAGAAGTAGGGTTTTCAGGTAGACCGGGGTGGATTCTTCGCGAGCAAGCCCGCTCCCACATTCGACCGCATTCTCATGTTGGAACTCGGTCAACTGTGGGAGCGGGCTTGCTCGCGAAAGCGGTCTGACAGGCTACAGAGTCAGGGCTGGCTGAACTGTGAGGCCAGTTCGCGCAACAGCACCTCGGCATCCAACACCTTGCCCACCACTTCCTCCGCCTTGTCCCGGGTCAGTCCCAGGCGCTCAAGCAGTTCGTCGGGAATGGCCTCGTCCGGCCCGGAACCGATGCCTCGGCTGCGCAGCAAGCGCACGGCCAGGCACACCAGGTTCGGATACTCGGCGTACTGACCGTCATAGGTCGGGTCGTGCTGGAAGCGCAGGGCGGTGGACAGTTCGTCCGGCATGTCCCAGTAGCGCATCAGCCAGGCGCCGATCTGCTCGCGGCTGATGCCCAGCAGGTGCTGTTCCACGTAGCTGTGGCATAGGTGCGGGTTGACCTCCAGGTGCCGGCAGATCAACGAGAAGTGCGGCGGGAACACGTGGGCCAGCAGCAGGTAACCGAAGTTGTGCAGCAAGCCGGCCAGGTAGGTCAGGCCGGCTTCCGGGCGCTGGGCGCGTGGCATGGCGCGGGTCAGGCCTTCGATCACGGCGGCGGTGTAGATCGACTGGTGCCAGTACGGCGTGGCCTGGTGCGGGTGGTCCTTGGGCAGGCTCAGGGTCTTGCCCAGGGCCAGGCCCAGTGCCAGATTGATCACCAGGTCGAAGCCCAGCACGCGCACGATGGCGTCTTCCACCGAGCGGATCTTGCCCGGCGAAGCGTAGTACGGCGACGCGGCCCAGCTCACCACCTGGGCGGCCAGGGCCGGGTCGGTTTCCACTACGCCCGTGATGTCATCGATGGTGGCGTTGGGGTCGACGCGCAGCTTGATGATCTTTTGCGCGGTGTCGGCCAGCGGCGGGATCTCAAGGGTCGCTTCCAGGCGCTGCTGGATACGGCGGGCGGTGAACGCCTGCATCGCCTGGGTGATTTCCTCACGGTCATCATTGGGGCGGTCGAGGTTCGGCCGGATGTTGCTCAGGGGCTCGCCGAACTGCGCAGCGCTGGCCTTGGTGAGCATGCTCTTGAAGTGTTCGCTGGCGATCTCCAGCAGCAACCCGGCTTCACCCGAATGCACCAGCAGGTTCGGCTCGTTGAGCAGGCTGCCTTCGTACAGGCACGGCGAGCTGGTCAGTGCCGGCAGGCCGGGCAACAGGCTCAGATCGTGCTTGCCGAGCATGCGCGCGACGCGATCCGGCGCCACGGCCGTGAGGCGGCGGCCGGTGAGTTCGGCGAGGCGGTTGAGGTCGAGCAGTTGGTTCTGCGGGAACAGCACCATCAGAGCGCCCACGGCATCTTCCAACAACACCGCCTGGACCTTGCGCGCAGGGTTCAAGCCAAGGTGTTCGGTGACTTCCGTGTAGGGGATGGCGAGTTTGGCGAGCAGCGCCTGAATGACCGGCGGAGTGGTCAGTGGGGCTGTGGCGTGGGCAACTTCTGACATGGCCTGATCCAATTTCTTACAGTCGTTGGAGTATAACCAGCTTGATACACATGGGGGTCGTATAAGTGCGCGCAGCGTCACACTTGGCCGTATTGCTGCCCATGTCGGAGCCAGCGGTCCAGCAACGGACTGACATGTTCCGGCCAACGCTCCAGCAAGGCTTGCGCCGCATCACGCACGGCGGGTAGCAGGTCGGCGTCGCGCATCAGGTCGGCGACCTTGAATTGCAGCAGGCCGGTCTGGCGCGTGCCGAGCATTTCCCCGGGGCCACGCAGTTCGAGGTCTTTTTCGGCGATGACAAAACCGTCGTTGGTCTCGCGCATGATGCCCAGGCGCTGGCGGCCGATCTGTGACAGCGGTGGGTGGTACAGCAATACGCAATGGCTGGCGGCGCTGCCCCGGCCGACGCGGCCGCGCAGTTGGTGCAGTTGGGCCAGGCCCAGGCGCTCGGGGTTTTCGATGATCATCAGGCTGGCGTTGGGCACGTCCACCCCGACTTCGATCACCGTGGTGGCGACCAGCAGTTGCAGGTTGCCGGCCTTGAACTCGGCCATCACCGCGGCTTTTTCCGCGGGTTTCATGCGGCCATGGATCAGCCCGACCTTGAGCTCGCCGAGGGCGCTGGTGAGGTCTTCATAGGTGGTTTCGGCGGCCTGGCAGGTCAGCTCTTCGGACTCTTCGATCAGTGTGCAAACCCAGTACGCCTGGCGGCCTTCGGCGCAGGCGCCGCGCACGCGCTCGATCACTTCGACGCGGCGGGTGTCGGTGACCAGCACGGTGTTGACCGGGGTACGGCCGGGGGGCAGTTCGTCGAGGATCGAGGTGTCGAGGTCGGCGTAGGCGCTCATCGCCAGGGTGCGTGGGATCGGCGTGGCGGTCATGATCAGCTGGTGCGGATTCATGCGCCCGCCCACGCCTTTCTGGCGCAGGGCCAGGCGTTGTTGCACGCCGAAGCGGTGCTGTTCGTCGATGATCACCAGGGCGAGGTTCTTGAACTGCACTTCGTCCTGGAACAGCGCGTGGGTGCCGACCACCATCGGTGCGCCGCCGGCGATCTGCTCCAGCGCCGCGGCGCGGTTCTTGCCCTTGAGCTTGCCGGCCAGCCATGCCACTTCCAGGCCCAGGGGTTCAAGCCAGCGCTTGAAGGTGATGAAGTGCTGCTCGGCGAGGATCTCGGTAGGGGCCATCAACGCGACCTGGTAGCCGGCTTCCAGCGCCTGCAAGGCCGCGAGGGCGGCGACCACGGTCTTGCCCGCGCCGACGTCGCCCTGGATCAGGCGCAGCATCGGTTCTTGCTGGCTGAGGTCGTAGGCGATTTCATTGCCGACGCGCTGCTGGGCCCCGGTCGGGGTGAAGCCGAGGTTGGCCAGGTATTGCGCAGGCAACCTGGTGGCCTTGGGCATCGCCGGTGCGCGCAGTGAGCGCATGCTTTCGCGCAGGCGTTGCTGGGACAGCTGGTGTGTCAGCAGTTCTTCGAAGGCCAGGCGGTGCTGGGCCCAGTGGTGACCAAGGGCCAGCTCATCGACATCGGCGTCGGCGGGCGGGTGATGCAGATAGCGGATCGCATCGTCCAGCGGCGCCAGTTGATAGTCGCGGGCCAGCTCCAGCGGCAGCCAGTCGGGCAGGCTTTTCGGGCCGAGCAGGGTCAGGGTCTGCGTGCACAACTGGCGCAGGCGCTGTTGGGTCAGGCCTTCGGTGAGCGGGTAGATCGGGGTGAGGGTGGTGTCCACCGGAGGCGGCTCGTCGCCGGTGATGGCCCGGTACTCCGGGTGGTAGATCTCCAGGCCGGATGCACCGGGCCGCGCTTCGCCGTAGCAGCGCACGCGGGTGCCGCGCTTGAGACCTTCCTTCTGCGCATTGCTGAAATGATAGAAGCGCAGGCTCAGGCCGCCGGTGCCATCCTGCAAGCGCACCACCAGGCTGCGTCGCTTGCCCATCACCACGTCGGCGCCGCTGACGGTGCCTTCGACCACCGCGTCCTGCCCTGGGCGCAAATGGCCGATGGGCACCACGCGGGTGCGGTCCTGGTAGCGCAGGGGCAGGTGGAAGAGCACGTCCTGGAGATTCTCCAGGCCGACCTTGGCCAGTTTTTCGGCCATGGCTTCACCGACACCCTTGAGTGCCGTCACCGATACCTGCGACAGCTCAGTCATACGGTTACTTAGCTCGCAACAGGCGGCTTGGCCACCGAACACAGGCGGATCGAGTCGGCGAGGATCTCAATGGCCTTTGGCCGTGGGAAGCTGGCGCGCCAGGCAATCGCGACGGTGCGAAATGGCACCGGCGGTGTCAGTGGGCGCACTTCGATCACGCCGGGGGCGTAGTGATGGCTGTCGACTGCCGACAGCGGCAGGATCGAGATGCCCAGGCCGGAGGCGACCATGTGGCGGATGGTTTCCAGGGAGCTGGATTCCACGGTGGTGTGTTTGGCGCCGTCGTTGCCCTTGGTCAGGGTCGGGCAGGCTTCCAATACTTGATCGCGGAAACAGTGGCCTTCACCAAGCAGCAGCAGGCTCTTGTCGTTGAGCAGGGCGGCGTCGATGGTGTCTTTTTTGGTCCACGGGTGGTCGGCGGGCATCAACACCTGGAATGGCTCGTCGTAGAGCGGCAGGGTCAGCACGTCGGCCTCGTTGAATGGCAGGGCGATGATGATCGCGTCCAGCTCGCCGTTGCGCAGTTTGTCGCGCAGCACGTGGGTGAAATTTTCTTCGATATACAGCGGCATCTGCGGCGCGACGCGGTGCAGTTGCGGGATCAGGTGCGGGAACAGATACGGGCCGACGGTGTAGATGGCGCCGACTTTGAGCGGGGCGGTCAGCTGGTTTTTACCGGCTTGGGCCAGCTCGCGGATGCTTTGCGCCTGCTCCAGGACTTTTTGCGCCTGGGCCACGATGCCTTCGCCCACGGGTGTGAGGCGCACGGCGCTTTTGCTGCGCTCGAAAATCAGCACACCGAGTTCGTCTTCAAGCTTTTTCACGCCCACCGACAGCGTCGGCTGGCTGACATGGCAACGCTCGGCCGCATGGCCAAAGTGCTGCTCTTGGGCGAGGGTCACGATGTAGCGTAATTCTGTAAGAGTCATAGCGGGCGTCCATGAGGTTGCGGGCCAAGCATACCGGCTGCAATCGATAGACACACGTTATCAGAAGTTTGCTGGGGATTGAGCGGGGAATGCCGGGGATTTTGTGGGAAAGAGACTTTATGCAGCGATGAAATCAAATGTGGGAGCGGGCTTGCTCGCGAAAACGGTGTGTCAGTGATGAATGTATCAACTGACACTCCGCTTTCGCGAGCAAGCCCGCTCCCACATAGGCCGCGCTTGCGCGCGGTATTTAGCGGCGCTTCTCGATGTTGTACACGAACGGTGCAACGATCTCGATGGTGCCACCTTTGAGCATGTCGCTTGGCGGCTTGGGCAGCGGTTGGGCACGACGGATCATGTCCAGGGTCGCACGGTCCAGGTCGGCGTTGCCGGAGCGGCCCACCAACTCATAGGACAGCACGTTGCCGTCTGCATCCACCACGAACTTCAGGCGGTTCAGGCCTTCCTTGCCACGGGCCTGGGCGCCGGGCGGGTACTTCTTGTATTTCTGCAGGTGCGCCAGCAGGGTGCCTTCCCAGGATGCCTTGGCGGCAATCTGTTGTGGCGATGGGCCGGGCACGGGCTGGGCCGATTTTTCAGCCGGTGCCTGGGTCGGTGGAGCGTCGCTCGGCGGCTCTTCGGAAGGCTTCTCCTTGACCGGCTCGACCTTTTTCTCCACCGGCTTGGGCGGCTGCGGTTTCGGTTTGGGCTTGACCGGCTTGGGCACCTGGATTGTCGGCTTGGGTGCCTCGGCCAGTTTCGGCAATGGCAGCTCTTCCACCGGCGCTGGCGGTTGCGGCGGCGTGATCACCTTCGGCGGAGCCGGCGGTGGCGGCGCGGGCATCGGCGCCAGGTCGATGACCATGGCAGCCGGCGGCAACTGGACCGTATGCGGCGCGGACCATTGAAGCGCGATGATGATCGCGACGGCATGCACGCCCAGCACGACAGCGAGGCTTGTGCCATACCGCGTCAGTTTGTGGCGCGTCGTGATCATTTCTTGGCTGCCGTCTCAAGTCCGACCAGGCCTACCTTGAGGTAGCCGGCTGCCCGCAGGGCATCCATCACGCTCATCAGGTCGCCGTAGTCCACGCCCTTGTCGGCCTGGAAGAAGATCGTCGTGTCTTTCTTGCCCTGGGTCTTGGCGTCGAGCACCTGGCCGAGGGTTTCGGATTTGACTTCTTCTTCGCCCAGGAACAGACGCTGGTCCGCCTTGACGCTGAGGAACACCGGTTTCTCTGGCCGTGGCGCCGGTTTGGCGCTGGAGGCGGGCAGGTCGACCTTGATGTCCACAGTTGCCAACGGTGCCGCCACCATGAAGATGATCAGCAGCACCAGCATCACGTCGATAAACGGCGTGACGTTGATTTCGTGGTTCTCGACGAGTTCGTCGTCGCCTTGATTCAAATGCAGGCCCATGGCCGATTACCCCACTTTCACCATGTGCGGTTGCGAGCTGCGCTCGGTAGGCAGGTGATCGAGGTCGCGGCTGACCAGCAGCAGGACTTCTGCCGACGCGTCGGATACCTGGGCCTTGTAGCCGGCAATCGAACGGGCGAAGACGTTGTAGATCACTACCGCAGGAATCGCTGCAACCAGGCCCAGGGCGGTGGCCAGCAGGGCTTCGGCGATGCCCGGGGCGACGACGGCGAGGTTGGTGGTCTGGGTTTTGGCGATGCCGATGAAGCTGTTCATGATGCCCCACACGGTGCCGAACAGACCGACGAACGGTGCGGTGGAACCGATGGTTGCCAGCACGCCGGTGCCGCTGCTCATGTTACGGCCGCAGGCCGCAACCAGGCGCTCGAGGCGGAAAGCCACACGTTCCTTGATACCTTCTTTTTCGCGGGTGTTGGCCGACAGGCGCATTTCTTCCAGCGCGTCGTGCACCAGAGTGTTGGCCAGGGTGCCCTTCTTGGTCGCGCTTTCGCTGGCTTCCTTGAGGGTGGTGGCTTTTTTCAGGTGGACGATTTCAGCGCGCAGACGACGCTTGGCGCCCAGCAGCTCGAAGCCTTTGGCGATCCAGATGGTCCAGGTGATGATCGAGGCGATGGCCAGGCCGATCATCACGGCTTTCACCACTACGTCAGCGTTCTGGTACATGCCCCATGGGGACAGGTCGTGGGCCATGCCCAGGGTGTTGTCTTCTTCCAGGACCACGCCGGTTTCGTCGGCGGGTGCAGGTGCAGGTGCTGCAGCCAGGGCCGGATCGGTGGCGGCCGGCGCGGCGGCAGGCGTCGCAGTGCTGTGCTCGGCAGCAGCTGGAGCGGCCGGCGCGGTGGCATCGGCGAATGCTACGGTCGGTGCCAGCAGGACGCTAAGCATCAGCGCGGCAATCGCGCGCCAGGCGCGGGACGTGGTTGGCGAAGCGGGGTTTGTATTACGTGTCATGCTGGCCGGACCTGAGAAGAAAAAGTGGGTGATCGTCCTTCCAGACCCGGGGGGGCCGAGGACAAATGGGCGGTTATTATTGCAAGTAATTCTTGTTAACAGAAGTAATACAGTAACTTTATTTGTGCTTTTTCTGGCCGCCGGTCTGCTGCGAGGGCTAATCTAGACCTTTCAGTACGGAGTTTTGTGATGTCTGCGCCTTCTGTTGTGATTGCCGGTTGCGGCGATGTGGGTAGTCGGCTGGCTAGCCAATTGCTGGCCTCGGGATGGGAGGTTCATGGCCTGCGTCGCGATATTTCGCGCCTGCCCGAGGGCGTCATTGGCATCGCCGGCGACCTGTTCAGCAAGGACTGTCCGGACACCTGGCCGATTGGCGGGGTGGATTACCTGGTGTATTGCGCAGCCGCGACCGACCACGACGAGGCCGGGTATCGCGCGGCTTACGTGCAGGGCTTGAAGCATGTGCTGGAGTGGCTGGACGACTACGGCCAGGCGCCGAAGCACCTGCTGTTTGTATCCAGCAGTAGTGTGTATGGGCAGCAGAACGGTGAGTGGGTCGACGAAACATCCGATACCCAGGCCAAGGGCTATTCCGGTCAGGTGATGCTGGAAGCCGAGCAAGTCGCGCTCAATAGCGGCATCCCGGCGAGCGTCGTGCGGCTGACCGGTATCTATGGTCCTGGGCGTGAATGGTTGCTGACCCAGGTGCGCCAAGGCTATCGCGTGGCAATCGACCCGCCTTTATATGGCAACCGTATTCATGCGGACGACGCCGCAGGCTTGCTAGCGTTTTTGCTGCGGCATGTGGAACAGGGCGGGCAGTTGGACAAGGTGTACATCGGCGTCGATGACGCGCCGGCGCCGTTGGCCGAGGTGGTGGATTGGTTGCGCGGGTATCTGGGCGTGACGGAATGGGCGGATGATGCCAGTGTGCGCCGTGCCGGGAGCAAGCAGTGCAGCAATGCGCGGGTGAGGGCTCTGGGCTGGAAGCCAACTTATCCGAGCTATCGCGAAGGTTATGCGGCCATCCTCAAGGGCTGAAATGCGGTCAAAAATGTGGGAGCGGGCTTGCTCGCGAATGCGGTGTTTCAGAAGCACATTCAGTGACTGACACTCCGCATTCGCGAGCAAGCCCGCTCCCACATTTATATCAGCGTGAGGCTGGCTATTGTTTTTCAAGCAACCATTGGCGCGGGCCTGGGGTGAACTGAGGCACTTCATCCGCCTGTGCAGTGTTGACGGCCTGGAAAATTTCCAGCTGCCCGCCTTTGCGCACAAAGATCCAGGGATTGCCCTGGCCATTCAATTGCAGCCAAATGCTGTCGTAACCGCCGCTCATCGACGCACAGTCACCCGCCAGGCACAGCGAGTACTGGTCCGCATTCGGCAGGCCGACCACCTTGCCGTTGGCCTGGAACTGCACGATGGCGCCATTGCCGAAGCCGTCGGTGATCTTCCAGTCGCCGCCCAGGTAAGCGGCATATAGCGCCCGTTCGAAGTTGGCGCCCAGTGGGGCACCGTCCGGGGCGGGGTCTTTGGCGCGGGCGAACAGTTGCTCGGGCTCATTGTCGTTGGCCGCTTGCAGCAGTTGCTTGCCTTTGCGCTTGAGTTCGGTGGCGGAGCTGCCGTAGAAATCCACGCGCCATATGCCGGATTGTTCACCCAGCAACTTGCCTTCGGCTACTTCAAAACCGTTGTAGTAGCGTGCCTGGCCAGCCTTGGTGTTGACCTCCCATTCGAGGTTCGGGCCAAAGCTTTGCAGGGCTTCACGCAAAGGGCCGCCCTTGGCCGCTGCATCGATGGCGACCTGGTTGATCCAGGTGCCGCTCACATCGAGGTCGGCGGGGTTGCTGGCGCAGCCGCCGAGCAGCAGGGTGAGCAATGAAGAGGCTACAAGCGCTTTGCGCATTACGAAATCCTTCTGAAACAAAGTCGGCGCAGCCCGTGAGGCTGCGCCGGGTGTTTTACTCGATGACCAGAATCGCGTCCATCTCAACCTGCGCACCCTTTGGCAGGGCGGCTACGCCGATGGCGGCGCGGGCTGGGTAGGGTTGTTCGAAGTATTTGCCCATGATCTCGTTGACCTTGGCGAAGTGGCTCAGGTCGGTGAGGAAGATGTTCAGCTTGACGATGTCCTTGAACGAACCGCCGGCCGCTTCAGCCACGGACTTGAGGTTTTCGAAGACCTGCACGGTCTGTGCTTCGAAGCCTTCCACCAGTTCCATGGTCTTTGGGTCCAGCGGGATCTGGCCGGACATGTAGACGGTGTTGCCCGCCTTGATGGCCTGGGAGTAAGTGCCGATGGCGGCTGGGGCCTTGTCGCTGGTGATAACAGTCTTGGTCATGAGTGACTCCTTGTAAGAGACAGGTTATGCACGCATGCGGGTGATGCGGATCACTCCGGTCAGGGCGCGCAGTTTCTTGATCACGCGGGCCAGGTGCACACGGTCGTGCACGCTGACTACCAGCTGGACCACGCTGATGCGACCATCGCGTTCGTCCATGCTGATTTTTTCGATATTGCCATCGGCCGCATTGACGCTGCTGGCCAGCAAGGCGATCAGGCCGCGCTGGTGTTCCAGTTCGACGCGCAGTTCGACGTTGAATTCGCCGGTAACATCCTTGGCCCACGACAGCTGGATGCATTTTTCCGGGTTGTGGCGGATCTCGGTGATGTTGCGGCAGTTGTCCAGGTGCACCACCATGCCTTTGCCCGCCGACAGGTGCCCGACAATCGGGTCGCCCGGGATCGGCGTGCAGCACTTGGCGTAGCTGAGCACCAGGCCTTCGGTGCCGCGAATCGCCAGCGGGCCTTCGGGGCTTGGCAGTTGTTCGCCTTCGCCAAGCAGGCGGCGGGCGACCACGTAGGCCATGCGGTTGCCCAGGCCGATGTCTTCCAGCAAGTCTTCGATGGTTTCCTGGCGGTACTCGTGGAGCATCGCCTGCACGCGTTCGGCCGGGATCTTGTCTAGGGCGCTGTCGAAACCGTTGAGCACCTTGTTCAGCAGGCGCTCGCCGAGGCTGATGGACTCGGAGCGACGTTGCAGCTTGAGGGCGTGTCGGATGTGGGTGCGCGCCTTGCCGGTGACCACGAAGTTGAGCCAGGCCGGGTTCGGGCGGGCGCCCGGTGCGCTGACGATCTCGACCGTGGAGCCGCTTTGCAGTGGCTCGGACAGCGGTGCGAGACGACGATTGATCCGACAGGCAATGCAGCTGTTGCCCACGTCGGTGTGCACGGCGTAGGCAAAGTCGACCGCCGTGGAGCCCTTGGGCAGCTCCATGATCCGGCCTTTGGGCGTGAACACGTAGACCTCGTCCGGGAACAGGTCGATCTTCACGCTTTCGATGAACTCGAGGGAGTTGCCGGCACGTTGCTGCATTTCCAGCACGCCTTTGACCCACTGGCGCGCGCGGGCATGGGTGCCCTTCGGCTGCTCGTCGCCGCTGGACTTGTACAGCCAGTGGGCGGCAATGCCGTTGTTGGCCATCTCTTCCATTTCGCGGGTGCGGATCTGGATCTCGATCGGCACGCCATGCATACCGAACAGCGTGGTATGCAACGACTGATAGCCGTTGGCCTTGGGAATCGCGATGTAGTCCTTGAAGCGGCCCGGCAGGGGCTTGTACAAATTATGTACAGCGCCCAGCACGCGGTAGCAGGTGTCGACCTTGTCGACGATGATCCGGAACGCATACACGTCCATGATCTCGTTGAAGGCCCGGCGCTTGCCGCGCATCTTCTTGTAGATGCCGTAGATGTGTTTCTGCCGGCCGCTGACTTCGCCCTCGATCTCGTCGATCGCCAGGCAATGGCTCAGGGACTCTTCGATCTTGTTGACGATTTCCTTGCGGTTGCCCCGGGCGCGCTTGACCGCCTGGTAGATGCGCGCCGAACGCATCGGGTGCATGGCCTTGAAGCCGAGGTCTTCGAATTCGATACGAATGGCGTGCATGCCCAGCCGGTTGGCGATGGGCGCGTAGATTTCCAGGGTTTCCTTGGCGATGCGCCGGCGTTTTTCGCCGGACAGCACTTCCAGCGTGCGCATGTTGTGCAGCCGGTCGGCCAGCTTGACCAGGATCACCCGGATGTCGCGGGCCATGGCCATGGCCATCTTCTGGAAGTTTTCCGCCTGGGCTTCGGCCTTGGTCTCGAAGTTCATCTGGGTCAGTTTGCTGACCCCGTCGACCAGTTCGGCCACGGTTTCGCCAAATTGTGCGCTGAGCGCTTCCTTGGCGATGCCGGTGTCTTCGATCACGTCATGCAGCATCGCGGCCATCAGGCTCTGATGGTCCATGTGCATGTCGGCAAGAATGTTTGCCACCGCAAGAGGATGGGTGACATACGCCTCGCCACTGCGGCGGCGTTGGCCGTCATGGGCTTGTTCGGCGTAGAAATACGCTCGGCGGACCAGGTTGACCTGGTCTGGGCCGAGGTAGGCCGATAAGCGATCGGCGAGGGCGTCTATGCTCGGCAAAGTGTTAACTCCTGCCGATGGCTGTGACCCCGCGCCGTGCTACGTCGACCAGGCATAGGCTTAGACGGCCTCGTTGGACTCGTCCTCGAACGCTGCAAACAGCGGTTCGTCTTCAACGATTTCAGCGTTGGCGATGAACTCGTAGCTCATCAGGCCTTCAGCGATTTCACGCAGGGCTACAACGGTAGGCTTGTCGTTTTCCCACTGGACCAGTGGCTCTTTGCCGCCAGTGGCCAGTTGACGGGCACGCTTGGTAGAGAGCATGACCAGCTCAAAGCGGTTATCCACGTGTTCTAGGCAGTCTTCAACGGTTACGCGGGCCATGGTATTCCTCG
The DNA here is from genome assembly GCF_020515815.1 of Pseudomonas sp. AF03-9. Taxonomy (NCBI): domain Bacteria; kingdom Pseudomonadati; phylum Pseudomonadota; class Gammaproteobacteria; order Pseudomonadales; family Pseudomonadaceae; genus Pseudomonas; species Pseudomonas sp. AF03-9. The sequence goes on along the minus strand of NZ_JAHPJF010000001.1, from coordinate 481,380 downwards.
GAGCGAATGCAAGATGCGCGCTGCCCGGTTGGGCGAGCGGACTGAACAGTTTAAAAAATCACCAGCGTTTAGGGAAGCGCTGATTTTTCGCGAGCCTTCGTAAACCGCCGCAAGTGCCAATGTAAAGCCCTTGCAGCGGTTTTGGGAAGAGCCAATCAGCCGAGCAGTTCAGCCAATAATTTGCCGAAACGCTGCTGTTGACGCTTTTGCTGGAGCTGATTGGTGCGGAAAATCGCCTTCAAATCATCCAGCGCGTGGGAAAAGTCGTCGTTGATGATCAGGTAGTCGTAGTCGACGTAGTGGCTCATTTCGCTGACGGCTTCACGCATGCGGCCTTCGATGATCTCGTCGCTGTCCTGGCCGCGGTTGGTCAGGCGCTGGTGCAAGGCGTCGAGGGATGGCGGCAGGATGAAGATCGAGCGCGCCTGGGGCATCAGCTTGCGTACTTGCTCGGCGCCCTGCCAGTCGATTTCCAGGATCAGGTCGTGGCCTTCGTCCAGGGTCTGCTGCAGGTGGCTTTGCGAGGTGCCGTAGAGGTTGCCGAAGACTTCGGCGCGCTCGAGGAAGTCGCCGTGTTCGATCATCTTGACGAATTCGGTGCGCTCGACGAAGTGATAGTGCACGCCGTTGACCTCACCCGGGCGCATGGCGCGGGTGGTGTGGGAGACCGAGATGCGGATCTGCGCGTCAGCGTCGGTCAAGGCCTTGACCAGGCTGCTCTTGCCCGCGCCCGAAGGCGCGGAAATGATGTAAAGGGTGCCGGTGCTGTGGGTCATGGAAGTTGCCTTACTCAATATTCTGTACTTGTTCGCGCATCTGCTCGATCAACACTTTAAGGTTGACCGCCGCTTGTGTGCTGCGCGGATCGAACGCCTTGGAACCCAGTGTATTGGCTTCCCGGTTGAGTTCCTGCATCAGGAAGTCCAGGCGCCGACCGGCGGCGCCGGCGGACTTGAGCACGCGGCGCACTTCAAGGATGTGGGTGCTCAGGCGGTCGAGCTCTTCGGCGACGTCGCTCTTTTGCGCCAACAGCACCATTTCCTGCTCCAGGCGCGTCGGGTCGAGGTCGGCTTTCATGTCGGTGAAGCGATCGAGGACCTTCTGGCGTTGGGTCGCCAGCATCTGCGGTACCAGCTCGCGCAGGGTGACCACGTCTTCTTCGATCGACGTCAGGCGTTCGTTGATCAAACGGGCCAGTTCGGCGCCTTCACGCTCGCGGCCGGCTTTCAGTTCCTTCAAGCCCTGGTTGAACAGGGCGAGGGCTTCGGCGTTGAGGGCTTGCGGGTCGCTGGCGTCGGCCACCAGCACGCCGGGCCAGGCCAGGACTTCCAGGGGGTTCAGCGCGGCGGGTTGCTTGATCAAGCCGGCGATGGTCTCGGCGGCGGCGACCAGTTGCGCGGCGCGGTCGCGGTCTACCTGCAGCGGCTTGCCGGTGGTTTCCTCGGTAAAACGCAGGGTGCACTCCAGCTTGCCGCGGGAGATGCCCTGACGCAGTGCTTCACGGACGGCGCCTTCGAGGTCGCGGAACGATTCCGGCAGGCGCAGGTGCGGCTCCAGGTAGCGGCTGTTGACCGAGCGCAGTTCCCAGCTCAGGGTGCCTTGGACGCCGGCTTTTTCGACGCGGGCGAAGGCGGTCATGCTGTGCACCATGGAGGTACCTCGCGTTGCAGCCCGTGTACACGGGCTGATGGTTAAGAAGGCGCAGGATTGTAGCGCAGTGGGGCGAGCGCGCCCAAACAATGGGCGACGGCCCGAGCATTCGTAAGCGAATTTTTTAGGCGTGCCCCGAATCGGTTCGCGGCTCTATAATGGCCGGCAGTTTTTCGTCCTCTGTACAGGTATCCCCTATGAAACGTCCAAGTGGTCGCGTTGCCGATCAGCTCCGCTCGATCCGCATCACCCGCAACTACACCAAACACGCCGAGGGTTCTGTACTGGTCGAGTTTGGCGATACCAAGGTGATCTGCACCGTCAGCGTCGAAAACGGCGTGCCACGTTTCCTCAAAGGCCAGGGCCAGGGTTGGTTGACTGCCGAGTACGGCATGCTGCCGCGCGCCACCGGCGAGCGTAACCAGCGTGAAGCCAGCCGTGGCAAGCAAGGCGGGCGCACCCTGGAGATCCAGCGCCTGATCGGCCGTTCCCTGCGCGCGGCGCTGGACATGTCCAAGCTGGGCGATGTGACCCTGTACGTCGACTGCGACGTGATCCAGGCTGACGGCGGCACCCGCACGGCATCCATCACCGGCGCCATGGTGGCCCTGGTTGATGCACTCAAAGTGATCAAGAAGCGTGGCGGCCTGAAAGGTGGCGACCCGCTCAAGCAAATGATCGCCGCCGTATCGGTGGGCATGTACCAGGGCGAGCCTGTACTGGACCTGGACTACCTGGAAGACTCGGCTGCCGAGACCGACCTGAACGTGGTGATGACCAGCACCGGTGGTTTCATCGAAGTGCAGGGCACCGCCGAAGGCGCGCCATTCCAGCCGGCCGAGCTGAACGCCATGCTCGCCCTGGCCCAGAAGGGCATGACCGAGATCTTCGAACTGCAGAACGCCGCACTGGCTGACTGAACCCGTCTCAAGGAGAAGCGCCATGAATGACAACCAAGTGCCGGTACCTACGCCTTCCTACGAAGTGCGCCAGGGCGCGATGTTGTGCCATCTCGCGGCGTTTCTGGGGTTTATATTCCCCTTCGGCAGCGTCGTGGGGCCGCTGATCCTGTGGCAGATGAAGAAGGAATTGGACCCGTTCATTGATGATCAGGGCAAGGAGGCGCTGAATTTCCAGATCACCGTGGCCATCGCCTGGATTGTTTGCATCGTGTTGGCTTTTGCGGTCATCGGGTTTTTCCTGATGACGGCGCTGGCCATCGCCGGTGTGGCGCTGACGATCATCGGCGCGATCAAGGCCAACAAGGGCATCGCCTACCGCTATCCCTTGACCTGGCGCCTGATCAAATAATGAACGCTCACAAAAAAACCGACAGCGATGTCGGTTTTTTTGTGCCTGGAAAAAGACCTTAGATGGTCAGTGTCCAGTCGTAGTCCACGATCAGCGGCGCGTGCTGCGAGAAGCGCGGCTGGCGCGGCAAGCGTGCGCTGCGAACAAACCGGCGCAGGCCAGGGGTCAGCAACTGGTAGTCGAAACGCCAGCCCAGGTTGAGCATCTCGGCCTGTTCGTTGTCTGGCCACCAGCTGTACTGGTCGCCTTCGCGGCTGACTTCGCGCAGGGCATCGACATAACCCATGTTGCCGACAATCTCGTCCATCCAGGCCCGTTCCGGCGCCAGGAAGCCCGGGGATTGCTGGCTGTCACGCCAGTTCTTGATATCCAGCTTCTGTTGCGCCACGTACAGCGAGCCACAATAAATGTACTCGCGACGCTTGCGTCGCTGTTTATCAAGGTAACGGGCGAAATCGTCCATTAGCTTGAACTTCTGGTTCAAGTCTTCATCGCCGTTCTGCCCCGAAGGAAGCAGCAAGGTCGCGATGCTGACCTTGTCGAAATCGGCTTGCAGGTAGCGCCCGTAGCGGTCGGCTGTCTCGAAGCCGAGGCCGCTGATGACCGCCTTGGGTTGCAACCGCGAGTACAAAGCCACGCCACCTTGGGTGGGCACTTCGGCATCGCAGGCATAAAGGAAGTAGCCATCCAGTTGGAAGGCTGGGTCGTCCAGTTCAAAGGCGGAGGCGCGGGTGTCCTGCAGGCAGATGACGTCGGCATTCTGGGCTTGCAGCCAACTGAGCAAACCACGCTCGACTGCAGCCTGAATACCATTAACGTTCACACTGATGATCCGCATAAATGGCCCCAAAAATCGCGTGCGTGTATGATACACGCCGTCTACCTAATTAGCTAAATCCGTGGTATCTGAGGCTTTTTTCATGCAGGCGTATCAACGCGATTTCATTCGTTTTGCCATCGATCGCGGCGTTTTGCGCTTCGGTGAGTTCACTTTGAAGTCCGGGCGCACCAGCCCGTACTTCTTCAATGCAGGCTTGTTCAACTCGGGCTCGGCCCTGGCGCAACTGGGTCGTTTCTACGCAGCGGCCATCGTTGAAAGCGGTATTTCCTTTGATGTGCTGTTTGGCCCAGCCTACAAGGGCATTCCTTTGGCGGCCGCTACGGCCGTGGCGTTGGCGGAGCATCATGGGCAGGATCTGCCTTGGTGCTTCAACCGTAAAGAGGCCAAGGCCCACGGCGAAGGCGGCAGTCTGGTCGGGGCGCCGCTCAAGGGTGACGTGCTGATCATCGACGACGTGATCACCGCTGGCACCGCCATCCGCGAAGTGATGCAGATCATCGCTTCCCAAGACGGCGCCAAGGCCGCTGGCGTGCTGATCGCGCTGAACCGCCAGGAGCGTGGCAACGGTGAATTGTCGGCGATCCAGGAAGTGGAGCGCGATTTCGGCATTCCGGTGGTGAGCATCGTGTCGCTGAACCAGGTGCTGCAGTTCCTGGAAGATGATCCGCAGCTCAAGCAGCATTTGCCGGCGGTGCGTGCGTACCGCGAGCAGTTTGGCGTCTGACGCAGTAAGTCCTGTGGGGTGGGCTTGTGTGGGAGCGAGCTTGCTCGCGAATACGGTGTTTCAGAAACATATCTGCTGACTGACACTCCGCTTTCGCGAGCAAGCCCGCTCCCAAAAGGGGATCTCCATTGGTCTACAGGTTCAGCGCACATAAAAAAGGCCCCGCTCAATCAGATTGAGCGGGGCCTTTTGTTTGTAGCGTTTAAGGACGCTTGCGGTTACTGATCAGTGTGCCCACACCGGTATCGGTGAAGATTTCCAGGAGGATTGCATTCGGAACCCGGCCGTCGAGGATCAGCGAGCTGCCCACGCCACCTTGCACCGCTTCCAGTGCGCAACGGATCTTCGGCAGCATGCCGCCGTAGATGGTGCCATCGGCGATCAACTCGTCCACTTGTTGCGTGGTCAAGCCGGTCAGCACCTTGCCTTCCTTGTCCATCAGGCCGGCGATGTTGGTCAGCAGCATCAGCTTTTCAGCCTTCAGCGCTTCCGCCACCTTGCCTGCTACCAGGTCGGCGTTGATGTTGTAGGACTCGCCGTTGGCGCCCACGCCGATAGGCGCGATCACCGGGATAAAGTCACCCTTGACCAGCAGGTTCAGCAGGTCGGTGTTGATACCGATCACTTCGCCCACCTGGCCGATGTCGATGATTTCCGGCTGGGTCATTTCCGGCGTCTGACGGGTGACTGTCAGTTTTTTCGCGCGTATCAGTTCCGCGTCCTTGCCGGTCAGGCCAATGGCGCTGCCGCCGTGGCGGTTGATCAGGTTGACGATGTCCTTGTTCACCTGGCCACCGAGGACCATTTCCACCACATCCATGGTCTGTGCGTCAGTCACGCGCATGCCATCGATGAAATGACTCTCGATCGACAAGCGCTTGAGCAGGTCGCCGATCTGCGGGCCGCCACCGTGGACCACCACCGGGTTGATCCCCACGGCTTTCATCAGCACGATGTCACGGGCAAAGCCGGTTTTCAGCTCTTCGCTTTCCATGGCATTGCCGCCGTATTTGATCACCAGCGTCTTGCCGACGTAGCGTCGAATGTAAGGCAACGCTTCGGAAAGGACCTTGGCGGTGTTGGCAGCGGCTTCGCGTTCGAGGGTCATTCAGGGCTCCGGTGCAAAAAATCAGAACGGTAATTGGAGATCAGGGGCAACACGTTTCAACTGGGCGTGGAACACGTCCTTGATGCGCTGCAACTCAGCCTCGGTATCCGCCTCGAAACGCAGGACCAGCACCGGTGTGGTGTTGGACGCGCGAACCAGGCCCCAGCCTTTGGCGTAATCGACTCGCACACCATCAATGGTGGTCAGGTTGGCGCCTTCGCCCCATTGCGCATCGTGCAGTGCGTCAATGATGCTGAATTTGCTCTCCTCGGTCACATGGATATTGATCTCTGGCGTAGAAATATCATTCGGGAAGGTCTCAAACAGCTCTTGGGCCGTGGATTTTTCCTTGCTGAGGATCTCCAGCAGACGAGCGGCGCTGTAAATGCCGTCGTCAAAACCGAACCAGCGTTCCTTGAAGAACACGTGACCGCTCATTTCGCCGGCCAACAGGGCGCCGGTTTCTTTCATTTTCTTTTTGATCAACGAGTGGCCGGTCTTCCACATTAGCGGGCGGCCGCCATATTCCTTGATCAGCGGGGTGAGGCGGCGGGTGCACTTGACGTCGAAGATGATCTCGGCGTTGGGGTTGCGCGCCACCACGTCACGGGCGAACAGCATCAGCAGGCGGTCTGGGAACACGATCTCGCCGGTTTCGGTCACTACGCCGACGCGGTCACCGTCGCCGTCGAAGGCCAGGCCGACATCAGCCCCGGTTTCCTTGACCTTGGCGATCAGGTCCACCAGGTTTTCGGGCTTGCCCGGGTCCGGGTGGTGGTTGGGGAAGTGGCCGTCGACTTCGCAGAACAGCGGGATCACTTCACAGTTCAGCGCTTCGAGCAGTTGCGGTGCGATCACGCCGGCCGCGCCGTTGCCGCAGTCCACGACCACTTTGAGGCGGCGGGCGAGCTTGACGTCGCGGGTAATTTCATCGGCGTAGCGCGGCAGGATGTCGACCTTGGTGATGCTGCCTTTGCCGCTGCTCAGGTCGTTGGTCTTCAGGCGTGTGTGCAGGGCCTGGATCTGTTCGTTGGCCAGGGTGTCGCCAGCGATGACAATCTTGAAGCCGTTGTAGTCCGACGGGTTATGGCTGCCGGTGAGCATCACCCCGGACTTGCCGGCCAGGACGTTGGCGGCGTAGTACAGCGCCGGTGTTGGCACCAGGCCGACGTCGCTGACGTGGCAACCACTGTCGGCCAGCCCCTGGATCAGTTGCTCCACCAACTCCGGGCCAGACAGGCGGCCGTCACGGCCAACCGAGACATTGGGCTCATCCTGCGCCAGGCTTTGGGCGCCAATGGCGCGGCCGATCCAGTAGGCGGTTTCGGCGGTCAGGGTCTTGGGCACTACGCCACGAATGTCGTAGGCGCGAAAGATGCTGTCGGGGAATGTCGGGGCTACTCGGGCTGCGGTACTCATCGCGGGGGGAAACTCCATCTGAAAGGGGCAAGGCTGGCCGTAAAGCGGCTGACCGGCAGGCTCAAACTGAAGGGTATGACGGCTTTTTCGGCAGAGAGTTCGTGGTGCAAAAGTGCCATCGGAGCAGTCGCTCCGTGCTTCATCGTGCGTAATCTGTTGATTTAGCTCGTGAAATCTCGCTGATTAGGTCCGCGCATTCTTCATCCCGAAAAGCCATGCGGTGGCATCGAACCGGGCTGGGCTGCCCGGTTTGATTCAGCGTAGTCAGTGGCTGCCAGAATGGCCAAAGCCGCCTGCGCCACGTTGTGTTTCAGCAAATTCCGTAACCAGTTCGAAGTGCGCCTGCACCACCGGCACCAGCACCAGCTGCGCGATGCGCTCGCCGACGGCGATGTTGAACGCGGTCTGGCCACGGTTCCAGCACGACACCATCAACTCGCCCTGGTAGTCCGAGTCGATCAGGCCGACCAGGTTGCCCAGCACGATCCCGTGTTTATGGCCCAGGCCCGAGCGCGGCAGAACCAGCGCGGCCAGGCCCGGATCGCCGATGTAGATCGACAGGCCGGTGGGAATCAGGACGGTCTGGCCCGGTTCAAGGACGGTGTCTTCCTTGAGCATGGCGCGCAGGTCCAGGCCGGCGGAGCCTTCGGTGGCGTAGGCCGGCAGTGGGAAGTCGGTGCCGATGCGGGGGTCGAGGATCTTGGCTTGCAAAGCGTGCATGGAAATTAAACCTGGTTCAGCCGTTGGGCGATAAATGAGATCAGTTGGCGGGCAATCTTGCCTTTGCTGGTCTGGGCGAAAAGGGTGGCGTGCAGCTCGCGGTCGATCACGCTGCAGGCGTTTTCCTCACTGTTGAAGCCGATGCTCGGGTTGGCGACATCGTTGGCAACGATCAGGTCGAGGTTTTTGTCTTTCAATTTGCGCGAAGCATAGTCCAGCAGGTGCTCGGTCTCGGCGGCGAAACCAACGCTGAACGGACGGTCCGGACGGGTGGCAATGGTGGCCAGGATGTCTGGGTTGCGCACCATTTGCAGGAGCAGGCCGTCACCGCTCGTAGGGTCTTTCTTGAGCTTTTGCGGGGCGACGACTTCCGGGCGGTAATCCGCAACCGCTGCCGAGGCGATAAACAGGTCGCACGGAATCGCCGCTTCACAGGCCGCAAGCATGTCCCGTGCGCTGACGACGTCGATTCGCGTGACGCGATCGGGGGTCGGCAAATGCACCGGGCCGGTGATCAGGGTGACGCGTGCGCCTGCCTCGACCGCCGCTTCCGCCAAGGCAAAGCCCATTTTTCCTGAGCTATGGTTGGTGATGTAGCGCACCGGGTCGATGTTTTCCTGGGTCGGCCCGGCGGTGATCAGCACGTGCTTGCCGGTCAGGGCCAGGTGTTGGAAGCACTCCGCGGCGCACAACGCCAGGTCGGTGGCTTCAAGCATGCGACCCATGCCGACGTCACCGCAGGCCTGGCTGCCGGAGGCCGGGCCGAACACCTTGAGGCCACGGCTTTGCAGGAGTTGGGTGTTGGCCTGGGTGGCCGGGTCGCGCCACATGGCCTGGTTCATGGCTGGGGCGATGGCGACGGTGGCGTCGGTGGCCAGTACCAAGGTGGTCAGCAGGTCATCGGCGATGCCTTGGGCCAGGCGGGCGATCAGGTCGGCGGTGGCCGGGGCGATCAGTACCAGGTCGGCCCATTTGGCCAGCTCGATGTGGCCCATGGCGGCTTCGGCGGCCGGGTCCAGCAGGTCCAGGTGAACCGGGTGGCCGGACAGCGCCTGCATGGTCAGAGGGGTAATGAACTCACTGCCACCGCGGGTCATGACCACGCGCACTTCGGCGCCCTGGTCCAGGAGCCTGCGAACCAGTTCTGCGCTCTTGTAGGCGGCAATGCCGCCGCCGACGCCGAGAACGATGCGTTTCCGATACAGACGCTGCATTGGTTTGCCTTTCCAGTTCAGTGATGCCAGTTCAGTGACGCCTGCGATACCCCCTCCCCAGGGGAAATCACATGCAAAAAAGAGGGCTTACGATAACACAGCGTCCGCCAGGCAACAGCGGCGTGCATGCCATGGCGCTTACGAAGAGGGAGGTGGGATGAGTATTCGCGATTGGCCTGTGGCGGAGCGGCCACGGGAGAAACTGTTGGAATGGGGGGCGAAGAGCCTTTCGGATGCCGAGTTGCTGGCGATCTTCCTGCGCACGGGGGTTTCCGGCAGGAGTGCGGTGGACCTGGCGCGCCATTTGCTGACGCAATTTGGCGGTTTGCGCCCACTGTTGGAGGCCAGTCAGAGCTTGTTCAGCCAGCATCTGGGCTTGGGGCCGGCCAAGTTTGCGCAGTTGCAGGCGGTGCTCGAAATGTCCCGGCGGCACCTGGCAGAGCGTTTGCGCAGTGACTCGGTGCTGGAAAGCCCGGTAGCGGTACGTGATTACCTCAAGGCGCTATTGCGGCATGAGCCCCATGAGGTTTTCGGCTGCCTGTTTCTCGACTCGAAGCATCGGGTGCTGGGGTTCGAGGCGTTGTCCCAAGGCACTATCGACACCGCCGTGGTTTATCCGCGGCAAGTGGTCAAGCGTGCCCTGGCATACAACGCCGCGGCCTTGATCCTGTGTCACAACCACCCTTCCGGCAGCCTTGAGCCCAGTGCAGCTGATCGAAAATTGACCAAGTTGCTGCAAAAGGCCCTGGAAGTGGTGGACGTGCGGGTACTCGATCACATCATCGTGGGGGACGGGGACCCCTTGTCGATGGCGGAATACGGCTGGATATAGACCCGCCCCATGGGGGGCGGGGCGAGTGTTCAGGGCTTGACGCGGACTTTCGAAAAGTCCTGGCGGCCGAACGGGCTCACTTGATAGCCCTGGACATTCTTGCGTGCCAGGGCAAACGCGGTCGGGTGCGCCAGTGGCAGCCACAGCGCCTGTTGCTGGATCTGCGCCTGGGCCTGCTGGTACAGCTTGCTGCGCACCCCTTGCTCGTTGGTGGTCTTGCCAGCGCTTATCAGTTTGTCGAGGGCAGGGTCGCAGTAACGGGCGAAGTTGGTGCCGGATTTCACTGCGGCACAAGAGAACTGCGGGGTCAGGAAGTTATCCGGGTCGCCGTTGTCGCCGGCCCAGCCCATGAACAGCAGATCGTGCTCGCCGGCTTTGGCGCGGCGAATCAGTTCGCCCCATTCGATCACGCGGATATCGGCCTGGATACCGACCTTGGCCAGGTCGGCTTGCAGCAATTGTGCACCAAGGTTCGGGTTGGGGTTCAGCAGGCTGCCGGTGGGCCGTGTCCAGATGGTGGTCTTGAAGCCGTCCTTGAGCCCGGCGCGGTCCAGCAGGGTCCTGGCTTTGGCGAGGTCCTGTGGATAACCCGGCAGATCCTTGGCGTAGCCCCAGGTATTGGGCGGGTAAGGGCCGTTGGCGGCTTCGGCGGTGCCTTCAAACACGGCCTTGAGGTAGCTGGCCTTGTCGAAGGCGAGGTTGATGGCCTGGCGTACTTCGGGCTTGTCCAGCGGCGGGTGCTGGCTGTTGATGGCAACGAAGGCGGTCATGAAGGCCGGGGTTTTCTCGACCTTCAGCGCAGGGTCCTTTTCGGCCTCACCCACGTCCAGGGGCTTGGGCGACAGGGCGATCTGGCATTCATCACGGTGCAGTTTCTGCAGGCGTACGTTGGCATCCGGCGTGATGGCGAAGATCAAGTTATCCACAGCGGGTTTGCCGGCGAAATAATCCGGGTTGGCCTTGTAGCGCACCACGGCGTCTTTCTGGAAACGGCTGAAGATGAACGGACCGGTGCCGATGGGCTGGCTGTTGAGCTTCTCCGGCGTACCGGCCTTGAGCAGTTTGTCGGCGTATTCGGCCGGGTAGATCGAGGCAAAACCCATGCTCAGGGCGGCGAGGAAGGTGGAGTCGGCGTGGTCGAGGGTGAAGCGCACGGTGAGTGGGTCGAGGGCGTCGATCTTCTTCACCAGCGCTGGCAGTTGCAGCGATTGCGCGTGGGGGAAGCCGCTCTGGGCAATCTTGTGCCAGGGGTTGGCCGGGTCGAGCATGCGTTCGAAGCTGAAGCGCACATCTTCGGCAGTCAGGGTGCGGCTCGGGGTGAAGTATTCGGTGCGGTGGAATTTCACGTCCGGGTGCAGCTTGAAGGTGTACGTCAGGCCATCCGGCGAGACGTCCCAGCTGTCCGCCAGGCTTGGCACCAGCTTGCCGGCGGCTGCGTCATAGTCCACCAGGCGGTTCATCAGCACGTCGGCCGAGGCATTGGTGGTGGTCAATGAGTTGTACTGCACCACATCGAACCCTTCGGGGCTGGCCTCGGTGCAGACGCTCAAGTTGTTGGCGGCAGTGGCCAGCGGGGCGATAAATAGAGGGGCTAGCAATAGCGGTAGGGCAGCGAGGCGCATGTTCGGTTTCCTTTGCAGATCGAAGGCCCATCTGCGAGTGCAGTCTGGAAAAGGCCTACCGTAGAGGTCTGATTGAAAAATGACTAGTCCATTTTTGCCTGTGCTTTTGCTTCAAATGCTGTTTTCATGGCGCCTCAGCGCGTTTCGCCGAGCACTTCATCGTGCCTGCGGGCGCTGTAAATCATTCTGTGCGACGAGCGGTCGGCTGTGACAGCGGCCCCTCCTGGCAACGGTTCAGGTGTGTTTTGCCTAGATTTACACCGGTAAAAACACACGGGCTGTTGTTGCACCAGGGTCTTTCTGGTATAAAGCAGCGCTCTTTTCTAGGGGCCCGGTTCCTTCGCTTGTAGGTGTAGCCGGTAAGACCCTAAAGAAACGCGGCGCCTGGCGCCAAATGACTGAGAGATTAAGCGGCCAACCCATGCCGGGTTGGGCATGTGGTTTTAGAGGGCTGAGGCATGTCGAGAGTCTGTCAAGTTACCGGTAAGGGTCCGGTGACTGGGAATAACATTTCCCACGCAAATAACAAAACCCGTCGTCGTTTCCTGCCGAACCTGCAGCATCACCGCTTCTGGGTTGAAGAAGAGAAACGTTTTGTTCGCCTGCGTGTATCTGCCAAAGGCATGCGTATCATCGACAAGCGCGGCATCACTGTCGTGCTGGCCGAAATCCGCGCCGCTGGCAAGATCTAAGGAGCTCTATCATGCGTGAATTGATTCGAATGATCTCTAGCGCCGGTACTGGTCACTTCTACACTACCGACAAGAACAAGCGTACTACCCCGGACAAGCTCGAAAAGAAAATGTTCGACCCGCGCGTTCGCAAGCACGTGATCTACAAAGAAGGCAAAATCAAGTAATTGATTTTCCTCCTTGTGAAAAAAAGCCCGTATCTCACGATACGGGCTTTTTTTTGCGCCGGATTTGTTGATCAGGCTTTTTGTTCGAACACCACGTAGATCTTGCGGCACGGCTCCAGTACTTCCCAGGTGCCGCTGAAACCCGCGGGGATCACGAAACGATCGCCAGCACGCAAGGTCTTGGCGTTGCCGTCGGCATCACGCAGCACCGAAACACCCTGCACAATCTCGCAGTACTCATGCTCGGTGTAATTGACCTTCCACTGTCCGACTTCACCTTCCCAGACGCCGGCACTCATCTGGCCGCATGGGCTGTTGTAGTGGTTGTAGATCGTTTGCTCGGGGTCGCCCTTGAGGACTTTCTCGGCGGCGGGGCGGTAACGGTCGGCGGGGGTCTTGGCTTGGCTGAAGTCGACGATGTCCTGGATGCTCATGTGCGTGTCCCGTCTGGCCTGCGGTGGGGGAGTCCAAAGTCTATGTTTATTAAAATGAACATCGCAAGGGCGTTTGCCGCGCTTGTGTCAAATATATTGAAACATCCCCAGCCGCTGGTTTAGGGTGGCAGCTGCCTTGAGCCGAACAGCAGGCTGGCCGGGCAAGAATTCTTTGAGGCTGCCGGGGGACATCACCTGGCCCTTGTATTCAATAAGAGGAGGACACTCGCATGACCACCCTGACCCGTGCCGATTGGGAACAACGCGCCAAGGACCTGAAGATCGAAGGCCGCGCCTACATCAACGGCGAATACACCGCCGCAGCTTCCAGCGACACGTTCGAATGCATCAGCCCGGTCGATGGCCGCCTGCTGGCCAGCGTGGCCAGCTGTGACGCCACCGACGCCCAGCGCGCCGTGGAAAACGCCCGCGCCACCTTCAATTCCGGTGTCTGGTCGCGCCTGGCGCCGGCCAAGCGCAAAGCCACCATGATCCGTTTCGCCGCGTTGCTCAAGGCCAATGCCGAAGAGTTGGCGCTGCTCGAAACCCTGGACATGGGCAAGCCGATCAGTGACTCCCTGAATATCGACGTGCCCGGTGCAGCCAACGCGCTGAGCTGGAGCGGCGAGGCGATCGACAAGATCTACGACGAAGTCGCGGCCACCCCTCACGACCAATTGGGCCTGGTGACGCGCGAGCCGGTGGGCGTCGTCGCTGCCATCGTGCCGTGGAACTTCCCGCTGATGATGGCCTGCTGGAAACTCGGCCCGGCGTTGTCCACAGGTAACTCGGTGATTCTCAAACCGTCCGAAAAGTCTCCGTTGACTGCCATCCGCATCGCTGCCCTGGCCGTTGAGGCCGGTATTCCAAAAGGCGTGTTCAACGTGTTGCCAGGTTACGGCCATACCGTAGGTAACGCGCTGGCGCTGCACATGGACGTCGACACCTTGGTGTTCACGGGTTCGACCAAGATCGCCAAGCAGCTGTTGATCCGCTCCGGCGAGTCGAACATGAAGCGTGTATGGCTGGAAGCCGGCGGCAAGAGCCCGAACATCGTGTTCGCCGACGCCCCGGACCTGCAAGCCGCTGCCGAATCCGCCGCCGGCGCCATCGCCTTCAACCAGGGCGAAGTCTGCACCGCCGGTTCGCGTCTGCTCGTGGAGCGCTCCATCAAGGACAAATTCCTGCCCATGGTGATCGAGGCCCTCAAGGGCTGGAAGCCCGGCAACCCGCTGGACCCGGCGACCAACGTCGGTGCACTGGTGGACACCCAGCAGATGAACACGGTGCTGTCGTATATCGAAGCCGGTCACGCCGATGGCGCCAAGCTGGTGGCGGGCGGCAAGCGCACCCTGGAAGAAACCGGTGGCACCTATGTTGAACCGACGATTTTCGACGGTGTGACCAACGCCATGAAAATCGCCAAGGAAGAGATCTTTGGCCCAGTCCTGTCGGTGATCACCTTCGACAGTGCCGAAGAAGCGGTCGAGATCGCCAACGACACCATCTACGGCCTGGCCGCAGCAGTGTGGACGTCGGACATCTCCAAGGCGCACCTGACCGCCAAGGCGCTGCGTGCCGGTAGCGTGTGGGTCAACCAATACGATGGTGGCGACATGACCGCGCCGTTTGGTGGCTTCAAGCAATCGGGTAATGGTCGCGACAAGTCGCTGCACGCGTTCGACAAATACACCGAGCTGAAGTCGACCTGGATCAAGCTGTAACTTTCAGGGCTCACCGCAGGTAAACGTGTGGGAGCGGGCTTGCTCGCGAATACGGTGTATCAGTACCAGATGAGCTGGCTGGCCTACCGCATTCGCGAGCAAGCCCGCTCCCACAGTGTTTTGTGTGATCTCAGGAATTATCCACAGGAGCGTGGACATGCGTTGGGCGACTTATTTCGCCGTTCTGGCCTCGGTCCTCAGCGTTGGCCTGGCCCTGGGGGTCAGCATGCCGCTGGTGTCCCTGCGACTCGAAGGCTGGGGCTACGGCAGTTTTGCCATCGGGGTGATGGCGGCGATGCCAGCTTTTGGCGTGTTGCTGGGGGCGAAGCTTTCCAGTCGTTTGGCCTCGTGGCTGGGCACTGCCAATTTGATGCGCCTGTGCCTGTGGGGCGGGGCGCTGTCCATCAGTTTGCTGGCGATTTTGCCGAGCTATCCGGTGTGGCTGGTGCTGCGGCTGATGATCGGGGTGATCCTGACCATCGTGTTTATCCTCGGCGAAAGCTGGATCAACCAGTTGGTAGTGGAGCAATGGCGTGGCCGGTTGGTCGCGCTGTATGGCTGTAGCTATGCCTTGAGCCAACTGTCCGGGCCCTTGCTGCTGGGCCTGATCGGCACCGACCATGACTACGGCTTCTGGGTGGGTGTCGGCTTATTGGTGGTGGCGCCCGTGTTGTTGCTGGGACGCTCCGGTGCACCCACTGCCGAGTCGTTCAGCGTGACCTTCGCCGACCTGTGGCGCTTCTGCCTGAGCCTGCCGGCGATTGCCTGGGCGGTGGCCTTATTCGCCGCGTTCGAGGCGATGATTCTGACGCTGCTGCCGGTGTATTGCCTGCAACAGGGCTTCACTGCCGAGATCGCCTTGGCGATGGTCAGCACCGTGGTGGTGGGTGATGCGCTGCTGCAATTGCCCATCGGTGCGCTGGCTGACTACCTGCCGCGACGCACGCTGTTCCTCAGTTGTGCGGTGTTGCTGCTGGCGTCGAGCCTGGCGATTCCGCTGACCTTGCACACGTTGTTGATCTGGCCGGTGTGGGTGGTGTTCGGCGCCAGTGCCGGAGGGTTGTTCACCCTGTCGTTGATTCTGATCGGCGAGCGTTATCGCGACGATGCGCTGGTGCGCGCCAATGCCCACGTAGCGCAGTTGTGGGGGATTGGCTGCCTGATCGGGCCGTTGGTGGCGGGGGCAGGGAGCCAATGGATCAGCGGGCATGCGTTGCCGTTCCTGATGGCGGCCGGCGCGTTGGGCCTGGTGGTGTTGCTGCTGCGCCAGGGGGCGTTCGGCGCAGCGCAACCGGCCTGACCTTACCGTGCAGTCAGCTCCCACAGTTGATCGGTGTTGTTCTTAAAGCATGCGTTCCAGGCCCACAGACGTGGCAAACCATGCATTGAAGCGCCGCCACCAACTGCCCGGCTCGCGGGTCAGGGTGTGCAATTGGCCGTTGTCCTCGGTCACCCACACCAACTGCCCATCCTGCAATTTCGGTTCATAACTCAACGCTGGCGCCATGCCTTGCAGCGCCAGGTTGCGCACATGTTCAGCCAGTTCGGGACTGTCGACCAATACGCCGACTTCGGTGTTCCAAAGCACCGAACGCGGGTCGAAATTGAACGAGCCGATGAAGGACTTTTCCCGATCAAAGATCATCGCCTTGCTGTGCAGGCTGGAGTCCGAACCGCGAAAGGTGCCACGCCGAAACAGGTGGGGGCCGCTGCCGCTGCCATCGCCCGGTTGGCGGCGCAGTTCGTAGAGTTTTACCCCGTGTTCCAGCAGGGCCTTGCGATACGGCGCGTAGCCGCCGTGCACGGCCGGTACGTCGGTGGCCTCCAGGGCGTTGGTCAGCAGGCTCACGGACACGCCTGCGTCGGCGCGCCCGGTAAGGTACACCAGCCCCGGCTGGCCGGGCACGAAGTACGCCGAGATCATGATCAGCTCGTGATTGACCCCTGCCAGCTCCGGCGCGAGTTGGGTGGTGAGCAGCAAGTGCGGGTCCGGTTCGGCCGTGGCCAGCACCTTGCTCGGTGCATCCCACAGCGCCTGGTTCCAGGCCCAGATCAACTCGCGGCGCCAGGTGTCCATGCGCGGTTGGGTCTGATAGGTGCGCAGCCGGTTGTACAGGGCGTAATGCTGCTGGCGTGATTCGGCCAGCGAGTCTTGCAGGCGCGCGCGTGCGGTCGCCAAGTCGCCTTTGGATGGCGTGTTGGAGACAAAGTCGTCAATCGGCTTGCTCAGGGCACTGTTCCAGTACTGGTCGAAGCTGTGGCCGAGCTGCTCGGCCACCGGGCCCAGGCTGAGCATGTCGATGTCGGTGAAATTCAGGTTGGGCTCGGCGTCGAAATACTCATCGCCCAGATTGCGCCCGCCGACGATGGCTGCGCTGTTGTCGGCCAGCCACAACTTGTTGTGCATGCGCCGGTGCTGCAAAGACAGATTGAACAGACGACCCATGGCCCGCGTCACGCCGGTGCTGCGGCCCAGATGCAACGGGTTGAACAGGCGGATTTCGATCTTGGGGTGGGCGGCGAGGGTGGCGATGATCTGGTCGAGGCCGTCGCTGGTGGTGTCGTCCAGCAGGATGCGCACACGCACACCGCGGTCGGCGGCCTTGAGCAGTTCGTCCACGAGCATGCGCGTGCTGATACCGTCGTGGACGATGTAGTACTGCAAGTCGAGGCTGGTCTGGGCGTTGCGGATCAGTTCGGCGCGGGCCATGAACGCCTCGCTGCTGTTGGGCAGCAGGCGAAACCCGGAGCGGCCCTGGTAAGGCGCGGCCTGGGCCTGGATCGAGCGGCCGAACGACGACTGGGCGGCGGGCAGCGCATCGCTGGGGACGCGCGGTGCGTTCACGGTGGCACAGCCGCCGAGGGCCAGGGCTCCCAACAGGAAAAACGGGAATAGCCGTTGCATCATCAAGGGAGTCGCTTCCAGATCAGGGCGGTTGTCGACATCTGACGGCTATTTCTCGGGAAAGGTCAGTGCATTTCCTCGTTCAGCAGTTTGATCGCGGCAGCACCGACCTTGCGCACGGCCTCTTCGATCTGCGGGCTCGGCTTGGCGCCGTAGTTCATGCGCAGGCAGTTCCGGTATTTGCCCGAGGCCGAGAAGATGCTGCCTACCGCCACCTGTACGCCTTGTTCCAGCAAGATCCGGTTGAGCTTCAACGTATCAAAGCCATCCGGCAACTCGACCCACAGCATAAAGCTGCCCTGAGGTCGGCTGGCCCGTGTGCCCGCCGGAAAGTAGCGGCTGACCCAATCGAGCATCAGGTCGCGATTGCGCTGGTATTGAGTGCGCATCCGCCGCAAATGCGGTTCGAAGTGGCCGTTTTTCAGAAATTCTGCGATCGCAATCTGCGGTTGGGTCGCTGTGGAGCCGGTGCTGATGTATTTCATGTGCAGCACCCGTTCCAGGTAACGCCCCGGCGCTACCCAACCGATGCGCAGGCCGGGCGCCAGGGTTTTGGAGAACGAACTGCAGAGCAGTACGCGGCCGTCTTCGTCGAAGGATTTGATCGTGCGCGGGCGCGGGTAGCTGTAGGCCAATTCGCCATACACATCGTCTTCGATGATCGCCACGTCAAAGCGCTGGGCCAGGGTCAGCAGGGCGCGTTTGCGCGCTTCCGGCATGATGTAGCCCAGCGGGTTGTTGCAGTTGGGGGTCAGTTGGATGACCTTGATCGGCCATTGTTCCAGGGCCAGTTCCAGGGCTTCCAGGCTGATGCCGGTGATGGGGTCGGTGGGGATTTCCAGGGCCTTCATGCCCAGGCCCTTGAGGGTCTGCATGGCACCGTGAAAGCTGGGTGAATCCACCGCGACAATATCCCCAGGTTCACAAATGGCGCGGATGCTCGCAGACAGCGCCTCATGGCAGCCGGTGGTGACCACAATGTCTTCGGCGTTCAGTTGGCAGCCGGAATCCAATGACAGCCGGGCGATCTGTTCGCGCAATTCCATACAGCCCATGATGTTGTCGTAATACAGCCCCGGCAGATCCTGGCGGCGGCTCACGCGGGCGAGGCTGCGCAGCAGGGGCTTGAGGGTCGGTGACAGCACATCCGGCATGCCGCGGCCCATCTGTATGACGTCTTTGCGCGGGACGGCGCGAATCAGCTCCAGCACCTGGTCCCACTGGGAAATGTCCACCGGGCGCTGGGCCGGGCGGCCGACTTCAGGCAGGGCCGGCAACTCGCGGCCGACCGGCACAAAGTAGCCGGATTTGGGCTTGGGCATCGCCAGGCCATTATCTTCCAGCAAGCGATAGGCCTGTTGCACGGTGCTCAAGCTGACCCCGTGTTCCACGCTCAAGGCGCGTACGGAAGGCAAGCGATCGCCGGGACGGTAGAAGCCTTGTTCGATGCGGGTGCCCAGCAAATCGGCGAGGTTGACGTAAAGGGTCATGGCGGTCGCTCCCAGGGGACCAGTACAGATCCAGCGAAAATACAGGATTCAGCCGTCCATAGGCAGTGTCTGTATGGATTTAATAAAAATTGATTGGATCTGTAATGGTTTTGCTCGCGCGCCCATCCTAGTCACTCATGGCAACAGGTAAATGAGGGGCGACACAATGAGCGGCATGAGCGATGTGCGGTTGGCGTTACACAGTCAGGAACTGGAAGCGGAGCAGGGACGCACGCTGTCGGCGCCGGCCAACAGCTGCTGGAGTCTGTTCTGGCACCGCAGCCATACGCGCAAGGCCTTGCTGGACATGACCGCCGAACAGCTCAGGGACATCGGCCTCAGCGCAGAACAGGCGCGCCAGGAAGGGGTGAAACCGTTCTGGCGCAAGTGATCACACCAGCTCTTTTAAGCGGTGCCAGAGCATCCCCAGCGCCAACAGTGGCGAGCGCAAATGCTTGCCGCCGGGGAAGGTGATGTGCGGCACCTGGGCGAACAGATCGAAACGGCCCTGCTGCTGGCCGCTGATGGCCTCGGCCAGTAGCTTGCCCGCCAGGTGCGTGGCGTTGAGGCCATGGCCGGCGTAGGCCTGGGCGTAATACACATTGGGTTGGTCGGGCAGCCGGCCGATCTGCGGCAGGCGGTTGGCGCCGATGCCAATCATGCCGCCCCACTGGTAATCGATCTTCACGTCGGCCAATTGCGGGAACACCTTGAGCATCTTCGGCCGCATATAGGCGCCGATGTCCTGCGGATCGCGGCCGGAGTAGTGGCAGGCGCCACCGAACAGCAGGCGTCGGTCGGCGGACAAGCGGAAGTAGTCCACTGTCACCCGCTGGTCGCATACGGCCATGTTCTGTGGCAGCAGGCTGGCTGCCTGGGCTTCGCTCAACGGTTCGGTGGCGATGATGTAGCTGCCGGCAGGCAGCACTTTGCCGCTCAACTGCGGGTTCAAGCCGTTCAGGTAGGCGTTGCAGGCCAGCACCAGGGTCTTGGCGCGCACGTTGCCCTGGGTGGTGTGCACGTTGATCTCGGGGCCGTAGTCGATGCGCGTGACGGCGGATTGCTCAAACAACTGCACGCCCAGTCGCTGCGCGGCGGCGGCTTCGCCCAACGCGAGGTTGAGTGGGTGCAGGTGGCCGGAGCCCATGTCGATCATGCCGCCTACGTAACGGTCCGAGCCGATCACGCTGCTCATCTGGCTGGCTTGCAGTAGGCGTACTTCGTGGCGATAGCCCAGGCTGCGCAACTCTTCGGCGTCTTCGGCCAGGCCTTGCAGGTCGCGGGGTTTGTTGGCGAGGTCGCAGTAGCCCCAGGTCAGGTCGCAGGGGATCTGGAAGCGTTCGACGCGCTCGCGCACGATCTCCACAGCTTCCAGGCCCATCAGCTTCATCTGGCGCACGCCGTCGCTGCCGATCACTGGGGTGAACTGCTCGAGGCCATGGCCGACGCCGCGAATCAATTGGCCGCCATTGCGCCCGCTGGCGCCCCAGGCGATTTTGCGGGCTTCCAGCAGCACCACGCTGAAGCCGCGTTCGGCCAGCTCCAGGGCGGTGTTCAGCCCGGAAAAGCCACCGCCGACCACGCACACGTCGGCCGTCATTTCGCCGGTCAGTACCGGGTAATCGGGTTGCGGCACGCTGGTGGCGGCATAGTAGGAAGCGGTGTGCCGGGCGCTGGCGATCATGGGAGCATCCCTGTTTGGAAAATTTGACGCAGGATACAGCGGTCGGACGAAGCTGTCTCACCGCGGGCTTTTGCGGCAGAATCCACGTCTATTCGCCGTTCGGTACGTGTTTCGATGAGTTGCAACAGCCAAAAGATCAGCGCACTGCGCCGACAGATTCCTTCGTTCGAGTGCGTCCCCGGCTGCCACGACTGCTGTGGGCCGGTGACCACTTCGCCTGAAGAAATGTCCCGTCTGCCGCGCAAGACTGCGGCCGAGCAGGACGCTGCCATGGACGAGCTGAACTGTGTGCACCTGGGCCCCAGCGGTTGCACGGTGTACGACGAGCGGCCACTGATCTGTCGGCTGTTCGGCACCACTAAGACCTTGCCGTGCCCGAATGGGAGACGGCCGGTGGAGCTGATCCACCCGCGGGTGGAAAAGCAGATCCACGACTATATGGCGAGCACCCGGCAGGTATTGGTCTGACAGGTGTACTCGGTCACAGTGTGGGAGCAGGGTGCCAGTTAATCGGGAATCGGCAGGTTCAGGCTCTCTTTCACTTCTTCCATCACGATATAGCTCTTGGACTCCCGCACATGGGGCAGCTTGAGCAGGATGTCGCCAAGCAATTTGCGGTACGAGGCCATCTCGGAAATCCGCGCCTTCACCAGGTAGTCGAAGTCACCCGACACCAGGTGGCACTCCAGTACATGGGGCAGTTTCAGTACGGCGCGGCGGAATTCCTCAAAGGTGTCGCCTGACTTGTAATCGAGGCTGATCTCGACAAATACCAGCAAACTCCCCTTCAAATGCTGAGGGTTGAGCCGCGCGTTGTAGCCCATGATGATCCCTTCGCGCTCCAACCGGCGCACGCGCTCGGTGCACGGCGTGGTCGACAGCCCGACTTTTTCTCCCAGCTCCGTGAACGAAATCCGCCCGTCGGTTTGCAGGATTCGCAGGATGTTGCGGTCGATCTTGTCCAGCTCCCGCTTGGTCTGGGTATTGGTACGCATAGGGGATCTGCCTCTGTGAAAAGGGTTTTTGCCGAGAATTGTCGCCAAATATAGGCATTTATATAGTGAAATGCACTGGTCATTGTTTTTTAAACTGCGCTCATCATTGCTCGAACAACACACGTCAGCGGCCACGCCCGCGATGAGGATATAAAAATGCGCGTTCTGGTCTTGGGTAGCGGCGTCATTGGTGTGACCAGTGCCTACTATTTGGCGCGGGCCGGCTTTGAAGTGGTCGTGGTCGACCGTCAGCCCGCCGCTGCCATGGAAACCAGTTTCGCCAATGCCGGCCAGGTGTCCCCAGGCTACGCCTCGCCCTGGGCGGCTCCGGGTGTGCCGCTCAAGGCCATCAAGTGGCTGCTGCAACGCCACGCACCGCTGGCGATCAAGGCCACTGCCGATGTCGATCAATACCTGTGGATGGCGCAGATGCTGCGCAACTGCACCGCCAGCCGCTATGCGGTAAACAAAGAACGCATGGTGCGTTTGTCCGAATACAGCCGTGACTGCCTCGACGAACTGCGCGCCGAGACCGGCATTGCCTACGAAGGTCGTAGCCTGGGGACTACCCAGTTGTTCCGCACCCAGGCCCAACTCGATGGCGCCGCCAAGGACATCGCCGTACTGAAAGAGTCCGGCGTCCCGTTCGAACTGCTTGACCGTGCCGGTATCGCCCGTGTGGAGCCGGCCCTGGCCAGCGTCACCGACATCCTCGCCGGCGCCCTGCGCCTGCCGAATGATCAGACCGGCGACTGCCAGATGTTCACGACGCGCCTGGCCGAGATGTGCAAGCAGTTGGGCGTGGAATTTCGCTTCGAGCAGGACATCCAGCGCCTCGACTACGCCGGCGAACGCATCAACGGCGTGTGGATCGACGGCAAGCTGGAAACCGCCGACCGCTACGTACTGGCCCTCGGCAGTTACTCGCCCAAATTGCTCAAGCCGCTGGGGATCAAGGCGCCGGTGTACCCGCTCAAGGGGTATTCGCTGACCGTGCCGATCACCAACCCGGCGATGGCCCCGACTTCGACCATTCTCGACGAAACCTACAAGGTCGCGATCACCCGCTTCGACAACCGCATCCGCGTCGGCGGCATGGCGGAAATCGCCGGTTTTGACCTGTCGCTCAACCCGCGTCGGCGCGAAACCCTGGAGATGATCGTCAACGACCTTTATCCTCAGGGCGGCGATCTGGCCGAAGCGACTTTCTGGACCGGCCTGCGCCCGACCACACCCGATGGCACGCCGATCGTCGGTGCCACGCCGTTCAAGAACCTGTTCCTGAACACCGGCCACGGCACCCTCGGCTGGACCATGGCGTGTGGCTCGGGCCGCTTGCTGGCCGACCTGATGGCCAGGAAAACCCCGCAGATCAGCGCCGCAGGCCTCGATATTTCCCGTTACGGCAACCACCAGGAGTCCGCAAAACATGTCAATCCAGCGCCAGCTCACCAATGAGCGCATGAGCCAGATCGTAGTCCACAGCGGCACCGTCTATCTGGCCGGGCAAGTCGGCGACGACATGAACGCCGGGATTGAACAGCAGACCCGTGAAACCCTGGCCAACATCGAGCGTTTGCTGGACCTGGCGGGTAGCGACAAGACCAAGTTGCTGTCGGTGACGATCTACCTGAAAGACATCGACGCCGATTTCGCCGGCATGAATGCGGTGTGGGACAAGTGGCTGCCCAAGGGCGTCGCCCCGGCCCGCGCCACGGTTGAAGCCAAGTTGTGCGAACCGCAAATCCTGGTAGAGCTGTCGGTCGTGGCTGCGCTGCCGTAAACCAGATCCTCCCCCGGTGCCGACGTTATTGGGCGGCATCGGTTTTTTTTTCACTCTGTCGCCTAGAAGCCTGCCGCCATGCGTCCTGCCCGTGCCCTGATCGATCTCCAAGCCCTGCGCCACAACTACCAATTGGCCCGTGAAGTCACGGGGGCCAAGGCCCTTGCCGTGATCAAGGCGGATGCCTATGGCCATGGTGCCGTGCGGGTGGCCCAGGCGTTGGAGGCCGACGCCGATGGGTTTGCCGTGGCGTGTATCGAAGAGGCGCTGGAGCTGCGCGCCGCCGGTATCCGCGCGCCGGTGTTGCTGTTGGAGGGTTTTTTCGAAGCTGACGAGCTGCCGCTGATCATCGAGCATGATTTGTGGTGCGTGGTGCATTCGTTGTGGCAGCTGGAGGCGATCGAGCAGGCCAGGCTGAGCAAGCCGCTGACCATCTGGCTCAAGCTCGACTCCGGCATGCACCGCGTCGGCCTGCATCCCAAGGATTATCACGAGGCATACCAGCGCCTGCTGGCCAGCGGCAAAGTGGCCAAGATCGTATTGATGAGCCACTTCGCCCGCGCCGATGAGCTTGATTGTGCGCGCAGCGATGAGCAAGTGGCGGTCTTCGACGCGGCGCGCCAAGGCCTGGCGGCCGAGGTCAGCCTGCGCAACTCGCCGGCGGTGATGGGCTGGCCCAACGTGTCCAGTGACTGGGTGCGCCCCGGCATCATGCTGTACGGCGCGACGCCGTTTGGCGAAGACCAGGCCGTGGCCGCGCGCTTGCAGCCGGTGATGACCCTGGAATCCAAAGTCATTTGCGTCCGTGAACTGCCGGCCGGCGAGCCGGTGGGCTACGGCGCCAAGTTCATCACGCCAAAACCGATGCGCATCGGCGTGGTTGCGATGGGCTATGCCGACGGTTACCCGCGCCACGCACCGACAGGTACACCGGTACTGGTCGCCGGGCAGCGCAGCCAATTGCTCGGCCGTGTGTCCATGGACATGCTGTGCGTCGACCTGACGGACGTGCCTGAGGCGGGTCTCGGTTCGACCGTGGAGCTGTGGGGCAAAAACATCCTCGCCAGCGACATCGCCACTGCCGCCGAAACCATTCCCTACCAGATCTTCTGCAACCTGCGCCGAGTGCCAAGGCTCTATTCCGGCGATTGACCGCCCGCTACGAACGCCGCTGCCCGGGATTTAGGCCCAAGTGTTGTAAATACTGAACGCTGTCGCCATGATAACGCTCAATTACAACAAAGCCTGAATCCTAGGAGGCTCCTGCATTGGACGTCGGCGAACGACTGCAATCCATCCGTAAACTGAAGGGTCTTTCCCAGCGCGAGCTCGCCAAGCGTGCGGGTGTCACCAACAGCACCATTTCGATGATCGAAAAAAACAGCGTCAGCCCCTCGATCAGCTCCTTGCGCAAGGTGCTGGGCGGTATCCCCATGTCCATGGTCGAGTTCTTTTCCGAGGAGATCCTCCAGGAAATACCGACGCAGATCGTCTATAAAGCCAATGAGCTGATCGACATCTCTGACGGCGCCGTCACCATGAAACTGGTAGGCCGGGCGCACCCCAGCCGGGCGATTGCGTTTCTCAACGAGATCTACCCGCCGGGCGCCGACACTGGCGAAGAAATGCTCACCCATGAAGGCGAAGAAACCGGGATTCTGGTGGAAGGTCGTCTGGAATTGGTGGTCGGTCTTGAAACTTTTGTGCTCGAAGCCGGCGATAGCTACTACTTTGAAAGCACCAAGCCCCATCGTTTTCGCAATCCGTTCGATGTGCCGGCGCGACTAATCAGCGCAGCCACACCCGCGAACTTTTAACAAAAGAGGCGCCCTGCCAGCGTTGCAGAGGTTCCCGCAGCCGTATCCGCAGGGCCGAATCCCCCTTTATTTAATAGGGTTGTTTCGGCCCGGCGGGCTAACCGTTATACTTTCGCCGCCTGCGAAACCGTGGCCGCAGGCGTGAATAGCCACCATTGAGGGTGAACGCGTGAACCTAATTATGAAAATGCTGGCTGCACCAGCAACCGTACTGGCCCTATGGGCTGTCAGCGCTCAAGCTGCGACCAATGATGACATTGCCAAACGCCTGGAGCCGGTCGGCCAAGTCTGCGTCCAGGGCCAGGAATGCAAGGGGATGGAAGTCGCTGTCGCCGCTGGTGGAGGCGGGGCGAAAACCCCGGACGACATCATTGCCAAGCACTGCAACGCCTGCCACGGTACCGGCCTGTTGGGCGCGCCGAAAATCGGCGACACCGCCGCCTGGAAAGAGCGCGCCGACCACCAGGGCGGCCTCGACGGCATCCTGGCCAAGGCGATCACCGGTATCAACGCCATGCCGCCAAAAGGCACCTGCGCTGATTGTTCGGATGACGACCTCAAGGGCGCCATCAAGAAGATGTCCGGGCTCTAATCCGCCGATCTTCGCCAAAAAAGCCGCTTACGAGCGGCTTTTTTTGTGCCCGTTATGTGTGCTGAGGGCTGTTCATTGCAGCAATCACCCGCCACTCTCTGTCCAACCCCTAATCACGGAATGTTCAGGAGGGTCGGATGGTGCAGTTGTGTTCAATCGAGCAAGCAGTTGACGACGTACTCGCGCGTTTGCCGGCGCATATTCATTTGGGTATGCCGTTGGGTCTGGGCAAGCCCAACCTGTTCGTCAACGCGTTGTACCGGCGCATTGCCAAGCTGCCGGAGCGGGCGCTGACGATCTACACCGCGCTGAGCCTGGGCCGTCCAACCCTGGGCGACGGCTTGCAGAAACGCTTTCTCGAACCTTTTATTGAAAGGGTGTTTGGCGATTATCCCGAGTTGGATTTTCTCGCCGACCTGCGCAAAGACAGCCTTCCACACAACATCCGCGTGCAGCAGTTCTTCATGCAGCCCGGCAGCCTGCTGCACAGCACTTCGGCCCAGCAGGATTACGTCAGCAGTAACTACAGCCACGCCGCCCGGGACATCAACGCCGCCGGCCTGAACCTGGTGGCGCAACTGGTGGCCAGCAGCGCCGAGCATCCTGATCGCCTGAGCCTGAGCTGCAACCCTGACATCACCCTCGACCTGCTACCGATGATCGCCAAGCGCCGCGCCGCCGGGGAAACCGTCCTGATCGTCGGCCAGGTCCACACCGAGTTGCCCTACATGCCCGGTGATTCCGAACTGGGCATGGACGCCTTTGATTACCTGATCGACGAAAAGGACAGCACCACGCTGTTCTCCACGCCAAACATGCCGGTGGGGTTTCAGGACCACTTTATCGGCCTGCACGCCAGCACCCTGGTGCGCGATGGCGGCACCTTGCAGATCGGCATCGGCTCCATGGGCGATGCGCTGACCGCCGCGCTGCTGGCGCGCCAGGCCGACAACGAAGCCTACCGCTCGTTGCTGACCGACCTCGACGTGTACCAGTGGGCGCCGCTGATCAGCCATGAAGGCGGCGTCGAACCCTTCGCCCGCGGCCTTTACGGTTGCAGCGAAATGTTCGTCAACGGCCTGCTGGTACTGGCCGATGCCGGGATTGTGCGGCGCAAGGTCTACCCGGATGTGCCGACCCAGGAACAGGCCAACGCCGGCACCCTGGACGACGCCGCGCAATCGGATGGGGTTTCGATCCACGGCGGTTTTTTTGTCGGGCCGCGGAGTTTTTACCAGCGCCTACAGGAGATGACCCACGGCAAACGCCTTGAATTCAACATGACCCGCATCAGCTACATCAACGAACTGTACGGCCAGGAAGAACTCAAGCGCCTGCAACGCCTGGATGCGCGGTTTATCAACAGCGCCATCATGGTCACCTTGCTCGGTGCGGGGGTGGCCGACCAGTTGGAAGATGGCCGGGTACTCAGCGGTGTGGGAGGGCAGTACAACTTCGTTGCCCAGGGCCATGCGCTGGAGGGCGCGCGCTCGATCCTGATCCTGCGCAGCTGGCGCGAGGCGGCGGGGGAGGTCAGCTCCAATATCGTCTGGGACTACGGCCACTGCACCATTCCCCGACACTTGCGGGACATTGTCATCACCGAGTACGGAATTGCCGACTTGCGCGGTCAGACGGATGCCAAGGTGATTGAGGCGTTGCTCAATATCACCGACTCACGCTTCCAGCACGACTTGATCGAACAGGCACAGAAGGCCGGCAAGTTGCCCAAGGATTTTCAGCTCGATCCGCGCTTTGCCGACAACACGCCGCAGCGGCTCACAGGTATCCAGGCCCGGCATCGACGGTTGTTTACGGAGTACCCGCTGGGCAGCGACTTTACCGATGAGGAGCGGGATCTGTTGCGCGCGTTGAACTGGCTCAAGAGCAAATTCAAGCTGACGGAGATACTGGAGTTGGGCAAGGCGGCGTTGGATGCGCCGGAGCCGGAGATGTTTCCAGAGCACTTGAAACGGATGGGGTTGGATCAGCCGGAAGGGCTGAAAGAGGACTTGTACCAGCGCCTGCTGCTCGCCGGCCTACAGGCCACCGCGCACTAACAACCCACACAAAACCAACTGTGGGAGCTGGCTTGCTCGCGAAGGCGGCGTGTCAGTCACTGAATGTGTTTCTGATCCACCGCTTTCGCGAGCAAGCCCGCTCCCACATTTTTGATCCGTGACCCTGCGAAATTTGCTGTGCAGCAAATTACTCGATGAAGGTCACCACACCACCCGCCAGCGACTTCACCCGCGCCAGCGACTCAACCCGATAACCCTGCGCATCCAGCTCTGCACGGCCACCCTGGAACGATTTCTCGATCACGATCCCCAGGCCGGCAACGGTGGCACCGGCTTGCTTGATGATCGAAATCAGCGCCTGGGACGCCTTGCCGTTGGCCAGGAAGTCATCAATCACCAGTACACGGTCGCTGCTGGTCAGGTGGCGCGGCGAGATCGCCACGGTGCTTTCGACCTTCTTGGTGAAGGAGTACACCGTCGCCGACAGCAGGTTTTCGGTGAGGGTCAACGATTGCTGCTTGCGTGCAAAAATCACCGGGACCCCCAGGTTCAGGCCCGTCATGATCGCCGGCGCGATGCCCGAGGCTTCGATGGTGACGATCTTGGTGATGCCCGAATCCTTGAACAGCGCAGCGAATTCGTCGCCGATCAGTTTCATCAGCGCCGGATCGATCTGGTGGTTCAGAAAGGCGTCGACCTTGAGTACCTGATCGGAAAGCACGATGCCTTCTTCGCGAATTTTCTTGTGCAGTGCTTCCACGAAAGCTTCCTCTGTTGACGCAATACGCGTCGAAAGTAGATTGAAAAGTAGTCGATTCTAGCGCTTTAGCATCGCGCGTATGTCCGCCAGGGCGGTGTTGCCGCGAACGGCTTTCACCTCGGTCGGGGTGTCGTCATTGCCTTCCCAGGCCAGGTCGTCCGGCGGCAGTTCATCCAGGAACCGGCTGGGGGCACAATCGATGATTTCGCCGTATTGCTTGCGCTTGGCGGCAAAGGTGAAGGCCAGGGTCTGACGGGCGCGGGTAATGCCCACGTAGGCCAGTCGGCGTTCTTCCTCGATGGTGTCGGCTTCGATGCTGGAGCGGTGTGGGAGGATTTCCTCTTCCATGCCCATGATGAACACGTAGGGGAATTCCAGGCCCTTGGATGCATGCAAGGTCATCATCTGCACACCTTCGGCGCCGTCTTCCTCTTCCTGCTGGCGTTCGAGCATGTCGCGCAGCACCAGCTTGCCGATGGCGTCTTCGACGGTCATCTCGCCGTCTTCGTCTTTTTCCAGGGTGTTCTTCAGCGCTTCGATCAGGAACCAGACGTTGCCCATGCGGTAATCCGCGGCCTTGTCGCTGGAGCTGTTGGTGCGCAGCCAGTTTTCATAGTCGATGTCCATGACCATGCTGCGCAGGGCGCTGATCGGGTCTTCGCCGGCGCACTGCTCGCGGACCTTGTCCATGAAGCGCTTGAAGCGCGACAGGCGGTCGGTGAAACGGGTGTCCAGGTGTTCGCCCAGGCCGATCTCGTCGGTGGCGGCGTACATCGAGATCTTGCGTTCGGTCGCGTAGTTGCCGAGCTTTTCCAGGGTGGTGGAACCGATCTCGCGGCGCGGCACGTTGATCACGCGCAGGAAGGCGTTGTCGTCATCCGGGTTCACGATCAGCCGGAAGTAGGCCATCAGGTCTTTTACTTCCTGACGTCCGAAAAAGCTGTTGCCGCCCGACAGGCGATACGGCACCTGGTGGTGCTGCAATTTCAGCTCGATCAGCTTGGCCTGGTAGTTGCCGCGATACAGGATCGCGAAATCGCTGTAGGGCCGGTCGGTGCGCAAGTGCAGGCTGAGGATTTCCACGGCCACGCGCTCGGCTTCGGCGTCTTCGTTGCGGCAGCGGATCACGCGGATCTCGTCGCCGTGGCCCATCTCACTCCACAGTTGTTTTTCAAACTCGTGGGGGTTGTTCGAGATCAACACGTTGGCGCAACGCAGGATGCGGCTGGTAGAGCGGTAGTTCTGCTCCAGCATCACCACTTTCAGGGACGGGTAGTCGTCCTTGAGCAGCATCAGGTTTTCCGGGCGGGCGCCGCGCCAGGCGTAGATCGACTGGTCATCGTCGCCTACCACGGTGAACTGGTTGCGTTTGCCGATGAGCATTTTCACCAGCAGGTACTGGCTGGCGTTGGTGTCCTGGTATTCGTCCACCAGCAGGTAGCGCACCTTGTTCTGCCATTTTTCGAGGATGTCGGCGTGTTCCTCGAACAACTTCACGGGCAGCAGGATCAGGTCGTCGAAGTCCACCGCGTTGAACGCCTTGAGCGTGCGCTGGTAGTGGGTGTAGACGATGGCGGCGGTCTGTTCCTTGGGGTTGCGTGCGTTTTCCAGGGCCTGGGGCGGCAGGATCAGGTCGTTCTTCCAGGCGCCGATCATGTTCTTGATCTCGTCCACGCCGTCGTCGCCTGCGTATTCCTTCTGCATGATGTCGGTCATCAGCGACTTCACATCGGTCTCGTCGAAGATCGAGAAGCCCGGCTTGTAGCCCAGGCGTGCATGCTCCTTGCGGATGATGTTCAGGCCCAGGTTGTGGAAGGTACACACGGTGAGGCCACGGCCTTCGCCACCCTTGAGCAGGGTGCCGACGCGCTCTTTCATTTCCCGCGCCGCCTTGTTGGTAAAGGTCATGGCGACAATGTATTGGGCGCGGATGCCGCAGTTCTGGATCAGGTGCGCGATCTTGCGGGTGATCACGCTGGTCTTGCCGGAGCCTGCGCCGGCGAGCACCAATAGAGGGCCGCCGACGTAGTTCACGGCTTCTTGCTGCCGGGGATTGAGTCGGGACATACAGAATTTCAGGAGTCGTTGTTCAAAAGGGCGGGCATTTTAACAGGCTGGCAGGATTCTGCTCTCTCAGAACGACGGTGTGACGTACCACTCGATCTAAATTTGCCGGTTTTGCTACTTTGCCGCAGGATGTCAGGGCATTTGCGACTAACTGCGTGCAGTCTGTGTATTTGATAACCCCTATCATTGGTGATTGTCAGGCCGCACGTCATACTGCCTGTCGCCAACGAAATCTTGCAGAGTCTAGGGAGCTAGCTTGTCTACGCCTGTCGAACCCTTGCGTTTGCTGCTGCTGGCCGATGAGCCGGCATGGGCAGCGTTGTTGCGCGAGTGCCTGGCGCCGATGGGCGATGGGGCTGTGCTGATCAGTGCACCAAATTGGGATTCCGTAAGTCGTCTGTTCGATGACGACCACGGTGCCGTGCTATTGACCACGCCAGGCCTGCAACCCGCTCCCGGTCGTTGCAGCTTGCCGTGTGTGTTGCTGTTGGAGCAGGAGCCGCTGGTGCCGCCGTTGGGTGCCAGCGATTGGCTGGTTCGCACGGTGTTGGACGCCGATACATTGCGCCGCTGCCTGCGCCATGTGCGCGAACGCGGTGTGCTGGAAAACACCCTGCAACGCCTCGCCGAGCAAGACCCGCTGACCGGTATCGCCAACCGCCAGGGTTTCCAGACCTTGCTGGCGGCGCGGCTGGCCGAGAATGAAGGTCGCGGCCTGGCCCTCGGTCACCTGGACCTCGACAATTTCCGTCACGCCAACGACGCCCTCGGGCACCAGGCCGGCGACCGGTTGATCCTGCAAGTGGTCTCGCGGCTCAAGAGCCAGCTGGAAGCCGGCGACCAACTGGCGCGCCTGGGCAGCGACGAATTCGCCCTGCTGATCGACACCCGCCGTGCGCCCCAGCGCGCCGAGTGGATGGCCGAACGCATTACCGAGGTCATGGCCGAACCCTACTGGGTGGACGGTGAAAGCCTGTTGATCGGTTGCAGCCTGGGCATGGCCCATGCGCGTGCGCGTGCTGGCGCCGACCCGCTGATGTGGCACGCCCACATCGCCATGCAGCAAGCCAAGAGCACCCAGGGCTGCACCTTTCATATTTTCAACGAACGCATCAATCGTAACGCGCGCAGCCTGGCCGACCTGGAAAGCGAACTGCGCCGCGCCTTGCGTCGGGATGAGCTGGAGTTGCACTACCAGCCGCGCCTGGACCTGGACGACGGGCACATCGTCGGCCTCGAAGCCCTGGTGCGCTGGCGTCACGGCGAGCGCGGCCTGTTGCCGCCCAGCGAATTCGTGCCCCTGGCCGAGCAAAGCGGGCTGATCGTGCCGTTGGGTTACTGGGTGATTTCCCGGGCCCTGCGCGACATGCAAGACCTGCGCGAACGTGGCCTGCCGCCGTTGCACATGGCGGTCAACCTGTCGTTCCGCCAGTTCCAGGACAGCCAATTGCTCTCCACCCTCAGCCGGCTGATCGCCGAGCGCGGCGTGGAAGCGCAATGGCTGGAATTCGAACTCACCGAAACCGCCGTGATGCGCCGCAGCGATCTGGTCAAGCAGACCATGGACGCCCTTGGTCGCCTCGGCGTGCGTTTTTCCCTGGATGACTTCGGCACCGGTTTCTCATCGTTCGTGCACCTCAACAGCCTGCCGATTGCCTTGCTCAAGATCGACAAGAGCTTTGTCGGCGGCATGGAAGAGCGCGAAGAGAACCGCAAGCTGGTGCACGCGATGATCAACCTGGCCCACAACCTCAACCTGGAAGTGGTGGCCGAGGGTGTGGAAACCCCTGAGCAACTGGCGTTGTTGCGGTTGTTTGGATGCGACCAGGCCCAGGGATATCTGATCAGCAAGCCGTTGCCGTTGCCGGAGTTGATCGAGTACCTGACCTTCGGCAAAGGCCGTGAGGCTTTACTGGGTTGAATTGCAACGCCGGTCGACTGTGCGAGCGGGCTTGTGTGGGAGCGGGCTTGCTCGCGAATGCGGTGTATCAGTCACTGACTATTTGGCTGACCCAGCGCATTCGCGAGCAAGCCCGCTCCCACAGTTGTTGACCTGGTTAGGTCGTTACTCCGCTTGTGCCGCCTGAAATGTGGCTTGAACCTGCGGCTCGTGGCGGATCATCCGCTTCATCTTCGCCTCAAACGCCCATGTCAGGCTCACCGCCGCGCACGCCAGCCCCAGCGCCAAACCCCACCACACGCCTGTCGGCCCCCAACCGAGGGTGAACGCCATCAGCCACGCCGACGGTGCACCGATCAGCCAATAGCAACCCAGGCCCACCAGGAAAGTGGTCTTGGCGTCCTTCAGCCCGCGAATGCAGCCCATGGCAATGGTCTGCACCCCGTCGAACAACTCGAACCACGCCGCCACGGCCAGCAAGCTGACGGCCAGGACGATCACGTCGTGGAATGCCGGGTCGTTATGGTCGAGGAACAGTCCTATCAATGGGTCGGAAAACAGCCACAGCACCGCCGCAAATCCCAACATCACCGCGGCGCCAAAGCCGATGCCGACCCGGCCGGCCAAACGTGCCTGCAGCAGTTGCCCGGCACCGTAATGCTGGCCGATACGCATGGTCACCGCGTAGGACATTCCCGCCGGCACCATGAAGGCCACCGAGACGATTTGCAGGGCGATCTGATGCGCCGCCAGCTGCGTGCTGCCCATGGTGCCCATGCACAGCGCGGCGAAGGCAAACAGTCCGACCTCGACCGCATAGGTGCCGCCAATCGGCAGGCCCAGGCGCCACAGTTCGCGCAGATAGTGCGTGTTCAGGCGTAGGAGGCCGGCGCCCAGCGGGTAGGCAGCATAGGCGCGGTTGCTGCGGATGTACCACATCAACGCCAATGCCATGCCGTTGGCCACAATCGCGGTCACCAGGCCGATGCCCATCAAACCCAGTTTCGGCAAGCCGAACATGCCTTCGATCAGGGCGTGGTTGAGCAGGTAGTTGAGCACCGTGCCACACAGGCTGATCACCATCACCGGGGTGGCCTTGCCGATGGCGCTGGTGAAACCGCGCAAGGCCATGAAGCTCAGGTAGCCGGGCAGGGCGAAGGGCAGGATCGTGAGGAATTGCCCGGCGGCGTGCACGTTGGTTTCGGTCTGGCCGAACATCAGCAGCACCGGCTTGAGGTTCCACAGCAGCAGGGCGGCGGCCAGCGCCATCAGCCAGGCCAGCCACAGCCCGGCCTGGGTCAGGCGTGTTGCACCGTCGATGTCGCCCGCGCCATGCCGGATCGCTACCAGGGTGCCCACCGCCGCAATCACGCCGATGCAGAAAATCGACACGAACGAATAGCTGGCCGCGCCCAGGCCACCACCGGCCAAGGCTTCGGGGCTCAGGCGGGCCATCATCAGCGTGTCGGTCAGCACCATCAACATGTGCGCCAACTGTGAGGCAATCAACGGCCCTGACAGCCGTAGAATGGCCCAGAGTTCGGTACGTGCCGGATGCTGCATGATCATCACGCTCAAAAAGTCATAGGGTTGTGGAAGGGTTGATTCTCGGCGCTCTGGGCCTATTGCACAAAGGGATAAAAGCGATCACTTGCATGATTAAAACTCATGCCTGAATGATTCTGGTAGGGTTTCGACATCCTGCTGTCGGAGCCTTCCCTATGTCTCGTCGTCTTCCTCCGCTTTACGCGTTGCGCGCATTTGAAGCCGCGTCCCGACACCACTCCTTCACCCGCGCGGCAGAGGAGTTGTCCATCACCCAAAGCGCGGTGAGCCGGCACATCCGCACCCTGGAGGAACATTTCGCCTGCCGCCTGTTCCAGCGCAGTGGCCGCACGTTGCAGCTCACCGAAGCGGCCCGCCTGCTGCTACCGGGCGTACGTGAAGGCTTCGCCGCCCTTGAGCGGGCCTGCCATACCTTGAACGCCGAAGATGACATCCTGCGCATGAAGGCGCCGTCCACCCTGACCATGCGCTGGCTGCTGGCGCGCCTCAGCCGGTTCCGCGCGTTGCAGCCGGGCAATGAGGTGCAATTGACCAGCGCGTGGATGAGCGTGGACGAGGTGGACTTCAACCAGGAGCCGTTCGACTGCGCGGTGCTGTTGAGCGACGGGCATTTTCCGGCGGACTGGGAAGCCTGCTACCTGTTCCCCGAGTTGTTGATCCCGGTGGGCGCGCCGAACCTGCTGGACGACGGCCCGTGGGACGCTACGCGCCTGGCCACTGCCGAGTTGCTGCATCCCACGCCCGACCGCCGTGACTGGCGCAACTGGCTGCAACGCATGGGCTTGTCGTCGCAGGTCTCGCTCAAGGGCGGGCAGGTGTTCGATACCCTTGAGCTGGGCATGATCGCCGCTGCGCGGGGTTACGGCGTGTCCATGGGGGACTTGCTGATGGTGGCCGAAGACGTCGCCCAGGGGCGATTGAGCCTGCCGTGGCCAACTGCCGTGGCCAGTGGGGAAAATTACTATCTGGTGTGGCCGAAAACCCGTCCCGGCGGTGAGCGCCTGCGCCGCTTGGCGGACTTTCTCCAGAGCGAGGTGCAGGCCATGGCACTGCCGGCGGTAGAGCGCCTCGATTGAAGGGGGATGGCTCGGTATAGCAATCGTTTGCGTGATACCCCTGTGTAGTACTCAAGTATTGCTCGGCGCCGCCGAAGTAGGTGTGTTGGAACCATCGTACTCCAACGCTACCCACCAGATAATTTGCCGAGCAGCGCTATGAGATCAGGATGATCCTGGCCTCGGCCAGGAGCTGTCATGTCTCAACCTCGTGCTCGGATTGCTTCCCAGCTAGGCCTCGCGCTCGCCGTGATTTTGGCTGTCGTCATCAGCGGCAGTACGGTGTTTGCCTTGCGTTCCCTCGACTCCGCCAACCTCGACACCCGCGAGGAACACCTGGCCAGCGAAGCGCGCCTGCTCGCCGATCAACTCAACACCTTCCACAGCACCTTGCGCGAAAGTACCCAGCGTTTGAGCGGGCTGTTCGAAAAGCGCTTCGGCGCCGGTTTGAGTGTGCGTGCCGACCAGCCGGTGAGCGTGGCCGGCGTGCAGACCCCGGGCCTGTACCTGGGCAACGCGGTGCTGAACAACGATTTCGCCGAAGTCGATGAGTTCAAGGACACCTCGGGCGGCGTGGCCACCGTGTTTGTGCGCACGGGCGAGGACTTTGTGCGCGTCAGCACGTCCCTGACCAAACAGGACGGCAGCCGTGCCATCGGCACCGCGCTGGATCATCAGCATCCGGCCTATCAACGCCTGCTGGCCGGGCAAAGCTACGTCGGCCGTGCAGTGTTGTTCGAACGTTCCTACATGACCCAGTACACGCCGGTGCGCGATAGCGCGGGCAAAGTCATCGCGGTGCTGTTTGTCGGTTTCGACTACACCGACGCGCAAAACGCCCAGTTCGATAACCTCAGGCGTTTCCGCATCGGCCAGACCGGCTCCCTGGCGCTGCTCGATGAGCAGAAACACTGGCTGGTGCCGCCCGCGGGCGTGCAGGCGCTGGACCAGGCGGCCCCAGTGATCGTCGACCTGGCGAAAAAGCCGGGTGAAGGGCGCTTCTGGAGCGACAAGAACGAAGACTTCTACAGCGTCGCGGTGCCGTTCGACGGCGGGCCGTGGTCGGTGGTGGCGAGCATGCCCAAGGCAGAGATTCGCTCCGTGACGTGGTCGGTCGGGATTCGCCTGATCATCGGCAGCGTACTGGCGATGTTGCTGGCGGTGGGCGCAACGGTGTGGTTGCTACGCAGCAAGCTGGCGCCGTTGAGCGACCTGGTACGCCAGGCCGAAGCCCTCGGCGCGGGCGATTTGAGTGCCCGTCTGAACGTCTCCAGCCATGACGAAATCGGCCAACTGGCACGCAGCTTCAACCAGATGGGTGAAGCGCTGTCGACCATGGTTTCGCATATCCGCAAGGCCGCCGAAGAGGTCAACAGCCGCGCCCAGGCGTTGTCCGGTTTGTCTGGCGGTGCCTATGAAGGCATGGAACAGCAATCCGGCGAGATCACCAGCATGGCCGGCGCGGTGGAAGAGTTCAGCGCCACCTCGTTGAACATTGCCGACAATATGGGCAGCACCGAACGCCTGGCCCAGGAAAACGCCCAGCAGACGCGCATCGGCCGCAATTCGATGCAAGAGGCGTCGTCGTCCCTGGAGCACATCGCCACCGCCTTGAACAGCACGGCCACGGTGATCAACACCCTCGGCCAGCGTTCCCAGGAAATCGGTGGGATCGTCGGCGTGATTACCTCCATCGCCGACCAGACCAACCTGCTCGCGCTCAACGCCGCCATCGAAGCCGCGCGCGCCGGTGAGCAGGGCCGTGGGTTTGCCGTGGTGGCCGATGAAGTGCGCAACCTGGCCTCGCGTACCCGCCAGGCCACCGACGAGATTTCCGGGATGATCCAGAGCATCCAGCAGGAGACCGGCAACGCCATCAGCACCATGGAGCATGGCAACGTATTGATGCAGGAAGGCCTGTCGCGCAACGCCGATGTCGCGTCGGCCCTGGCGCGCATCGATGAGCAAAGCCGTTCGGCGGGGCAGCAGTTTGCCGCGATCACCACCGCGACCCAGGAGCAGAGCAGCACCGCGACCTTGCTCAGCAGCAACCTGCAAAGCATTGCCCTGGCCAACAGCGAGCAGCGTGAAGTGGTGTCGAACCTGGCGATTACCGCCAAGGAGCTGGAGACATTGGCGGCGGGCCTGCGCCATGAGGTTGACCGCTTTCGTTGACCCAGACACGGCAACGCCGGTGTACGGGATAGCGATTCCCATACACCGGCGTTGCTCAAGCGCGTAAGCCGAGGGTTACACGGTCGCGCCCGCTGGCTGGGCGTCGATCACCTCGTTGTACGGCGCCTGGACCCGATCACGCAGGCCGTAGTCACGGATCACCGAGGTCACGCGCACGCGGTAGTCGTCGAAGATCTTGTCGCGGCCGGCTTTTTGCGCCGACAGGTGCGCGGTTACGTTGCGCCATTGGACCACGGCTTCTTCATCGCGCCAGGTGGTCACCGACATGACTTTCTTGGGGTTCAGGGTGCTTTGAAAGCACTCCACGGAGATGAAGCCTTCCATGGGCTCAAGCATCGGCGTCAGCTTGTTGACCAGATCGACATAGGTCTCGCCCTGGCCCGGCAGCGCTTGCAGCTCAAACAAAACTACGATCATGTTAATTCCTCATCCTTGTGTTTTTAGTGGGTGTCGCTCAGGCGGCTGTCACGGTCGACGGCCTGCTGTTCAGTGCTGTGCTGGCGTTTCCAGTGCGTCCAGCCAGTCGTTGATCACGGTGCGGGCGGCCACGGTCAGGCGGTCGCCCAGCTCGATGGCGGCGGCGCGCAAGGCGTGGGGGTTGATGCCGGTTTGCGACAGTTCGCAGGCATGGCCGACCAGCCAGTGTTCGAGCTTGTTTACATCGGCTTCGAGGTGAAATTGCAGGGCCAGCACGTTGCGACCCAGGGCGAATGCCTGGTGGGCACCGACCGCCGTGCTGGCCAGGTGCACGGCATCCTTGGGAATGTCGAATTGGTCGCCGTGCCAGTGCAGTACGGGGGTGCCTTGCAGTGCCGCGAGCACCGAATCCTGGCCGGCCGTGGTCAGGGTCAGGGCTGAAAAACCGATTTCCTTGACTCCCAGCGGGTACACCTTGGCGCCCAGGGCGCGGGCAATCAGTTGTGCCCCCAGGCAGATCCCCAGCATCGGTTTGCCCGACTGCAAACGCTGGTTGATCAGCGCCAGCTCGTCATGCAGGAACGGGTAAAGCTGCTCGTCGTAGGCCCCGATCGGGCCACCCAGCACGATCAGCAGGTCGGCCTTTTGCACGTGCGCGCTGTCGAGTGTGTCGAGCATGGGGTCAAGGTAGTGCAGTGCGTAACCCTGTGCGGCCAGGACGGCTTCCAGGGTGCCGGCGTCCTCGAAATGTATGTGGCGCAGCGCAATTGCAGTCTTCATGGAAAAAACTCGTGTGTGAAAGCGATTAAGTGCCGGTTCATGCCGGCGGGTTCAGGTCTACGTTGAGCGTCCCGGAACGCGGGAAGGTGCAGCAGGCTAGGGCATAGCCTTGCTGCTTGTCCTGATCGCTGAGGCAGAAGTCCGGTTGCAGGGTGTAGTCGCCGTCGGACACCTTGACCCGGCAGACACCACAGATCCCTGCCCGGCACAGACTGCGCACGGCAATATCACCGGCTTCGAGCATGGCCAGCAGGCTTTGGCCGGCGGGGCCTTCAACCACCTGGTCGGTGTCCTTGAGCTGCAAGCGCACGCTAGACGGCGATTCGGCCGCCGCTGCGGGGGCCGCTACCGGCGTGAACGATTCGATCAACAGCGTGCTGTCAGGAAACAGCGCCGTGGTGTGTTCGCGCATGCCTTGGGCAAATGCCTGGCTGCCGCAAATCACCACGGCCTCGGGTGCGCCCAGCAGGCTCAGGTCGGCGGCGCCGGGGCGCCCGGCCTTGAAGTGGCCGTTGCTCTTGACCGTCTCGCGGGTGACAAACACCTGCAAGGCGAACCACGCCGTGGTCAGTTCCAGCTCCAGCAGCTCCTGCAAGAACGGGATCTGGGCAATGCTCGGTACGCACAACACCAGCGCCACATCGGGCACCGCCAAGCCGCGCTGTGCACGTTCGCGCAGGCCGCGCAGCAAGGCGATCGGCAGCGTGATGCCAATGCCGCCGGCGAGCATGCCGACCTGCTGGCAATCCACAATCGAGGCCAGGCAAATGTCGCCGGCGACAAAGTGCATCGGTGCCGTTTCGCCTGCGCACAAGGTCGCGTGCAATTGGTCGGAGACGCCGCCGTGGCCTTCGCGTTTGACCGCAATTTCAAACAGGTCCGCCGCCGGTGTGCGGGTGATCGAATACAGGCGCTGCTGGGGCGTGCCGGTGGTGTCCGGGTAACTCACCGCCACGTGCCGGCCAGGGCGCAGGCCGTCGAGGAACTCGGCGCTGGCGCCGTGGGCGCGCAGGGCGAAGACCTTGATGTCGGCGGTTTCATGGGTAACGCTTTCGCAGCGCGCCTGAAGTGTCATGCCGTTCATGCGCGGGCCTTTTCGCGAAGGGCGTCCATTGCGCTGTCGACGTTGCCCAGGCCGTTGCCGGTCAGGCCGATGCGGTCGATCAGGGCTTCGACCGAGTCGGTGTAGACGCTGATCTCATTGTTGTCGCCGACGTCATGCAGGATGTCCTGGGCATGGGGGAAGTCGAGCATCGCGAACACGGTCGACCAGGCGCCCATTTCGTTGTTGGCGAACATCTGCACGGTCTTGAGAATCACCGCGCGCAGGTACTCGCGCTCCTTGCGGCTCAGGCCGTGCACGATGTCGGACGCGACGAAACTGAACACGCTGGAATGGCTCCATTCGTCCATGGCGTGGGTGCGGGTGACCTCATGACAGATCGCCTGGATGCTGGTGTCTTCCGCCATGGTCTTGAGGTAGTCGGTGATCAGCGTCTCACTGGCGCACGCGACCCCAAAGCGGGTCAGGCGCCGTTCCCATTCGGCGGTGCAGTTGGCCAACAGCCCTTCGCGCCAGGTCACCAGGTTGAACGCGCTGAAGTCCAGCGGCTTGAGTTTGCGCATGTCGTAGATGTAGTTGCAGGCCATGATCGACATGCGCGTATGCAGCGCCTCGTCCAGCAGCGCCTGGGACATCACGTCTTGCAGCAAGGCGCGGTTCTGGCTGGGCGGTGGGGTCTTGATGATGTCTTCGCAGGCAGGCACCACCACATCGCATTCGATGTAGATGGTCTTGAGGTTGTAGATCCCCCAGGCGTAGGACAGGCACTGCGATTGCAGGGCCTGCGGGGCTTCGCGCCACGCCTGGTGATCGCGGAACGGCAGCAGGCAAGCACTGAAATCCTGCTTGGCCGGGTTGAAGGCCAGGTTCCAGTAGTCGGGTTGTGGGTTGTTGACGGCGGCGCGGGTTTTCCACAGGCCGGATAATTTCGTCAGCATGTTCTGAACCACGTCATCGGTTCCACAGTTCAAACGGTCCATGTTTTCTTTCCCATTGGTCAGGCTGTTTTTTTGTCTGTGTCTGGTTTGCGCATGTGGTTTTTTTCTACAGGCATGCGCTTTTCAAGTCTGCGGCAATTCGGTTGGCACGGTGTTGTCCTGGGTCATTTAAGGGCCACAAGCGGTGCGGTTGATGGGTTTGATCGCTCCAGGTACCAGGACTGCATCAAGGTCAACGCCACGGTCAATCCCATGAAAGCGGCGCTGGCCCAGAAGATGGCGTCGGGGTGGCCCCTGTCGAGCAGCCAGCCGAAACCGACCGGCCCCAGCGTGCCGCCGATGTTGAAGCCGGTGCTGACGATGCCAAAGGTTTTGCCCTCGGCGCCCTTGGGTGAGGCGGCGCGGACGAGCATGTCGCGGGACGGGGCGATCAGGCCGGTCAAGAAGCCGGCGCTGCCCAGGGTGATCAGCAAGGCCATGTCGCCCAATTCGGCGTTGGCCACAATCAGGATAAGTACGCCGGCCAGTGCAAAGGCGAGGGCGGCGACGAGGCCGTGGCGTCGGGTCCGATCCGCCAGCGCACCGCCGGCCAGCACGCCAAAGGCGCTGGCGAACAGGAATGCGGTGAGTGCCGCATTGGCCCAGGTCAGTGCCACGCCCTGGCCTTGCATCAGTGCCGCGAGAGAGAATTTTTCAATCGCGCTGGTGCTCAGGTTCAACACCACAAACAGCAAGGTCAGGCTCAGGATCATCGGCGAGAGCAGCACGGCCCGTTGGCCCCCGTTGCTGTCGGACGGCGTGGCGACGCGGCGTACATGGCTCACTTCTGCCAGCCCCGAGCCGGGCAGCAGCAACACCCCCAGCGCCACCACGCCCACCAGTGCGGCCGCCACGAAGGCCAGGCCCGGATGACTGGCGGTGGCAATCGTGAGCAGCAATACCGGGGCCACCGCTGCGCCGAGAAAACCGGCAAAGGTGTGCACCGAAAACGCCTTGCCGATATGGGCGGGGTTGATCGCCTGGGAGAGCAGTGCGTAGTCCGCCGGGTGATAGACCGCATTCGCCAGCCCCGCCAGGACCATGGCGATCAGCAGGCAGGTGTAGTTGGGGAACAGCGCAATCAGCAGGAAGC
Organism: Pseudomonas sp. AF03-9; assembly: GCF_020515815.1. Classification (NCBI taxonomy): domain Bacteria; kingdom Pseudomonadati; phylum Pseudomonadota; class Gammaproteobacteria; order Pseudomonadales; family Pseudomonadaceae; genus Pseudomonas; species Pseudomonas sp. AF03-9. The sequence continues at coordinate 439,761 of NZ_JAHPJF010000001.1, read as the reverse complement.
TCAGGCTGCCCAAGGCCACGGCGGCGATGAGCAGGCGTCGGGCGCCATAGTGGTCGACGGCGTAACCCATGGGGGCCTGCACCAGCGCCGTGACGATATTGAACAGGCTCAGCGCCACGCCCAGTTCCACATAACTGACGCCCAGAAACGCCGGCAACACCGGAAACAATGCCGCCAGCACCATGATGTGCAAATGGCTGACAAAGTGCGCCGTGGCGACCTGTGAGAGCAGTCCGATACGAACGATCGACATGGCTGAACCTGTTCAATGAGCGAAGAGTCGTTTGTTGAGCCGGGGCATTGGAAAAGCCATTGCGGCTCGAATCGGCGCAGATATTAAGCAGGCTATGGTCTTGCGCAGTAGTCCATTGCGGGCGGAGTAACCAGACCACTTGTAGGGTTATGACAGCCGCTTGCGATGTGCCCAGGGATACAAGGTGCGTGCTTGCGAAGTGGTCTGTAGAACCGGCACGCAATGGTCTATCTGGCGCGTCGGGAGGCCGTTAGGGTAGTCGGCCATGGATAAGCCCGCTGGCGGGTGTGGCTTGCTATTCGATGTGCGCCGACAGGAGTCAATATGCCGAATTTCGCTCGAAGGGACGGATGTGCGCTGCCATTCGTCAGTGCCGATCACTTGTCCCAGGTGGACCGCGAAGTCTGGGGCGCGATCGAAGCCGAGCGTCTGCGCCAGATCCATTCCATTGAACTGACGGCCACGGAAAACGTGGTCAGCCGGGCCGTGCTCGAAGCCCAGGGATCGATCCTCACCAACAAGCACGCCGAGGGTTACCCCGGGCGGCGTTATTACGCCGGTTGCCACAACGTCGACGTGGTGGAAAACCTCGGCATCGAACGCGCCAAGCGGCTGTTTAATTGCGCCTACGCCAACCTGCAACCCTATTCGGGCAGCCAGGCGAACCAGGCGGTGTTGCTGGCATTGCTGGTGCCGGGGGACAAGATCCTCGGGCTGGACCTCAAGGCTGGCGGGCACCTGTCCCATGGCGCGCGGTTCAACCTGTCAGGCCGGTGGTTCCAGGCCTTGAGCTATGGCGTGCACCCCGAGACGCATCGCGTAGACATGGAGGACGTCGAGCGCATCGCCCGGCAAGAGCGTCCGCAACTGCTGATCGCCGGCGCTTCGGCGTACTCGCGCACGCTGGACTACGCGCGGTTTCGCGCAATTGCCGACGAGGTGGGCGCTTACCTGATGGTCGACATCGCCGAGGTGGCCGGGCTGGTCGCGGGCGGCGCGTTTCCGTCGCCGATCGAGTTTGCCCATGTCACCACGGCGACCACGCACACCACCCTGCGCGGGCCACGTGGGGGAATCATCCTGTGCAATGACCCGGTGATTGCGCAAAAAATCAACGCGGCGGTGTTCCCAGGCCTGCAATGCGCGCCGCTGATGCACATCATCGCGGCCAAGGCGGTGGCCTTGGGCGAGGCCCTGCAACCGGGCTTCAGCACCTATGCCCATGCCGTCATCGCCAACGCCCGGGCCTTGTGCGGACGGCTGGCGGAGGGCGGGTTGTCGGTGGTGTCCCAGGGCACCGACTCGCACCTGGCGGTGATTGACCTGCGGCCCTGGGGCCTGGCGGGCAATGTCGCCGAACACGCCCTGGAACAGATCGGCATCACCTTGAATCGCAATGCGGTACTGGGCGACCAGGCCAAGCCCAACGTCACCTCCGGTATCCGCCTGGGCAGCGCGGCGTGCACCTCGCGGGGGATGGGCATCGAAGAGTTCCAGGAAATCGGCGACATGATCCTGGCCTTGCTCGGCGGGGTCCGCAGCGGCACCTTCGACCGCCGCACCGCGACGTCCATCCGCGAAGGCGTCGCCAGCCTGACCAAGCGCTTCAGGCTGCCCTACTGAAGCCTCCCGCCATTTGCCAGAAGAAGGACCTGCCATGCCGGACATCGCTCATCGCTACCGTCACAAAACCCTGCGCACGCCAGCGCAGACCGCCGCGACAGCGTGCGCCAACAAGCTGCGGCGCGCGCGGATGTATGCCCAGGCGCAGCGCCTGTTGATGAACTACGCCCTGGGTCACTAGCGGGTTTTCAGCGCATTCGCCAGGCGCAGCATGGCGGCTTCGATCTCGTAGGCGGTCAGGGACGAATAGCCGAGCAGCCAGCCCTGCTTCTTTTCCTCGCCCGCATACAGTCGGCTGAGGCCGGACAACTGCACACCGGCACTGGCGGCCTGGCGGATGGTTTTTTCTTCCGACCAGCCTTCATGCAGCAGACACGGGATCTGCAAGCCACCCTGCGGGCGCCAGGCTGTTACCACCCCGGCCAAGTGCTTGCCGATCGCGTCCAGCATGATCGACTGGCGCCCGGCGTAGAGCTTGCGCATGGCGCGCACGTGGGCGTTGTAGTGACCGTCTTCCATAAAGCGCGCCAGGGTCAGTTGCAGGATCTGCGGCGTGTGGCCGTCCATCATGCTGCGGGCGTAGGTGAAGGCCTTGACCAGCTCGCGCGGCAGCACCATGTAGCCCATGCGCAGGCCGGGGTAGAGGGTCTTGCTGAAGGTGCCGATGTAAAGCGTGCGCTGGTACTTGTCCAGGCCCTGCACGCAGGCGGTGGGTTTGCCGTCGTAGTGAAACTCGCTGTCGTAGTCATCTTCGATCAGCCATTTGCCTTTTTCCGCGGCCCAGTTGATCAGTTCGAGGCGGCGTTCCAGGGTCAGCGTGGCGCCGGTCGGGTATTGGTGCGAAGGCGTGACGTACACGCAGTGGGCGCCGCTGCGGTCGGCGTACAGCAGGTCGGTGCGAATGCCGTGCTCGTCGACATCGATGGGCAGCACCTTGGTCTCGGCGGTTTCAAAGGCCTTCTTGGCGCCGTAGTAGCCCGGATTTTCCAGCAGGATCGGTTTGCCCACGTCTGCCAGCAACTGGGCGCACAGGAACAGCGCCTGGCGGGTACTGCTCAGCACCAGCACCTGGTCCGGCGAGCATTTGGCGCCACGTTCGAGGTTCAGGTAGGTGGCGATGGCCTTGCGCAGCGGCTCGGCGCCTTGGGGGTCGCCGTGCAACAGCACATGGCTGCGATAGTCCTTCATCACCTGGCGTTGCAGGCGCTCCCACACGTCGGTGGGGAAGGTGCGGGTTTCCGGCAGGCCGGTGGCGAACGCCTTGATCACCTGTTGATCGGTGACGCCGCCGCTGTCGAGGATCATCCGCCCGCGCTGGCTCAAGCCGGCGCCGGGTGTGGCCTGGTTGCTTTTGACTTCCTGGGCCTTGATGCGTCGGCGCGAGGCGCCGCGCAAGTCGGTGCCGATGGCGTCGCACACATAGCTGCCGGAACCTTCGCGGCGCACGATGAAACCGTCGCGGTGCAACTGCACGTAGGCGTTTTCCACGGTGTCGCGGGCGATCCCCAATGACTTGGCCAACACCCGCGTCGCCGGCAGCTTGAGGCCGGGGGCGAGTGCGCCTTCCAGGATCAGGGCGCGCAAGGCGCGTTGAATGCGCTGGTGCAGGTCCAGCAGTTGGAATTCAGCATCCTTGAGCCGCATCTGCAGCGTCTCCAACTCGAACGTTTTTGCCATGTGGTCTGCCTAACTTCCGTGAATTGGCCTGTAGCGGCAGGCCAGTCTATCCGTAGACTTCAAACCCTGCCACCGCCTTCATCGGCGGCCAATCCAGATGCTGCGTGCATGCTTCGACAGGGAGTCGTCAATTATGGCCAGGTCACACAATTTCAGCGCGGGCCCTGCGGCATTGCCCATGGAAGTGCTGCGCCAAGCCCATGAGGAATTTTTCGACTTTGCGGGCACGGGCATGTCGGTGATGGAAATCAGCCACCGCAGCGGGATCTTCATGGAAGTCGCCCACCAGGCCGAACAGAACCTGCGGGAGCTGTTGCAGGTGCCCGCCGCGTACAAGGTGCTGTTCCTGCAAGGCGGTGCTTCGCTGCAATTTGCCCAGGTGCCGATGAACCTGTTGGGCGACAAACGCAGCGCGGACTACCTGCATACCGGTCTCTGGTCGGGCAAGGCCATCGAGGCTGCCCAGCGTTACTGCGACGTGCGTATCGCCGCCAGCGCCAAGGCCGACGGGTTTGATCGCGTCCCCGCCGTGGCGGCCTGGAACCTCAACCCGGACGCCGCCTACCTGCACTACACCGAGAACGAAACCGTGCACGGCGTGCAATTTGCCGATGTGCCCGACAGCACTGTGCCGCTGGTATGCGACGCCTGCTCAAGCCTGCTTTCCAAGCCGATCGACGTGGCCCGGCACGGCTTGATCTATGCCGCCGCGCAAAAAAACATGGGCATTGCCGGGCTGACGGTGGTGATTGTCGACCCGGCGCTGCTGGATGCCGCCCAGGCATTCACCCCCGACATTCTCAGCTATGCGCGCATCGCCGACGCGCAGTCGATGCTCAACACGCCGGCGACCTTCCCCTGGTATCTCACCCACCTGACGCTCCAATGGATCAAGCGCAGCGGCGGCGTCGAGGCCCTGCACCGGCTCAACCAGGCCAAGGCCGAGCTGCTCTATGGCGTGCTCGATAACAGCGACGGGTTCTATCGCAACAGCGTGCAAGTGCCGTTTCGTTCGATCAACAACGTGCCGTTCCGGCTGGCCGATACCGCGCTGGAAAAGACCTTTGTGCAGCGCGCCGAACAGGCCGGCCTCTACGGGCTCAAGGGGCACGCCTCGGTCGGCGGATTGCGCGCCAGCCTCTACAACGCGGTCACGCTCGATTCCGTCGCGGCGCTGGGCGACTTCATGCAGGGTTTTGCCCGCGTGCACGGCTGAACCCGGGCGGTCTGCCAAGTGGTCTGGTCAACCTGGCGCAAGTGTCGGGGCAAAACCAGCCATTTCAGGGTTAAAAATTATCCACCTCGCGGGGCCTGAAACCTCGTTCTGTCAGGAGCAAATCCGTCATGTCTTCTCTGAGATCACCGTCGTCGCTGCGCTTGCGCGACCTGTTTCATCCCGTGATCGCCGGCCTCATCTCGGTGATCGTCAACTATGGCGGGACCTTTATCCTGGTGTTCCAGGCGGCCAGGGTCGCCGGGCTCAGTCCGGAGCTGACGGCATCGTGGGTGTGGTCGGTGTCGATTGGCGTCGGCGTGACCGGGCTGTTTCTCAGTTGGGTCAGCCGCGAGCCAATCATCACCGCCTGGTCGACGCCCGCCGCGGCGTTCCTGGTGGTGGCGTTGTCCACCACGCCCTACGCGGAGGCGGTCGGCGCATACATTATTTCCGCGGTCGCCTTCGTATTGCTGGGGTTGTCGGGCTGCTTTGAAAAAGTCATCCGGCTGATTCCGCCAGGCGTTGCCGCGGCGTTGCTCGCCGGGATCCTGCTGCAATTCGGTATCGGTGCGTTTGGTGGCATGAGCCTGGACCCGGTGCTGGTGGGGTTGCTGATCGTCGCCTACATCGTGCTCAAACGCTTTACCGCCCGTTACGCCGTAGTCGGCATCCTGGTGCTGGGGTTGGTGTTTCTGTTGACGCAGAACCGCGTGGACCTGTCCGGGTTGTCGCTGCAATTGGCCGCGCCGGTGTTCACCGCGCCTGAGTTTTCGCTGAATGCGCTGCTCAGCGTGGCGCTGCCGCTGTTTCTGATCACGCTGACGGGCCAGTACATGCCGGGCATGCTGGTGCTGCGCAACGATGGCTTCAAGACCAGCGCCAACCCGATCCTGACCGTGACCGGGCTGGGCTCGCTGCTCATGGCTCCGTTTGGCTCCCATGCGTTCAACGTGGCGGCGATCACTGCAGCGATCTGCACCGGCAAGGAAGCGTCGGAAGACCCGTCCAAGCGTTGGGTCGCCGGGGTAGCGGCGGGCGTGTTCTACATCCTCATCGGTGTGTTCGGGGTGACGCTGGCCGCTGTGTTCATGGCGTTCCCGGCCACCTTCATCACGACGCTGGCCGGCTTGGCGCTGCTCGGCACCATCGGCGGGAGCCTGGCCAGCGCCATGGCGGACGTCAAATCCCGCGAGGCCTCGTTGATTACCTTCCTGGCGTGCGCCGCCAACATCACCCTGCTGGGCATCGGTGGCGCGTTCTGGGGGCTATTGATCGGGCTGACCGCGTACGCCGTGCTCAACGGCCGCCTGCCACGGCGCAAGGCACAAGTGGCCGAGACCGACGTGACCGTCAAGGAGGCGACCCAGTGACCATCGCCCAACCGCAAGACCTCGGCACCCTGCACTCAGGTCACGGCCGCTATCCGCAGGCCACCAGCGTGGAGGATTTCCGCCGCAACCTGGCGGCGGTGCAGCAACGGATCAACGACGCCTGTGCACGGGTCGGGCGCGATCCGGCGAGCGTGCGCCTGCTGCCGGTGAGCAAGACCTTTGATGAAGCGCATCTGCGCCTGGCCTACGCCGCCGGTTGCCGGTTGCTGGGGGAAAACAAGGTGCAGGAAGCGCAGCGCAAATGGGAGGCAATGGCCGACCTGACCGACCTGCAATGGTCGGTGATCGGCCATCTGCAAACCAACAAGGCCAAGCAGGTCGCGCGCTTTGCCAGTGAGTTCCAGGCGCTGGATAGCCTGCGGGTAGCCGAGGCGCTGGACCGTCGCTTGCAGATCGAGGGGCGCCAGCTGGATGTGTTTGTCCAGGTCAACACCTCCGGCGAGGCCAGCAAGTACGGGCTGGCGCCGGATGCCGTGGCGGATTTTCTACAGGCCCTGCCGGCGTTTTCCGCGCTGCGGGTTCGCGGCTTGATGACCCTGGCGCTGTTTTCCGCCGATGTGGTCCGCGTGCGCCCGTGCTTTGTACGTCTGCGTGAACTGCGCGAACGCCTGCGTGACAGCGCCCCGGCGGGTGTCGGCCTGGGCGAGTTGTCGATGGGCATGTCCGGCGACTTTGAAATTGCGATTGAAGAAGGCGCCACCGTCGTGCGCGTCGGCCAGGCCATTTTCGGCGCCCGCGCCATGCCGGACGCCTACTACTGGCCGACAGCGGACGCCTGATCGACCGGCCTTGAACAACCTACGTATCGAGTGACTTGCAAGGAAACCCTGTGATGTCTTCTGCACCCGCGTACCTCATGCACACCTATGCCCGCCAACCGGTCGCGTTTACCCGGGGCGAGGGACCCTATCTTTGGGATACCCAGGGCGTCCAATACCTGGACGCCATTGCGGGCGTCGCGGTGACCAGCCTGGGTCACGCCAACCCGGAGATCGCCGCGGCCATTGCCGAGCAGGCCGGCCAGTTGCTGCATACCACCAACATGTTCCAGATCGAGTGGCAGGCGCGGTTGGGCGAACGTTTGTGCGGTTTGTCCGGCATGCAGCGCGCCTTTTTCTGCAACTCCGGTGCCGAAGCCAACGAAGCCGCGCTGAAGCTGGCGCGCTTGCACGGCAACGCCCGGCAGGTCGCGCAGCCACAGATCGTGGTGATGGAAAACAGCTTTCACGGGCGCACCCTCGCCACGTTGGCCGCGACCGGCAACCCTGCGGTGCAGCGCGGCTTCGAACCGTTGATGCCAGGTTTTATCCGCGTGCCCTACAACGACATCGACGCCATTCGCGCAGTGGCCGAGCAGTATCCCGACATCGTCGCGGTGCTGGTCGAGCCGGTGCAGGGCGAGGGGGGTGTACACCCGGCGTCCCGCGAGTACCTGCATGCCCTGCGAGAACTATGCGATGCCCATGACTGGCTGATGATGGTCGATGAAGTGCAGACCGGCATGGGCCGCACAGGTGCCTGGTTCGGCTTCCAGCACGCGCAGGTCGTACCGGATGTGATCACCCTGGCCAAGGCGCTGGGCAATGGCTTTCCCATTGGCGCCTGCCTGGCGCGGGGCAAGGCCGCCGAGTTGTTTTCGCCCGGCCACCATGCCTCCACGTTTGGCGGCAACCCGCTGGCCTGCCGGGTCGGGTGCACGGTGGTCGACATCATGGCGCGGGACCAGATCCCGCTGCGTGCGGCCGTCTCGGGGCGGCGCCTGTTGGCCACGTTGCAGGAGGCGTTGGGCAATCACCCGGAAGTGGTGTCGATTCGCGGCCTGGGCTTGATGGTCGGCATCGAACTAAATCGCCCGTGCGCCGAACTGGTGGGACGCGCGCGTGACGAACAACACCTGCTGATCACCGTGACGCGGGGCACCACTATCCGCCTGCTGCCGCCGCTGATCTGCGACGACGCGCAGATCGACGACATCGCCGAGCGTGTCACTCGACTCCTGACCCACAGCGCCTGACTTTTCACTCAAGGACCTCTTCACCATGTACGACTCAACGTTGACCCTTAAAGCTTTCGACCCTCAGCTGTGCGAGGCGATTCATAACGAAGAACATCGCCAGGAAGACCATGTCGAGCTGATCGCTTCCGAAAACTATGCAAGCCCCCTGGTGATGCAAATCCAGAGCACGGTGCTGACCAACAAGTACGCCGAGGGGTACCCGGGCAAGCGTTATTACAGCGGCTGTGAATACGTCGACGTGGCCGAGCGGCTGGCCATCGAGCGGGTCAAGACGCTGTTCGATTGCGATTACGCCAACGTGCAGCCCCATGCCGGTGCCCAGGCGAACGCCGCCGTATTCTTGGCGCTGATCAACCCCGGCGACACGGTGATGGGCATGAACCTGGCCCAGGGGGGTCACCTGACCCACGGTAACCCGTCGAACTTTTCTGGCCGTCATTACAAGATCGTGCCGTATGGCCTCGATCCAAAGACAGGCCTGCTCGACTATGACGAGATGGAGCGCATTGCCTTGGAAACACGGCCGAAGATGTTGATCGGTGGTTTCTCGGCCTACTCGCGATACAAGGACTGGGCGCGCATGCGCGAAATTGCCGACAAGGTCGGGGCGATTTTCTGGGTCGACATGGCGCACGTCGCCGGGCTGGTCGCCGCCGGTGAATACCCGGACCCACTGCCCCATGCCCATGTGGTCACCAGCACCACGCACAAGACGCTGCGCGGTCCTCGGGGCGGCCTGATCCTGTCCAAGGGGCAAGACGAAGCGTTTTACAAGAAGCTCGACTCGGCGGTGTTCCCGGGGGTTCAGGGGGGGCCGTTGATGCACCAGATCGCGGCCAAGGCGGTCGCGTTCAAGGAAGCGCTGACGCCTGAGTTCAAGACCTACCAGGCCCAGGTGGTGACCAATGCCCGGGCCATGGCTGCGGTGTTGCAGCAGCGCGGGTACAAGATCGTCTCGGGCGGCACCGATAACCACATGATGCTGATCGACTTGTCCGACCGGCCTTACACCGGCAAGGAAGCCGACGCGGCCTTGAGCAACGCCTACATCACCGCCAACAAGAACTCGGTGCCCAACGATCCACGTTCGCCGTTTGTGACCTCGGGCCTGCGCATTGGCACGCCGGCCGTCACCACCCGTGGTTTCGGCGTATTCGAATGCGAGCAGTTGGCCGGCTGGCTGTGCGACGTACTTGACGCAATGGAGCGCGATGACAGCGATAAAGTCGCCCATCATGTGCGCGAACAGGTGATTGCGCTGTGCCGGCGTCACCCGGTCTACCGTTGATCGGCCTGGCCGCAGGCGACTGGCCGGTATTGCAGCGCTTCGGCCAGGTGCGGGCGGGTGATGGTGTCCACACACTCCAGGTCCGCCAGGGTGCGGGCGACTTTCAACAGCCGATGGGCGGCCCTGAGGGATAGGGTCAAACGCTCGCACGCGCTTTCCAGCCACGCTTCATCCGGCCTGGACAGCGCGCAGTGCCGGCGCAGCCCGGGCAAATCCAGGAAGGCGTTGGCGCAGCGCTGGCGGTTGTGTTGGCGCTCCCGCGCCTGGGCAACCTGCGCCGAGGCGGTGGCCGTGTTGTCGCCGCTTTGCGGCGTGGGGTTCAATGCGGTGGCTTCCCGGGCAACGGTCAGGTGCAGGTCGATGCGGTCCAGCAGCGGGCCGGAGAGTTTGTTGCGATAGCGCTGGATCTGTTCCGGCGTGCAGCGACAGCGTCCGCTGGCATCGCCCAGGTAGCCGCAGGGGCAGGGGTTCATCGCGGCCACCAGTTGAAAGCGCGCCGGGAAACTCACCCGGTCGCGGGCGCGGGAGATGACGATATGCCCTGACTCCAGGGGCTCGCGCAGTACCTCCAGGACCTTGCGGTCGAACTCCGGCAATTCATCCAGGAACAACACGCCGTGGTGCGCCAGGGTGATTTCCCCTGGCTGCGGTTTCGACCCGCCGCCGACCAACGCCGGCCCCGATGCCGAATGGTGCGGCTGGCGGAACGGTCGGTGGGGCCAATGGCTCAACGGCTCCAGGCTGACCACCGATTGAATCGCGGCGACCTCCAGGGCTTCCTGCTCACTCAGCGGCGGCAACAGGCCCGGCAAACGGCTGGCAAGCAGGGTCTTGCCGGTGCCCGGCGGGCCGCTGAACAACAGGTTGTGCGCGCCGGCGGCGGCGATCAGCAAGGCGCGCTTGGCGGCGAGTTGGCCCTGTACCTCGCTCAGGTCCGGGTAAGGTCGGTTCAGGTACAACAAACCATCGGACTTGTAGGGCTCAATGGGCTGGTGCCCGTTCAGATGGGCCACCACTTGCAGCAAATGATCCACTGCAATCACCTTCAGCCCCGACGCCAGGCAGGCTTCCTCGGCATTGGCCCGCGGCACTATCACGGTGCGTCCAGCCTTGCGCGCGGCCAATGCCGCCGGCAACACGCCCTTGACCGCCCGCACGGCGCCCGACAAGGCCAGTTCACCCAGGCATTCGACCTCATCGAGCATCAACGCCGGCACCTGCACGCTGGCCGCGAGGATTCCCAGGGCAATCGCCAGGTCAAACCGCCCGCCGTCCTTGGGCAGGTCGGCGGGCGCGAGGTTGAGGGTGATGCGCCGGGCCGGGTATTGCAGCGCGCTGTTGAGGATGGCACTGCGTACGCGGTCCTTGCTTTCCTTGACCGCGGTTTCGGGCAAGCCCACCAGGGTGAGGGACGGCAGACCATTGGCCATGTGCACTTCAACGGTGACGGAAGGGGCTTCGACGCCGACCTGGGCGCGACTGTGGACGATGGCGAGGGACATGCTCGTTCCTTGAAATGGGGGCCGCATCCTGCGGGTTTTTCAAGGGTAGACGAGGTGGGGAGGGGCGAGGCAGGGAGGTTTTACAGAACGTATCCAGGAGGCAGTACAGGACAAAGGTGGGAGCAGGCAAGCCAGCTCCCACATGGATCGCGTTTATTCAGCCGATGGGGGTGCCAATCGTGCTTCCAGTTCGGCGACCTTCGCTTCCAGGCTCTCCAGCCGCGCACGTGTGCGGGCCAGCACGACCATCTGGCTGTCAAACTCTTCCCGGCTCACCAGGTCGAGCTTGCTGAAGCCGCTTTGCAGCAGCGCCTTGAACTGGCTTTCGATTTCGTTGCGGGGCAGCGGGGTGTCGCCGCTGAACAGGCGAGAGGCATGGCCGCTCAGGGCGTCGAGGAGATCTTTGGGCGCGAGCATGGGAAATATTCCGGAATAACTGTTGGCCGGCAGTGTATCACGCAGCGTCTATAGTCTTTTTCACCGCGTGGGGCGCACGCTTTTCGCGCAACGTGCCGTCCGGCGGCGCACTGTTTTTGTGCGCAATACGGCCGCCAAAAAGCCCCGAAGGTGGGCAGAAGTGGGCAAAGGACTGATTTCAGTGATTTTTACGGAGCTGGCAAGGTTTCTGCTTAGACGATCATGACCCATGCACTGATGCAGTCGCTGTGACGAATGCAGTGCGCCGACGGATCAGGGGTACAGGTTTCGTCACCAGTGGTTCGCTGGTGTCGCAATGGCAACTGCCGTTGAGACGATGCGTTACAAAGCCAGGCACTGCGCTTAGACTTGAGACGGGTTTGTTTTCCTGGGGCAAGTCCACCAATTCGGGAGAGAGTTTTCATGAAGCTAGTCACTGCCATCATCAAGCCGTTCAAGTTGGACGATGTACGCGAGTCGTTGTCCGAGATCGGCGTGCAGGGCATTACCGTTACTGAGGTCAAAGGCTTCGGTCGGCAGAAGGGTCACACCGAGCTGTATCGCGGCGCGGAATACGTAGTCGATTTCCTGCCGAAGGTGAAGATTGATGTCGCCATTGACGACAAGGATCTTGACCGGGTTATCGAGGCGATAACCAAGGCGGCCAACACCGGCAAGATCGGTGACGGCAAGATCTTCGTGGTCAATCTGGAACAGGCTATTCGCATCCGTACCGGCGAAACCGATACCGACGCAATCTAAGCCGCCAAACCCCAACGCCCCAGGAGAAAACAATATGACTCTGCGTAAATTCGCAGGGCTAGGAGCCCTGTTGTCCATCGTAATGCCAAGCCTGGCCATGGCGGCAGACGAAGTGGCTGCTCCAGTCCTCAATTCCGGCGACACGGCGTGGATGCTCACATCCACCGCGCTGGTGCTGTTCATGACCATTCCAGGCCTGGCGCTGTTCTACGGCGGCATGGTGCGCTCCAAAAACATTCTTTCCGTGATGATGCAGTGCTTCGCCATCACCGGCCTGATCAGCATCCTGTGGGTCGTCTACGGCTACAGCATCGCCTTTGATACGACCGGGATGGAGCAGGGCGTCGTCAACTTCAACTCCTTCTTCGGCGGCATGGGCAAGGCGTTCCTGGCGGGCGTGACCCCGGCCAGCATCACCGGGCCTGCGGCACTGTTCCCCGAGGCGGTGTTCATCACCTTCCAGATGACCTTCGCGATCATCACTCCGGCGCTGATCGTCGGTGCCTTCGCCGAGCGCATGAAGTTCTCCGCGATGCTGATCTTCATGGCGATCTGGTTCACCCTGGTCTATGCGCCGATCGCGCACATGGTCTGGAGCGGTAACGGTGGCCTGCTGTGGGACTGGGGCGTGCTGGACTTCGCCGGCGGCACCGTGGTGCACATCAATGCCGGTGTGGCTGGCCTGGTGGCGTGCATCGTGCTCGGCAAGCGTAAAGGCTACCCGACCACCCCGATGGCCCCGCACAACCTGGGTTACACCCTGATCGGCGCGGCCATGCTGTGGGTGGGCTGGTTCGGCTTCAACGCCGGTTCCGCCGCTGCGGCCAACGGCACCGCCGGTATGGCGATGCTGGTCACCCAGATCGCGACCGCTGCTGCGGCGCTGGGCTGGATGTTCGCCGAGTGGATCACCCATGGTAAGCCAAGCGCACTGGGCATTGCCTCGGGTGTCGTGGCCGGCCTGGTTGCTGTAACGCCAGCCGCAGGCACCGTGGGCCCGATGGGCGCCCTGGTGATCGGCCTGGTGGCCGGTGTGGTCTGCTTCTTCTGCGCTACCAGCCTCAAGCGCAAGCTGGGCTACGACGACTCCCTGGACGCCTTCGGCGTGCACGGTATCGGCGGTATCGTCGGTGCAATCCTGACCGGTGTGTTCGCAGCGCCAGCCCTGGGCGGCTTCGGCACCGTGACTGACGTTGCTGCGCAGGTCTGGATCCAGTGCAAAGGTGTCGGCTTCACCGTGATCTACACGGCGATCGTGACCTACATCATCCTCAAGGTGCTGGACATGGTCATGGGCCTGCGGGTTACCGAGGAGGAAGAGGCTGTCGGCCTCGACCTGGCACAACACAACGAACGCGGCTACAACTTGTAAGTACGCGGAAAAAAGATGCCCGGCTTGCCGGGCATTTTTTTGCCTGGCGTTTGTCAGTGTCTCAAAGCTGTAACGGTTTTTGCGTTGTGTTTGTGATGGGGCACACAAGCCACTTTCAAGCATGCGAATGTCTTACAGGCATGTAGGCGTATTCGGCACTTTGTTTTTTTCCTGAGCGCGCTAGAATGCGCGCCGATGGGCGCAGAACTGTATTTATCCGGCGAGCAGCGTGAACACGGCGGTGCTCGTAAAGTCCTCGCCATCTTGCACGGTGATGGGGCATAAGCCACTGGTTATCCGGTGGATGTTGATTTTTTTCCAGCGGCCTCGACAGGGGATGAAGCTGGGCTATAACTAATCTGCTTTTCGCAAGTCATGAGGTAGAACATGAGCGACGATGATCTGGAAAACGACGACCTCGAAGTAGGTGATGACGACGAGACCGATGAAGGTCTTGAAGTTGCAGCGGATGATGGCAGTGCCGACGAGGTCGATGACAGTGGCGACGACGCTGCTCCCAAGGCCAAAGGCAAAGCCAAGGCCGCCGTTTCGGTAGATGAACTGCCGAGCGTTGAAGCCAAGAACAAAGAGCGCGATGCGCTGGCCCGCGCGATGGAAGAATTCCTCGCCAAAGGCGGCAAAGTGCAGGAAGTCGAGGCCAACGTGGTGGCAGATCCACCGAAGAAGCCGGATAACAAGTACGGCAGCCGACCTATCTGAGGTCAGCCACCTGCTTGTAAGAAAAGCCCGCCGTCGCTGCGGGCTTTTTCATGTCTGGAATAATTTCCTAAGGCCCGCCGCATACCCAATGTGGGAGCGGGCTTGCTCGCGAATGCAGTCTGTCAGTGACTGATGTGCTGACTGACACACCGCATTCGCGAGCAAGCCCGCTCCCACAGGTTTGATCTGCGTTTTTACTGCCAGCCGCGAAGCAACTCTGGCAATTGCGCCAGGTTACGAATCTCGGCATCCGGGCGCTTATCTGCATCCCACACCTTGCCCGTCGGGTTGAACCACACCGCCCGCAACCCCGCCTGCTGCGCCCCGGCAATGTCATCCCCTGGATGATCGCCGATATGCACCGCCGCACTGGCCTCCACGCCGCCGCGCTTCATAGCCTCCTGAAACAATCGCGCATCTGGTTTGGCAATCCCGATGTCTTCGGCGCGCAGGGCAAAGTGGAAGTAGTCGGCCAGGCCAACGCGCTGCACATCGGCATTGCCGTTGGTGATTACCCCTAGCAGGAAGTGCTGACGCAGCGCTTGCAGCATCGGTTCGGTTTCAGGGAACGGGGTGAGCTGATGACGCGCATGAATGAACGCCTCAAAACACACATCGGCCATTTGTGTGGCCTCGGGCTGTGGATAACCGGCTTCTTCAAAGGCATGCATCAACACCCGGTGGCGCAGCACGCTGATGCGGTGCTTCAACTCCGGATGGCGCTCCAGCACCTGCTGGCGCAGGCTGGCGAAATGCTCCAGGGGCAAGTCGCCGACCTTCGACGCGTGGGTCGCCAGCCATTCACGCATCGACGCTTCGGCGCTGATGATGACGGGTACGTTGTCCCAGAGCGTGTCGTCCAGGTCGAAGGTGATCAGCTTGATACTCATGAGTCGCCGCCCTTGATGCGTTTGGCCCGTGGATGGGCGCTGTCGTACACCGTTGCCAGGTGTTGGAAATCCAGGTGGGTGTAGATCTGCGTGGTCTTGATGTCGGCGTGGCCGAGCAGTTCCTGCACCGCGCGCAGGTCCTGGGATGATTCGAGCAAATGGCTGGCGAAGGAGTGGCGCAGCATGTGCGGGTGCAGGTTCTGGCCCAATTCACGCTCGCCCGCCGCCTTGACGCGCAATTGGATGGCACGTGGCCCCAGGCGTCGGCCTTGTTGGCTGACAAACACCGCGTCGTCCGCCGGGTTGGTCAACAACCGCAGCGGCAGCCACAGTTGCAGGGCTTCGCGGGCTTTGCGGCCCACCGGCAGCACTCGGGTCTTGCTGCCTTTGCCCAGCACTTGCACCAGGCCGTCCGCCAGGTCCAGTTGATCCAGGTTCAGGCCGGTCAGTTCCGACAGGCGCAGACCTGAGGAATAGAACAGTTCGAGGATCGCCTGGTCGCGATGGGCCAGGAAGTCGTCCTCGACCGCACCGTCGAGCAATTGCAGGGCGCGGTCGGTGTCGAGGGTCTTGGGCAGGCGTCGCTCGCCTTTGGGCGGTGACAGGCCATTGGCCGGGTCGTGCTCGCACAGGCCTTCGCGATTGAGATAGTGATACAGGCCGCGCACCGCCGACAGCAGGCGCGACAGGCTGCGCGAGGATTGGCCGGCCTGGTGCAGGCGAGCAATCAGGCTGCGCAGGCTTTGGATGTCCAGGGCCTTCCAGCTGGCGATCTGCTGTTTTTCGCAGTACGCCAGGACCTTGTTCAAGTCGCGCCGATAGGCTTCCAGGGTGTGGGGCGACACCTGGCGCTCGCTGCGCAGGTGAGCGCAGTAAGCGTCCAGTTGCCGTTCCATGCCTAGCGCACCGCGCGCAGGGCGGTGGTGAAACGCGGCAGGACGCGGCCCAGCACTTCGGCGATGTAGGTCAAGAACAACGTACCCACCGAGCTTTTGTAGTGCGCCGGGTCGCGGCTGGCGATGGCGAGAACGCCATGCAGGCCTTGATGGCTGAGGGCGACGACGGCAGTGGAGCCGATCTGCTTGCGCTGTTCGGCGCCAAACAGGAAGTCCAGCTCATGCTCGCGCAGGGTGCCGCTGATGGTCTTGCCTTCGGACAGCAGGCCGCCGATGGCGGTCTGTGCTTCGGCACCGCTGACCCATCGCCCCACCGGCATCGGGTTGTCGCTGAACAGGATCAGGCTGACAAAGGGCACCTGGAAATCCTGGCGCAGGCTGTCTTCCACGGCGATCACCGTTTCTTCCAGGCTGGTGGCGTCCATCAGTGTGAGGATCAGGCGGCGGGTTTTCTCGAACAGGCGGTCGTTGTCGCGGGCCACGTCCATCAGGTGCGAGAGCTTGTGGCGCATTTCGATGTTGCGCTCGCGCAGGATCTTCATCTGCCGCTCCACCAGCGACACGGTGTCGCCGCGCTGGTGGGGGATGCGCAGGGCCGGCAGCAGCTCCTCGTGTTCGACGAAGAAGTCCGGATTAGCCTCAAGGTACGCCGCGACGGCAGCGGCCTCCAGACTGTCGCTCGGGGATGCTTGTGCGGGTACTTGAGGCTTATCGGTCATTGGCTGGGCTCACTCATAGACGGACCTGTCCTTCGTATACACGCGAGGCCGGCCCGGTCATCAGTACCGGGTGGCCAGGGCCTGCCCATTCGATGGACAGACGTCCGCCGGGCAGGTCGATCAACAGTGGCGAATCCATCCACCCCTGGCTGATCGCGGCCACGGCAGCGGCGCAAGCACCGGTGCCGCAAGCCTGGGTTTCGCCGGCACCGCGTTCCCAGACGCGCAATTGCGCGCGGGAACGGTCGATCACCTGCAGGAAACCTACGTTGACCCGGGCCGGAAAGCGCGGGTGGTGTTCGAGCTTGGGCCCCAATTCGTGTACGGGCGCGTTATTGATGTCGTGGACCCGCAGTACCGCATGGGGGTTGCCCATGGACACGGCGGCCAGCTCGACACTCTGCCCGTCGACGTCGACCGTGTAGCTGGCGGCCTGCTCGGTGGCCTGGAACGGAATGTCCGCCGGCACCAGGCGTGGCGCGCCCATGTTGACGCTGATCTGGCCGTCGTTGCGGACGTCCAGTTCGATCACGCCGCTCTTGGTCTCGACGCGGATCTGGCGCTTGGCGGTCAGGCGCTTGTCCAGCACAAAGCGCGCAAAGCAGCGCGCGCCGTTGCCGCACTGTTCCACTTCGGAGCCGTCGGCGTTGAAGATCCGGTAACGGAAATCCACCTCCGGGTTGCTCGGCGCCTCGACGATCAGCAATTGGTCGAAACCGATGCCGGTGTGACGGTCGCCCCACTGTTTAGCGTGTTTGGGCAGGATATGCGCGTGCTGGCTGACCAGGTCGAGGACCATGAAATCATTGCCCAGCCCGTGCATCTTGGTAAAACGCAGCAGCATGGCTTACTCCGGCAGCAGGCTTTCGCCAGCATACAACTCGGCTACCGTCTCGCGGCGACGCACTTCAAACGCTTGATCACCGTCCACCAGCACCTCGGCGGTACGCCCGCGGGTGTTGTAGTTGGAACTCATGACAAACCCGTAGGCACCGGCCGAATGCACGGCCAGCAGGTCGCCTTCTTCCAGGGCCAGCTGACGATCCTTGGCCAGGAAGTCGCCGGTCTCGCAGATCGGGCCGACGATGTCGTAGGCGCGCGCTTCGCTGTCGCGAGGGGTTACGGCGGTGACGTTCATCCAGGCCTGGTACAGCGCTGGGCGGATCAGGTCGTTCATCGCCGCGTCGACGATGGCGAAATCCTTGTGTTCGGTGTGCTTGAGGTACTCGACCTGGGTCAGCAGCACGCCGGCGTTGGCGACGATATAGCGGCCCGGCTCGAACAGCAGCGCCAGGCCACGGCCTTCGATGCGCTCGCGCACAGCCTTGATGTAGTCGGCGATCTGCGGCGGCTCTTCATCGCGGTAACGCACACCTACGCCACCACCGAGGTCGATGTGGTGCAGGTAGATGCCGCACTCACCGAGGCGGTCGACCAGTGCCAGCAGGCGGTCGAGGGCGTCGAGGAACGGTGGCAGGGTGGTCAGTTGCGAGCCGATATGGCAGTCGACACCCAGTACTTCCAGGTTTGGCAGTTGGGCGGCGCGGATGTACACGTCCTCGGCGTCGGCAATGGCGATGCCGAACTTGTTCTCTTTGAGACCGGTGGAAATGTACGGGTGGGTGCCGGCGTCGACGTCCGGGTTGACGCGCAGGGAGATCGGCGCGCGAACGCCCATCTCGGCGGCCACCACTTGCAGGCGTTCCAGCTCGTCGGTGGATTCGACGTTGAAGCAGTGCACGCCGACTTCGAGGGCGCGGCGCATGTCGTCGCGGCTCTTGCCGACGCCGGAGAATACGATCTTGTCAGCCTGGCCGCCGGCGGCCAGTACACGTTCGAGCTCGCCACGGGAGACGATGTCGAAACCAGCGCCCAAGCGCGCCAGGACATTCAGTACACCCAGGTTGGAGTTGGCCTTGACCGCGTAGCACACCAGGCTCGGCGTGCCTTCCAGCGCGTCGGCAAAGCTGCGGTATTGGGCTTCGATGTGCGCACGGGAGTACACGTAGGTCGGGGTGCCAAAACGTTCGGCAATCGCGGACAGCGCCACGCCTTCCGCGAACAGCTCGCCGTTCCGGTAGTTAAAAGCGTCCATGAATGTCCCTTAGTAGGTGTCGTGCTTATGCGCTTTTGCAGATTTTTGCGACGATTGCGCCTGTTCATTCGGGTCTTTACTGTCGTCGGGCAGGTACAGCGGGCCTTTTTGACCACAGGCACTAACGAGGCAAGCGACCGCGACGAGCGCAGCAAGGGAAGAGATCAGGCGCTTCATGGCGAAATCCTTGAATATGCATTAATTGCGCCCGAGTATACCGACCACCCGCCAGCTTGCCTATGCGCTGAAATACCCGTCCGGCGGGGGTTTGCCGAGATGGCTGCGAAGCGGACTACGCTGACTGGGGATATTTCATACCGCCAATCGCGATGGAATCGGTATCCTTTGCAATCGGCCGGGCTCGCCCGTATCGTGCGGCGCTTGAGCAAAACCAGACACTTTTGAGGTTGCCACAATGAGTTTGACCGAAGCCCGTTTTCACGACTTGGTGGATGCGACCCAGCAGGCGCTGGAAGATATTTTCGACGACAGCGGCCTGGATGTAGACCTGGAGAATTCGGCTGGCGTGCTGACCGTCAAGTTCGAGAGTGGCCAACAACTGATCTTCAGCCGCCAGGAGCCGCTGCGTCAGCTGTGGCTGGCGGCGCGTTCCGGTGGCGTGCACTTCGACTACGACGAAGAAAGCGGCAAATGGCAGTGCGACAAGAGTGAAGAGTTGTTGGGCGAAATGCTTGCGCGCCTGGTCCACGAATACACCGGCGCCGAGCTGGACTTCGACGAGATCTGATGGTGACGCAGCCCGCTCCCGTACGTCCGCCCAAGCCGCTGTTCAGCAATGTCAGCCCGGCGGTGCCGTCACCTTGTATCAGTTTGTGTCGCCTGGACGAGGAAAAAGTCTGCCGCGGCTGCTTCCGTCACGTCGAAGACATCCGTGAATGGCGCTCCGCCGACGATGCGCGGCGCCGGGTGATTTGCGCCGAGGCCGAGCAGCGCAGGGCTGGCGCCTGAGGTCGTCTTGTTTATTTGTGACGCTGTGGTAGTGTCCGGCTACGCCTCAACTCATCGAGGCCAGTGAGAACCCCGCCTTTTTCTGGCGGGGTTTTGCTTTTTTGTGCAGAAAAAAGGAGTCTGCCTGAATCATGACCACCGCACCGTCCATCATCCTCACCCGTCTTGACGTGCAGCGTCTGGAGCAACTGATCGACCGCCTGGGCGACGAGTCTCCTGGCGTCGAAGCATTGCAAGCCGAACTCGACCGCGCCGAAGAGGTGGTTGGCCACGATGAAGTGCCTGCGGGTGTCGTGACCATGAACTCCAGCGTGCATTGCCGTGAACAAGGCAGTGGCAAGGACTACCACCTGACCCTGGTCTACCCGAAACACGCGAATGCCGATGAAGGCAAGATCTCGATCCTGGCACCTGTGGGCAGCGCGTTGCTGGGCCTGCAAGTGGGCCAGCATATCGACTGGCCGGCGCCCGGCGGCAAGACCCTCAAGCTGGAACTGCTCAGTGTTGACGGCCAGCCCAAGGACGGCGGCGCCTTCCCGCTCTAAATCTGCTTCAGCGCCGCGTTGAGCGACAGCTCCAGCTCGGCCTTGTAACGCAGGTACAGGTTGCTCGGGCTTTGCACGTCGCCGAGCAGGCCCGACAGGTCCAGATCGGTGATGTAGCAGCGGTAGCGCTCGGTTTCCCGGCGCTGCCCGACGATCTCCTGGGCGACCACGCTAAAGAGCTGGTCGCCAAATTCCAGTTCGCAGAACTCCCGCTGATTGCAATACAAGGTAACGCCCACCTGGCCCGGTGCGGCCTTGCCAATAATCGCCTGCACGTCATAAAACGGTTTGTTGGCCGAGTTCTGCGGCGCCGGACGCGGCTCGACGCTGCGCGCGCGATTGCTGCCCGACGGCAACAGTTGGTAATACAGGATTTGCACTTCACCCAAGGGTTGCCTGTTGTCCAGCGGTGCCAGTGCTTCGCGTCGATAGATGATCGATTGCAGGAAGCGCTGCAGCGGCGCCAACAGGCTCTGCTCATCATGAAACGGCAATTGCTGGCGCCAGAGCGCGTTGAACTCATCCAGCACGTACAGCTCGGCAACACCGTCGTTGACCCGGTAGAACACCTGCACGCAATCGGCCAGGCCCATGGGCAGCAACAGCGCCAGGTCGTCGCCTTCCAGTGCCATGGCGTCCAGGTGCAGCGGGCTGTAGCCTGCCAGCTCTTCGCTGAGGTAGCTGATCAATGCGTCCTGGGTTGGCAGCGGTACGTGGGTGGCCTGGCCCGGCACCAGCTCCATCACGTGATAGTGCTGCTGCACCTGCAACAGGTAGCGGTGATTGCCTTGAGCCAGCAGCAGGTTCTGCGCGGTGTCGAAGATGTCCTCGACGCGCTGGGCAATGAACTGCGCACGGTTGTGACAGAAACAGCGCACCCGCAGGCGTGGCAGGTGATCCGACGGCAGTTGGTTCAGGTAGTCGCGCAGGCAATCGAGCAGGGCGTGCGGGCCGTCGTAGCGGCTGACCAGCACCTCGTTCCAACTATTGAGCGTGACCTGATCCAGGGTCAGAACCAGGTTGTCACGCACCCCGGCGTAGCTCAGGGAGTCGGTACGCTCGGTGGTCATCAGGATGTTCAGGTCGCGGTGGTGCTTGAGCGGGTCGACGCCGACGTTGATCAACAGCAGCACTTCCTCTGGCACGGCCGAGCGCAGCAGGCGTTCTTCATCGACACTGGCCAGGGGCAGGGCGACCGTCTGTTGCAGGCTGCCGAGCAGGTTGAACAGCTCGAATTCGGTCATGTCGCTGATGCCAGGGTGCAGCGCCAGGCGCGTGCTGCTGTCGATGACGCCGTTGCGATGGCACCAGGTGAGCATCTCCAGCAGGTCGCGGCTGCGTTTGATCGGCGCGAAGTGTTCCGATTCCTGGGCTGTGAGGTTGCCGTTGTACAGGCCCCAGTAATGTTGACCGGGCTCCTTACGATTGGGCGATTGCACCAGGGTCAGGGTGTCTTCGGCCAGGTCCGGGGCGATGCCGGGGTTGATGAACTCGACTTTGCTGGCCTTGCGCTCGAACGCGGCGTACAGGCGGCGGCCGAGTACATTCAGGTCGCGCTTGTTGATCAGGCTGACGGTCTGCTCGGTGCGGGCGAACTGGGTAAGGAAGCGGTAGCTGTAGTTCAGCTCGTTGACCAGAGCGCGGCGCTCGGAGGCAACCTGGCGCACTTTCCATTGGCTGCGGCTGTCGAGCAGGGCCAGCTGGCGTTGGTCCCAGCCCCATTCGTGGGCCAGCCGCTCCAGCAGCAAGCGTTGCCAGCTGGTGGTGCGCTGGCCAGCGCTGAGCTTGCGGTTGACCTTCAGGTACAGGGCGCGTCGCACCAGTTCCAGACGCTCGGGCTCGTTGCGTGCCTTGAGGTATTCCTCGATGCGGCGGTAGACCACGATGTAGGGGTCCAACTCGTCGAGGTCGATCTGATTGGCGAACACCGCCCGCTTGAACCGCAGGCTCAAGCAATGCACGTGGGGGTGTTCGCTGGCGTAGACCTCGGTCAGCAGCAGCTTGAGCACCGATTTGTAGGGTGATTCGATGCCCTTGAACAGCTGCCACAGCCCGGCGCCGATGAACTCCCCCGGAGGGATGCGCGCCAGATGGCCGAGGTCGAGGGTTTCGTCGGCGCGGATAAAGCGCTTGGAGATCAGCGTGTGGGTGAATTCGGCGTAGCGGGTTTCTTCATACACCGGCACCAGCCACCAGATCGGCGTGCGTCCGGCCAGCCAGATGGCGGTACGGTAGAACTCGTCCAGCAGCAAGTAGTGCTGGGTGGTACCGCAGTCGTCGGAACTGAGCTGGGTGTCGCGCTCGCCCAGTACAAAGCGTGTCGGCTCGATCAGGAAGAAATGCGCTTCGGCGCCCATGCCCAGGGCCCAGGTTTCCAGCAACTGACACTTCTTGCGCAACTCGGCCAGTTCGTTTTCGCCGAGGTCCGGGGCGTGGCAGACCCACACGTCCATATCGCTCTGGTCGGCCTGGGCCAGGGTGCCGAGGCTGCCCATCAGAAACAGGCCGTGGATCGGCTGCGGCGGGTTGCCGTGGCGTGGCTTATAGGAAAACGAACGGGTCAGGCGCTGGGCTTCGGCCAGGGCTTGGGTGTCGGGTTCGAAATTCGACAGCCCGGCCGGCGTGCTTCCGGAGACGTAGCCGGGCAACAGCGGATGATTGACGTGGAAGAACAGCGGCAACAGGGTCAACACGCTTTGTTGGCGTGGTGTCAGCCCCTCGACAGCCCGGGCCATGCGGCCGTCGTTGAGCGCCATGAAGCGCGCACGCAGTTGGGCCAGCACCTTGCGGTCGATGCCTTCGTCCAGGTCAGGGCGGATTTCATGGGTGCGGGTCATGTCGAGCTCGGTGGCGCGCAGGGCCCGACGTGGGCGGCCGTATTGGAGTTTACCGCCAGGAGCATAGGAGGTTTAGAGGGTAATCGGTCTTTGACGTCAGAACTTTAACCCTTTCACAGCAGCGCCCCCGGAACCCGCATTGGGCGGACTCCATGGGCGGGTATCGAGCGTCAGGCGGCTTCTTTGGTACTGGCGGTGGTCAGGATGGTCAGCAGGGTTTGGGCCTGCTCTGCAGCGTCACGGCCAAGGCTGGTCAGGTAGCCTCCGTCCGGCTGGTCGATAAGTCCTTTGGCGTGGAGGCGCTTGGCTGCGGCGATAGCAGTGGGAGCGGCGGTCTGGTGGACTTTCAGACCTTCCTTGGTGCTGTCCAATGGGAAGAGTACAAGGATTTCCAGTTCGGCAACCAACTCAGGGGTATACGACATAAGGACTCCAGACTTTCTAAGAATTTATTAGAGGCTAGCAGGCCATAAGGTGAACGCACTTTGCCGAACTGTCCAGCGTGTTGCTGTGCCCTTGGATTATTGCTTTTCCGGCGGCAGATCCGGCAGGGCGCGCAGTGCAGTTTCATACCATTCGGTATTGAACGCACGGTCCTCTTCCAGCAGCGCATCAATCTCGACAGCCAGCACGTGGGCCATCAGTTGCAGGATTTCTTCACGCTCGTAACCCACCAGGGTCAACTTGTTGAACGTGGCCTTGGCCGCTGGTGGGTTTTCGCTTTCGATCTGGTTCTCGATCGCTTCGATCAGGGTGTTTTCGGCGAATTCTTCTTCGTCGTTGTCGATATCGGTCGGCTCGCTCATGGCAGGCTCCTCACAGGAAAGGGCGCCAGTCTACCCCCATTCAGGCGGGTGATGCTGCTGGCAACGTCGGGCTCTGGGAGCTATAACCCTTGCAGCCAACCCCATTCCCGGCCTGGAGGCGCCTGCAATGCTCAAGCTCTACGGATTCTCGGTCAGCAACTACTACAACATGGTCAAGCTCGCGCTGCTGGAGAAGGGACTGCCGTTCGAAGAGGTGCCCTTTTTTTCCGGGCAGACCTCCGATGTCTTTGCGGTCAGCCCACGTGGCAAGGTGCCAGTCCTCGGCGTCAAGCAGGGGTTTATCAACGAAACCAGCGTGATCCTCGAATACATCGAACAGAGCCAGGAAGGGCCTTCGCTGCTGCCCGCCGAGCCGTTCCAGCGAGCCCAGGTGCTGGCGCTGTGCAGGGAGATCGAGTTGTACATCGAGCTGCCGGCCCGTGCGTGTTACCCCGAAGCGTTTATGGGCATGCCGGTGCCGGAGGCGATCAAGGAGAAGTCCAGGTCCGAGTTGCTGCTGGGGTTCGGTGCGCTGGGCAGGCACGGCAAGTTTGCGCCGTATGTGGCGGGGGAGAGCTTCACGATTGCCGATCTGTATTTCATGTACAGCGTGAACCTCGCCTGCGCGGTGGGCGAGAAGCTGTTTGGGCTGGATTTGCTGGCTGAGATGCCGGCGGCCAAGGCGTTGCTGGAAAAACTGCATGCACTGCCCAATGCCCAGAAGGTCGCGGCGGACAGGGAAGCGGCGATGCCGGCGTTCAGGGCGATGATTGCTGCCAAGAAATAAGCAAGCCCGAGTGGATCAAGTGTGGGAGCGGGCTTGCTCGCGAAAGCGGTGTGTCAGTCAGCCCATAGCTAACTGATAGACCTTATTCGCGGGCAAGCCCGCTCCCACATTTGCCCGAGGTGTCTGGTAGTACTCGGTCTCTTGTGGGAGCTGGCTTGCCTGCGCTGCTTTTAGCTAGCGGCTGGCGAGCAATGCCTGGCCACGTGCAACGGCGGCCTTCACCTGCGCCGGTGCGGTCCCGCCAATATGGTCACGCGCATTCACCGAACCTTCCAGGGTCAGCACGGCAAACACATCCTGCTCGATCTGGTCACTGAACTGGCGCAGTTCTTCCAGGCTCATTTCCGCCAGGTCCTTGCCGGTGTCCACGCCGTATTTCACGGCGTGACCAACGATTTCGTGGCAGTCACGGAACGGCAGGCCGCGGCGTACCAGGTAGTCCGCCAGGTCGGTCGCGGTGGAGAACCCGCGCAGCGCCGCTTCACGCATGATCGCGTGCTTGGGCTTGATCGCCGGGATCATGTCGGCAAACGCGCGCAGCGAGTCGCGCAGGGTGTCGGCGGCGTCGAACAGCGGTTCCTTGTCTTCCTGGTTGTCCTTGTTGTAGGCCAATGGCTGGCCTTTCATCAGGGTCAGCAGGCCCATCAGTGCGCCGAATACGCGGCCGCTCTTGCCACGCACCAGCTCTGGCACGTCGGGGTTTTTCTTTTGCGGCATGATCGAACTGCCGGTGCAGAAGCGGTCCGGCAGGTCGATGAACTGGAATTGCGCGCTGGTCCACAGCACCAACTCTTCGGAGAAACGCGACAGGTGCATCATCGCGATGCTGGCCGCGGCGCAGAATTCGATGGCGAAGTCACGGTCGGACACGCCATCCAGGGAGTTGCCGCCCACGGCGTCGAAGCCCAGCAGTTGCGCGGTGTACGCGCGGTCGATCGGGTAGGTGGTGCCGGCCAGCGCGGCGCTGCCCAGCGGCATGCGGTTGGCGCGCTTGCGGCAATCCACCAGACGCTCGTAGTCGCGGCTGAGCATTTCGAACCAGGCCAGCAGGTGGTGGCCGAAAGTCACGGGCTGTGCGGTTTGCAGGTGGGTGAAGCCGGGCATTATGGTGGCGGATTCACGCTCGGCCTGCTCCAGCAGGCCTTTTTGCAGGCGGGTGATCTCGCCCAGGATCAAGTCAATCTCGTCACGAATCCACAGGCGGATGTCGGTGGCGACCTGGTCGTTGCGGCTACGGCCGGTGTGCAGTTTCTTGCCGGTCACACCGATGCGGTCGGTGAGGCGGGCCTCGATATTCATGTGCACGTCTTCCAGGTCGACGCGCCAGTCGAACGTGCCGGCTTCGATCTCACCCTGGATGGTGTTCAGGCCATCGATGATGCTGTCGCGCTCGGCGTCGGTCAGCACGCCGACCTTGGCCAGCATCGTGGCGTGGGCGATCGAGCCCATGATGTCGTGGCGGTACAGGCGCTGGTCGAAGGTGACGGAGGCGGTGAAGCGGGCGACGAAGGCGTCGACGGGTTCACTGAAGCGGCCGCCCCAGGACTGGTTGGTCTTGTCGGTGCTCATGGATTCGCTCGTGATCTGCTTTAAAGAGGCTTGGAGGTGTGCCGGCGATAATAACAGGGTTGCCCGTGGAGGCGGTGCTACGGGTGATCGGCATTTTTATTTGCACGAAGGATGGCAAAGTGCCTTGCCGCCGGACGCGTCCGGGAAGAGACTGGACTCGGGTGTTTATTGAAACGATATTTGACGATAGAGCAATACCGTCGCAGTGAGCGTCTACAGTTGCACTGAACAGAGCGTGAATGCACCAATGTCGGGTGCTGCGGTCAGAGCCCTGACTATCCATCAAACACGGGGGGATTCGGATTGTGTATCAGCAAACCCTACGACGATGCCCGAAGTCAGAAGGTCCTGGGCGCAATTGAACAGGTCCGGGTAAATATGGGTGCCGCTGTCAGGGCACTTTTTGCCGCTCGCGCTAGTCTTAGCGTGGATCGCTGTGACGCAAGTCACCGCACCTGTCTACGCTATCCTTGTGCGAGACTCACGCAGGAATCCAGCGCAATATGAATGTCCTGATCGTTGAAGACGAACCCCAAGCCCGCGAGCGACTGAGCCGTTTGGTCAGTGAACTCGAGGGTTATACAGTCCTTGAACCGAGCGCCACCACGGGCGAAGAAGCGTTGACGCTGATCGACAGCCTCAAGCCGGATGTGGTGTTGCTCGATATTCGCCTGCCGGGCCTTGATGGCCTGCAAGTCGCCGCCCGCCTGAGCGAGCGTGAATCGCCACCGGCGTTGGTGTTGTGCGCGGCCGAAGCGGAATTTTCGGCGCAGACCCTTGAGGTCAGTGGCGTCAGCTTCCTGTCCAAGCCGGTCGAGGCAGGTGCGTTGCTCAAAGCTCTGAAAAAGGCCGAGCGCCCCAACCGCAGCCAGCTCACCGCCTTGACCCAGCCTGCCGCCCAAAGTGGCAACGGGCCGCGCAGCCATATCAGCGCGCGTACCCGCAAGGGCATCGAGTTGATTCCCCTGAGCCAGGTGGTCTACTTTATTGCCGATCACAAATACGTGACCCTGCGCCACGAGGGCGGTGAAGTGCTGCTCGATGAGCCGCTCAAGGCCCTTGAGGATGAGTTCGGCGACCGCTTCGTGCGAATCCACCGCAATGCCCTGGTGGCCCGCGATCGCATTGAACGCCTGCAACGCACGCCACTGGGGCACTTTCAGTTGTTCCTGAAAGGGCTTAATGGCGATGCGTTGATCGTCAGCCGACGCCATGTCGCCGGTGTGCGCAAGATGATGCAGCAGCTTTAGCCCAAGGGTTTTGGCGCTACCTGCAGTCCTTATCCCGGTGCGATGCGGCCAGGGAGGCCCCGCACTTGCTGATTCAAATCAAAGCGTATTTGCCTGAGCTGTTATTATCTGCCGTATCTATTCAGTACGGATTGATCCATGTCCTCTCGCGAAATCCGCATCGCCACCCGTAAAAGTGCCCTTGCCCTGTGGCAGGCCGAATACGTCAAAGCACGCCTCGAGCAGGCCCATCCCGGCCTCACGGTGTCCCTGGTGCCCATGGTCAGTCGCGGCGACAAGCTGCTCGACTCGCCGCTGTCGAAGATCGGCGGCAAGGGCCTGTTCGTCAAGGAACTGGAAACCGCGTTGCTGGACAACGAAGCCGACATCGCCGTGCATTCGATGAAAGATGTGCCCATGGACTTCCCTGAAGGCCTGGGCCTTTTTTGTATCTGCGAGCGCGAAGATCCGCGCGATGCCTTCGTCTCCAATACCTACGCGTCCCTGGATGAGTTGCCCCAGGGCAGCATCGTCGGCACCTCCAGCCTGCGGCGTCAGGCGCAGCTGTTGACCCGTCGCCCGGACCTGCAGATCCGCTTCCTGCGCGGCAACGTCAACACGCGCCTGGCCAAGCTGGATGCCGGTGAATATGACGCGATTATCCTGGCGGCAGCCGGTCTGATCCGCTTGGGCTTCGAAGACCGCATCACGTCGGCCATCAGCGTCGAAGACAGCTTGCCGGCCGGTGGCCAGGGCGCCGTGGGTATCGAATGCCGCACCGCTGACACTGAAATCCACGCACTGCTCAAGCCTCTTGATCACCACGACACTGAGGTGCGCGTTACCGCCGAACGTGCCCTGAACAAACACCTTAATGGGGGCTGCCAGGTGCCCATCGCCTGTTACGCGGTGCTCGAAGGTGAAAACCTGTGGCTGCGCGGCCTGGTCGGCGACCCGGACGGCGGCACCTTGTTAACCGCCGAGGTCCGTGGCCCGCAGGGCGACGCGGCAGCTTTGGGTATTCAGGTGGCCAACGCGCTGCTGGACCAGGGCGCTGGTGCCATCCTGCAAAAAGTCTACGGCGAGGCCGGCCCGCAGTGACCGATTGGCGTGTGCTGCTGACGCGGCCTGCCGAGGAGTGTCTGGCCTTGGCGGCGTCGTTGTCGGCAGCCGGGATCTTCAGCAGCAGCCTGCCGTTGCTGGACATCGAGCCGCTTCCCGTCACCCCCGAACAACAGGCCGTGTTTCGTGACCTGGGCCGCTATTGCGCGGTGATTGTGGTCAGCAAGCCGGCCGCCCGCCTGGCGTTGCAGCAGTTGGATCGCGCCTGGCCGCAGTTGCCGTGGTTCAGCGTCGGCGCCGCCACGGCCCAGGTATTGGCCGATCATGGCCTCAACGTTCACTATCCCCCAACCGGCGACGACAGCGAGGCCTTGCTAGCACTACCCGCCTTGCGCGAGGCTATCGCACGGCCTGGCGCCCGGGTGTTGATCCTGCGCGGCGAAGGCGGCCGGGAGCTGCTGGCTGAGCGTTTGCGCGAGAGAGGTGCTAGTGTCGACTATCTGGAGTTGTACCGTCGTTTCCTACCGACCTACGCCGCTGGGGCACTGGTGCAACTCATCCAGTTGGAACGCTTGAACGGCGTGGTGGTCAGCAGTGGGCAGGGTTTTTTACACCTGCAAGCCCTGGCCGGTGTCGATTGGCCCCAGGTGGCACAGTTGCCGTTGTTCGTGCCGAGCCCGCGAGTCTGTGAGATGGCGCGGGCTGCCGGCGCAGAAAAAGTTGTGGATTGTCGCGGCGCGAGTGCCGCGGCGTTGTTAGTGGCGTTGCGCGCCCATCGTGCGGCCACTCTCTGATACGCAAAGGACGGATACGTGAGCGAAACAGCCTTGCCCAAAGATGAAACCCAACCCGCAGCTGCTGCGTCGGTTGAGTCAGCTGTCACCGCGCCACGCCGTGGCAATGGCCTGGCGATCGTTGCCCTGTTACTCGGTGCGGCCGGTGTTGCCGCTGGCGGCTGGGGGCTCTGGCAGGTCCGTGCCTTGCAAGCCGGCAGCCAGCAACAGCTGGGCCAGGTGCAGACGCTTGCCGAACAGACTCAAGGCCTCAAGCAGGGTCAGCAACAGTTGGCGGCACGCCTGGCCCAGTTGCCGGCTGCGGACGAGCTCGAAGAGCGTCGCCGCCTGGTAGCCCAATTGCAGGGCGATCAACAGCGCCTCAGCCAGCGCCTGGAAACCGTGCTGGGTGCCAGCCGCCAGGATTGGCGCCTGGCGGAAGCCGAGCACCTGATCCGTCTGGCCAGCCTGCGTTTGTCGGCCTTGCAGGACATCAACAGCGCCCAGTCGCTGGTGCAGGGCGCCGACGAAATCCTGCGTGAGCAAAGCGATCCGGGCGCCTACGCCGCCCGTGAACAATTGGCCAAGAGCCTGGCCGCGCTGCGCAGTACCGAGCAGCCGGACCGCACCGGGCTGTACCTGCAACTGGCGGCGCTGCGCGATCAGGTGGTGCAACTGGCCGCGATCGCACCGGAATATCAGCTCACCGAACCTGCGTCCCAAGGGCGCCCGACCACCGATACCGAAAGCCGCTGGAGCCAATGGTGGGAGCAGATCTCGCGCTACTTCCGCATCGACTTCAACCCTGACGACAACATCCGCCCACTCCTGGCCGGCCAGGGTTTGAACCAGGTGCGCCTGGCCCTGAGCCTGGCGCTGGAGCAGGCGCAATGGGCTGCGCTCAACGGCGAGACGGCGGTCTACAGCCGCTCGTTGGGCGAGGCGCGTAGCGTGCTGCAAGACAACTTCAATCAGGACAACCCGCAGAGCAAGGCGATGCTGGCGCGTATCGCCGAGCTTGAGCCCAAGGCCGTGTCGGTGGTGACGCCGGATCTGGCGGCGAGCCTGGCAGCTGTGCAGGCATACCTTGAGCGCCGCCATTTGTCTGCCGACGAAGCCAAGGCGTCGGCGGGTAAGCCGGCCACCCAGGAGTGAAGCCGATGAAGCGTTTCTATGTGGTCCTCGTGCTGGCGATTGCAATCGCCCTGGCACTGGCTGTGGGCATCTCGAAACATACCGGCTACGTGCTGATTACCTATCCCCATGTGCTGAATTACGAGTCGAGCCTGTGGGCGACGCTGGTGGCGGTGTTTGCCATCGGCCTGGCGATCTACCTGGTCCGCCTGTTGTTGAGCCTGGTGACCACCTCCGGCGGCGTGGTCAACCCGTGGTCGCGGCGCAACCGCAGCCGCCGTGTGCAGATCGCGATTGAGCAGGGCCAGATGGACCTCGCCGAAGGCCGCTGGGCCAGCGCCGAGCGTCACCTGCATCGCGCCGCCGAAGCGGAGCGCCAGCCATTGCTCTACTACCTCGGTGCCGCGCGTGCGGCGAACGAGCAGGGTCGTTATGAAGAGGCGGATGGTTTGCTGGAGCGCGCCTTGGAGCGTCAGCCCCAAGCCGAGTTGGCGGTAGCCTTGAGCCATGCGCAATTGCAGATGGATCGCGGCGACACTGAGGGTGCCCTCGTCACCTTGCAGGCCATGCACGCCCGTCATCCCCATAACGCCCAGGTCCTGCGCCAATTGCAACGCCTGCATCAGCAGCGTGGCGATTGGTCGTCGGTGATTCGCCTGCTGCCCGAGTTGCGCAAGGACAAAGTGTTGCCCGCCACCGAACTGGCCGAACTGGAGCGTCGCGCCTGGGGTGAAAACCTCAGCCTGGCGGCCCAGCGCGAGGAGCAGGGCGAAGCGGGCTTGCAGTCCCTTGAGCGGGCCTGGCAGCAACTGACCTCTGCCCAGCGTCAGGAGCCGCAGTTGGTGCTGGCGTATGCCGAACAGCTGCGCCAACTGGGCGCCGACGCGAAGGCCGAAGAGGTGCTGCGCGGGGCGCTCAAGCGCGGTTATGACAGTCATCTGATCCGACTGTATGGCTTGCTGCGTGGCAGTGATCCGGCGCGGCAACTGAAGTTTGCCGAGGGCTGGCTCAAGGACCATCCGGGCGATGCCAGCCTGCTGCTGACCCTGGGCCGCCTGTGTCTGCAAAACAGCCTGTGGGGCAAGGCACGCGACTATCTGGAAAGCAGCCTGCAGGTGCAGCGCAACCCCGAAGCCTGTGCCGAACTGGCGCGCCTGCTGGCGCAACTGGGCGATACTGAACGCAGTAATCAGCTGTTCCAGGAAGGCCTCGGCCTGCTGGATAACCGCCTGCTTGCTTCACCTTTGCCGGTGCCTGCGCGAGTCTGAAGTAGGAAGGATGCAAGGGGTGGCTCGGATACGTCTGACGGCCAACCCCTCAAGTCTACGCATTTACTCGGCCGAATCGCATTCGTCATAAACTCCTACGTAGCGTTGTGTTATGTCCTCCAAACTCTGGTGGGATGTCCTTACGTTTTCGCGGAATTGTCTGCTCTAGCGCGTATTGAAAGGGGTCAGGCCTTTCCTCTACCGTAACGACCTATCTTTTGCGGTACGGATAAACAATGTCTCTGGCCCCCTCACGTTCCCTGTTTCTCCTGGCGTTCATGGCAGGTGTGCTGACGTTGGGCGCGTCTTTCTACCTGGAATATGGCGCGCTTCTGCGGCCCTGCTTCCTGTGCCAGGTGCAGCGGGTATTTCTCGCCACGTTCACGCTGATCAACTTGATCGCGGTCGCTCATAACCCCAGACGTTTCGCCGCGGGTCTGTACGGGTTGGCGGGCATGGGGTGTGCGTTGCTTGGCGCAATTGCCGCAGCACGCCAGGTATTGCTGCAGAGCAGCACGTCGGGTGTAGCCCCTGAATGTTGGCCAAGCCTGCAGGACATGCTGGAAAAGCTGTCGTTCTGGCAGGCGGTGCACGCGATTTTCAACGGTACCGTCGATTGCGTGGAAATCAACTGGACGCTATTCGATTTGAGCCTCCCCGAGTGGAGCCTGTTGTTCTTTGTCGCGATGCTGATCCTGGGGGTCATGCAGTTTGCGGGGCTGTTGTCCGGCCAGCGATTGAGTCTGGGTTAGCACGCAAATCAACATTAGGGTTGTAGGACGGGATTAAACACTTGTATGAACTTTCTGTCCTGCGTACCTTGAAGCCATAGTCATGCGGGCATAATCTGGCCCGCATGCAGTATCGGAACCGTTTGTCCGATGCGGCCTTGTCCGGCCGCGGCGTTATCCTTTAAGTGTTGCGCGGGCACCAGGCGGCAGCGCCCCTATAGGGAAGAGAGATCATCATGCTGGAAAGTTGTCAGAATGCTCAGGAACGCTGGGGTGGGGTGCACAAGCTGATCGACAGCTGGTTGAAGGCACGTCACGAACTGGTTCGGGCCTTTGATGCGCTTGGCGCCAAGCCCGAGGAACTGGCTGAGAATCGCAAACCGTTGTTGGGTTTTTGCGGTGTACTGATGGACTACGTGTCTGAGGGACACTTCGGTGTCTACGATCAATTGACCAAGGAAGCAAAAGCCTTTGGTGATGATCGCGGCCTCAAGCTGGCGGATACTATTTACCCGCGCCTTGATGCAATCACTGAGAAGCTTGTCGCCTTCAATGACCTGTGTGATGCCGGTCAATGCGTGGCCGAGAAATTCAAAGAGTTGGGCGGCCTGCTTCACGAACGATTCGAGCTGGAAGACTGCCTGATCGAAGTGCTGCACAACGCTCACAAGGAAGAGCCCGCCACTCAGGCTTGACCCCTGAACTGCAGATAAGGAAACGGCGCGTTTTACGCGCCGTTTTTTATTGGGTCAGTGGCGGATGCCGAGTAATTCGATCTCAAAGACCAAGGGCGTGTAGGGCGGGATCAACTCGCCTGCACCGTCGGCGCCGTAGGCCTGGGCAGAGGGGATGACCAGGCGCCATTTTGCGCCCGTCGGCATCTGTTGCAGCGCGCTGGTCCAGCCGCTGATCACACTGTCCAGGCGGAACCATTGGGGCTGCGTGCTCTGATCGAATACCGTCCCATCGGGCAGTCGTCCCACGTATTTGACCTGCACTTCATCCGTCGCCAATGGCTTCGGACCACTGCCTGGTGCCAGCTCCGTCAGCAGGATTGCGTCGGCCAGTTCGCGCACGCCGGCAACGGCTTTTTCCTTGCTCAAGAACTGCTGTTCTGCGGCGAGTGCTTTTTCGCTTTGAGGTGCCTGTGCGTCGGCTGCGCTCTGTGCTTCGTGCTGGGCCAGCAGCTGTTCGATGCGCGCATTATCGAGTGCCAGCGGCTTGCCTTGATAGGCTTGCTTGAGGCCGTCGAGCAAGGCCTGGATCTGCAAGTCGGGGACTTCCTGGCGCAAGCGTTCGCCGAGGCTGGCGCCCAGGCTGTAAGCGAGGTCGTGCCGGTTCTGGTCAGTGGTTTTGGACGACGATTGCTCGCTCCCATTGGCCACTGAAATCGCCAGGCCCAATACAAGAAAAAGGTAACGCGACATGGGCATCCTCCCGCCGAAAGTGCGACGGATTATGCCAGTGCGAGGCGGTAAAAAGTGTCGTGTATTTTCGTTATGACGATAAGAATTTTCGCACGGTGCAACGCCAGGCAAACGATACTGTCAACATGCCCTAGCGGCGGTAAGAGCAGAGGGCTAGTATGAGCCGCACCCACGTCAGCCAGGAGGTAAACCATGTCGGCCAAACAGAAGCCTGTAAATACCCCGTTGCATTTACTCCAACAACTTTCGGGCAGCCTGCTCGAACATCTGGAAAGCGCTTGTTCCCAAGCCTTGGCCGATGCAGAAAAGCTGCTCGCCAAGCTGGAAAAACAACGCGGTAAAGCGCAAGAGAAGCTGCACAAATCCCGCACCAAACTGCAAGACGCCGCCACTGCCGGCAAGGCCAAGGCACAAGCCAAAGCCAAAGACGCAGTCAAAGAACTTGAGGACCTGCTGGATGCCCTCAAGGATCGCCAAGCCGAAACCCGCGGCTACATCTCCCAACTCAAAAAAGACGCTCAAGAAAGCCTGAAACTGGCCCAGGGCGTTGGTCGTGTGAAGGACGCCGTAGCCAAAGTGCTGGGCGCTCGCACCCCGGCAAAAGCCGCTGCGCCAAAAGCCCCAGCCAAAGCTGCTGTCGCCAAGCCAGCTGTTAAAACTGCTGCTGCAAAACCAGCCGCCAAGCCAGCTGTTAAAACTGCTGCTGCAAAACCAGCCGCCAAGCCAGCTGTTAAAACTGCTGCTGCAAAACCAGCCGCCAAGCCAACTGCCAAAACCGCTGCTGCGAAACCAGCCGCCAAGCCAGTTGCTAAAGCCGCTGCTGCAAAACCAGCCGCCAAGCCAGCTGCCAAAACTGCTGCTGCGAAACCAGCCGCCAAGCCAGTTGCCAAAGCCGCTGCTGCAAAACCAGCCGCCAAGCCAGCTGCTAAAACCGCTGCTGCGAAACCAGCCGCCAAGCCAGCTGCCAAAACTGCTGCTGCGAAACCAGCCGCCAAGCCAGTTGCCAAAACTGCTGCTGCGAAACCAGCCGCCAAGCCAGTTGCCAAAGCCGCTGCTGCAAAACCAGCCGCCAAGCCAGCTGTTAAAACTGCTGCTGCGAAACCAGCCGCCAAGCCAGCGGCCAAACCTGCTGCCGCGAAACCAGCCGCCAAGCCAGCCGCAAAACCTGCTGCTGCAAAGCCGGTCGCTGCTAAAGCCGCACCGGCCAAGCCTGCAACACCAGCGGCTACCCCGGTAGCGTCCACCACGCCAGCTGCTGCTCCAGCTGCTGCGCCGGTAGCACCAAGCACCACTCCAACCAGCGCTTCCTAAGTGCCGGTGACCATGACGCGCAGCTGTTGCAGCGCGTCATGGTCAAGGTTGGCGGCGTCCTCGGCCGCCAATCCTTCCAGCCACGGCTGGTGACCTTTCACACCGGTTGGCCATTCCAGCGCCAGCGTTTCCAGGCGCGCCAGCAATTGCCGTTCGGCATCCAGCTCCAGACTTTTGACCCGCTCTCGCAACTGCGCCAGTGATTCGTCCTGCTGCGCCAAGGCGCGCCATTGCGTGCGCAGCTGTCGCAAGGGTTCAATCACCTGTGCGCGCCACGGGCGGGCGAGCTGTTGCAGTGCATGAACGCGCCCAGGCTCAAGCGCAACACCGCGTTGCTCCAACCATGCAGCGCAGAGCAGCAGGCACACATCCGCCCCGTGTTCCTGCAAGCGCAGGCACGTGCTTTCGACGCCCGGACGGGCGTAAGTCGAGAGGGCAAAGCTCCACAGGTCAGCGCACATATTCACACCCAAGCCAGCGGCCAACGAAGCTGGTAGACTCCGCCGCCATTATGATCCGACTTCAAAGCCTAACATTACAGCGTGGCCCGCAACGTCTTCTCGAAGACGCCGAGCTGACCCTGCACGCCGGTCACAAAGCCGGCCTGATCGGTGCCAACGGCGCCGGCAAATCCACGTTGTTCGCCCTGTTGCTGGGTGAGCTGACCCCGGATTCCGGGGACTGCTTGCTGCCGGCCGACTGGCGCATCGCCCATATGCGCCAGGAGATCGACACCCTGGACCGCATCGCGATCGACTACGTGCTCGATGGCGACTTGCGCCTTCGCCAGGTGCAGCACGACCTGGCCGAGGCCGAGAAAGCCCAGGACGGCGCCGCCCAGGCGCGTCTGCATTCGGAGCTCGACAGTGCCGACGGCTACACCGCCGACGCCCGTGCGCGCAAGATGCTGGCGGGCCTGGGGTTCACCAACGAACAGATGGATCGCCCGGTCGCCGACTTCTCCGGTGGCTGGCGCATGCGCCTGAACCTGGCCCAGGCGCTGATGTGCCCGTCCGACCTGTTACTGCTCGACGAACCGACCAACCACTTGGACCTCGATGCGATCCTGTGGCTGGAAGATTTCCTCAAGAGCTACCAGGGCACCTTGCTGCTGATTTCCCACGACCGGGATTTCCTCGACGCCGTGGTCGACAACATCGCCCACGTCGAACAGAAGAAAATCACCCTCTATCGTGGTGGCTACACGGCGTTCGAACGCGCCCGCGCCGAGCGCCTGGCCCAGCAGCAACAGGCCTTCGAGAAGCAGCAGGCGCAGCGTGCGCACATGGAAAGCTACATCGCCCGGTTCAAGGCCCAGGCCACCAAAGCCCGTCAGGCCCAGAGCCGGATCAAGGCGCTGGAGCGCATGGAAGAGCTGTCGGCGGCCCACGTCGATTCGCCGTTCGACTTTGTCTTCCGCGAGTCGGTAAAAATTTCCAGCCCGCTGCTGGACCTCTCGGATGCACGCCTGGGTTATGGCGACAAAACCATCCTGGAGAAGGTCAAGCTGCAGCTCACGCCGGGCGCGCGCATCGGTTTGCTCGGTCCCAACGGCGCGGGCAAGTCGACGCTGATCAAGAACCTGTCGGGCGAGCTTGAGCCGCTGGCCGGGCGCCTGACCCGTGGCGAGAACACGGTGGTGGGCTACTTCGCCCAGCATCAGTTGGACTCCCTCGACTCCAAGGCCAGCCCGCTGCTGCACCTGCAACGCCTGGCGCCGACCGAGCGCGAGCAGACCTTGCGTGACTTCCTCGGTGGTTTCGACTTCCGTGGCGCTCGCATCGACGAGCCGGTGCTGAATTTCTCCGGCGGCGAAAAGGCCCGCCTGGCCCTGGCGCTGATCGCCTGGGACCGGCCGAACCTGCTGCTGCTCGACGAACCGACCAACCACCTGGACCTGGAAATGCGCCTGGCGCTGACCATGGCCTTGCAGGAGTTCAGCGGTGCGGTACTGGTGGTGTCTCACGATCGCCACTTGCTCAAGAGCACCACCGACAACTTCCTGCTGGTGGCCGACGGCAAAGTCGAAGAGTTCGACGGCGACCTCGACGACTACGCACGCTGGCTGACCGACTACCGCCTGCGCAACGCGCCGGTCAGCAACACCCCGGTCAACCCGGACAAGACCGACAAGAAAGCCCAGCGCCAGGCCGCTGCCGCATTGCGTCAACAGTTGGCGCCGCACAAGCGCGAGGCCGACAAACTGGAAGCCGAACTGGGCAAGGTGCACGAGCGCCTGGCCAAGATCGAAGCCAGCCTGGGCGACAGCGCCGTGTACGAAGCCGCGCGCAAGGACGAATTGCGCGACCTGCTGGCCGAACAGGCCAAGCTCAAGGTGCGTGAAGGGCAATTGGAGGAAACCTGGATGGAGGCCCTCGAGTTGCTTGAAACCCTGCAAGCGGAGCTGGAGGCGCTGTCCTGATGGAAGCGCTGCAACTGCCGCTGCCGGCGCAATGGATCGCGCCTGTATGGATTGGTGTGCAAATCCTGCTGATCCTGCTGGCCGGCTACCTGGCCCAGCGTTTTGTCGCCAAGGGCCTGACGCGCCTGGGCCAGCGTTATCCGTTCCCGCCTCAGCTGCTGATGCCGCTTCGCGGCGGTCTGCGCTGGCTGATCATGGGCAGTGCATTGATCTTTGTGCTGGAGCGCGTGGGCGTGTCGGCCACGGTGTTGTGGACGGCGCTGTCGGGGTTTGTCGCCGTGGCCGCCGTGGCGTTCTTCGCCATGTGGTCGGTGCTCTCCAACCTGCTGTGCGCAATCCTGATCTTCACCGTCGGGCCATTTCGCATCGGTGACATCGTCGAGTTGGTCGACACGGTCGACAAACCCGGGGTGAAAGGTCGGGTGGTGGCGATCAACCTGCTGTACACCACGCTGATCGAAGTCGCGGAGGCCGGGACTGACAGTGCGATGGTGCAGGTGCCGAACAGCCTGTTCTTCCAACGCTCGGTGCGTCGCTGGGTCACACCCGCTTAAAAAATCTATAGCCAGGCCTCGTTGCTCGGAGTTAGCTTAACGCTCACGACGAATTTGAAATGAGGTGTGTAATGGCACTCGATACATGGCTGGCCTTTTTCGTGGCCAGTTGGGTCATCTCTCTTTCCCCTGGTGCCGGCGCCATCGCCTCGATGTCCAGCGGCCTGCAATACGGTTTCGCGCGCGGCTACTGGAACGCCATCGGCCTGCAAATCGGCCTGGCGATGCAGATTGCCGTGGTCGCCGGCGGCCTGGGTGCCATTCTGGCGACGTCTTCCACAGCGTTCTATGCGATCAAATGGTTTGGCGTGGCGTACCTGGTGTACCTGGCCATCAAGCAATGGCGCGCCTTGCCCGTGGACATGACCGACGACGCGGCCGTGCGCCCGATCGGCAAGCCGCTGGCGATGATGTTCCGTGGCTTCCTGGTCAACGCGAGCAATCCCAAGGCCTTGGTGTTCATGCTCGCGGTGCTGCCACAGTTCGTGAACCCGCAGGCGCCGCTGCTGATCCAGTACCTGATCCTGGGCGCGACGATGATCTGCGTGGATATGATCGTGATGGCGGGGTATACGGGGCTGGCGTCGAAGGTGTTGCGGTTGTTGCGTACGCCTAAGCAGCAGAAGCGTATGAATCGCACGTTTGCGGGGTTATTCGTGGGGGCCGCAGGCTTCCTTGCCAGCCTGCACCGCGCCACGGCATAACTGTCGAAACCGGATTAAAAAAGTGGGAGCGGGCTTGCTCGCGAATACGGTCTGTCAGTCACTGATGTGCTGACTGATACACCGTATTCGCGAGCAAGCCCGCTCCCACATTGGTTTTATGTTGCCCGTGAGATAGCTGATCAGCGCAAGATCTTCGGTGCTTCATCCCTCGGCAAGTTGTTGCGCAGCACCGGCTGGTCTGGCGCTTGATAGCCGCCGCCCAACTGTTCTGCCAACTGCCGTGCCACATCCTCCCCCAAAGTCTTGGACACTTCCTTCACCACCCGCGGCCGGTTCAGGCTCACACGCACATCGCGGCTGCTGACCAATTTGGTGTCCTGGCCTTCGCCCATGGCGGTAAACGCCGAGGTGATCTCGAAGGTGCGCGTATTGATCAGGCTGAAATCCGCCACCAGGGTCAGGCCCAGCACCGCCGAGTAGCTGTTGGTGCGGTCGATGGCGTTGAGGTCCTGGGTGAAGTCGATGTCGGACAGGGTGCCGAACAGCACGTAGTCCGCGCCTTTGAAATTGCCGGCCTTGATGCGCTTGATCACGTCATACACGTCAGCTGTGGCATCGGCGTTGTAAGGCGTGCCCTGCACCAGTTGGAACTGGCGCAACTTGAGGATCTCGCCCTTGATGTCACCGCTGAATTTACGCAGCTCGTTCTGCTCGATGTAGCTGGAGCGGCTTTCGTACTCGCTGTAGCTCGACGCGCCACTGGCGTTGTACGCGCTTGCCTGGAAGTTGTTGCTGGCCGAGACCTGGTGGATGTATTCCTCGACCCGCGCCTGATAGGCCAGGTCGGTCACCGCGATCTTCGGGGCGGCCGTGGCGCCAAAGGCACACAACAGGCCGATCATGCCGATCCATGCACGCATTGCTTAGCGCTCCGTGGTCTTGCGGATTTCTTTTTCGTCCATCCATTCAGCCAGACCGCTCTCGACGTCGATCAACTGCAGGCTGAATTTGTAGAACACGTCCTTGTAGTCCGAGCTGCGCTTGACGATGGAGCTGATGGAGCCTTCCAGGCGGTACTTGGCAGCGACCATGTTGCCGGTCTTGCTCACCGTGGACTTCTTGTACAGGCCGCTCTGGTTTTGCAGCTTGAGCTGGTCGACCTGGCTCTGCATGTCGGTGTTGTCGCTGGCGAAGCGCGCGGTGCCAGTCTTCATCAGCTGGGTCTTGATCGACGTGGTGATCTCACGGGTGTCGATGTACTCGCTGGTCTTGTTTTTCACGTCGTACACCTGCACCACCGGGCGGCCTCGCAGGATGCCGGACTGGGCGAGGGAGCGGGTCATGCTTTCGGCGATCATCTGCAGGTCGGTGGAACCGAACTCGTTGGTGACCAGTTCCACGGCCTTGGTGTCGCCGTAGCTGATGTTTTTACCGCCCAGCACCGGCGACGTGTTGGAGCAACCGCTGGCCAGGACGGCAACCACGGCGAGAATCGAGAAGCGTGCAAACATGGGGAAATCTCTCAGCAGCAAAAAGGATGAACGGCTCAAGGGGTTTTCACTTCAAGACGGAAGTCCGCCGCCTGCGGCAGGTTGGCAATGGCCGGCAGGAAGGTCGCCTGGTTGGCGTACAGGCTCAGCACCTTCCAGGCTTCTTCATCACCCACCGGGAAACCGTCGGCGCCCAGCCAGGCAAAGCGGTAATACATCATCTGGTTGCTGCTGGTGATGTTGCTCAGCTGCACCTTGGCGGTGAGGAAACCGTTCTCGCGGGCCACACGAATGGCGCCGACGGCGATGCCCTTGAACTTGCCCATCACCACGATTTTGCTCGCGGCGCTGCCAGGGGCCGGTGGTGGCGGGGTGGCGCAGCCGGCGAGCAGGACCAGCGCCAGGGCGCCGAGGATGAAATGACGCATAGCGTGCTCCTTAAGGTTGTTTGAGGGCGATGGCTTGGGTTGCCGCGTTCGGCACCACGTGGGCGGCGAGACCGCCGGCGAACACCTGATTGCCGACCACGCGCAGGGTGATCACCTGGTAACGCTGGTCGGCCTTGACCGTGACCAGCGTGCCGCCCAAAGCGTTGGGTAGGCTGACCTGGTGCTCGCCGCGCTTGAGGCGCAGGCGGGTGACCTGGGTCAGGTCCGGCAGGGTGCGCCAGGTGCGCGTGTCGGCGCCTTCGGCGACGGCCGAGGCGATACCTAGTACCAGGCCGGCCATGGGGTTGGTCTTGTTCAGGTTGTTTTGCGCCACGCCACGGCTGACGGCGCGCACGGTGGTGCGCAGGATGATCCCCGGCATGTCGTCACGCAGGGCGCGACGGGACATGGCGGTGGTGCTGTTGAGCGCAGTGAGGTTCTGTTGCTGGCCGTCGACGCCGATCTGGGCGAAGGCTTGGGTGGACGTGTCGGGCTTGATAATCGGGAACGACAGCGGGGTGATCACCAGGTTGCCGTTGATCGGGATCGGCAGCGGCAGGCGAATCGAATCGCGGGCCGGGGCCAGGCCGCTCTGGATCACGATCAGCACGTCGGTTTCATCGGCGCCGACCTTGGATTTGTCCAGGTCGAGCAGGGCCTTCTCCAGCAGCGGAGTGTTCGGGCGCAGTTCGGCTGCCTTGCGGTAGCCGGGGGCAGCCAGGTCTTTTTCGCCGAGGGCTTCGTAGACGAAACCGGCCAGGTAATGGCTGAACGCACTTTGGTAGCTGTTCTTCAGGCCGACCACTTCCGGTGCGTCGAGGGCTTGCACCGGGTAGCCGTGCAGGTCTTTGAGCTGGGTGGTCACGCCCTGGCGCTCGGCGTCGTCTTCGCGCTTGAGGTACTCCTTGTCACGCAGGTCGGCGATCACGGCTTCGCGCTCGTGGGTCTTCTTGATTTCGGTGCGGGCGCCGTCGAAGTCATTCAGGGCCAGCAGATTCAAGGCCATCTGGGTGGTCAGCATGACTTTTTCGTAGTCGTAGCCTTCGTAGCGGCGCACCTTGTCGTTGGCCAGGAAGCTGCCGAACTGGGCGAGGTACTTGTCGCTGTCGAACTTGACCGATTCTTCCCACTTGTAGACTTGCAGGTCGGCGCTGCGCCAGGCGGTCTGGCTGCCGCTCAGGTCGCCCTTGGCCCGTAGCAGCTCACCCTTTTCGAAGAAATACAGCAGGTCTTTGTCTTCGCTGCTGTTGTTCTTTTCCAACAGGGTCAGGGCCGCGTCGACATTGCCGGTGGCCAATTGCTGGTTGGTGGCCTGCAGCTCGGTGTCGTAGCTGCGAAACATCGAGCAACCGGACAGCAACGTGACTGCCACGAGCGCAAGCGGGGTAACGGCGCGAAATGCCATGCAAACTTCTTCCCTGAAAGTAACCAGCTGATGTGCAGATTCCTCATAAACATGAGGCAATAAAGACCCTTTCGCGATAACAGGGCGCGGCATTATAGGCGCCATCAGTGGCAAAACAATGGCTTTTTGCTCGGTTTACGGCGGTAAGTGCCATCATCGGTTCAAGGGTTTTGCAAACGCCCATTCACTAACGCCTTGAGTCAAAGCCGTTAAACCTCAACAATGTGTTACTTCGTATTTCCCTTTGAGATTCATTCATGACTGCCCCCTTCCGTTTTCTCGCCTGGCTGATGCTACCGGCGCTGATGTCGTGCAGCTTCAACCTGCTGGCCACGACTGCCGAAGGCGCCCCACAGGCCCTGCATTTGCTGGACTACATTGGCGCCGACTACCCTCCCACCGTGGAAGCGGGCAAGGTCATCGATGAATCCGAATTCCGTGAGCAGGTGGAGTTCCTCGGAGTATTGCAGGGGTTGGTGGCGCAGTTGCCGGCGAAGCCCGAGCGGGCCGACTTGGTAAAGGGCGTCGATGAGTTGCTGGCGGCCGTGACCGCTCACGCCGAGGGCGCGACCGTGGCTCGCCAGGCCCGGCAATTGGGTGCCCAACTGGCGGTGGCGTATGAAGTCAGCCAGGCTCCGGCGATCACCCCTGACCCGACGCGTGGCGCGCCGCTCTACGCCCAGCATTGCTCGGTGTGCCACGGTGCTGCTGGGGCCGGTGATGGCCCGGCGGGCATGGGCATGACGCCGCCGCCTGCCAATCTGACGGACACCACGCGCCTGGATCGCCTGAGCCTCTACGCGATCTACAACACCCTCGGCCTGGGCGTCGAAGGCACGGACATGCCGTCTTTCGCCGATCAATTGGACGACCGTCAGCGCTGGGACCTGGCCACCTACATCGCCGGTTTCACCGCCGACCCGGCTGCCGCGAAGAGCGAACAACCTTTCAACCTCGCCGACCTGGCCCGCCAGACCCCAAATGAAGTGCTCGCTGCCAGCGGCCCAAGCGCTGCCGCGACCTTCCGCGCCCAGCGTGCTCAACCGCCGCAGGTCAAGCGTGGCCCGGCGCAGTTGCTGGATTACACCGCCAGCACTCTGGACAAGAGTCTCGCCGCGTTCCGCAATGGCGACCACGAGCAGGCTTACGACCTGTCCGTCGCCGCCTACCTGGAAGGCTTCGAGCTGGTGGAAAGCTCGCTGGACAACGTCGACGCCAACGTGCGCAAGGACACTGAGAAAGCCCTGATGGCCTATCGGCAGTCGTTGCAGGACGGGTTGCCGATCGAGCAGGTGCAACAGCGCCTGGACGTGGCCAAGGGCAAGCTCACGCAATCCGCCGGCTTGCTCGGCAGCGATGGCCTGAGTTGGTCGTTGAGCTACATCTCCGGCTTGCTGATCCTGCTGCGCGAAGGCCTGGAAGCGATCCTGGTGCTGGCGGCAATCCTCGCGTTCCTGCGCAACACCGGCCAGCAGTCGGCGGTGCGTAGCGTCAACGTCGGCTGGGGCCTGGCGCTGTTGGCCGGGCTGGCGACCTGGGCGCTGGCGGCGTATGTGATTGACGTCAGCGGCGCCCAGCGCGAACTGCTTGAAGGCTGCACGGCGCTGTTCGCCAGTGTGATGGTGCTGTGGCTCGGCGTGTGGATGCACGACCGTCGTCACGCCGCCGCCTGGCAGGACTACATCAAGAGCAGCCTGGTTGGCGGCGGCGGGCGCTTTGGTTTTGCGATGCTGGCGTTCTTCTCGGTGTACCGCGAGCTGTTCGAAGTGATCCTGTTCTACGAAACCCTGTGGCTGCAAGCCGGTCCGGCCGGGCACAACGCGGTGCTGGCCGGCGGCGCCACGGCGCTGGTGCTGTTGGTGGGCCTGGCGTGGGTGATCCTGCGCGGTTCGGCGAAGCTGCCATTGGCACTGTTCTTCGGCATCAACGCAGCGCTGCTGTGTGCGTTGTCGGTGGTGTTTGCCGGGCATGGCGTGAAGGCGCTGCAAGAAGCCGGCATCTTCGGTACGCGGCCGGTAGCATTTTTTGACTTTGACTGGCTAGGGATTCATGCCGATGCGTACTCGTTGAGTGCGCAGGCGGTGGCGATCCTGGCGATTGTGGTGTTGTATGGCCGCAGTCGGTTGGCTGAGAAGCGCCACGCCACTGCTTAAGCGGGCACAGTCAGTGTGGGAGCGGGCTTGCTCGCGAATGCGGTGTATCAGCTTGCCTATATATTGCTGACCCACCGCTTTCGCGATCAAGCCCGTTCCCACACAAGCCCGCTCCCACATGTTGAACTGTGTTGTGGATATGAGGAGTGTTTATGCGCGTATGGATCGATGCCGACGCCTGCCCTCGGGCAGCCAAGGACCAGGTG
Source organism: Pseudomonas sp. AF03-9 (assembly GCF_020515815.1). Classification (NCBI taxonomy): domain Bacteria; kingdom Pseudomonadati; phylum Pseudomonadota; class Gammaproteobacteria; order Pseudomonadales; family Pseudomonadaceae; genus Pseudomonas; species Pseudomonas sp. AF03-9. The sequence goes on along the minus strand of NZ_JAHPJF010000001.1, from coordinate 395,152 downwards.
GTCAAGTTCGCCCTCAAGCGTCAGTTCGAGGTGGTGCTGGTGGCCGGACAAAGCCAGATCAAGCCGAGCTTTGCCTGCGTGAAGCTGATCGTGGTGCCTAGCGGCCCTGACGCGGCGGATGATTATCTGGTGGAGCACGCGGTGCCCGGCGACTTGGTGATCTGCAGCGACGTGCCCCTGGCGGATCGTTTGGTGAAGAAGGGCGTTACGGCCCTCGACCCGCGGGGCAAGGAGTTCAGCCCGGCGAACATGAGTGAACGCCTGGCGGTGCGCAACCTGTTCACCGATCTGCGCGAACAAGGCCAGATGGGCGGCGGGCCACCGCCCCATGGCGAGAAGGACAAGCAGGCGTTCGCCAATGCCCTGGACCGCATCCTCACGCGCCTGATGCGCCACCCCTGATGTAGTGAGCGGGCTTGCCCCGCGCTGGGGGGCGAAGCCGCCCCAATAAGAGCGCTGCGGTGTTTCAGGGAGACCGAGGTGCCTGGTTTTAGGGCGGCTTCGCCCCCCAGCGCGGGGCAAGCCCGCTCACTACAGGGTCAGTCGTTTTCGTGGGTCAGCTCGAGCACCCGGTCTACCAGCTTGTTGATGCCCGACGCCACCTCGCTGATGCTTTTGCCCACCATATAGGCCGGTGTGCTCACCAGCCTGCGCGCCGTGTCCTCGACGATGTCGTCCACCGCGCATTCCTGGTGGGTGGCGCCCATCTTGTCCAGGGCCGCTGCCGTGTCAGCGCAATTGCCGATGGTGCAGGTCACGCCGGGGCCGTAGATCTTCGCGGCCAGGGCCGGGGAGATGCAGATCAGTCCTACCGGTTTGCCCGCTTCGGCAAAGGCTTCGGCCAACGCCAGTACCTGCGGGTTGACGCTGCAACCGGCGCCTTCCACGGCAAAGTTCGACAGGTTTTTCGCCGCCCCAAACCCTCCGGGCACGATCAGCGCGTCGAAGTCGGCGGCGTTGGCCTCGCCAATGTCCTTCACGTCACCGCGAGCGATACGTGCCGACTCCACCAGTACATTGCGCGACTCGGGCATTTCTTCGCCGGTGAGGTGGTTGATCACGTGCAGTTGCGCAATGTCCGGGGCAAAGCATTGGACCTGAGCGCCGCGCTGGTCCAGACGCAGCAGGGTGATCACGCTTTCGTGGATCTCGGCGCCGTCGTACACGCCGCAGCCGGAAAGGATCACTGCAATTTTTTTGCTCATGGGCATTTCTCCTAGGGTCTTGGCGTTAAATGTCTACTAATTTGTCACCTGTTGCCAATGGGCTCTCGCGGCGCTACACCTACTCTAGATGTAACAAAAATAGACCGGACTAGCCCATGGACTTCGTGCCTTACGCGGTACCGTTTTTCATCGCCTTGATCGTGGTAGAGCTGCTTGCTGACCGCTGGCGCGGCGCGCGCAATTACCGGGTGGCAGACGCCATCAACAGCCTCAGCACCGGCGTGCTGTCCACCACCACAGGCTTGCTGACCAAAGGCGTGGGGCTGCTCACCTACGCGTTTGCCCTCAAACACTTGGCGCTGCTTGAATTGCCTGCCCAGAACCCCTGGACCTGGGTATTCGCTTTCGTGTTCTACGACTTCTGCTACTACTGGCTGCACCGCATGGGCCACGAGCGCAATATTTTGTGGGCCGCGCATTCGGTGCACCATCAGAGTGAGGACTACAACCTCAGCACCGCCCTGCGCCAGACCAGCACCGGTTTCCTGCTGAGCTGGATCTTCTACCTGCCGCTGGCGGTGGTCGGCGTGCCGTTGGTGGTGTTTATCAGCGTGGCGTCGCTCAACCTGCTGTACCAATTCTGGGTGCATACCCGCCACGTGCCCAAGCTTGGCTGGTTCGAATGGTTCTTCGTCACACCGTCCAATCATCGGGCGCACCATGCACAAAACGCTCTCTACATGGATCGCAACTACGGCGGTGTGTTCATTATTTGGGACCGGCTGTTCGGCACCTTCCAGGAAGAAGACGACAACGAACCGGTGATTTTCGGCGTGACCACGCCCCTGGCCAGTTGGAACCCACTGTGGGCCAACCTGCAGTTTTATGCCCAGCTGTGGAGTGATGCGCGGCGCACCGAGAAGTGGTGGGACAAATTGCGCATCTGGTTCATGCACACCGGCTGGCGCCCGGCGGACGTGAAAGCCAGGTACCCGTTGGCCAAGCACGACTTGAGTCAGTTCCGCAAATTCGAGGTGCCGCTGGATGTGCGCCAACAGGTGTACATCGCCCTGCAATTTGCCGCGTATGTGGGGTTTGGCAGCTATCTGATGAATTTCGGTGAAGGCTTGCCGACCGCCGCGTTGATTCTGGGCTGGAGTGCCATGGCACTGGGATTGTTTACCCTGGGCGTGGCCCTGGAGGACCGGCCGTGGGCGCTGAAGGCTGAGCTGACGCGGCTGGCGCTGAATGTGCCGCTGGTGTGGCTGGCGCCGCAGGTCGGGCTGTGGCCGGCCAGCAACCTGGGCTGGCTGGGCCTGGCGAGTTACAGCCTGCTCAGCGTGATCGGCCTCTACTGTTGCAGAAGCCGGCTTACTCGACTGGTGTCTTAGACGCCTCGACCGCCGCCGGCTCGGCCGCGAGCCGGGCCTTGGCGTCGGCGCAGGCTTGACGGGCGATGCGCGCGTTCTTGATCCGGCGGCGCAGCCACAGGCCAAAGCCCAGCACCAGCAGCGCGCCCAGCACCCACAGCTCGTACTTCTTGACGCTGCCGAGCATGCCTTCGAGCACCGCGCCGAAGTGGTACGCCGCTGCGCCCAGCGCTGCCGCCCAGATCGCCGCGCCAATGCCGTTGAGGATCAGGTAACGCACCGGCGGATAACCGGAAAGGCCGATCGCCACGGGCATCACCGTGCGCAAGCCGTAGACGAAGCGGAAGCTCAGTACCCAGATGTCCGGGTGCTTGCGGATATGCTCCAGGGCTTTGTCGCCCATCAATTGCCAGCGCGGCTTGCGCGCCAACAGCTTGCGGCCGTGCTTGCGCCCCAGGAAGTACCACAACTGGTCGCCGGCATAGCTGCCGAAGAAGGCAACGACCACCACCAGATTGATGTCCATGTACCCACGGAACGCCAGGAAGCCTGCGAGCACAAGGATGGTCTCACCTTCAAAGAAGGTGCCCAGGAAGAGCGCAAAGTAGCCGAAGTCATGCAGGAATTGTTGAAGCATGGTCTGGGGTGCTGGCGAAATGAACGCGCAGCCTACGCCTTCGTGAACATTCATGAAAGTATCGAGATGTGTCTTGAAGTGAACAATTCCTACATAAATGACGAATGCGGCTACAGGTCGCACCGTTAAGCACAACTGTCATTCATTCGTCATAATGCCCGCTTATAACTGCAACGCTCGCCCGTAAACGCGGGCTCAGGAGTCTGTCGTGAGCTTTACCCCTGCCAATCGCCTGTTCCCCGCCACCCGCCTGCGTCGCAATCGTCGTGATGATTTTTCTCGCCGTCTGGTCCGTGAAAACGTGCTGACGACGAATGATCTGATCCTGCCGGTGTTTGTGCTCGACGGCGAGAATCGGCGCGAAGCAGTGGCGTCGATGCCGGGCGTGGAGCGCTTGACCATCGATCAGTTGTTGATCGAGGCGGCGGGTTGGGTCGAGCTGGGGATTCCGGCGGTGGCGTTGTTCCCGGTCACACCGGCGGGGCTCAAATCTCTCGACGCGGCCGAAGCCTGGAACCCGCAGGGCATCGCCCAGCGCGCCACCCGCGCCCTGCGCGAGCGTTTCCCGGAGCTGGGCGTGATCACCGACGTTGCCCTGGACCCGTTCACCACCCACGGCCAAGATGGCATTCTGGACGAAGACGGCTATGTTCAGAACGACATCACCGTCGATGCGCTGGTCAAGCAAGCCTTGTCCCATGCCGCAGCCGGTGCCCAGGTGGTTGCACCGTCGGACATGATGGACGGCCGCATCCAGGCGATCCGCGAAGCCCTGGAGCTGGCCGGTCACGTCAATGTGCGGATCATGGCCTACTCGGCCAAGTATGCCAGCGCCTATTACGGCCCGTTCCGCGATGCGGTGGGTTCGGCACTGAACCTGGGCAAGGCCAATAAGGCCTCGTACCAGATGGACCCGGCCAACAGCCACGAAGCCCTGCACGAAGTGGCGGCCGACCTGGCCGAAGGCGCCGACATGGTGATGGTCAAGCCCGGCATGCCGTACCTGGACATCCTTTACCGGGTCAAAGAGGAATTCAAAGTGCCGACCTTTGTCTATCAGGTCAGCGGTGAATACGCCATGCACATGGCCGCGATCCAGAATGGTTGGTTGAGTGAAGGGGTGATCCTTGAATCCCTGACTGCCTTTAAACGTGCCGGCGCTGATGGCATCCTGACTTACTTCGCCGCCCGCGCTGCCCAATTGCTTAGAGAGCAACAATAGCCCTCACAGGAACACTTGATGAATACCGAAGGACTCACAGAAGTTGCCGTAAAAGACGCTCACCCGGTGGTTGAACCTGTCACCGAGACCCCGCCGGAGCTGGAGCCGGCCCCACCTGTCGTGGTGGTCGAAACACCGGCCCCGGCGCCTGTGGCGGTGGTGACCAACCTGGATGACAGCAGCCTGTACATCCATCGCGAGCTGTCACAACTGCAATTCAACATCCGCGTGCTGGAACAGGCGCTGGATGAGTCCTACCCGTTGCTGGAACGCCTGAAGTTCCTGCTGATCTTCTCCAGCAACCTGGACGAGTTCTTCGAAATCCGCGTCGCCGGCCTCAAGAAGCAGATCACCTTCGCCCGTGAACAAGCCGGCGCCGACGGCCTGCAACCTCATCAAGCGCTGGCGCGCATCAGCGAGCTGGTGCATGGCCACGTGGACCGCCAGTACGCGATCCTCAACGACATCCTGCTGCCGGAACTGGAGAAACATCAGGTCCGCTTCATCCGTCGCCGCCACTGGACCACCAAGATCAAGACCTGGGTGCGCCGTTACTTCCGTGACGAAATCGCGCCGATCATCACCCCGATCGGTCTCGACCCTACGCACCCGTTCCCGTTGCTGGTGAACAAGAGCCTCAACTTCATCGTCGAGCTAGAAGGTATCGACGCCTTCGGTCGCGATTCCGGCCTGGCGATCATCCCGGCGCCGCGCTTGCTGCCACGGATCATCAAAGTACCGGAAGAGGTGGGGGGCGCTGGCGATAACTATGTATTCCTGTCGTCGATGATCCATGCCCATGCCGATGACCTGTTCCAGGGCATGAAGGTCAAAGGCTGCTACCAGTTCCGCCTGACCCGCAACGCCGACCTGGCGCTGGACTCCGAAGACGTCGAAGACTTGGCCCGTGCCCTGCGCGGCGAGCTGTTCTCGCGGCGCTACGGCGATGCGGTGCGCCTGGAGGTGGCCGACACCTGCCCGAAACATCTGTCGGACTACCTGCTCAAGCAGTTCAACCTGGGCGAGACCGAGCTGTATCAGGTCAACGGCCCGGTGAACCTGACGCGCCTGTTCAGTATCACCGGCCTGGACAGCCACCCGGAGCTGCAATACACGCCGTTCACCCCGCAGATCCCGAAACTGCTGCAAAACAGCGAGAACATTTTCAGCGTGGTGAGCAAGCAGGACATCCTGTTGCTGCACCCGTTCGAGTCGTTCACCCCGGTGGTCGACCTGCTGCGCCAGGCCGCCAAGGACCCGCACGTTCTGGCCGTACGCCAGACCCTGTACCGCTCCGGCGCCAACTCGGAAATCGTTGACGCCCTGGTCGACGCTGCGCGCAACGGCAAGGAAGTCACCGCGGTGATCGAGTTGCGGGCGCGCTTCGACGAAGAGCCCAACCTGCAACTGGCCAGCCGCCTGCAAGCGGCCGGTGCGGTGGTGATCTACGGCGTGGTCGGCTTCAAGACCCACGCCAAGATGATGCTGATCCTGCGCCGCGAAGCGGGTGAGATTGTGCGCTACGCCCACTTGGGCACCGGCAACTACCACGCCGGCAACGCCAAGCTCTACACCGACTACAGCCTGCTGACTTCCGACGACGCCCTGTGCGAAGACGTCGGCAAGTTGTTCAGCCAGTTGATCGGTATGGGCAAGACGCTGCGCATGAAAAAGCTGCTGCACGCGCCGTTCACCCTCAAGAAGGGCATGCTCGACATGATTGCCCGCGAAACCCAGTTCGCCCTCGACGGCAAGCCGGCGCACATCATTGCCAAGTTCAACTCGCTGACCGATCCGAAGATCATCCGCGCGCTGTACAAGGCCAGCCAGTCCGGCGTACGCATCGACCTGGTGGTGCGCGGCATGTGCTGCCTGCGTCCGGGGATTGTCGGCGTATCGCACAATATCCACGTGCGCTCGATCATCGGCCGCTTCCTGGAGCACACGCGGGTGTTCTATTTCCTCAATGGCGGCGAAGAGCAGATGTTCCTCTCCAGCGCCGACTGGATGGAGCGCAACCTCGACAAGCGTGTGGAGACTTGCTTCCCGGTAGAAGGCAAGAAGCTGATCATGCGCGTCAAGAAGGAGCTGGAAAGCTACCTGACCGACAACACCCACAGCTGGAGCCTGCAATCGGACGGGCGCTACGTGCGCAACACGCCAACCGGCAACCAGAACCCGCGCAGTGCGCAGGCGACGTTGTTGGAGCGGTTGGGTAGCCCGATCCTGACGGTGAGCTGAAACCTGCGACAAACCAAATGTGGGAGCGGGCTTGCCCGCGATAGCGGTAGGTCAGTCAAAGATGCATTGACTGACACTCCGTCATCGCGGGCAAGCCCGCTCCCACATTTGTTTTTGCAGCGTTCTTTAGAGCGCCTCAGCGCACGTTCAGCGTGAACCCCACCCGCGTCAACCATTCTGCTTCTTGCGCAAAATCCGCCTGGGTCAGCTGGTTTTCATCCAGCCAGCCTTTCGGGAACACCACGTCCAGGCTCTCGGCGTCGGCGCGCAAGGTCACCTGGGGCATTTCCTGGGTACCACGGATGTGATGGAACAGGATCGCAAAACGCAGCAGCACGCACAGGCGGATCAGCTTGATGCCGTCGTCGCCGAACTCGGCAAACTTGTCCTTGGGGATGTTGCGGCGGTGGCCGCGCACCAGCAGGGCGAGCATCTGTTGGTCTTCGCGGGAGAACCCGGCGAGGTCGGAGTGCTCGATCAGGTAGGCGCCGTGCTTGTGGTAATGGTAGTGGGCGATGTCCAGGCCCACTTCATGCACCTTGGCCGCCCAACCCAGCAGCTCACGCCAGACACCGTCTTCCAGGTCCCAGTCGGCCGCGACCTGGTCGAAGGCGTGCAGGGCTTTGCGCTCCACGCGCACCGCTTGTTCCATGTCGACGTGATAGCGCTCCATCAGCGAGCCGAGGGTGCGCTCACGCACGTCTTCGTGGTGGTGGCGGCCCAGCAGGTCGTAGAGCACGCCTTCACGCAGGGCTCCGTCGCAGTGGTCCATGCGTTGTAGTTCGAGGGCGTCGAAGATCGCCTCGAGAATCGCCAGGCCCGCCGGAAAGATGGTGCGACGGTCGGGCTTGATGCCGTCAAAGTCGATTTTTTCCGCGTCACCCAGCTTGAACAGCTTGCGCTTGAGCCACGCCAGGCCTTCGGCATTCACCTCGCCGGTGCCATGGCCGCCGGCTTTCAGGGCCAGGCCGATGGCGCGGATGGTGCCGGAGGAGCCGATGGCTTCGTCCCAGGTCAGGCGGTGCAGGGCGTGCTCGATGCTCATGATCTCCAGCCGCGCCGCCGTGTAGGCCTGGGCGTAGCGTGCCGGGGTGATCTTGCCGTCCTTGAAATAGCGCTGGGTGTAGCTGACGCAGCCCATCTGCAGGCTTTCGCGCAACAATGGCTCGAATCGTTGGCCGATGATGAATTCGGTACTGCCCCCGCCGATGTCGGCGACCAGGCGTTTGCCGGGGGTGTCGGCCAGGGTGTGGGATACACCGAGGTAGATCAGGCGTGCTTCCTCACGGCCGGAGATGACTTCCACCGGGTGCCCGAGGATCTCTTCGGCGCGGCGGATGAATTCGCCACGGTTGCGCGCTTCACGCAGAGCATTGGTGCCGACGATACGCACGGCGCCCAATGGCATACCGTTGATCAACTGGGCAAAACGCTTGAGGCAATCGAGGCCGCGTTGCATGGATTCTTCGTTGAGCTGACGCTCATCATCGATCCCGGCTGCCAGTTGTACTTTCTCGCCGAGCCGCTCAAGGATGCGGATCTCACCGTTCTGGGCCTTGGCCACGACCATGTGAAAGCTGTTGGAGCCCAGGTCGATGGCGGCGATCAGGGACAGATTCTTGGCTTGGGATTGCGGCATGGTTTGGGGGTCTCGGTCGATAACCTAGCCATCGTGCCACGATCGACCGCTGGAGCCAACGCGTAGTGCTTCGGGAATTTCGCTGAGGCCGCTTGTGAAGCTTTTTTGCAGAAAATATAGGTTGTCTTTACGGGCTTATGTCGAGGTGGATGACGGATATGTAGGAGTTGTTAACTGGGGACTGTTGTAGAACTTCTTATGACTTCTCCTACAGTAGTTGGTCAATGTTCTTTTTGTTTTATTGTTCTGCGCCTACCACTGAGGCGGGCTCTTTGCGCAACTTGTCTTTTACTGGTCCTACGCTAACTGATGTGTTGTCTTATTCTTTAATGGAGTACCAAAGCGACAGACTGTCACCCGGCAATTTCGCCGTGGTGTTATTTATTTATGGATTTATGTTTCCAGGATAAAAATAAATACGCCTGATAACTTTAAGTGACGGGTCGACTATGAAGAAAATTATTGGATTGACGCTTGGTATCGCTTGCCTGGCAGCAACGCTTAGCGCCCAGGCAACCACCAGCGCTCAGTTGGTGGTCAGGGGCTCAATTACACCTGCCGCCTGCAACCTCAGCCTGGCGGGCAGTGGCATTGTCGATTACGGCGTGATCCGTTCTGGTGAGCTGTCCCAGACAGCATTCAACCCGCGCGAGGAGAGGACCACATCCCTGGTCGTCAACTGCGGTACGACGCCAGCGAAGTTCGGCCTCACCTTCACCGACCTGCAAGCGGGTAGCAAGGTGACGGGTATCCTGGGTGCCGGCTTTACCGAGGCGCAGAACTATGGCTTGGGCATGGCAGGAAACCGCAGAACCGGCGGCTACTCGATCACGCTCAAGGATCTGCGGTCTTCCGGCGTAACGCTGTATCCGATCATGCGCTCCGGTGGCGGAGCTTGGCAGAGCAGTGATGGCAAGGTTGCGCAGTCACCCAGCCAGTACTCCTGGCGCAACGGTGCGACGATTACACCTGCCTCCATCACCCAACTGACAGGGACCATTGCAGTGAAGGCCGTCATCAATAAAGCCCAGGACTTGGACCTGAGCCGCGACGTCTCCATTGATGGGCGAGCCACGCTGGTATTGAGTTACATCTAAACGACGACAATACAGCCGTTCAAGAAGTGTAACTACTTCTTGTCGGCTGTTTTACGTGGGCGCTTGGCTATCAACCGTTAACTTCATGGATTGCGGGGAATACTGCGTGCGTGGTTCTTCAGTAATAAACAGTGTGCTGTTACAGGTGGCAAGTTTATTTATTCTTTTAACCAATGTTGCGGCAGCGGACGGCATGCAGCCGGAAACTACTGTGGTCGTGCTGTATGAAGAAGCGGGTGAAGCCACACTCAATGTCAAGAACACGGACGCGGGCCCGGCGCTGCTGCATTCCGTCGTGGAAAATGTGCCCGAGGACCAGGCCCCGCTACTGATTGTCACGCCGCCGATCACACGGGTGGAGGCGGGCGATACGCAGCTGGTGCGTTTTATCGGCACATCGACGGAACCGCTGAAGACCCAGCGGCTCAAGCGTGTGTCCTTCGAGGGGATTCCCCAGGCACGTGCCGCCGGCGCTGCGACCATCGGTATCACCCTGCGCCAGAATTTGCCGCTGATCCTTCACCCGCGGGGCCTGCCTTGGCATCACACGCCCTGGGAACTGCTGGTGTGGCGGCGGGCCGGTGAGCAGCTCACGGTGCATAACGACAGCGCGTATGTCGTACGCCTGGCGCCAGACGTGCGTTTGTTGCCGCAGGGCGTCCCGGCCACGTTGCCGCGTGCTTACCTCTTGCCGGGTGAAACGCTGACCGCGAAGGCCGACGGGCCCATGGCGGGCTTAGTCACGGTCGAGATCCAGCCGGCCACGGTCTACGGTTTCTCGGTAGACAGTTACCAGGCGCCGATCACCCAGGGCGAGGGTTGATCAGCCCATGACAAACCTGTCGACTGTCCCCATTACGGCCTCTTCCAGGTCGCGCCGGCCGTCACTGTTCGTGGGGGTTGCCACGCTCTGGAGCTTGCCGGCCCTGGTATCGGCCCTCGAGTTGGGCGAGGGTTTCGACCTGGCGGCGCTTACCACCCTTGGCATTGACCCGAAGGTCTCCGATTATTTTCGCAGCGCCGCGCGTTTTCGCGAGGGCGTCCATGTGGTCGGTTTGCGGGTCAATGGAAACCCGCTCGGGCTGGTGGATGCCCGTTTCGATGCACAAGGCCGATTGTGTTTTACCCCTGGTTTGCTGGAAAAGGCCGGGTTGGTCAAACCCGATACGGTCATTGGCGAGGGCGCGGCACCGGGCGAGGCCTGTCATGACTTCCTCGGTGAGTTCCCGACGACCATGGTGAGACTGCGCCCCGGCATCGACGAAGTCGCGTTGGTGGTGCCCACCCAGTCATTGCGTGAGCCCCAATGGGAAGCCGGACAATTTTCCCAAGGCGGAGGGGCGGCATTGTTCAACTATGACCTGCTGGGTTTTGACAGCCGCTCGCGCAGTGGGCCCAGCCGGTTCGTGTCGGCCTATACGGAGGCGGGCTTCAACTGGGAGGACTGGATCGTTCGCAGCCGCCAGTTTTATGTGTCGGATAACGGCAAGGTCCGCACCGAGCACCTGTACGCCTATGCCCAGCGGGACATCGCTGCGTTGCAGTCGACCTTTCAACTGGGCCAGATTTCCAGCAACAACCCGCTGTTTGGCGGTGTGCAGTTGTCGGGTTTGCAGTTTTCCCCCGATGGCCAGTCGCGAGTGCCGGCAGGCAGTCATAACGCGGTGGTCGAGGGGCTTGCCCATAGCCAGTCGCGGATCGAGGTGCGTCAATCCGGTGTGCTGATCCACAGCACGCTGGTGCCCGAGGGGCCGTTTCGTCTGACGAGGTTGCCCCTGCTCAATGGCACCAGTGACCTTGAAGTCAGCGTGATCGATGTGCGGGGCGCCAAGCGCAGCTTTGTTGTGCCGGCCGCGTCGTTCGGCGGCGCTGCGGCTGCCCCCGGCTACTACTTCTCGGTGGGGAAGGCGCGTGAAAGCACTGGCGAAGGGGCGGCGTCACCGATGGTTGCCATGGGCAGCGGCACCTGGGGGCTTGGGCGCGATTCGTCCATGGGGCTTGGCGTGTTGGGCGCCGAAGACTACTGGTCGGCGGGAGGCAGTTTGAGCAACGTGTTTTTCCAGCGGGTTGCAGTGGGCGCGCGCCACAACCTTTCCCGGGACAGCCGCAAGGCAGTGTCCGGTTCGCGCAGTACCGTGTCGGTGAGCAGCCCCGTTTCCGCCAATGTGCAAGCCAACCTCAGCGCCACCCGCCAGACCCGTGGTTATCGGGAGGTGCTCGAAGCGGGCCGGTCATGGACGGCCGATGAGTTGGGTACGCGGTTCAAGAACCAATATACGGCGGGCATGAGCTGGGTCGATCCCTCGCTGGGCGTGTTCTCCCTGGGATATACCCGCAGTGCGCAATTCGACGGGCGAGCCACCGAGCAGGTGTTCGCTTCGTGGAACAAGTCGTTCAATCGCGTGGATGTCGGGTTGATTGCCGATTCGCAGGTAGGCGGCACGCGTGATTCCACGCCCGACGGCAACCGCCGCAACGCGCCCCAGGACAATGACCTGGCGGTACGCCTGCAAGTCAGCGTGCCCCTGGGCGCTGATCGTCGCCTGAACAGCTATGCCAGCCGCCGTGGGGATCAGTTCGGCGCCGGCACTGCGCTGAACGAGCGGGTCAACGAGTACGTGAACTACGAGGTGGGCGTCGAGCGAGACCTCAAGGCTGGGGAGCAATCGACTCGCGCTCATGTCGACCTGCTGCCGCGCTATACGCGGGTCGGCCTGGGGGTCAGTCGCGACCCGCTGGGCACCAGCTACTCGGGACAGTTGCAGGGCGGGATCGTGGCACACGAGCGCGGCGTGACCTTTTCGCCCTACGCCGTACAGGACACGTTTGGCATCGTTTCCGTGGGCGACATCGGCTCGGCCCGGATCGAAACCCCGCAAGGCCCGGTGTGGACCGACTACCGTGGGCACGCGGTGATCGCCGGCTTGCCGGCGTATACCAACAGCCGCGTCGAAGTGCAGACCCGCTCGCTGCCCAAGCGCGTCGACTTGAAGAACGGCACCCAGGTGCTTGCTGCTGGCCGTGGTTCCGTCAATACCGTGGATTTCGATGTGGTGAAAGTCCGTCGCGTGTTGCTCAACGCCAGTGATGCGCAAGGCCGACCACTGCCCCAGGGGGCTGCGGTACTCGGCAAGGGCAACCGCTTCCTTACCAGCGTGGCGGGTGAGGGCAAGGTTTTTCTGAATGATGTCAATGAGTCGCAAGACCTGCGGGTATCACTGCCGGACTCCTCCACCTGCTCACTGCGTGTCGACGCCGAGGCCAAGCCGGATAATGACAAGTTCTACGAGACTGCATCGGCGGTGTGCCATGCTCTTTAAGTGGGCAATGCTGCTTTGCGCGGTACTGATCGCTCCGGGAGCGTGGGCCGAAAACTGCCGCTTGTCGTTGAGCCAGGCTCATATCGACTACGGTGCCATTCGCCGGGCCGGGCCGGTGACAGGCGCCTCCATGGCACTGCCGACTCGCTCGCTGCACCTGACTGTGCTGTGTGCCGAGCCCTCGGCAATGGCGTTGCGCTTTACCGGCGCGGCTGCCGATGGCCAGGGGTTTCAGTTTGGTCGCCCAGGGCGCTTTCGTCTGAGCCTCAAGCACGCGCGGGTGGACGGCCGCGCGGTCGAGTGGGCGGCGATGCAACGGCCCGACGAGTCGGCGGATGGGCAATTGCTGCCTGGCCAGACCCTGGAGGTGCGAGTGGCGGGGATGCGGGTGGCAGGGCGAAGGCTGACCGCTCAAGTCGACATCGACACCGACCTGCCAGCCGATGCCCTGGAGGTGCGCAACGAGGCGCGCCTGGAAGGACGCGGCAGCCTTGAGCTGATCAGCCTGCCTGCTCCACCGAGCCAATGAAGTTGGCGAACTCAGTGGTCTGCGGGTTGGCGAACAGCACCTTGGGGTCGCCCACTTCATGCACCTTGCCCTGGTGCATGAACACCAGCTTGTCGCCGACTTCGCGGGCGAAGCGCATTTCGTGGGTCACCATGATCAGGGTCATGCCGTCCTTGGCCAACTGGCGCACCACGCTGAGCACTTCGTTGACCAACTCCGGGTCCAGGGCCGAGGTGATTTCGTCGCACAGCAAGACTTTCGGCGACATGGCCAGCGCACGGGCAATCGCCACGCGTTGTTGCTGGCCGCCGGACAAGCGATCAGGGAAGGCATCGAATTTGTCGCCGAGCCCGACGCGTTCCAGCATCTGCCTGGCCAGTTGCGCGGCCTTGGCCTTGGGCACTTTCTGCACCACCTGTGGTGCGAGCATCACGTTTTCGCCCACCGTCAGGTGTGGGAACAGGTTGAATTGCTGGAACACCATGCCGACTTTCTGTCGCAGGCTGCGCAGGTCGGCGCGAGCGGCGTCGAGGTACTCGCCGTCGACTTCGATCACGCCGTCGTTGATCGATTCCAGGCCGTTGAGGGTGCGCAGCAAGGTGGACTTGCCCGAGCCGCTGCGGCCGATGATCGCCACCACCTGGCCTTCTTCAACGGTCAGGTCGATGCCCTTGAGGACGTGGTGATCGCCGTAGTACTTATGCAGGGCGGAAATTCTAAGCAGAGGCATGCAGTCTCCTTTCCAGGTAGCGCGCGCTGAGGGACAGGGGGTAGCAGAGCAAAAAATAACCAAGGGCCACCAGGCCGTAGACCATGAAGGGCTCGAAGGTGGCGTTGGCGAGCATGCCGCCGGTCTTGGTCAGTTCGGTGAAGCCGATGATCGAGGTCACGGCGGTGCCTTTGACCACCTGCACCGAGAAGCCCACGGTGGGCGCCACGGCAATTCGCAGGGCCTGGGGCAGGATCACGTAGCGCAGTTGCTCCAGTGGGTTGAGCGCCAGGCTGGCCGAGGCTTCCCATTGCCCGTGGGCGATGGAGTCGACGCAGCCGCGCCAGATTTCGGCGAGGTAGGCACTGGTGAACAGGGTCAGGGCAATCGCGGCGGCAAGCCAGGGCGAAATATCCACACCGAGCAGGGCGATGCCGAAAAACACCAGGAACAGTTGCATCAGCAACGGTGTGCCCTGGAACAGTTCGATATAGGTGCGCGCCACGTTACGCGGGAACGCCTTGCTGCTGATGCGCAGGGTCATCACCAGCAAGCCGATCAGGCCGCCGCCGATGAACGCCACCAGCGACAGCAATAGGGTCCATTGCAGGCCGGTGAGCAGGTTGCGCACGATGTCCCAGAACGAAAAATCACTCATCGGCTATTCCTCATCACAAACCGGCGGCCGATCCAGTTGAGCAACTGGCGAATCATCAAGGCCATGCACAGGTACACCAGGGTGGTCAGGGCATAGGTTTCAAAGGCGCGGAAATTACGCGACTGGATAAAGTTGGCGGCAAAGCTCAACTCTTCGGTGGCGATCTGCGAGCACACTGCCGAACCGAGCATCACGATGATGATCTGGCTGCTCAGGGCCGGCCACACCTTGCCCAGTGCCGGTAGCAGCACCACGTGGCGAAACGCTTCGAAACGCGTCATCGCCAGCGCCGCTGCGGCTTCCAGTTGCCCACGGGGGACGGCCTGGATGCCGGCGCGGATGATTTCGGTGGAGTAGGCGCCCAGGTTGATCACCATCGCCAGCACGGCGGCTTGCCATTCGGTGATCTTCAGCCCCAGGGACGGCAGGCCGAAGAAGATGAAGAACAGCTGCACCAGGAACGGCGTGTTGCGGATCAACTCGACGTACACGCCGAAGAACCAGGCGAACGGCTGGATCTTCCACGCCCGCACCACGGCGCCGGCAGTGCCCAGGGCCACCCCGAGAATCGCGCCAATGGCGGTCAGCTCCAAGGTGAACAGCGCGCCACGCAGCAGCAGGTCGGTGTTGGCCAGCACGGGCACAAAGTCGAACTGATAGGCCATGGGTCAGCTCCGCCTTCAAAGATCAGCCGGCAAAGGCTCTTTCAGCCATTGCAGGGCGTTCTTTTCCAGGCTGCCATCGGCCTTGGCGGACACCAGGATCTGGTTGACCTTTTCCAGCAGCGCCGGCTCGTTCTTGTTCACGCCCACGTACACCGGCGAATCCTTGAGCTTCACCTTCAGCGCAGGCACGCGTTTGGGACTGCGCTCGCTGATCGCGACCATCACCACGTTGCCGCTGGCGATCAGGTCGACCTGGCCGGCCAGGTAGGCGGCGATGGTCGAATTGTTGTCTTCGAAGCGCTTGATCGTGGCTTCCTTGGGCGCAACGGCGGTCAGCTCGATGTCTTCGATGGCGCCACGGGTCACGCTGATGGTCTTGCCCTTGAGGTCGTCGAGACCAGTGACAGCCGCGTCAGGCGGGCCGAATACGGCCAGGTAGAACGGCGCGTAGGCCTTGGAGAAGTCGATGACCTTTTCCCGCTCGGGGTTCTTGCCCAGGCTGGAGATCACCAGGTCGACCTTGCCGGTGGTCAGGAACGGAATGCGGTTGGTGCTGTTGACCGGGGTCAGCTCCAGCTTGACCTTGAGCTGGTCGGCCAGCAGCTTGGCGGTGTCGATGTCCAGGCCGCGCGGTTTCATGTCCGGGCCGACCGAGCCGAAGGGCGGGAAGTCCTGGGGCACGGCGACCTTGAGGGTGCCACGGGCGACGATGTCGTCCAGACCGTTGGCCTGGGCGGGTGCCTGGCTCAGCATCAGGCTGGCAAACAGGGCAGTGAGCAGGGCGCTGTAGCGCTTGGTCATGGCAACTCTCCGAGAAGGGCGAAGGGGTTTTCTGGATTGGGCTGATGGGGTAATTGCACAGCCCATGCCAGCCTGCGCAGGATCGTCTGCAAGGCAGGGTTTTGCTGCGCTGCGCTGGTCTTACTGGTCTGAACAGTGGTGGGGCTTTTCGCACCCTTTTCGAGCGCCGTTAAAACCGCGCGAGCCCCTTTGGGGCGTGGCTTGCCGCCGGCCGCGAATAGCTTTACAACTAGCCGCTCAGTTGACTGGAACCTTGAGTTTTTTATGAATTCCATCGCCCAAGCCGTACCGGAAGCGGCCCTGCAGGCCATCCGCAAACTGATCAAGGAGCAAGGCTTCGGGCCGGGCGATGCATTGCCGTCCCAGCGCGATCTGGCGCTGCAGTTGGGGGTGAGCCGGGCGTCTTTGCGCGAGGCGCTGTCGTCTTTGAGCGCCTTGGGCGTGGTCAGCGTGCAGCCGGGCAAAGGTGTGTTTGTGCAAGCAGTCGACGAGGCGCCGGGATTTGCCTGGCCGTTTGCGGCACAGGCCACGCCGTTGGATATTTTCCAGTTGCGCTATGCCCTTGAAGGCTTTGCGGCGGGTCTGGCGGCGGTGACGTTGACCATCGACGAGCTGGACAGCCTGGACGATAACGTCGAGGCGATGCGCAAGGTGCTCAAGGCCGGTGACTTTGAAGCGGCGGCGCGGCTGGACTTCGAATTCCACCAGCGCATCCTGCTGGCCAGTGGCAATCAGGCGATGGTGAGCATCCTGAGCGCCAGCGCCGAGGTGTTCCTGGAAAGTCAGAAACTACCGTTCATCCGGCCGGAGCGGGCCATGGAAACCTGGCAGGAACACCGCAAGATCCTGCGCGCCCTGGCCCGGCGCGCCAGTGCGGCGGCGCAGAAAACCATGCAGGAGCACGTGCGCAATGCGGCGCTGCGCACCGGCATTGCCTTTGTGACTCCCGTAGCGCCTTGAGTTGGGCTATACCCAAACTCATGCACCACCATAGCAAGACTCAATCAGAGGCGGCTTCCTGAACGGGGGAAGGGCAGCTATGATGGGCCACGTTTTTTTTGCTTACAATCCGGAGACATCCATGAGCAACGATCTTATCAAGCACGTCACCGACGCGACCTTTGAGGCCGAAGTACTCAAGGCTCAAGGCCCGGTGCTGGTTGACTACTGGGCTGAATGGTGCGGCCCTTGCAAAATGATCGCTCCTGTTCTGGACGACATTGCAACCACCTACGAAGGCAAATTGACCATTGCCAAGCTGAACATCGACGACAACCAGGAAACCCCGGCCAAGCACGGCGTGCGTGGTATCCCGACGCTGATGCTGTTCAAGAACGGTAACGTCGAAGCCACTAAAGTGGGCGCGCTGTCGAAGTCCCAGTTGCAAGCTTTCCTCGACGCGAACATCTAAACGTCGTCAGAAAGGCCCCGCAAATTGCGGGGCTTTTTCGTGAAACAGGGCTAGACGCTCCGAAACTCAGGTGGTACATTCGGCCCCGCACTGGTTTCTCCACTGCCCCCTGCATGCCGTCGCCGACGCACTCCTTTTCGATTAGTACGCGATCCTGTCGCCTTCTCTGCGGCGCGGCCTCATTAAGCCAAAAGCTTAATTTCCCCCCTCCATAAATGATTACGTCATTCCTATATGAATCTGACTGAACTCAAGCAAAAGCCGATTACCGACCTGCTCCAGCTGGCCGAAGAAATGGGCATAGAAAATATGGCCCGTTCGCGCAAGCAGGACGTGATTTTCTCCCTGCTGAAAAAGCACGCGAAAAGCGGCGAGGAAATCTCCGGTGATGGCGTGCTGGAGATTCTCCAGGACGGCTTCGGCTTCCTCCGCTCTGCAGACGCCTCCTATCTTGCCGGCCCAGACGACATTTACGTCTCGCCGAGCCAGATCCGTCGCTTCAACTTGCGCACCGGTGACACCATCGTTGGCAAGATCCGCCCTCCAAAGGAAGGCGAGCGTTATTTCGCCCTGCTCAAGGTCGACACGATCAACTTCGATCGTCCTGAGAACGCGAAAAACAAGATTCTCTTCGAGAACCTGACCCCGCTGTTCCCGACTGTGCGCATGAAGATGGAAGCCGGCAACGGTTCCACCGAAGACTTGACCGGTCGTGTGATCGACCTGTGCGCCCCGATCGGCAAAGGCCAGCGTGGTCTGATCGTCGCGCCGCCGAAAGCCGGTAAGACCATCATGCTGCAGAACATTGCAGCGAACATCGCGCGTAACAACCCTGAAGTTCACCTGATCGTGCTGCTGATCGATGAGCGTCCGGAAGAAGTGACCGAAATGCAGCGCACCGTGCGCGGCGAAGTGGTTGCCTCGACGTTCGATGAGCCGCCAACCCGCCATGTGCAGGTTGCCGAAATGGTGATCGAGAAGGCCAAGCGCCTGGTCGAACACAAGAAGGACGTGGTGATCCTGCTTGACTCCATCACCCGTCTGGCCCGTGCCTACAACACCGTGATCCCGAGCTCCGGCAAGGTATTGACCGGTGGTGTCGACGCCCACGCCCTGGAGAAACCGAAGCGTTTCTTCGGCGCCGCGCGCAACATCGAAGAAGGCGGCTCGCTGACCATTATCGCCACCGCACTGGTTGAAACCGGTTCGAAGATGGACGAAGTGATCTACGAAGAGTTCAAGGGTACCGGCAACATGGAACTGCCCCTGGACCGTCGCATCGCGGAAAAACGCGTATTCCCGGCCATCAACATCAACCGTTCCGGCACCCGCCGTGAAGAGTTGCTGACTGCCGACG
This sequence comes from Pseudomonas sp. AF03-9, assembly GCF_020515815.1. Lineage (NCBI taxonomy): Bacteria > Pseudomonadati > Pseudomonadota > Gammaproteobacteria > Pseudomonadales > Pseudomonadaceae > Pseudomonas > Pseudomonas sp. AF03-9. Next base: position 376,351 of record NZ_JAHPJF010000001.1, on the reverse strand, counting down.
ACGAACTGCAGCGCATGTGGATCCTGCGCAAGCTGCTGCACCCGATGGATGAAGTTGCTGCCATCGAGTTCCTGGTCGACAAGCTGAAGACCACCAAGACCAACGACGAGTTCTTCTTGTCGATGAAGCGTAAGTAATACGACGCTTGCGGTCCGAAAGAATGGCGCCCCCAGGGGCGCCATTTTTTTTGCGCCCGCTTTTTAAGTGCTCCGGCAGCCAAATGCCCCTCGGAGCAGGTAGGATGTACGCCTATTTTACGGGTGGCATGGTTAATGAAATTCAAGGATCTTCGGGATTTCGTGCAGCAGCTTGAGCAGCGCGGAGAGTTGAAACGTATCCAGATGCTGGTTTCCCCGGTGCTGGAAATGACTGAGATTTGCGACCGTACCCTGCGCAACAAGGGCCCGGCGCTGCTCTTCGAAAACCCGACCGGCTTTGACATTCCGGTGCTCGGCAACCTGTTTGGCACCCCCGAGCGCGTGGCGTTTGGCATGGGCGCCGAGTCGGTCAGCGAGCTGCGCGAAATCGGCAAGCTGCTGGCTTTCCTCAAGGAGCCCGAGCCGCCCAAGGGGTTGAAGGACGCCTGGTCGAAGCTGCCGATCTTCCGCAAGATCATTGCCATGGCCCCCAAGGTGGTCAAGGACGCGGTGTGCCAGGAAGTGGTCATCGAAGGTGATGACGTCGACCTCGCCATGCTGCCGGTGCAGACCTGCTGGCCCGGCGACGTCGGCCCGCTGATCACCTGGGGCCTGACCGTCACCAAAGGCCCGAACAAGGACCGCCAGAACCTCGGCATCTACCGCCAGCAAGTAATCGGCCGCAACAAGGTGATCATGCGTTGGCTGAGCCACCGTGGCGGCGCGCTGGATTACCGTGAATGGTGCGAAAAACACCCAGGCCAGCCATTCCCGGTCTCCGTGGCCCTGGGCGCCGACCCGGCCACCATCCTTGGCGCCGTGACGCCGGTGCCTGACAGCCTGTCCGAATACGCCTTCGCCGGCCTGCTGCGCGGTAACCGCACCGAGCTGGTGAAGTGCCGTGGCAACGACCTGCAAGTGCCGGCCACCGCCGAAATCATCCTCGAAGGCGTGATCCACCCGGGGGAAATGGCCGACGAAGGCCCGTACGGCGATCACACCGGCTACTACAACGAAGTCGACAGCTTCCCGGTGTTCACCGTCGAGCGCATCACCCACCGGATCAAGCCGATCTACCACAGCACCTACACTGGCCGGCCGCCGGATGAGCCGGCCATTCTGGGCGTGGCGCTCAACGAAGTGTTCGTGCCGATCCTGCAAAAGCAATTCCCGGAAATCACCGACTTCTACCTGCCGCCGGAAGGCTGCTCGTACCGCATGGCCATCGTGACCATGAAGAAGTCGTACCCAGGCCACGCCAAGCGGGTAATGCTTGGTGTGTGGTCGTTTTTGCGACAGTTCATGTACACCAAGTTCGTTATCGTCACCGACGACGACATCAACGCCCGCGACTGGAACGACGTGATCTGGGCCATCACCACGCGCATGGACCCCAAGCGCGACACGGTGATGATCGACAACACGCCGATCGACTACCTCGACTTCGCCTCGCCGGTGTCGGGCCTGGGCTCGAAGATGGGCCTGGATGCCACCCACAAATGGCCGGGTGAAACCACGCGCGAGTGGGGCCGGGTGATCGTCAAGGACGAAGCTGTCACAGCCCGTGTCGATGCAATGTGGAAAGAATTGGGAATAGATTGATGCGTGTAACCCTGCAACCGTCCGGCGCCGTGCTGGAGTTGGTCCCTGGCGAGCGAATCCTCGAAGGCGCCCGTCGCCTGGGCTACGAGTGCCCCCAGGCCTGTCGCAACGGCGTGTGCCACATATGCGCGGCGTTGCTGGTGGAAGGCCGGGTGCAGCAAGCCGGTGAGGTGCGCGACCACGGTGAGTTCTACACTTGTATCGCCGAGCCGCTGGAAGATTGCATTGTGTTGTGGGATGGCGTGCTGGCGCCGGGAGAGTTGCCGTTGCGCAAGTTGTCGTGCCAGTTGAGTGAGTGCGTGGACGTCGGCGGCGACGTGTGGCGCGTGCGCCTGCGTGCACCGGCCGGCAAGGCGGTGCGTTACCACGCCGGGCAATACCTGATGATCGAGCGGGACAATGGCGACAAGTCGGCGTTCTCCCTGGCCTCGGCGCCCCACGCCGGGCGTGACTTGGAGCTGCACGTGCTGGCCCGTGAAGACAGCGCCCGCAGCTTGCTGGCGCAGTTGCAGCGCAACCAGATGGCGCGCGTCGAGCTGCCATTTGGCGACACCCACCTGGCCGAACTACCGGACGGGCCGCTGGTGCTGATCGCCGCCGGCACCGGCATGGCACAGATGCACAGCTTGATCGAACACTGCCGCGCCTCGGGCTTCAAGCACCCGGTGCATCTGTATTGGGGCGTACGTCGCCCGGAAGATTTCTACACCATCGAGCACTGGGACCAGTGGCTGCAACTGCCCAACCTGTTCCTGCACAAAGTTGTCAGCGACCTGTGCGGCTGGGACGGGCGTTGCGGGTTGTTGCATGAAGCAGTGTGTGAGGACATCGCCGACCTCAAGGCCGTGCACGTCTATGCCAGTGGTTCGCCGGCGATGATATACGGCACATTGGATGCCCTGGTCGAAGCCGGGATGGACGCGCACCAGATGCGCGCCGACGTATTTGCCTACGCTCCCCGTCCATAAATTACTGGCCTACACCGATCAAAATGTGGGAGCGGGCTTGCTCGCGAAAGCGGTGTGTCAGCCAAAGATGTTTTGACTGATCCACCGCTTTCGCGAGCAAGCCCGCTCCCACACAAGCCCGCTCCCACATTGGATTGTGTCGTGTCAGGGTCAGAAGCGTACGCCGGTTGTCACCATCGCCGCATTGAACCCCAGCAACACCAATTCCGCCGCCACCGGCCCGTAATGGGTGCCCACTGACGGAATGATCACCGGCGCCACGCCGAAACGGTTCAACGGAATCTTGTCGCGGTATTCGCCGCGATAGCCCTGGATCACCCCGCCGGTCAGCTTGAGGTACACCGGATAGTCGCTCATGTCATAGCGCTTGCCCGCATAGGCGTAGTACGAGCGCTGGCTGAACGAGTTGCGAAATGTCGCCCCGCCATATACCCAACCAGATGCGTCATTGCGCTCCAGGCCGATCAGGTCCTGGTTGTTGTTGTGCTTGGGGTCCGGTGAGAAGTGCCGGGTGTAGACGCTGGTCTGCGCGTACCAGAAGCCCTTGTCGTCTGGCGCAGCGGTTTCGTTGGCCAGGGCAGCGGTGGCTTGTGCCAGAAGCAGCAAGCCGAGGAAAAGCTGTTTCATGATCCGACCTCGGTAGTCGTTTGGATGGGCGGCTAGTGGGGTCGCTTAATCCCTGTAGTTTGACGGCTAGCGCCCGACCTGGCCTGAACGTGGGCTGAAAGTATGACCGCCTATGCTTATGCATTTAAGGTCTTTTAAATGTAGGAAAAGTCTTATTAAGATATAAGGCAACGGACTACCGACGTTCTGCCAAACACCAACAACTGACCGCCACCGCCCGCCAGCCGGATCGATCGTACGCATTCAGAGCATGACGTTCTGATAGATGATTCCAAGGGGAGCGGTATGGGGAGCTACAAGAAACACGCGCTGTACTCGGCGATTTTGTCAGCCAATTTGCTGACCGCCGCAGGCTTCAATCCTGTCTTTGCGGCCGAAACGTCCGCCACCGATGCGCCTAAGCTCGACACCGTGATCGTCACCGGCACCCGCGCCCAGGAGCGGACTGCCAGTGCCTCGCTGTCGCCGGTGGATGTGATTTCCGGCGACACCCTGCGCAGCACCGGTTCCGATGAGCTGGGCGCAGTGTTGGCGCGGCTGATTCCGTCGATCAACTTTCCACGCCCAAGCCTGGTGGATGGCGCCGAACTGGTACGCCCTGCGCAGCTGCGCGGGTTGTCGCCGGACCAAGTGTTGGTGCTGGTCAACGGCAAGCGCCGCCACACCAGTGCCTTCGTCAACCTCGGCGGGGCGGTGGGGCGTGGCTCGGCCCCAGCGGACCTGAACGCGATCCCGCTGTCGGCGGTGGACCATATCGAAGTGCTGCGCGACGGCGCGTCCGCGCGCTACGGTTCGGACGCGATTGCCGGGGTGATCAACGTAATCCTCAAGCATGCCGACCATGGCGGCTCGATCTCCAGCAAGTTCGGCCAGTACAAGAAGGGCGACGGAATCCAGCGCAATATCAGCGGCAACACCGGCCTGGCCTTGGGCGACAACGGCTTTATCAGCCTCTCCGGCGAAGGCGCCGACAACGATTACACCAACCGTGCCGGCAAGGATTACCGCACTGCCAGCATTGGCTCCACCACCTACGGCCAGCGCGTGTTCCGCCAGGGCGAACCGGCGACCAATGAAGGCAAGCTGGCGTTCAACTCCGAATATTCCTTCAACGATGCGGCCGAGTTCTACAGCTTTGGCGGTTACAGCAAGCGGCGTGGCGAGACGGCGGCGTTCTACCGTGCAAGCAATGCGTCCAACAACATCGCGGCGCTCAACCCCAATGGCTACCTGCCGCTGATCAAGGGCAGCCTGGAAGACACCTCGCTGGTGGTGGGCCTGCGCGGCTTGCTGGCCTATGACTGGCATTACGACCTGTCGGCCAACTACGGCAAGAACACATACGAGCTGAGCACCGAAACCATCAACACCTCCCTGGGCCTGGCCACGCCGCGCAAGTTCGACAACGGCACCCTGAGCAACGACCAGAAGCAAGTCAGCCTGGACCTGTCCCGTGAGTTCGACGTGGGCTTGCTGCCGTATCCGGTGTCCGTCGCGTTTGGCGGTGAATACCTGCGCCAGGGCTATGAAATCGAAGCGGGCGAGCCGGCATCCTACTACCAGAGCGGCAGTTCGGGCCTCGGCGGCTTCCGTGAGGCTGACGCCGGCAGCAGCTCGCGCCACAACTGGGCCCAGTACCTGGACCTGGAAACCAACTTCACCGAAAAACTCAGCGCCTCGGCCGCCGTGCGGCATGAGGATTACAGTGACTTCGGCTCCAATGTCAGCGGCTCGCTGTCGGCGCGCTACGATTTCACCCCGCAGGTGGCCTTGCGCGGCAGTATTTCCAACGGTTTCCGCGCACCGTCCCTGGCCCAGCAGAACTTTGCGTTTACCTCGTCCCAACTGATCGGCAGTGAAATCCGCGAGGCCGGCACGTTCCCGGCCTCCAGCCAGGTTGCCCGCCTGCTTGGCGCAGAGGACCTGAAGGCCGAGAAATCGCGCAACTACAGCCTCGGCCTGGTACTGGAGCCCGCCGATGACCTGACCGTGACGCTGGATGTGTACCGCATCGATATTCGCGACCGCATCAGCCTATCGTCCAACCTCAACCTGAGCCCCGCGACCCAGGCCTACCTGCAAGCCAACGGCGTCGGCAACATCAACTACACCACGGCGCGCTACTTCACCAATGCCACCGACACCAGCACCGACGGCGTCGACCTGGTGGCCAACTATCGCTACCAGTTCGACAACGGCATCCGCTGGAACAGCACCGTCGGCTACAACTACAACCACACCAAGGTCACGGACGTGAAGGCCAACCCGGCGATCCTCGACAGCCTGGGGGCCAACCTGGTGCGGGTCGACCGCCGCGAGAAAAGCGGCCTGCTCGGCGATACCACGCCAGAGCACAAGCTGAGCCTGGGCAACGACTTCACCTTCGGCAATTGGGCGTTGCACAGCAACCTGGTGCGCTATGGTGAGTTCACCAGCTATCAGGCGGACAAGGTCAACGACCAGACCTTCAAGGCAGCGTGGGTGCTGGACCTGTCGGCGGACTACAAGTTGCAGAACTGGACCTTCACCCTGGGCGGCGACAACGTCACCGATAAATACCCGGAAAAGGTCAATGCGTTCGCCAGCAGCGGCGGCAACCTGGCCTACAGCACATTTTCGCCGTACGGTTACAGCGGCGCGTTTTATTACGGTAAAGTTGCTTACAACTGGTAACACACAGGAGACCTAAGCGATCTGCCATGACCGTTATTGAATCCGATCTTATGCAATTGGCTTACCCTCCGCGGCTCGATCTGGGGCCGCAACTCACTCACGAGCAGTTGATGAGTTCGATGCAGGCGACCATGGGCCGGCACAAGGGTGGGCCGGTCTGGCTGTTCGCTTACGGCTCGTTGATCTGGCGTCCTGAATGCTCATCCACCCAACGCGTGCGGGCGCGGGTCCACGGTTATCACCGTGGCCTGTACCTGTGGTCCCACGAGCACCGGGGGACGCCGGAATTGCCGGGGTTGGTCTTTGGCCTGGATCGCGGCGGCTCATGCAGCGGGTTTGCCTACCGTTTGCCGGAAGACCAGCTGGAAGCCTCGCTCTACGCACTGTGGTGCCGCGAAATGCCGTACCCCTCGTATCGGCCACACTGGCTCAGTTGCCGTCTTGAAGATGGCAGTCAGGTGCAGGCCTTGGGGTTTGTGTTGGAGCGGCACTTGCCCAGCTACGCGGGCAATCTTCCCGACGCCATCCTGAACCACGTGTTGGAAAGCGCTTGCGGGCGTTACGGCACTACGCGCGATTATGTCGAGCAGACCGTCCACGCCCTGCGTAGCCACGCCATGCCAGATAAAAACCTGGAGGCGCGGCTCAAGCGTTGTGCGAAGGGGTGTTCAGGCGGTTAACGCGCCGAACTGACGCTGTTGGTGTGCCACAGCGTGGGGATCAGGAACGCAATCGCCAACACGCACGCGCCGATCAGCAGCACGAAACCACCGTCCCAGCCGAAGTGGTCCACGGTGTAGCCCATGGCCGCACTCGCCGCCACCGAACCGCCCAGGTAACCGAACAGGCCGGTGAAACCCGCCGCCGTACCGGCAGCTTTCTTCGGTGCGAGTTCCAGCGCCTGCAGGCCGATCAGCATCACCGGGCCGTAGATCAGGAAACCGATGGAGAACAGCGCGATCATGTCGATCATCGGGTTGCCCGGCGGGTTGAGCCAGTAAACCAGGGTCGCCACCGTCACCAGCGCCATGAACACGATGCCGGTCAGGCCACGGTTGCCACGGAAGATCTTGTCCGACATCCAGCCGCACAGCAGCGTGCCCGGAATACCGGCCCACTCGTAGAAGAAGTACGCCCACGACGACTTGTCGACGGTGAAGTGCTTGGCTTCCTTGAGGTACGTCGGCGCCCAGTCCAGCACGCCGTAGCGCAGCAGGTAGACGAACACGTTGGCGAAGGCGATGTACCAGAGCATTTTGTTGCGCAGCACGTACTTGACGAAGATTTCCTTGGCGCTGAATTCGTCTTCGTGGCTGGCGTCGTAGCCTTCCGGATAGTCGTTCTTGTACTTCTCGATGGGCGGCAGGCCGACCGATTGCGGGGTATCGCGCATGGTGATGAAGGCAAACGCCGCCACCAGCAGGGCCACGGTGGCCGGTACGTAGAACGCCGCGTGCCAGTCGTTGAACCAGGCCATGCCAAGCAGGAACAGCGGGCCGATCAGGCCGCCGCCGACGTTATGCGCCACGTTCCACACGGAAACCACGCCGCCGCGCTCCTTCTGCGACCACCAGTGCACCATGGTCCGGCCACTTGGCGGCCAGCCCATGCCTTGGGCCCAGCCGTTGATGAACAGCAAAATGAACATCATGGTCACGCTGGACGTCGCCCAAGGTGCGAAACCGAAAATGAACATCACACCCGCTGAAACCAGCAGGCCGAAGGGCAGGAAGTAACGCGGGTTGGAGCGGTCGGACACCAGGCCCATGAGGAACTTGGACAGGCCGTAGGCAATCGCGATGGCGGACATCGCCAGGCCCAGTTCGCCGCGGGTGTAACCCTCGTCGATCAAGTACGGCATGGCCAGGGAGAAGTTTTTACGCAGCAGGTAGTAGCCGGCGTAACCAAAGAAAATACCGGCGAAGATCTGCCAGCGTAGGCGTCGGTAGGTGCTGTCTATTTTTTCTTCAGGCAGGGGCGCCTGGTGTGCGGCAGGACGAAAGAAAGCAAACATTCAAGAGCTCCAAATTTCTTGTTTTGACTGCGGATGCGAATGTTACAGTTTCGTTACCGAAAATAGCATCGCCTCTTATCTGCAAACACAGGAAATGAGCGTCAGTGGATGTTCTCTTACGAACATGTCGCGAATGGATAAGTGTGGGTCGGGATGGGGTCTCGCAGGACACTGGAGATCCAAATGTGGGAGCAAGCCCGCTCCCACATTTAACTGTATTTCAAGTGGGTTAGCGGGTTTGGACGACGACTTTCCCGACAGCCCGGCGCTGCCCCAGGTCATTGATCGCCTGCGCCGCCTGTTCCAGCGGATACACCTGCGACACCAACGGCTTCAACTTGCCCTCGCCATACCAAGTGAACAGCTGCTGGAAATTCGCGGCATTGTCTTGCGGCTGGCGCTGGGCGAACGAGCCCCAGAACACCCCGACCACCGCCGCGCCCTTGAGCAGCGCCAGGTTCACCGGCAGCTCCGGGATGCGCCCGCTGGCAAACCCCACCACCAGCAAGCGGCCGTTCCAGGCGATGCTGCGGATGGCCTGGTCAAACAGGTCGCCACCCACCGGGTCGTAGATCACATCCGCGCCGTTGCCGTCGGTGAGGCGCTTGATCTCATCCTTCAGGCTGGTTTCGCTGTAGTTGATCAACTCATCGGCACCGGCGGCTTTTGCCACTGCGAGTTTGTCGGCGCTGCTGGCCGCCGCGATCACACGGGCGCCCATGGCCTTGCCGATTTCCACCGCCGCCAGGCCCACGCCACCGGAGGCGCCGAGTACCAGCAGGGTTTCCCCGGGTTGCAGGTGGCCGCGCTGTTTGAGCGCGTGCATCGAGGTGCCGTAGGTCATGCTGAAGGCGGCGGCGGTGTTGAAGTCCATGCTCGGCGGGATCGGCAGCACGTTGTAGCCCGGCACCGCGACCTGCTCGGCAAAGCTGCCCCAGCCGGTCAGGGCCATGACCCGGTCGCCAACCTTCAGGTGGCTGACCTTCTCGCCGACTTCACTGACCACACCCGCCGCTTCGCCACCCGGCGAGAACGGAAAGGGCGGCTTGAACTGGTACTTGCCCTCGATGATCAAGGTGTCCGGGAAGTTGACCCCGGCAGCATGCACGTCCAGCAGGATCTCGTTTTTCTTGATCGCTGGGCTTGCGACATCTTCCAGCACCAGGGTTTCGGCAGGGCCGAAGGCTTTGCACAGCACAGCTTTCATCGGACTATTCCTTTGGGCGTCGTGGCCGATAAGTGTAGAAGGGTGCGTCTGGGGGTCAACGAGCATGCTCGTGCCTGATACGTCGCCATAAGCTTGTGCTGAGCGTTGCTAGCGTTATGCTAGCGCGCAACCGAATGTGAGGAATGAACTGTGAAAGCGTGGATCCTGTTGATGCTGGCCCTGATCTTGCCGATGGCAGCCCAGGCCCAGGAAGCGAAAGAAGGCGAGGCGCCGAAAGTCAGCTATATCAGCCTGACGCCACCGTTCGTCGGCAACTATGGCCTGGACGGCACCGCCAAGCTGAAGGTGTACAAGGCCGACATCGCCCTGCGCGTGACCGGCACCGAGGCGGCCGCGGCGGTCAAAGCCAACGATGCGTTGATCCGTAATCAACTGGTGGCGCTGTTCACCCAGCAGACCAACGAGACCATGAGCACCGTCGAAGGCAAAGAGAAACTGCGCCAGGAAGCGTTGAAGCAGACTCAGCAAGTGATGAACGATGAGACGGGCAAGCCAGTGGTGGAAGATCTGTTGTTCAACAACCTGATCATTCAGTAACCCGGGCGCTTCGCGCCATTCGCGCGCAAGCCCGCTCCCACAGTTGACCGCATTCTCATGTTGAAACGCGGTCAACTGTGGGAGCGGGCTTGCTCGTGAAGAGGCCCTGACAGTCACCTCAGGACGCCAAACTCTTCCTGAACCGTCCCCGCGCCACCGCAAAAAACACCAACCCGATCCCCGCCAGCGCCAGCAAGTCCGGCCACACCACACCCACCCCCGCATCCCGAAACAGAATCGCCGCGCTCAGGCTCACAAAATGCGTCGAGGGCGATGCCTGCATCACCCATTGCAACCACTCGGGCATGCTGTCCAACGGCGTACTGCCGCCGGACAACAACAGCATCGGGATAATCACCGGAATCGCCAGCAAGCCAAATTGCGGCGTCGAACGGGCCAGTGTGGCGAGAAAGATCCCCAGTGCGGTGCTGGCAAACAGATACAGCGCCGTGACAAACAGGAACAACCCCAGCGACCCCGCCAGCGGTACGCCGAGCAAACCCTTGACCACCACCTCCAGCGACACCCAGGTGCACAACACCACCACCAGCATGTTGCTCCAGATTTTTGCCAGCATGATCTCCAGCGCGGTCAGCGGCAGCACCAGCAAATGGTCGAGGGTGCCGTGCTCGCGTTCCCGCAGCAGCGCAGTGCCGGTGAGCACGACGGCGAGGATGGTGATGTTGTTGACGATCTGGATCACCGCCAGAAACCAGCCGCCTTCCAGGTTGGTGTTGAACAGCGCGCGGGTGGTCAGCAGGGCCGGCGTGTTGCTCGCGGCAGCGGTCTGCCCGCTATAGGCCAGCAGCTCACGCTGGAAAATCCGCCCGATGTAGCCCGCGCCCATAAACGCCTGGCTCATCGCCGTGGCGTCCACATTCACCTGCACGCCGGGTTGGCGACCGGCCAGCAGGTCGGCCTGGAAATTCGCCGGCACATTGATGACGAAGGTATACGCGCCGCTGTCCATGACCTTGTCCAACTGGTCATAGGCTAATGGCACAGGCGCTTGAAACTCGGGTGGCTGCAGCGCTTCGGCCATCTGCCGCGAGAGCGTGCTGTGGTCTTCGTCGATAAACGCCACACTGGCGTTGTGTACGCCAATCACCGAACCGGCGGCGGGCATATAGATGGCTACGGTGAAGGCGTAGAACAGGAACAGCAGCAAGACGCTGTCGTGGCGCAGGCTGGTGAGTTCCTTCAGACCCAGGCGCAGGATGTGCGCGAACTTGTGCATCAGGCCTCCTGCTTCTTGAGCATGATCAGGCTCAACCCGGTGAACCCGACGAAAAACCCGAACAGCGCCAGGCACTGCGGCCACAGCTGGCGCAGGTCCAGGGCCTTGGTAAAGGTGCCTACCGCAATGTCGAGGAAATGCCCCGCCGGAAACAGCATGCCCATCAGCGCGGCGGCGCCTTCCAGGGACGAACGCGGCACGATCAGCCCGGAAAACTGGATAGTCGGCAGGCTGGTGATGATCATGGTGCCGAGGATCGCGGCGATCTGGGTGCGGGTGAACGCGGAAATCAGCAGGCCCATGCCGGTGGTGGCCAGCACATACAGCAGGCCGCCGAACGCCAACGTCAGGCCGCTGCCCTTGAATGGCACGCCGAACAGCCAGCGGTTCATCGCCACCAGCAGCGCCAGGTTGATCAGGCTGACGGCCAGGTACGGCGCCTGTTTGCCCAGCAGGAACTCCAGGCGTGTGAGCGGCGTGGCGTAGAAGTTGGTGATCGAGCCCAGCTCCTTTTCACGCACGATGCCGAGGGCGGTGAGCATCGCCGGAATAAACGCCAGGATCAGCGCCATTACGCCGGGGCCGATGGCGTTTACGCTGACCACGTCCTGGTTATAGCGAAAGCGCGTTTCCAGTTTGGCCGCTGCCGGGGTGTTTTGTGGCCGGCTGCTCAGTTCGCCCAGTTGCTGGAGGTTGGCCTGGTGCACGGCTTCTACATAGTTGCGGCTGGTTTCCGCACGAAACGGCATGCCGCCGTCGAGCCAGGCGGCCACGGTGGGTTGGCGACCGGCGTAGAGGTCGCGGCCAAAACCGGGGGGGATCTCCAGGGCCAGTTTGATTTCCGAGCGTTGCAGGCGCCGGTGCAGTTCGCTCGAATCCTGAATCGCCGGTTGCTCCTCGAAGTACCGCGAGCTGCGGAACGCCTCCAGGTAGGCGCGACTCTGCGGGGTCTGGTCTTGGTCATAGACGGCGAAGGCGAGGTTTTCCACATCCAGGGAAATGCCGTAGCCGAAGATCACCATCATGAACATCGCGCCGAGCAGGGCGAAGGCCATGCGCACCTTGTCGCGCAGCAGTTCCTTGCCTTCGCGGCTGGCCACGGCCAACAAGCGCGCCAGGCTGAAACCGCGCTTGCTCACCGGCGGCGCCGCGGTTTCGCTGACCGTGGCGGTGGGCGCAGTCGGCTCGGGTTCGCCCTGGGCCTGTTCCAGGCAGGTGACGAAGGCAGCTTCGAGGGTGTCGCCGTGGAACTGCTGTTGCAGCGCGTGCGGCGTGTCGCAGGCCAGCACCTTGCCCGCGTGCATCAAGGAAATGCGGTCGCAGCGCTGGGCTTCGTTCATAAAGTGGGTGGACAGAAAGATGGTCACGCCCTGTTCGCGGGACAACTCGATCAGCAGCCGCCAGAAGTCATCCCGCGCCGCCGGATCGACGCCCGAGGTCGGCTCGTCGAGGATCAGCACTTCCGGGCGATGCAGCACCGCCACCGCCAATGACAGGCGCTGGCGCAGGCCCAGGGGCAGTTCGCCGGAGGGTTGCTCGGCGACATCACCGAGGTCGAAACGCTGGATCAACTCGTCGATCCGCGGCCCGCTCTCGGCCGGGTTCAGGTCGAACAACTGCGCGTGCAGTACCAGGTTCTGGCGCACGCTGAGTTCGCCATACAGCGAGAAACTCTGCGACATGAACCCCACGCGCTTGCGGGTGGCCAGGTCCTTGGCATTCACCGGGTTGCCCAGCAACTTCGCGCTGCCTTCGGTGGCCGGCATCAGCCCGGTCAGCACCTTCATGGTGGTGGTCTTGCCGCAACCGTTGGAACCGAGGAAACCGAAAATCTCGCCACGGCCGATGGCGAAGCTGACCTTGTTCACCGCGGTGAAATCACCGAAACGCAGGGTCAAGTCGTGGGCTTCGATGGCGATGTCGGTGTTGGCGCTTTCCCGGGGTGGGATCAGCAGCGGTTGGTTGTCGTGGGCGCTGTCGCCCTGGAAGTGGGTGAAGGCCTCATCCAGTTTGCCACTGGGTGTGGCGGCGGCCAGTTCGCTGCTCAGGCCGTCGGCGATCAGTTTGCCGCGATCGAGCATCAGGCAATGTTCGAATTGTTCGGCTTCTTCCATGTAGGCCGTCGCCACCAGCAACGTCAGCTGCGGGCGCTCGCTGCGTACGGTTTCTACCAGCTCCCAGAAGCGTCGGCGCGACAGCGGATCGACGCCGGTGGTGGGTTCGTCGAGGATCAGCAGGTCCGGGTCGTGGATCAGCGCGCAGCACAGGCCGAGCTTCTGCTTCATCCCGCCGGACAGCTTGCCCGCCGGGCGTTCGGCGAAGCGTGCGAGGTCAGTGGCCAGCAGCAGGTTGTGCATGCGCTGGTCGCAGTCGGCTCTGGACAGGCCGAACAGCGTGGCGAAGAAACGGATGTTTTCGCTGATCGACAGCTCGGGGTACAGGTTGCCGCCCAGCCCTTGGGGCATGAAGGCGATGCGCGGGTAGAGGCTGTTGCGGTGGCGCCGGTCCTGGATCGAGCCGCCAAGCACCTCTAGCTGGCCTGCCTGGAGCTTTTTGACCCCGGCGATCAACCCCAGCAGGCTCGACTTGCCTGCGCCGTCCGGGCCGATCAAGCCGCAGCGCGTTCCGGCGGGCAGGCTGAAGGCGATGTCGAGCAAAGCCTGTTGTTTGCCGTAGCGATGGCTGATCCCGCTGGCGTGCAGCGCCAGGCCGGTCATTGCAGGTTGGCCGGCCAGGCGATGTCTGCCGTGCGCACGTAACCGGCGCCGGGCATGCCCGGTTTGGCTTGGGGCACGGCGTCGGGTTGGGTCAGGCGCAGTTTGACGCGGAACACCAGTTTCTGGCGCTCGTCGCGGGTTTCCACTTCCTTGGGCGTGAACTGGGATTTGGCGGCGACAAAGCTGATCTTGGCCGGCAGCGGTTGCTGGGGCAGGGCATCGAGCAGGATGCCCGCGTCGCTGCCGACGGTCAGGCGACCGGTGACGGAGGCGGGCAGGTAGAGGTTCATGTACTGGTCATTCGGATCGATCAACAGCAGCACACGTCCGCCCGCGCCAAGCACTTCGCCGGGCTCGGCCAGGCGCAGTTGGATGATCCCGTCGATGGGCGCGCGCAGGCTGCTGTCGTCGATCTCGCTGTTGAGCTGGGCGACTTGGGCCTGGGCCGCACCGATGGCGGCCTTCACCGAGTTGACTTGGGCTTGCGCGGCGATCACCGCGGCGTTGCCGGTGTTCTGCCGGGCTTGCTGCTGGTCGATCAGTTGGCTGCTGGCGAAGCCGCGCTTGTACAGCTCCTGGGTACGCTTGAGTTCCTGGTTGGCCAGCAACTGCTCGCTTTGGCGCAGTTGCACATTGGCCTCGGCGGCGGCGAAGTTTTCCTTGGCGCGCAGCACTTCGGCCTCGGCCTGGGCGCGTTGGGCCTCGAGGGTGCGGGTGTCCATGCGTGCGAGCAGTTGGCCTTTGAGCACCTTGTCGCCTTCGTCCACGCGCACCTCGGCCAGGCGCCCGGGGATCTTGGCGGCGATTTGCACTTCGGTGGATTCCAGGCGCCCGTTGCCCATGCTCAGGCCTTCGGGGAGGCGGTCCTGGAGGGAGCGCCAATAGCCGAAGCCGCCGGCACCCAGCAACAGGGCGATGAGTGCGATGGCGAAAAGACGGGAGGTGTGGTGATTCGTCGACATGGCGGCTTCCTGCGGCATTAGCATCCTAGTTTGACCGGATGGCGCCCAGGGGCGGTTGATTCCGGTCAAATGAAGCACCAGCCTAACCCGCCCGGCGTGCAGATGCATGCGTCTGGCGCGTGACTGCCGGGTTCTGGGTGTTTAACCCAGGGCGAGCACCGCCGCCCATTGTTCGGCGGTCACCGGCATCACCGACAGTCGGCTGCCTTTTTGCACCAGCGGCAACTCGGCGAGGGCGGTTTGCTGCTTCAGGTAGCCCAGGCCCAGCACCTTGGGGAATGTCTTGACGTGGGCGACGTCGATCGCGTTCCACGGATTTTTGTCCGGGGTGGCCTTGGCGTCGTAGTAGTGGCTTTGCGGCTCCAGGGCTGTGGGGTCCGGGTAGGCTGCCTTGATGATTTTTCCGATGCCGGCAATCCCTGGCTCCGGGCAGCTGGAATGGTAGAAGAAAAACTCGTCGCCCTCGGCCATGGCGCGCAGGAAATTGCGCGCCTGGTAGTTGCGGACCCCATCCCAGCGAGCTTCGCCGAGCTTTTCCAGGCCCTTGATGGAGAGTTCATCGGGCTCGGATTTCATCAGCCAGTAGGCCATTTTTGCGCTCCTCAAAATGGGATTGGGCAAGTTGTCGGGCAATTGCATGACAAACCGACAGTCGGTTGGCGTCAAGGTTTGCGTGTTGGTTCACGTTACCGCAGAATGCCCGCTTTTAAGCTTGACAGCGCCGCAACGGACTCCTGAGGAACGTTGTTGTCATCGTGTACGAAGTGCCTGAAGGGGGGCAATCGATGCAACGTAAGCCGGATTTACTATGGATTTTGGTTATTTTGTTTGGTCTGGGCGTCGTGACCACCGGGTATGCCCAAAGCTTGTGGTCCAACAAGACCGATGCTCCCGTTGAATTGACTCAGCAACAGCCGCAACCGTTCAAGCGTTGACCCTTCTTCCAGACGCCGCTTTTTTTACTGCGGCGTCTGCGCGATATACCACTGCTTATCCGTGACGGTGCCGGCCAATGGCACATCCCAGCTCGCCTGCGTCAACTTCTCGACCTTCTGGCATTCATGGGCCAGGCCCAGCAACGTCGGCTTGCGCCAGCTCTGGCGGCGCGCGAGGTAAGCGAGGCTGCGGTCGTAGAAGCCGCCGCCCATGCCCAGGCGGCCACCCGCATCATCGAAACCGACCAACGGCAACAACACCAGGTCCAGCGCCCAGACCTTGCGCTGTTGGCCGATGTTGACCCGTGGCTCGAGGATGCGGAAGCGATTGGGCCGTAGCTTTTCCCCAGGCCGCACGCGCTGGAACACCATCTTGGTGCGTGGCCATGCGCTGAGCACCGGCAGGTAAGTGGCCTTGCCCCGGCGCTGGGCGGCACGCAGCAACAGGCGCGGGTCGATTTCGCCGTCCGTCGGTAGATACAGGGAAATGTGTTTGGCCCGGCGAAACAGCGGCTGCTGTGCCAGTTGCCGATAGAGGCCGTGGGCGGCCTTGCGCTGCTGGCTCGGGCTGAGCTCGCGGCGGGCCTTGCGCAACATGCGTCGAAGTTGCGGACGGGAAAGCGGCGCAGGTTCGGTCATGGTTTTCGGCTCATAAAACAATGCCAGTCCGAAGACTGGCATTGAGTTTGGGAATTCAGGCTCCCCGACAGAGCCGCTGTCGACTTAGCCCTTGAACCCGAAAGTTCAAGGTGGAAGAAGCAGTAGGCTTTAAGGCTTTCCGTCTAGCGGACATGCACACCAGCCCAACGTGCAACTTCCAGGGTAGTGCGAATCGGCTCAGGGACATCGCCGACTGGCAAACACGCCAGGGAGTGGGGCGAGTATACCTTAAACAGTCGCGGCAATCAGCCCTTGGGTGTGTCTGAATCGCTGGACAGCACCAGATCCACACGTTCCAGCAGGTCGCGCACCTGCTCGCGCGTCGAGCCGCTGGCCTGCACATCAGGACGTTCCTGCTTGTGCAGCAGATCGTGAGTGATGTTCAGCGCGGCCATCACGGCGATACGGTCGGCGCCGATGACTTTGCCGCTGCTGCGGATTTCACGCATCTTGCCATCCAGGTAGCGGGCGGCGCTCACCAGGTTGTTGCGCTCTTCCTGGGGACAGATGATCGAATATTCTTTATCCAGGATCTGCACGGTGACGCTATTGCTTGAACTCATGAGTCTTGCTCCAGGGCCTTCAGGCGCGAAATCATCGATTCGACCTTACGCCGGGCGATTTCGTTTTTTTCAATGAGGTGAGCGCGTTCCTCGCGCCAGGTTTTTTCCTGAGCTAGTAGGAGTCCGTTTTGACTCTTAAGTTGCTCGACCCGATCAATTAGCAACTCGAGTCTGGCCATCAGCGCTTGCAGGTCGGTGTCTTCCATTGGGTTCCACTGGATTTGTCTGATGAATGGCAACTGCAGGATAAACGATCTGACGCCCTTGATAGTCTTGGTACGTCTGCCGGTGCTAGGATACAGCGCTTCATTCTAGACATTGCGCCGTCTGGCGCCTAGCTCACCATGCCCATTCAGAACTCCCCGTACGATGCTTTTTCCAAACTGCTGAGCGCCAGCGGTCACCCATGCTCGCCTGCCGAATTGCACGGCGTGTTGCTGGGCCGCAGCTGCACCGGCGTAGGCTTTGATGCCGACAACTGGCTGGCCGATGTGGCCGAGCTGCTGGAGACCGAGCCGACCGACAACGTGCGCAACGCGCTGATCGGCCTGCAGGAAATGGTCAAGGGCGAGCTGACCGGTGACGACGTCACCGTGGTCCTGCTGCTGCCGACCGACGACGCACCGCTCACCGAACGCGCCGCCGCACTGGGCCAATGGTGCCAGGGCTTCCTCCACGGTTTCGGCGTGAACGCCGGCGGCCTGGAACTGAGCACCGACGCCAAGGAAGTGTTGCAGGACCTTGCGGCCATCTCCCAGGTACAAGACGCCCTGGAAGAGTCCGAAGACGGCGAAGGCGACTACATGGAAGTCATGGAGTACCTGCGCGTCGCGCCGCTGCTGCTGTTCACCGAGACCAAGAAGTCCGCAGAACCTGCCGCACCCAAGCCGTCGCTGCACTAAGCAAGGAAGCCCATCTGCCCATGATTCATATCCCCAGAGCGGAATACACCCGGCGTCGCAAGGCGCTCATGGCGCAGATGGAACCCAACAGCATCGCGATCCTGCCGGCCGCCGCCGTGGCGATCCGCAACCGTGATGTCGAGCATGTCTACCGCCAGGACAGCGACTTCCAGTACCTGAGCGGTTTCCCCGAACCCCAGGCGGTGATCGTGCTGATGCCCGGTCGCCTGCATGGCGAGTACGTGCTGTTCTGCCGCGAACGCAACGCTGAACGCGAATTGTGGGACGGCCTGCGCGCCGGCACCGAAGGCGCGATCCGCGACTTTGGCGCCGACGACGCGTTCCCCATCACCGACATCGACGACATCCTGCCCGGCCTGATCGAAGGCCGCGACCGGGTGTATTCGGCCATGGGCAGCAATGCCGAATTCGACCGCCACCTGATGGAGTGGATCAACGTGATCCGCTCTAAAGCGCACCTCGGCGCCCAGCCGCCGAACGAATTTGTTGCGCTGGATCATCTGCTCCACGACATGCGCCTGTATAAATCGGCGGCGGAAGTGAAGGTGATGCGCGAGGCGGCACGGATTTCCTGCGCGGCCCACGTACGGGCGATGCAGGCCAGCCGCGCCGGTTTGCACGAGTTCAGCCTGGAAGCCGAACTGGACTACGAATTCCGCAAGGGCGGCGCAAAGATGCCGGCCTATGGCTCCATCGTCGCCGCCGGGCGCAACAGCTGCATCCTGCATTACCAGCAGAATGACGCCGTGCTCAAGGACGGCGATCTGGTGCTGATCGACGCCGGTTGCGAGATCGACTGCTACGCCAGCGACATCACCCGCACCTGGCCGGTCAACGGCAGGTTTTCGCCCGAGCAAAAGGCGGTCTACGAGATTGTGCTGGCCTCCCAGGAAGCCGCCTTTGCCCAGATCGCCCCCAACAAACATTGGAACCAGGCCCACGAGGCGACGGTGCAAGTCATCACTGCCGGGCTGGTCAAGCTGGGCTTGTTGCAGGGCGACGTCGACGAGTTGATCGCCAGCGAAGCCTACAAAGCCTTCTACATGCACCGCGCCGGCCACTGGCTGGGCATGGATGTGCATGACGTGGGCGAGTACAAGGTGGGCGGTGAATGGCGCGTGCTGGAGGTGGGCATGGCATTGACCGTGGAGCCGGGGATCTACATCTCGCCGGACAACCAGAATGTGGCAAAGAAATGGCGTGGCATTGGCGTGCGCATCGAGGACGACGTGGTAGTGACCAAGCAAGGCTGTGAAATCCTGACCGGCGGCGTGCCCAAGACCGTCGCCGAGATCGAAGCGTTGATGGCGGCTGCCCGATGAGCCGGGTCAACCTCGCGATCATCGGCGGTGGCCTGGTGGGCGCCAGTCTGGCCCTGGCGTTGCAGGCCGGGGCCAAGGCGCGTGGCTGGAAGATCGTGATGATCGAGCCGTTCGCGCCGGGCGACAGCTACCAGCCGAGCTACGATGCGCGCTCGTCGGCGTTGTCCTACGGCGCCCGGCAGATTTATCAGCGCCTGGGCCTGTGGCAGGACATTTCCCGTCGCGCCGAGCCGATCAAGCAGATTCACGTGTCGGACCGGGGGCGTTTTTCCACGGCGCGCCTGTCTGCCATGGAAGAGGGCGTGCCAGCCCTGGGTTATGTCGTCGAAAACGCCTGGCTCGGCCAATGCCTGTGGCAAGGTTTGGATAAAGACGTGGTCAGCTGGCGCTGCCCGGCTGAAGTCACGCGCATGGAACCACTGCCCGACGGCTATCGCCTGACCCTCAACGATGAAACCGTGCTGGAATGCGACCTCGCCGTGCTGGCCGACGGCGGCCGTTCCGGCCTGCGCGAGCAACTGGGCATCGGCGTGAAAACCCGGCCGTACAACCAGAGCGCGCTGATCGCCAACATCACCCCGAGCGAAGCCCACAACGGCGAAGCCTTCGAGCGTTTCACCGATGAAGGCCCGATGGCCTTGCTGCCGCTGCCGGACAACCGTTGCGCACTGGTGTGGACGCGCATCGGCATGGACGCCCAGCGCCTGGCGAACCTCGATGAGCGCAGCTTCCTCAGTGAATTGCAGGGCGTGTTCGGCTACCGCCTGGGCACCCTCAAGCAAGTTGGCGCACGTCACCTGTATCCGTTGACCCTGGTGGAAGCCGAAGAACAAGTGCGCTCCCACCTGGCGATCCTCGGCAACGCCGCCCACAGCCTGCACCCGATTGCCGGGCAGGGCTTCAACCTGTCCCTGCGGGACGCCCACGCCTTGGCCGAAGCCTTGCTGGCCGGGCCTGAGGTGCCGGGCGACCTGGCGACGTTGCAAGGCTACCGCGAGCGCCAGCGCCTGGACCAGAAACTTACTGTGGGCTTCTCCGACCAGGTCACGCGCCTGTTTGGCAGCGCCCAGCCGCTGGTCGCCCTGGGCCGCAACATGGGCCTGCTCGGTCTCGACCTGCTACCGCCGGCCAAACGCTGGTTCGCCCGTCAGGCCATGGGCCTGGGCACGCGTCCCGATGCGTAAGTGGTTGATTGAGCGCCTGGGCAAGGCGCGCTTGTTGCGTTGGATCATGACCCTGTACCCGCCGTACCTGGGGGCGGGCGTCAGCGTGCAGCAGATGAGCGCGGACTTTCGCCACGTCAAAGTGCGCATGGGCCTGGGCTGGTACAACCGCAACTATGTCGGCACGCAGTTCGGCGGCAGCCTGTATTCGATGGTCGATCCCTTCTACATGTTGATGCTCATGGAGAACCTGGGCCGCGACTACATCGTCTGGGACAAGGCCGCGAGTATCGATTTCATCTCGCCGGGCAAAGGCCCGGTGTTTGCCGAGTTTTCCATCGACGATACGTTGCTCGATGAAATCCGCCGGCAGACCGAGGGTGGCGAGAAGTATTTGCCTCACCTCAAGGTACAGATTCATGACGGCGCCGGCACCCTGGTGGCGCGCGTCGACAAAACCCTTTACGTGCGGCGCAAGCCGCCAGCGAGACAGGCTTAAACCATGGACATGCGCGCAGATGTGCTGATTGTCGGGGCCGGAATGGTCGGAAGCGCCCTGGCGCTGGCGTTGCAGGGCAGTGGCTTGCAGGTGTTGCTGCTCGACGGCAGCCCGCTGAGCGTCAAGCCGTTCGCTCACGACGCGGCGTTCGAACCCCGCGTGAGCGCCTTGTCGGCCGCCAGCCAGCGCATCCTCGAGCGCCTGGGCGTGTGGGACGGCATCGTCGAGCGCCGCGCCAGCCCTTACGGCGAGATGCAGGTGTGGGACGGCAGCGGCACCGGGCAGATCCACTTCTCGGCGGCCAGCGTGCATGCCGAGGTGCTTGGGCATATCGTCGAAAACCGTGTGGTCCAGGATGCCTTGCTTGAGCGCCTGCACGACTGCGACCTGGGCCTGCTGGCCAATGCGCGCCTGGAACAGATGCGCCGCTCCGGCGATGACTGGCTGCTGACCCTGGCCGATGGTCGCAAGTTGCGCGCGCCGCTGGTGGTGGCGGCCGACGGCGCCAACTCCGCCGTGCGCCGCCTGACCGGCACCGCGACCCGCGAATGGGATTACCTGCATAACGCCATCGTCACCAGCGTGCGCAGCAGCCAACCGCACCAGCGCACGGCGTGGCAACGTTTCACCGACACCGGGCCGCTGGCGTTTTTGCCCCTGGTACGCGATGGGCAAGAGGACTGGTGTTCGATCGTCTGGTCGACCACGCCGGCGGAGTCCGAGCGCCTGATGGCACTGGACGATGAAGGCTTTTGCCGTGAATTGGAGCGCGCCTTTGAAGGCCGCCTGGGCACGGTGATCAGCGCCGACCCGCGTGTCTGCGTGCCGCTGCGCCAGCGCCACGCCAAACGCTACGTGGCCGAAGGCCTGGCGTTGATCGGCGACGCAGCCCACGTGATTCACCCGTTGGCGGGGCAGGGCGTGAACCTGGGCTTTCTCGATGCGGCGACGCTGGCCGAAGTGCTGTTGTCCGCCACCGAGCGCGGCGAACGCCTGGCGGATGTAAAAGTGCTGAGCCGCTACGAGCGCCGACGCATGCCGCACAACCTGGCGTTGATGGCCGCGATGGAGGGCTTCGAGCGGTTGTTCCAGGCCGACCAACTGCCGCTGCGCTGGTTGCGCAATGCCGGGCTGAAGATGGTCGACCAGATGCCCGAAGCCAAGGCCGTGTTCGTGCGCCAAGCCTTGGGCCTGACTGGCGATCTGCCTGATTTGGCAAAACCCTGAGCTTGAAACCCGGTCCCCTGTGGGAGCTGGCTTGCCTGCGAAGAGGCCATCAGCCCCACTATAAATCCTACTCATGCAACATCTGGTAACGCCTCCAGCAAGCGCCGGCAAATGTGAGTCCTTATCATTTGCGCTCTTTTTGCAAATGAGAGACCGCACCCATGTTGGTACCCAAGCGCCTCCTGACTGCCCTGGCACTCACCCTGATCGGCAGCACCACCGTGCAGGCAGCCGACGAAGTGGTGGTCTACTCCTCGCGCATCGACGAACTGATCAAGCCGGTGTTCGACGCCTACACCCAGAAGACCGGTGTACAGGTGAAGTTCATCACCGACAAGGAAGCTCCGCTGATGCAACGCATCAAGGCCGAGGGCGAAAACGCCACCGCTGACCTGCTGCTGACCGTCGATGCCGGCAACCTCTGGCAGGCCGAGCAAATGGGCATCCTGCAACCGTTCACCTCGCCGGTGATCGACAAGAACATCCCCCTGCAGTATCGCTCCTCCAACCACGCCTGGACTGGCCTGAGCCTGCGTGCCCGTACCATCGCCTATTCCACTGACCGGGTGAAACCGGGTGACCTGACTACCTACGAAGCCCTGGCCGACAAGCAGTGGGAAGGTCGCCTGTGCCTGCGCACGGCGAAGAAGGTCTACAACCAGTCGCTGACCGCCACCCTGATCGAAACCCATGGCGCGGCCAAGACCGAAGAAATCGTCAAGGGTTGGGTCAACAACCTGTCCACCGACGTGTTCTCCGATGACATCGCCGTACTCGAAGCGATCAACGCCGGGCAATGCGACGTGGGCATCGTCAACACCTATTACTACGGGCGCCTGCACAAGCAGAACCCGAAGCTGGCGGTGAAGCTGTTCTGGCCGAACCAGGGCGACCGTGGCGTGCATGTGAACCTGTCGGGCATCGGCCTGACCAAGCACGCGCCGCACCCGGAAGCCGCCAAGGCCTTGGTCGAGTGGATGACCACGCCTGAGGCGCAGAAGATCTTCGCCGACGTGAACCAGGAATTCCCGGCCAACCCGGCAGTGCCGCCGTCGGCGGAAGTGGCGACCTGGGGCAAGTTCGTGGCGGACACCTTGCCGGTGGAAGTGGCGGGCAAGCGTCAGGCCGAGGCGATCCGCCTGATGGATCGCGCTGGCTGGAACTAAGTACAATCTGCCAGGCACCGCAGTCCTGAATGTGAGAGCTGGTTTGTGTGGGAGCTGGCTTGCCTGCGATAGCATCACCTCGGTGTATCAGTGATACCGAGGTGATGCTATCGCAGGCAAGCCAGCTCCCACATTGGTTAGCGGCGACTTCAAATTCTTCATTATTCCGAGAGCTTTTCCTTGGCCCACCCCGCCCAACGCCGCTGGTACCTGCCGGTTTTCACCGTCGCCGCCCTGGTGCTGCTGCCGCTGAGCGTGCTGTTGCTGTCGTGGCAGAGTATCGATGTGCAGATCTGGTCCCACCTCTGGGAAACCCAGATGCCGCGCCTGCTGGGCAACACCCTGACTCTGGTGCTGGGCGTCGGCGTCGGTGTGACCCTGCTTGGGGTCAGCCTGGCCTGGCTGACCAGCCTGTGCGAATTCCCCGGGCGGCGCTGGCTGGATTGGGCGCTGATGCTGCCCTTCGCCATTCCGGCCTATGTACTGGCGTTTGTGTTTGTCGGCCTGCTGGATTTTTCCGGGCCGGTGCAAACCCTGCTGCGCGAGTGGTTCGGCACCGGCCTGCGCCTGCCACGCGTGCGTTCCACCAGCGGCGTGATCACCGTGTTGGTGCTGGTGTTCTATCCCTATGTCTATCTACTGGCGCGCACCGCGTTCCTCGCCCAGGGCAAGGGCCTGATGGAAGCGGCGCGGGTGTTGGGGCAGTCACCGTGGCAAGCGTTCTGGCGCGTGGCGTTGCCCATGGCGCGGCCGGCGATTGGTGCCGGCGTGGCGTTGGCGCTGATGGAAACGCTGGCGGATTTCGGCGCGGTCTCGGTGTTCAACTTCGATACCTTTACCACCGCCATCTACAAGACCTGGTACGGTTTTTTCAGCCTGTCGAGTGCGGCGCAACTGGCCAGCCTGTTGCTGTTGGTGGTGATGCTGGTGCTGTACGGCGAGCGCCGTGCCCGGGGCGCCAGCCGGCCGAGCAACGAGCGGCCACGGGGCAAGGCGCTGTATCACCTGCGTGGGCTCAAGGCGGCAGCAGCCAGCAGTTGGTGTGGGTTGGTGTTTGCCTGCGCGTTTGTCATCCCGATGCTGCAACTGGTCGCCTGGTTCTGGCAGCGCGGTCGCTTCGACTGGGATGAGCGTTATTCGGGCCTGATCGTGCATACGCTCTACCTGGGCGGTATCGCTGCGCTGATAACCGTCAGTGTGGCGCTGGTGCTGGCGTTCGCCAACCGGCTGGCACCTACCCGGGCGATTCGCTCCGGCATCAGCCTGGCCAACGTCGGCTACGCCTTGCCGGGCTCGGTGCTGGCGGTGTCGATCATGTTGGCGTTCAGCTACCTGGACCGTGAGCTGGTGGTGCCGCTGTCGGGCTGGCTGGGCGGTGCGGGCAAGCCGTTGCTGCTGGGCAGCCTGTCGGCGCTGGTGCTGGCGTATCTGGTGCGCTTTTTGGCGGTCGCCTACGGGCCGCTGGAAAACAGCCTGGCGCGAATCCGACCCTCGTTGCCGGAAGCGGCGCGCAGTCTTGGCGTGAGCGGGCCACGACTGTTTTGCAAAGTGTATCTGCCGTTGCTGCTACCGGGGACGTTGAGTGCGGCGTTGCTGGTGTTCGTCGATGTGCTCAAGGAAATGCCCGCGACCCTGCTGATGCGTCCGTTCGGCTGGGACACTCTGGCCGTTCGGATCTTTGAAATGACCAGCGAAGGCGAGTGGGCGCGGGCGTCTTTGCCGGCCCTGACGTTGGTGTTGGTCGGCCTGTTGCCGGTGATCGGGCTGATCCGGCGCTCTGCTCGGCAAATCGGCTAGGTGCCAGTCCTACGGCTTGCAGCTACAATGCGCGGCATTCGGTGCGCTCCGCCTTTCTGGCCGGGTTGCTGTAGGTGGTTGCCGGCCTTGTAAATCAAGGCGTTCAGCACGTACGACAACGCTGCGCACCTTCGCCAAGCCCGGAAGGAGAAACCCATGGGACAGCGTACGCCTCTGTATGACCTGCATCTCGCCCTCGGCGCGAAAATGGTCGATTTTGGCGGTTGGGATATGCCTCTGCACTATGGTTCGCAAGTCGAAGAACACCATCAGGTGCGACGCGACTGCGGGGTGTTCGATGTATCTCATATGACCGTGATCGATGTCACCGGCCCCCAGGCTAAGGAATGGCTGCAGCACCTGCTGGCCAATGATGTCGAGCGCTTGCATGGCTGCGGCCGTGCGTTGTACAGCGCCATGCTCAACGAAAAGGGCGGCGTGGTGGACGACATGATCGTCTACCGCACCGAGAGCGGCTACCGGCTGGTGGTCAACGCCGCTACCCGCGACCAGGACATCGCCTGGATGCAGGCGCAACTGGGTGGCTATGGGGTGCAACTGCACGAGCGGTCCGAGTTGGCCATGCTCGCCATTCAGGGCCCCCATGCCCGGCAGAAGATCGCCGAGTTGGTCACCCAGTCCCGCGGCGCCCTGATTCATCAGCTCAAGCCGTTTGAAGGCCTGGCCGATGGCGACTGGTTTATCGCACGCACCGGTTATACCGGCGAGGACGGTTTGGAAATCGTGCTGCCCGCCGAACAGGCCCCGGGCTTTTTCAACGACCTGGTGGGCGCGGGCATTTCTCCCATTGGCCTTGGCGCCCGCGATACCTTGCGCCTTGAAGCGGGCATGAACCTGTATGGCCAGGATATTCACCAGGATGTTTCGCCGCTTGCGGCCAACATGGCCTGGAGCATTGCCTGGGAACCGGCCGAGCGCAATTTCATCGGCCGTACCGCGCTGGAAGCCGAGTTGGCGGCCGGTGTGCAATTCAAATTGGTCGGGTTGGTGCTGGAAGAACGAGGTGTTTTACGCGCTCACCAAGTAGTTCGTATCGCCAATGTTGGCGAAGGGGAGATCACCAGTGGTAGTTTCTCTCCTACGCTGAGCAAATCCATTGCCCTGGCACGTGTACCGACGGCGACAGCTGATCGTGCCGAAGTGGAAATCCGCGGCAAGTGGTATCCGGTTCGAGTGGTCAAGCCGACCTTCGTGCGCCATGGTAAAACCTTGATCTAACCTATTTCCGGCAGGCCAAAGGCCGCTGACACTACTTCTTGAGGACACAGACTATGAGCAATATCCCGGCCGACCTGCGTTTTGCCGAGAGTCATGAATGGGCCCGTCTGGAAGCTGACGGCACTGTGACCGTCGGTATCTCCGACCATGCCCAGGAAGCGTTGGGTGATGTGGTGTTTGTTGAGCTGGCGGAAGTCGGCGCGCAGTTCGAGGCTGAAGGCCAGGCGGGTGTGGTTGAGTCGGTGAAGGCGGCTTCGGATATTTATGCGCCCGTTGCGGGCGAAGTGATTGCCGTCAACGAGGAACTGAGCGGGAGTCCTGAGCTGTTGAACTCCGACCCTTACGGCGCCTGGATTTTCAAGCTCAAGCCAAGCAACCCGGCTGACCTGGAAAAACTGCTGGATGCTGCCGGCTACAAAGCCGCCATCGGCGAATAAGCACGGGTAAAAATCTGGGAGGGGGCAAGCCCCTCCCAGATTGGCGTCTACTCAGGGTTTGAGTACGGCTTTTACGGCCTCCACCGACCGCTCCACATCCGCTTCCGTCATCGCCGTGAACATCGGCAACGACACGATCAAACGTCCCACCTTTTCCGCGACCGGGAACATGCCTTCCTTGAACCCCTGTGCCCGATAAAGGCTCAACAGGTGGATAGGCGGGTAGTGATAGCCGATGCCGACGCCGCGGGCCTGCATCTGCTCCATGAAGGTGGCGCGAGCGGGCAGGCCGTCCTGGCGTTCCGGCAGCACCAGTTGGAACAGGTGCCAGTTGCTGTTCTCAAAATCCGCCGGCGGCAGCTGTGCACCGTATTTCTCTTCGAAGTCGCTGCCGAAGCATTTGAAGTAGTGCCGCGCCAGGTTCTGGCGGTGGGCAGTGATCTCTTCGATGTGGGCAAACTGGCCCAGGCCGATGGTGGCGGCGATGTCGGTCATGTTGAACTTGCCGCCGAGTACATCCACGTCCAAGCCGTCGAAACCGGTGCGTGTTACGCCTTGCAGGCGATACTTCTCTGCCAGGCGGGCTTCGTCGGCATTGTTCAATACCAGGCAGCCACCCTCGGAACAGGTGACATTCTTGTTCGCCTGGAAGCTGAACGATACGAAGTCACCAGTGGCGCCGATGCGCTCGCCATCCCAGCTGGAGCCCAGGGCCTGGGCGGCATCTTCGATGACGCGCAGGTTGTACTTGTTGGCCAGTGCGTAAAGCATCGGCATGTCCAGGGGCAGGCCGGCCAGGTACACCGGGATGATTGCCTTGGTACGTGGCGTGATCGCGGCTTCTACCTGGGCCAGGTCGAGGTTGCGGGTGACCGGGTCGATGTCGGCAAATACCGGCGTGGCGCCCACTTCCAGAATTACGTTGGCGGTGGCGACCCAAGAGATTGGCGTGGTGATGACTTCATCGCCCGCGCCGATCCCGGCGATGCGCAGCGCGATCTCCATGGTGCAGGTGCCCGAGTTGAATGTGCGCACCGGCCGGCCGCCAAAATATTCCGACAGCTGTGCTTCGAACGCCTGCACTTTCGGCCCGCTGGTGATCCAGCCCGAGCGCAGTACATCGCCAACCGCCGAGATGGTGGCTTCATCGATGATGGGTTTGGAGAACGGCAGAAAGGGCTGTTGGCTCATGACGACGAAGGCATCCGTTTCAAAGGGGTAATGAGTGAAAAATCGGTCAGTGCCGGCATAGTTGCACGGTCCGACTGAATATAGCCTGTCCTGCGTGAATGAATCGTCACCGTCGGGTTAAAAATGCCGCTTCAAAAGTGGCATTCTGTGAAGGCTTCAAAAAGAGTAGCGGGCTTCCAGAAACACATTCTGCTCCTTGAGCTTGCCTTTGATTTGTTCATCCCGGGCGTTCACACGGTTCGCAAAGGTGTTGTAGCCGGTTTCAACATCGCCCATTGCGATGTAACGGTAACCAGTGCCCAGTGTGATCTGGTCAGTGACCTTGGCTTCCAGCCCCATGCCTAGGCTATAGGCGAAGTTATGCTGGCGGTTATTGGCGAAACGACGGGTCACATTGGTTTGATAGCCTTCGGCTTCAACACGTGCGACGCCCACCCCGGCCAT
Source organism: Pseudomonas sp. AF03-9 (assembly GCF_020515815.1). Lineage (NCBI taxonomy): Bacteria > Pseudomonadati > Pseudomonadota > Gammaproteobacteria > Pseudomonadales > Pseudomonadaceae > Pseudomonas > Pseudomonas sp. AF03-9. Next base: position 348,083 of record NZ_JAHPJF010000001.1, on the reverse strand, counting down.
CCCGTAGAACGACAACCATGGGTTGATCGAGATGTCTTTGTAGCCATTGAGCATCAAGCGTTGGCTCTGGACATGCAGGCTGTTGACGTTGGCATTAAAGGGGGCCCAGTAGGACTTGAATGTCGAGTTGTTCGGCATCGTGTATTCCCCTTCCAGACGCCAGCCACTGTCGAGAATCCTTAGCTTGTTACCCACCCGGATGAGGCTCGACAGGACTTTGCTGTATTGGGCTGTGAAAGCAGGAGTGCTTGTGTAGTGCCCCGGTGAGATTGACTGTAGGAATGGAAGACAAAAAAATGCCGCTGGTTAACAGCGGCATTTTTTATCGAGCACGAATCACTCGGTAACTGCGTTTTTCGCAAGGATGGCGTTGGCCAACTCCATGTCCGTGGCCTGTAGGCCAGGGTTGTCGGCGCGGACTTTCTGCATCGCAGCTTCCAGGTATGGGCCACGGATGCCACCGTCGCTGGCGACAAAGCTGCCTGCATCGTCTTGTGCAGCGACCACCAGTTTGTGGTCTTTGAATGTCAGGTACGTCGAACCGGTAGTGGCGCCCGACGAGATGACATTGCGCCAGAAACTGTCGGCCATGGCTGAACCGACAGGAAGGGAAAGCACAGCAAGGGTTGCGACAGCATATTTGAGACGCATGATGGGTGACTCCGGGTGGGTTATCTGTTCTTTATGATTGTAGTTAGTCCAACCGAGTTCCCTCACTGACTAAACAGTTTCAACCCTCAACACTACGCCGTCCTGACCAACCACCCGGACTTGAGCGCCCACAGGGCTGTCCGGGCCGGTCACCATCCACACGCCATCGCCGACTTTTACCTTGCCTCGTCCATCCACAATCGCCTGGTGCACCATGAAGGTGTGACCGATCAGCTCCGAGCCGCGCTCGTTGAGCCCGGGTTGGTCGCTCACCTTGGCACTGCTGCGCTGGCGCTTCCACCAATACACCGCTGTCAGTATGGACAGCAGCGCAAACAACAGGAGCTGCCACTCCAGCCCCAGGGGCGGCACCAGGAACTTGATCACGCCCACGGCAGCCGCGGCGATACCCATCCACAACAGGTAACCGCCAGCGCCGAAAACCTCGAGAATCAGCAGCACCGTACCCAGTGCCAGCCAATCCCAGAACGACAGATGCTGCAGGAAATCCCACATGGCGCTGGCCTCAGCCTTTCTTGTTGTCGAATGTAGCCTTGACGATCTCGCCGATCCCGCCGACCGCTCCGATCACCTGGCTGGCTTCCAGCGGCATCAGGATGACCTTGCTGTTGTTGGCGGAGGCCAGCTTGCCCAGTGCGTCGATGTATTTTTGCGCGACGAAGTAGTTGACCGCCTGCACGTTGCCCGACGCGATCGCTTCCGACACCACCTGGGTAGCGCGGGCTTCGGCTTCGGCCTGACGTTCACGGGCCTCGGACTCCAGGAACGCGGCCTGGCGGCTACCTTCGGCCTCCAGGATCTGCGCCTGCTTCTTGCCTTCGGCGGTCAGGATCGCCGACGCCCGCAGGCCTTCGGCTTCGAGGATTTGTGCGCGCTTGATCCGCTCGGCTTTCATCTGGCCCGACATGGCGGCCATCAGGTCGGCGGGCGGGCTGATGTCCTTGATCTCGATCCGGGTGATCTTGATGCCCCACGGCGCGGTGGCTTCGTCCACGGTTTTCAGCAGTTTTTCGTTGATGCCGTCACGCTGGCTGAGCATGGCATCCAGCTCCATGGAGCCGAGCACGGTACGGATGTTGGTCTGCAGCAGGTTGCGGATGGCGTGTTCGAGGTTGTTCACCTCATAGGCCGCCTGCGCGGTGTTGACCACCTGGAAGAAGCACACGGCGTCGATCTGCACGGTGGCGTTGTCGGCGGTGATGACTTCCTGGGGCGGGATGTCCAGCACGCTTTCCATCACGTTGATCTTGCGACCGATGCGGTCCATGACCGGGATGATGATGTTCAGCCCGGGCTTGAGGGTATTGGTGTAACGGCCGAAACGCTCGACCGTCCATTGGTAGCCCTGGGGGACGACCTTGAAGCCCATGAACAGGATGGCGATGGCCAATCCCACGAAAAGAAGCAGTACGGTTCCGATCTGCATAGCGATTCCCTATCCGATGTTTTCAGTGAGCGGATTGTAACGGTGTTGTCACCGTTAAGAACGGTTTCACACGGCAACAATCAACGGATTTGTTTCTGAATCCCCAGGCGTCACCCGCAATGCTTCGGCCATCGTCGTCAGGCCGGCGGCGACCTTGTCCGTGGCGGCCTTGCGCAAGCTACTCATGCCTTGGGCAATTGCGCGTTGACGCAAGGCCTGTACGTCGGCACCGGGCGTGATCAGCGCCCTGAGGTCATCATTGAGCACCATGATTTCGTAGACTCCGGCACGCCCCCGGTAACCACTGTTTCGGCATTGCGCGCAGCCAATGGCCTCGTAGGCATCACCCATCGCACGCTTGCAGTGCGGGCATAACAGTCGCACCAAGCGCTGGGCCATCACTCCTATAAGGGTAGCCTTGATCAAATAATGAGCAATGCCCAACTCCTGCAAACGACTGACCGCGCTGGGCGCGTCGTTGGTATGCAGGGTCGACAGCACGAGGTGCCCGGTCAATGCGGCCTGGATCGCCATTTCGGCGGTTTCCTGGTCGCGGATCTCGCCGATCATGATGATGTCCGGGTCCTGGCGCAGCAGCGCGCGGATGCCGCTGGCGAAGCTCAGGTCGATGTTGTGCTGTACCTGCATCTGGTTGAAGGCCGGTTCGACCATCTCGATGGGGTCTTCCACCGTGCACAGGTTGATCTCCCGTGTCGCCAGTTGCCTAAGCGTGGTGTACAGCGTGCTGGTCTTGCCTGATCCGGTCGGGCCGGTGACGAGGATGATGCCGTTGGTCTGGCGTGTCATGGCGTGCCAGCGCTGCTGGTCGTCGCCTGACAAGCCCAGTTGATCAAAGCCCTTGAGCAGCACCTGCGGGTCGAAAATCCGCAGTACCAGTTTCTCGCCAAACGCCGTCGGCAAGGTCGAGAGGCGCAGCTCGACCTCGGCTCCCGCCGGGCTTTTTGTCTTGATCCGGCCGTCCTGGGGTTTGCGTTTTTCCGCCACGTTCATTCGCCCCAGGCTTTTGAGGCGGCTGACCACCGCCATCGTGACCTGGGGTGGAAACTGATACACGTCGTGCAGCAGGCCGTCGATGCGAAAGCGCACGCGGCCTTGCTCACGGCAGGGTTCGATATGGATGTCACTGGCGCGCTGGCCGAAGGCGTACTGCAACAGCCAATCGACGATATTGACGATATGCGCGTCATTGGCGTCCGGCTCCTGGTCGCTGGCGCCCAGGTTGAGCAGATCGGCGTTGCCTGGCGCAGCGAGCTTTTGGTCGGCGCCGCTGACGGACGTGGCCAGGCGATAAAACTCACCGATACAGCGGCGGATGTCCTCGGGGTTGGCCACCACGCGCTTGATCGTACGTTTGAGCACCTGCGCCAGGCCGGCCTCCCAGCGGGTCACGTAGGGCTGGGCGCTGGCGATGGTGACGGTCTGCGCGTCCACGGCCACCGCGAGAATGGTGTGGCGCTGGGCGAAGGCGTGGGACATCAATGGCACTACCTTCGCCACGTCGATGCTCAGCGGATCGATGCGCCAATACGCTTGCCCGGCCTGTTCGGCGAGCCACTGGGTGAGGGTTTCCAGAGGGACGCCCTGGGCGGCGATGCATTCGAGGGGGTGTTGGGTAGGGCAGACCGGCAGTGCCAGCAGGCGTTTCGCCACCTCGGCGGTCACCAACCCAGCGGTGATCAAGGCCGGCAATAAGTGCTGCAATTCCAATCGCTGATCAACGGACATCGAGGTGTTCCTGGGTGACTTGGGGTGTCATCCCAGGCTAGTCAGCCCCTGAACCGCTCAGTGGCGAGGTGTATTGCAGGTTTTTACTAAGCACTCGCCATTGCCGCGGCAGGCTGCGCGGAATCAGCCGGCCACAGTTCCAGTGAACACACGCTGATCAGGTTTCGAATCTTTTCACCGATCACCTGGGCGCGATGCCAGCTCAGGCCATCCATCACGATGTCGAGGGTCAGCAGGTCCTGCTCGCGGCTCATCGTCACCTGTTGCGGCGTCAAAAATTGCAGCGCGAAATAGTTGAGTACCCGGCACAGCACGTCCGGCTCCGCTTCGGCGACGATCTGGTAATGCGCCTGGCAATGGCTGCTGTTGACGGCCCACGCATCGACGCGGGTGACAGGTTGGGTGGTTTCGACGGCGTGCATGGGGACATCTCCACAAGTGATGGGAGAAATTTTTACATTCGCCAGCGGAGATTTCTTATCTAAAATGGGCATGATTTGCGAATAATCGAATCATACAATTCAAGATAAGCACCATAGAAGGTATTTATATGCACAGCGAGCTGGACGCCTACGATCGCCGCATCCTGGCCCTGCTGCAAGAGGACGCCTCGCTTTCCAGCGCGCAGATTGCCGAGCAGGTCGGCCTGTCCCAATCGCCGTGTTGGCGGCGCATCCAGCGGCTCAAGGAAGAGGGCGTGATCCGCGCGCAGGTGACCTTGCTGGACCGCAAGAAAATCGGCCTCAACACGCAGATTTTCGCCGAGGTCAAACTCAACGCCCACGGTCGCTCCAACTTCACCGAATTCACCGACGCGATTCGCGGGTTTCCGGAAGTGCTGGAGTGTTATGTGCTGATGGGGGCGGTGGATTTTCTGTTGCGCATCGTGACTGCGGATATTGAGGCGTACGAGCGGTTTTTCTTTGAGAAGCTGTCGATGGTGCCGGGGATTCAGGAGGTCAATTCGATTGTGGCGCTTTCGCAGATCAAATCCACTACCAGCCTGCCAGTGTTGCGCTGACCCTGTGGGAGCGGGCTTGCTCGCGAAAGCGGTGTGCCAGTCAGAAATCAGCTAACTGACCCACCGCTTTCGCGAGCAAGCCCGCTCCCACACAAGCCCGCTCTCACATTTGGATTACAGACGCAGCAGAGTCTTCCACGCCCGGTTCTGATACACCGCAATCGCCTGATGCATCCGCGCATCCAGCGACTCATCGGTGATCGGCTGGTTGGCCAGTTGCGCCAACTTGTTCAGCTCGCCGTACAGGCGGTCCAGTTCCGGGATGTCCACCACCTGACGCGCATGGTGCAGCCAGGCCTGGATGCGTTCGATGCGCGGCAGTTGCTCGGCGAGGTCTTCCGGCTGTTGCTGGTAGCGCGGCAGTTGCAGGGCGACGGCGTCGTCGGCCAGCAGGCGCGGCAGCCAGTTGGTGATTTGCGCCGCGCCCTGGCGGTTGCCGCGCACGTTGCGGTCGGCGGTCCAGGTGCGGGCCAGCAGCCAGCGGGAGGCGTTGAGTGAGAACAGGCCCCAGCGCACGTCCTCCAGTTCCTCGGCGAATTGCTCCGGCGCGGCCTTGCGGATGTCTTCGTCGTCATCGCCGGCTTGCACCAGTGGGCGCCAGTCTTCCAGCAGGGCGTCCAGTGCACTGCGCAGTTCGCTGGTGGATTGACGCGGTGCGGCCTGGCCGAGGCTGCCGACCAGGGCGCGCATTTCGCCGAGGTTGTCGACCCAGTCTTGCAGCAGGCGCCAGTGGCCATTGAAACGGTATTGCTCGGCCAGGCGCTGGCTGCTGCCGAGCAGGTGCCACATGATCGCGGCGAAGGCATCGTCCAGAGGCATTTCGGCGTGGATCTGCGGCGCGGGCAGGCTCAGGGAGTAGCTGCTGGCGTCATACAGACGGTAGCCGCGTTCGGCCTTGCTGATGTCACACGGCATCAACGCCAGGGTCGCGGCCAGTTCGGCGGCCAGTTCCAGCAGGGCGGCCGGTTCACCTTCGCGCAGTTCCAGTTCCAGCTCGCAGATTTCTTCTTTCTGCTTGCCGACCACCACGTGGCCCAGGTCGAGTGCGGCTTCGATGACTACTTTGGCCTTGCCACGGCCCCAGGCGATTTCGGCGCGTTCCCGCACGAAGTCGGTGGTGAAGATCGGCTTGAGGGTCTTTTTGTCCAGTTCGGCCAGTTGCTCGGGCCAGCATTCGCCGTCGAGCTTTTTCACGTCGAGCTTGGCTTTGGGCAGGTCCCAGTTGTACTCGTTGCGTTCCGACAAGCCGGCGATGCTCTGACCGCGGGTCTTGAGGGTCTGGATGATCTCGTCACCGTCCTTGCGCAGGCGCAGGGCGACTTTGGCCTGGGCCAGGTCGCGCTCGGGGGTGTCGAAATACTGGTTCATCAACTCACGGCGTTCCCAGCCACTTTTGTTGCGTTTTTTCAGTAGCGGGTGCTCACGCAGCGCGGCGAGTGTTTCGCGGCTGACGCGGAGCTTGATTTCGGTTTCTTTCTGCATGGCCGGAAAATCCAGGATCGGGAGCGCAGCCGGGGAAAAGAGTGGCTGCCAAGGTCGTGCAGTGTACAGGACTGAGCCCGGCAACGCGCCGCAACGGTTTATTGTGTCGTACAGATGGCTCTATAGTGGGACTCATCCGGGAAGTTGAGAGGCCGCGCATGCCGTTACCGTCCATGAAAGAACAGTTCGCTGCGCTGATTGCCGCGCCGTCGGTCAGTTGCACCCAAGCGTCTCTGGACCAGAGCAACCGCCCGGTGATCGATTTGCTCGCCAGTTGGCTGGGGGATTTGGGTTTTGCCATCGACATCCAGCAAGTCAGCCCCGGCAAGTTCAACCTGCTCGCCAGCTTCGGCAGCGGCCCCGGTGGCCTGGTGCTGGCGGGGCATAGCGATACCGTGCCGTACGACGCGGCGTTGTGGAAGACCGATCCGCTGAAGCTGACGGAAGTCGACGGCCGCTGGGTAGGATTGGGTAGTTGCGACATGAAGGGTTTTTTCGCCCTGGCCATTGAAGCGGTGCTGCCGCTGCTGGAGCAACCGTTCAAGCAACCGCTGCTGATCCTCGCCACCTGCGATGAAGAAAGCTCCATGTCCGGCGCCCGTGCGCTGGCCGCAGCCGGACGCCCGCTGGGCCGTGCGGCTGTGATAGGCGAGCCGACGGGCCTCAAGCCGATCCGTCTGCACAAAGGCGTGATGATGGAACGCATCGACATCCTGGGCCGCAGCGGCCATTCGTCGGACCCGAGCCTGGGCCACAGCGCCCTTGAAGCCATGCACGACGCCATCGGCGAACTGCGCGGCCTGCGCCAGACCTGGCAGCGCGAGTACCGCAACGCGCAATTCAGTGTGCCGCAGCCGACGATGAACTTCGGCTGCATCCACGGTGGCGACAACCCCAACCGCATCTGCGGCCAATGTTCCCTGGAGTTCGACCTGCGCCCGCTGCCGGGCATGGACCCGCAGGTGCTGCGCGATGCCATCCGCCAGAAGCTCGAACCCCTGGCCGAGCGCCATCAGGTGAAGATCGACTACGCGCCGCTGTTCCCCGAAGTGCCGCCGTTCGAGCAGCCCGAAGACGCCGAGCTGGTGCGCGTGGCGGAACGATTGACCGGTCATCGTGCCGAAGCAGTAGCGTTCGGCACCGAAGCACCTTATCTTCAGCGCCTTGGCTGTGAAACCCTGGTGCTCGGCCCTGGCGACATCGCCTGCGCCCATCAGCCGGGCGAGTACCTCGAAATGTCACGCTTGACGCCTACAGTGCGTCTATTGCGGGAACTGATCGAACATTACTGCCTGAAACCTGCATAAATTAACCCCTGTCTGTTCGTACATAGAAGGAGAGCGAGCGTGTCGCCAAGCCTGTTCCGACGATAACCATCAGCCTGCTGTGCGCTTTCACGATTGTTCCTTTTTCGGCTGCTTTTTATTACAGGCCCAGGTGTTATGCCCGACTACGTTAATTGGCTTCGTCACGCGTCCCCTTACATCAACGCCCACCGCGACTGCACCTTTGTGGTCATGCTGCCCGGCGACGGTGTGGAACACCCCAACTTCGGCAATATCGTCCACGACCTGGTGCTGCTCCACAGCCTGGGCGTGCGGCTGGTGCTGGTGCACGGTTCGCGCCCGCAGATTGAAACCCGCCTTGAAGCCCGCGGCCTCACTCCGGCTTACCACGAAGGCTTGCGCATCACTGATGCCGCCACGCTGGAGTGTGTTATCGACGCGGTCGGCCACCTGCGTATCGCCATCGAAGCGCGCCTGTCGATGGACATGGCCTCTTCGCCAATGCAGGGCTCGCGCCTGCGGGTGGCCAGCGGCAACCTGGTAACCGCACGGCCGATCGGCGTGCTCGAAGGCGTGGACTACCACCACACCGGTGAAGTGCGCCGGGTCGACCGCAAGGGCATCAACCGCCTGCTCGACGAGCGCTCCATCGTGTTGCTGTCGCCGCTGGGTTATTCGCCCACCGGCGAGATCTTCAACCTGGCCTGCGAAGACGTCGCCACCCGCGCCGCCATCGACCTGGGCGCCGACAAGCTGCTGCTGTTTGGCGCCGACATGGGCCTGCTCGATGAAAACGGTCGCCTGGTGCGTGAACTGCGTCCGCAGCAAGTACCGGCGCACCTGCAACGCCTGGGCAGCAGCAACTATCAAGCCGAATTGCTCGATGCCGCCGCCGAAGCCTGCCGTGGCGGGGTAGGGCGCAGCCATATCGTCAGCTACGCCGAAGATGGCGCGTTGCTCACCGAACTCTTTACCCGCGACGGCGGCGGCACGCTGGTGGCCCAGGAGCAATTCGAGCTGGTGCGTGAAGCGGCGATTGAAGACGTGGGCGGCTTGCTGGATTTGATCAGCCCGCTGGAAGAGCAGGGCATTCTGGTACGCCGCTCGCGGGAGGTGCTGGAGCGTGAGATCGAGCAGTTCAGCGTGGTCGAGCGCGAAGGCATGATCATCGCGTGTGCGGCGCTGTATCAGATCGCTGATTCGGACGCGGGCGAGCTGGCCTGCCTGGCGGTGAACCCGGAGTACCGCCACGGCGCGCGCGGCGACGTATTGCTGGAGCGCATCCAGACCCGTGCGCGGGCGCAGGGTTTGAAGACCTTGTTCGTGCTGACGACCCGCACCGCTCACTGGTTCCGCGAGCGTGGGTTCGTGCCGAGCAGCGTGGATCGCCTGCCATCGGCGCGGGCGTCGCTGTACAACTATCAGCGCAATTCGAAGATTTTCGAAAAGGCGCTGTAAACCCGGCTTTCAAGCCAATGCAGAGGGGGCTTGCCCCCGATAGCGGAATGTCAGTCAGTCCATCTGATATTGATACTCCGCCATCGGGGGCAAGCCCCCTTTTGCATTTGCCTGGCTGGGTGCCCATGCCCCCTGCGACAACGTGACTGCCGTTGCGGGCTATCCATGCTTCAGAAAGCTTGATTTGCGCCTATACGATGAGCGCGACGATGGATAGATTGCGCGAAGTGGCGACCGAGAAGATTTGAACCGAGGTTGCCGATGGGCAAATCGGCTGGCTTAGACAGCAGAAGAAATTATTAGTGACACTAAAACTGTAACAAATTGACGGGAGGATATGCGTTTGGCCATGATGGCGTCGCCTTTTTGATCGTGGGTGACGTAAGAAACGATACGGCCACACTAATCGGTCTAAAAAAGCGTCGAAAAATACCCTTTAGGAATTAGCTTGTGGAGCGGGTCGTCTACGCTGACCGGTCCATGTCGCACAAATGCTTATTCCCAAATCGTATGAAAAAGAATGAAACAATTCTTTTTGGGTGTATGAAAAACTCATTACCCTGCAGGGACCAAATCAACTGCTGTTAGACGAAGGTAGTAGACACACAAGGTTACGATTGACTTGCCAGTCACTATCCGGTGCTAATCGCGCATCTGTGGATCAAGGGCGTCAGACCCGAGACCAAAGAAATACAAAAATTAGAAATGAGAGGAGCGGTACATGAAGAAGTCCACCTTGGCTTTGGCTGTAGCTTTGGGCGCAATCGCCCAGCAAGCAGGCGCTGCCGGTTTCATCGAAGACAGCCACGCCACCCTGAGTGCGCGTAACTTTTACATCAACACTGACAACCGCGATGGCCAGCCATCGTCCAGCTCGAACACCCGTAACAAGAACGCTGAATGGGGCCAAGGCTTCGACCTGCGTTTCATCTCGGGTTACACCCAAGGTACTGTTCAGTTTGGCGTTGACGCGATCGGCCTGTACGGCGTGCGTCTGGATTCGAGCCGCGCTAACCACGGTAACTACAACGGCACTGCTTCAGGCGGCACCGTGTTCCCGAGCGATGGCAACGAAGCGGTCAACGATTTCGCCAGCCTGGGCGTGACCGGCAAGGTCAAGATCTCCCAGACCGAACTGAAGCTGGGCACCCTGCAGCCTAAGCTGCCGGTTATTGTGACCAACGATGGTCGTCTGCTGCCACAGACCTTCCAAGGCGGCCAGATCACTACCAACGACATCAAGGATCTGACCTTGGTTGCTGGCCAGGTCGAGAAGGCCAAGGGTCGTAACTCCAGCAACAACGAAAACCTGTCGATTGGTGGTGCCAACGGTAGCTCGAACTACAACACCGGTACTTTCGTTAACAAGTTCTACTATGCAGGCGGTGACTACAAAATCACCAAAGACCTGACTGCCCAGTACTACTACGGCAACCTGGAAGACTTCTACAAGCAGCACTTCCTGGGCCTGACTCACAACTGGGCAATCGGCCCGGGCGTTTTGAAGTCTGACCTGCGTTATTTCAACAGCTCTGACGACGGTAAGAACAGCAACACCCCTGCCTACTACAGCAGCGGTAACTACAACGGTTTTGCGTCGGGCAAAGGCAAAGTCGACAACAATCTGTACAGCGGTCTGTTCCTGTACTCCGTTGCCGGTCACACCTTCGGTGGCGGTTATCAGGTCAGCAATGGCAGCAGCGACTTCCCATGGCTGAACCAAGGCGACGGTTCGTCGGCTTACCTGACCACTGACATGCAGATCCAGAAGTTCGCCCGTGCTGGCGAGCGTACCTGGCAAGCTCGCTACGCTTACGACTTCGCTAAAGTCGGCGTACCTGGCCTGACTGCTGGTGTTGTCTACCTCAAAGGTACCGATATCGACACCGTCACCGCCACCCGTGCTGAGCTGACTGGTCAATCCGAGTGGGAACGTGACATCACCGTTGCCTACGTGATTCCAGAAGGCCCGCTGAAAAACCTCGGCGTTGCCTGGAAAAACGCGATGTGGCGTACCGACCTGGCGAACACCCGTTCCCAGGACGAAAACCGCCTGATCGTCAGCTACTCGCTGCCACTGTTCTAGTAGCGTGAAGCTGTTGTAAGACTGTTTGTAAAACCTTGCCCGGCGCAACGCCGGGCAAGGTGTCTTGCCTTTCAAGTCGGGCCAAACCCCCGCAAGCCCTTCCTGAACCCCTCTTTGTACAGCGTCTCAAGGCCTTCTCGAACCTTGGAAACGATGGTGCGCCTCGCGCATGGCCGCGTCCAATGAACACATTTTTAATATTCCTTTATCGTCTAGATAAATCGATATTTATTCTTTTTAAATAATCTGCAACCCATGCACAGTAGGCTCCATAAGCACTCACCAGGAGCCATACCATGAGCCTAAGACTGGGCGACATCGCCCCCGACTTCGAACAGGATTCCAGCGCCGGCAAGATTCGTTTCCACGAATGGTTGGGCGATAGCTGGGGGGTGTTGTTTTCCCATCCGGCGGACTTCACTCCGGTGTGCACCACCGAGTTGGGCTTCACCGCCAAGCTCAAGGACGAGTTCGCCAAGCGCGGCGTCAAGGCCATCGCCCTGTCGGTCGACCCGGTGGATTCGCACCACAAGTGGATCGAAGACATCAACGAAACCCAGAACACCATCGTCAACTTTCCGATCCTGGCGGACGCCGACCGCAAGGTCTCGGACCTGTACGACCTGATCCACCCGAACGCCAGTGACACCCTTACCGTGCGCTCCCTGTTCGTGATCGACCCGAACAAGAAGATTCGCCTGACCATCACCTATCCGGCCAGCACCGGGCGTAACTTCCACGAAATCTTGCGGGTGATCGACTCGTTGCAGCTGACCGACAACTACAAAGTCGCCACGCCGGCCAACTGGCAGGATGGTGATGAAGTGGTGATCGTGCCGTCGCTCAAGGATGAAGAAGAGATCAAGAAGCGCTTTCCGAAGGGCTATCGCGCAGTGAAGCCTTACCTGCGCCTGACCCCTCAGCCCAACCGCTAACGCAGAACCAATGTGGGAGCGGGCTTGCTCGCGAATGCGGTCTGTCAGTCACAGATGTGTTGTCTGACCCACCGCTTTCGCGAGCAAGCCCGCTCCCACACAAGCCATCCTTCACATTTAAATCGTATTTCAAGGCTCACAATGCAGGGGTTTTCAGGCCGTTTTCACGGCCTTTTTTTTCGCCCGGCGTTTCATTGTCCATATATGCATTTAAAGAATAAACAAATGAAAAAATAAGATTTATAGATATATAAATCTGCTGATAAGGTCTGTTCCATCTTGGCGCCATCGCCACACAGCGAACCGCCGGCACTTGCTCAAGGAATTACTGCATGTTGGTCGTAACACTTGGAGGCAGTCCCAGCCAGCGTTCCCGCTCCGGGGTGTTGCTGGAAAAAACCCGTCAGTGGTTGCAAGACAAAGGTGTGGAAGTGGTGAGTTACCAGATTCGGGACTTCCCGGCTGAAGACTTGTTGCACGCCCGTTTCGATAGCCCCAAGGTCATCGACCTGCTGCAACAGGTCGCCAACGCAGACGGTCTGGTGATCGCCACGCCGGTGTACAAGGCCTCGTTCTCCGGTGCGCTGAAAACCGTGCTGGACCTGCTGCCCGAACGCGCCCTGGCCCACAAGATCGTCTTGCCAATGGCCACCGGCGGCAGCATCGCCCACATGCTGGCGGTGGACTACGCCTTGAAGCCGGTGCTGTCGGCGCTCAAGGCCCAGGAATTGCTCCACGGCATCTTTGCCGAGGACAGCCAGATTGCATACGCCGAAGGCAGTGCCCAGGCGCAGTTGGTGCCGGTACTCGAACAGCGTTTGCACGAAGCGCTGGAAACGCTCTACGGCGCCATGGCCCGTCGCCCGAAACCGCTGGACCCCCATGTGTTGAATGAACGTTTGTTGAGTGCTCGCTGGAGCATTTGAGCCTCACCGCACTAAAAAGATTTACTCACCTTACTCAGCCGCCAACGGCCAAGCAGGTGCAGCCAACCCCCTAAACGCATTATTTGGAGAGAGCGCCATGCGCACTGCCATCTTGCGTCGTGGCCTGGTCGCACTGTTTGCTGCGGCTGTGTCCTTCGGCGCCATTGTTCAAGCCCAAGCCGCCGAGACCCTGCGGATCGGTTATCAGAAATACGGCACGCTGGTGCTGCTCAAGGCCAAGGGCACGTTGGAAAAACGCCTCGCCGCCCAAGGCGTCAACGTGCAGTGGACCGAGTTCCCAGGCGGCCCGCAATTGCTCGAAGGCCTCAACGTCGGCTCCATCGACTTTGGCGTCACCGGCGAAACTCCTCCGGTGTTCGCCCAGGCCGCCGGTGCCGACCTGCTTTATGTCGCCTACGAGCCGCCAGCGCCGACCAGCGAAGCGATCCTGGTGCCGAAAGACTCGCCGATCAAATCCGTGGCCGAGCTCAAGGGCAAGAAAATCGTGCTCAACAAAGGCTCCAACGTGCACTACCTGCTGGTACGTGCGCTGGAAGACGCCGGCCTCAAATACACCGACGTGCAGACCGTATTCCTGCCGCCCGCCGATGCCCGCGCCGCGTTCGAACGCGGCAGCGTGGACGCCTGGGTGATCTGGGACCCGTATCAGGCCGCCGCCGAGAAACAACTGCAAGCGCGCACCCTGCGTGACGGCACCGGCATCGCCGACAACCATCAGTTCTACCTGGCCACCAAGCCTTACGCCGAAAAACACCCGGAAGTGGTCAAGGCGCTGATCGAAGAAGTGCGCGCCGTGGGCGAGTGGTCCAAGGCCAACCCGCAGGAAGTCACTGAACAAGTCGCACCGCTGCTCGGCCTGCCGGCCGACATCACCCTGACCTCGGTGAAACGCCAGGGCTACGGCGCGCTGTTCCTGACGCCGGAAGTGGTCGCCGCCCAGCAAAAAATCGCCGACAGCTTCTACCAACTCAAATTGATCCCCAAACCCTTGAGCATCAAGGACGTGATCTGGACGCCACCCGCCGCCGTTGCCAAAGCGCCGTAATCCGACTACTTCAGGAGACAACTCCATGAGCCTCAATATTTTCTGGTTCCTGCCTACCCACGGCGACGGCCATTACCTTGGCACCGCCGAAGGCGCTCGCGCCGTTGATCACGGTTATTTGCAGCAAGTGGCCCAGGCCGCTGATCGCCTGGGCTTCGGCGGGGTGCTGATCCCCACCGGGCGTTCGTGCGAAGACTCGTGGCTGGTGGCCGCGTCGCTGATCCCGGTGACCCAGCGTTTGAAATTCCTTGTCGCCCTGCGCCCCGGGATCATCTCCCCGACGGTGGCGGCGCGTCAGGCCGCGACTCTGGACCGTCTGTCCGGCGGTCGCGCGTTGTTCAACCTGGTGACGGGCGGGGACCCGGAAGAATTGGCCGGTGATGGTTTGTTCCTGAGCCATGAGGAGCGTTACCAGGCCTCGGTGGAGTTCACCCGCATCTGGCGCCGCGTGCTGGAAGGCGAAACCGTGGACTATGACGGCGAGCACATCAGCGTCAAAGGCGCCAAATTGCTCTACCCGCCGATCCAGCAGCCGCGTCCGCCGCTGTACTTCGGTGGTTCCTCCGACGCGGCCCAGGACTTGGCGGCCGAACAGGTGGACATGGTGCTGACCTGGGGTGAGCCGCCTGCCGCCGTCGCGGAAAAAATCGCCCAGGTACGGGCCAAGGCCGAGAACCTTGGGCGCACCCTGCGCTTCGGCATCCGCTTGCATGTGATTGTGCGCGAAACCAACGAAGAGGCATGGAAAGCCGCCGACAAGCTGATCTCCCACGTCGACGACGACACCATCGCCCGCGCCCAGGCCTCGCTGTCGCGTTTTGACTCGGTGGGCCAGCAACGCATGGCCGCATTGCACGGCGGTAGCCGCGATAACCTCGAAGTCAGCCCCAACCTGTGGGCCGGCGTCGGCCTGGTGCGCGGCGGTGCGGGCACGGCGCTGGTGGGCGACGGCCCGACCGTCGCGGCGCGGGTCAAGGAATACGCGGACCTGGGTATCGACACCTTTATCTTCTCCGGTTACCCACACCTGGAAGAGTCGTACCGCGTCGCTGAATTGCTGTTCCCACATCTGGATGTCGAACGTCCCGAGCTGCCCAAAGGCGCCGGGTACGTCAGCCCGTTCGGCGAGATGGTCGCCAACGACATCCTTCCCAAAGCTGCGTCGGCGAGCTGAGGCGGCCCATGAACTATGAAAAATTGAGCCATCGCGTGGCGCCCTGGGTGCTGCCGATCCTGTTGCTGGCGATATGGCAGCTGTCGGTGTCGGCCGGTTGGTTGTCGACGCGCATTCTGCCGGCGCCGAGCGCAGTGATCGCAGCTGGTGTCCACTTGGTGGCCAGCGGCGAAATCTGGACGCACCTGGCCATCAGTGGCTGGCGTGCGGGCCTGGGGTTTGTGATCGGTGGCGGCATCGGTTTGGCCCTGGGCTTTATCACCGGCCTGTCGCAGTGGGGCGAGCGCCTGCTAGACAGCTCGGTGCAAATGATCCGCAACGTGCCGCACCTGGCGCTGATCCCACTGGTGATCCTGTGGTTCGGTATCGACGAGACCGCGAAGATTTTCCTGGTCGCCCTCGGCACGCTGTTCCCGATCTACCTGAACACCTACCACGGCATCCGCAACGTCGACCCGGCGCTGGTGGAAATGTCGCGCAGCTATGGCTTGTCCGGGTTCAGCCTGTTCCGTCAGGTGATCCTGCCGGGTGCGCTGCCTTCGATCCTGGTGGGGGTGCGCTTTGCCCTGGGCTTTATGTGGCTGACGTTGATCGTGGCGGAAACTATCTCCGCCAGCTCGGGCATCGGCTATCTGGCAATGAACGCCCGGGAGTTCCTGCAAACCGACGTGGTGGTGCTGGCCATCGTGATGTACGCGATCCTCGGCAAGCTCGCCGACCTCGCGGCGCGTGGCCTGGA
The DNA here is from genome assembly GCF_020515815.1 of Pseudomonas sp. AF03-9. NCBI lineage: Bacteria > Pseudomonadati > Pseudomonadota > Gammaproteobacteria > Pseudomonadales > Pseudomonadaceae > Pseudomonas > Pseudomonas sp. AF03-9. Next base: position 332,066 of record NZ_JAHPJF010000001.1, on the reverse strand, counting down.
GCGTGTGTGGCTGCGCTGGCATCCGGCGTATCAAGTAAATAAAGGAGGTGCGGCATGACTGCTCAACAACCTCCGCGCCTGCTCAAGGGGATCCCGCTGGCTGTGCGCAAGCTGCGCAAGGCCTTTGGTGCGCGGGAAGTGCTCAAGGACATCGACCTGCATATTCCGGCCGGTCAATTCGTAGCGGTGGTCGGTCGCAGCGGTTGCGGAAAAAGTACCCTGCTGCGCCTGCTCGCCGGCCTGGACAAGGCCAGCAGCGGTGAGCTGTTGGCTGGTTCCGCGCCGTTGAGCGAGGCGATTGAAGACACGCGGCTGATGTTCCAGGAAGCACGCCTGCTGCCGTGGAAAAAGATCATCGACAACGTGGGCCTGGGCCTCAAGGGCAACTGGCGCCCCAAAGCGTTGGAAGCCCTGGAAGCGGTCGGCCTGGCCGAGCGTGCGAATGAATGGCCGGCGGCCCTGTCCGGCGGCCAGAAACAACGGGTGGCCCTGGCGCGCGCCTTGATCCACCAGCCGCGCCTGTTGCTGCTCGACGAACCGTTGGGCGCACTGGATGCACTGACCCGTATCGAGATGCAGCAACTGATCGAAAACCTCTGGCGCAAGCACGGCTTTACCGTGTTGTTGGTGACCCACGACGTGAGCGAAGCCGTGGCGATTGCCGACCGGGTGATTTTGATCGAAGACGGCGAAATCGGCCTGGACCTGATCGTCGACCTGCCACGCCCGCGCGCCCGGGGTTCCCATCGCCTGGCGGCGCTGGAAGCCGAAGTGCTCAACCGTGTGCTGTCGCTGCCCGGCACGCCGCCGGAACCCGAACCTGTTTCACCGCTGCCTACGCAATTGCGTTGGGCTCAATAACTCACGCGTCCCACGAAGAGAGAACTCCATGACTATTAAAGCCATCAACGTGCGCAACCAGTTCAAAGGCACCATCAAGGAAATCGTCGTAGGCGACGTGCTGTCGGAAATCGACGTGCAGACCGCGTCCGGCATCGTCACTTCCGTGATCACCACCCGCTCGGTCAAGGAGCTGGAACTGGTGATTGGCAGTGAGGTGATTGCCTTTGTTAAGTCGACTGAGGTGTCGATTGCCAAGTTGTGATTGGCAGCGTTCCTGAGGCCGCCATCGCAGGCAAGCCAGCTCCCCCATTTTGATTTGCAAACACCGTCAAATGTGGGAGCTGGCTTGCCTGCGAAGGGGCCCGCCCAACCACCACAAGACTCAACGCTTGGGCAGGTAGGCCGGCAAATACAGCCCTACATACGCATCAAACACCCGCATCCCTTCCTCCGCCATGCGCGGCGTGATCAGCCCATGCTGATGCATCGAGCGTGCATACACGCGGTCGCTCAGTTCCAGTGCCAGCGCAAACACATCCACGTCTTTGGGCAAGGTCGGCACTTCGAAGTGGCGGTTGAACACCGCGAGCATCAAGTCGCCCAATTCCAAGTCATGCTGACGGTCGGCCTGGGTCACTTCGGTCAGCCCGTGCTGCGCCAGGATCAACTGGCGTGCGGCGGCGTCGTGCTCATAGATGGTCAGCATGCGCTGTTCAACGATGTAGGACAGGTCCCGCCAGTGCTTGAGTGATTCATGCTCGATGGGCGCCTGGATTGCTGCACGGAAGGCCGCGTGCACATCCGCTGTCAACGCTTCCAGCAGTGCCGGTACGCTGGCGAAAAAGTGGTACACCGACGATGGCGGGATCTGCGCGCGCTCGGCCACGCTATAGATCGACAAACCGGCCACCCCTTCGGCGGCCAGCAAGGTGCGGGCGGCGTCGAGGATCGCGTCGATCCGGGCCTGGCTACGGGCGCGGGGTTTGCGAGGGGCGGCGGGGCGGGGGGGCATGGAAGTCTCCTACAAGGCAGCGGGCATTGTATGAGCAGGAAACTGTGTTGTCTTCAAGGCCGCCATCGCAGGCAAGCCAGCTCCCACAGTTGCCCGAGTTCCAGCTTTGGAATGCAGTCAACTGTGGGAGCTGGCTTGCCTGCGATGAGGCCACCTCGGTTTCCCGAATTAAACCCATAAAAAAACGCCACAGACCAAAAGCCTGTGGCGTTCTTTTTATGCAGCCGCCGATTAGACGGTATGCAGGTACCAGTTGTACTCAAGGTCGGAGATGGAGTGCTCAAACTCCTCCAGCTCACTTTCCTTACAGGCGACGAAGATATCGATGTATTTAGGATCGATGTACTTGGCCATCACCTCGCTGTCGTCCAGCTCGCGCAGGGCATCACGCAGGTTGTTCGGCAGGCTCTGCTCGTTTTGCTCGTAGCTGTTGCCTTCCACTGGTGCGCCCGGTTCGATCTTGTTGGTCAGACCGTGGTGCACGCCTGCCAGGACCGAGGCCATCAGCAGGTACGGGTTGGCGTCGGCGCCGGCCACGCGGTGTTCGATACGTACGGCGTCGGACGAGCCGGTCGGTACGCGAATCGCCACGGTGCGGTTGTCCAGGCCCCAGCACGGCGAGTTCGGCACATAGAACTGTGCGCCGAAACGACGGTAGGAGTTGACGTTGGGGCACAGGAACGCCATTTGGGCGGGCAGGGTCTCCAGCACACCGCCGATTGCGTGACGCAATGCGGCGTTCTGCTCGGGATCCTCGCTGGCAAAGATGTTCTTGCCGTCCTTGTCCAGAATGGAGATGTGCACGTGCAGCCCGTTGCCTGCCTGGCCTGGGTAAGGCTTGGCCATGAAGGTGGTGTCCATTTCATGGTCGTAGGCGATGTTCTTGATCAGGCGCTTGAGCAGTACCGCGTAGTCGCATGCCTTGATCGGGTCGGCGACGTGGTGCAGGTTCACTTCGAACTGCGCCGGGGCACTTTCCTTGACGATGGCGTCGGCCGGGATGCCTTGCTCCTTGGCACCTTCCAGGATGTCCTGGAGGCAGTCGACGTATTCGTCGAGGTCGTCGATCAGGTAGACCTGTGTCGAGTGCGGGCGTTTGCCGGAGATCGGCGAGCGGGGCGGTTGTGGGCGGCCGTTCACGTTCTCCTGGTCGATCAGGTAGAACTCAAGCTCGAAGGCGGCGCAGATGGTCAGACCGAGGTCGTCGAATTTGCTTACAACTTGGCGGAGCACTTCGCGCGGGTCGGCGAAGAAAGGTTCACCTTCGAGTTCGTGCATGGTCATCAGCAGTTGCGCGGTTGGGCGCTTTTGCCAGGGCTCATTGCACAGGGTGTCGGGGATCGGATAACAGATTCGGTCAGCATCACCGATGTCCAGGCCCAGGCCGGTGCTTTCCACCGTCGAGCCGTTGATATCCAGGGCAAATAAAGAGGCAGGCAGGTTAATGCCCTTCTCGTAAACCTTGTGGAGGCTGGTGCGTTCGATGCGCTTGCCGCGCACCACACCATTCATATCCGCAATTAGAAGGTCTACGTACAGAACCTCAGGATGATCCTTAAGGAACGCGTTCGCTTCGTTAAGCTGAACGGCACGCGGGGGTACCGACATGATGCAACACCTTTGTTGTTAAAAATATCAATCATTGATCTTTTCTGGTTTCAGTCAACCCGAACGGCATGCCGAAGTCAAGCGAGGCCTTTTTTGCCCTAAAAAAGCGCTGCAATAGCTTTTTTGGGGCTTTTTGGGGCGATTTTTCCGCTTTGAATGGTGTGGGACTCGCGGGCTTGAGCGGGCCGTGTTGTATTTTTTACGGGGGAGTTGTGTAAAAAAATGAACAAGGCTAAGCTCGATTCAAACCCATAACAGCAATAATACCGGGGTGTTTCATGCGTCGCCTGTCTCCAACCGGCGTCTCTGCCTGCTTCAGGCAGGCCAGTTCCATCGCTCATTCTTCCTTTGCCCGTGTGGGGGTTCCGGTCAATATTCTTGACGGTTCAACCGCCTGCGTCTTTACCGCCTCGCGACTCCAATGCCTGTCTCAAGAAGCGCGCCTGCCAAGGTGCCGCTCATGATTCTGCACGGCTTTTGCTTTAGGAATGCAACACCACCACAAATGGCAGGTAAGCTCCTATCCGGAACGAAAAGACGACGCGGATGCTGCGTCAACCAACGCCTGGCCTTTAATGGATGCCAGGAAACCCAGCCCAGAGGCATTTATGAGTAACAACCTCGACCAGCTCACCGATTGGTTGAAAGACCACAAGATCACAGAAGTCGAATGCATGATTGGCGACCTGACCGGCATCACCCGGGGCAAGATCTCGCCGACCAACAAGTTCATCGCCGAAAAAGGCATGCGCCTGCCCGAGAGTGTTTTGTTGCAGACCGTGACCGGCGACTATGTCGAAGACGACATCTATTACGAATTGCTCGACCCGGCCGACATCGACATGATCTGCCGCCCCGACCAGAACGCCGTCTACCTGGTGCCCTGGGCCATCGAGCCGACCGCGCAGGTGATTCACGACACCTACGACAAGCAAGGCAACCCGATCGAGCTGTCGCCGCGCAACGTGCTCAAGAAAGTCCTCCAGCTCTACGCCGACAAAGGCTGGCAGCCCATCGTGGCACCGGAAATGGAGTTCTACCTGACCAAGCGCTGCGAAGACCCCGACTTCCCGCTGCAACCGCCGATCGGCCGTTCCGGTCGCCCAGAGACCGGTCGCCAGTCCTTCTCTATAGAAGCGGCCAACGAATTCGACCCGTTGTTCGAAGACGTCTACGACTGGTGCGAACTGCAGGAACTGGACCTCGACACCCTGATCCACGAAGACGGCACCGCGCAGATGGAAATCAACTTCCGTCACGGCGACGCGCTGTCCCTGGCCGACCAGATCCTGGTGTTCAAGCGCACCATGCGTGAAGCCGCACTCAAGCACGACGTGGCCGCCACCTTCATGGCCAAGCCCATGACCGGCGAGCCCGGCAGTGCGATGCACCTGCACCAGAGCATCATCGACATCGCCACTGGCAAGAACGTCTTCTCCAATGAAGACGGGACCATGAGCCAGCTGTTCCTCAACCACATTGGCGGCCTGCAGAAATTCATCCCCGAATTACTGCCGCTGTTCGCCCCCAACGTGAACTCGTTCCGCCGCTTCCTGCCCGACACGTCGGCGCCGGTCAACGTGGAATGGGGTGAAGAAAACCGCACCGTCGGCCTGCGCGTACCGGATGCCGGCCCGCAGAACCGTCGTGTGGAAAACCGCCTGCCGGGCGCCGACGCCAACCCGTACCTGGCGATTGCCGCCAGCCTGCTGTGCGGCTACATCGGCATGGTCGAAGGCCATAACCCGAGCGCACCTGTGGTCGGCCGTGGTTACGAGCGACGCAACCTGCGCTTGCCGTTGACCATCGAAGACGCCCTGGAGCGCATGGAAAACAGCAAGACCATCGAGAAATACCTGGGTCAGAAATTCATCACAGGCTACGTCGCGGTCAAGCGGGCCGAGCATGAAAACTTCAAGCGCGTGATCAGTTCGTGGGAGCGGGAATTCCTGCTCTTCGCCGTCTGATGCGCCGGGCGCACGGGGTAACCCGCGCGCCCTTCACTGAAAAGTCTAGGAGATTGGTATGTCCAGCAACAACCCGCAAACCCGTGAATGGCAAGCCTTGAGCAGTGAGCATCACTTGGCGCCGTTCAGTGACTTCAAGCAATTGAAAGAGAAAGGCCCACGGATCATCACCAAAGCCCACGGCGTTTACCTGTGGGACAGCGAAGGCAACAAGATCCTCGACGGCATGGCCGGCCTGTGGTGCGTGGCGATCGGATACGGTCGCGATGAACTGGCTGACGCCGCCGCCAAGCAGATGAAAGAACTGCCGTACTACAACCTGTTCTTCCAGACCGCTCACCCGCCGGTGCTGGAACTGGCGAAGGCCATTTCCGACATCGCGCCCGCCGGCATGAACCACGTGTTCTTCACGGGTTCCGGCTCCGAAGGCAACGACACCATGTTGCGCATGGTCCGCCACTACTGGGCGATCAAGGGCCAGCCGAACAAAAAAACCATCATCAGCCGCAAGAATGGCTACCACGGTTCCACCGTAGCCGGCGCCAGCCTGGGCGGCATGACCTATATGCACGAGCAGGGCGACTTGCCGATCCCGGGTATCGTCCATATCGCCCAACCGTACTGGTTTGGCGAAGGCGGCGACATGAGCCCGGAAGAGTTCGGTGTGTGGGCCGCCAACCAGTTGGAAGAGAAGATCCTGGAACTGGGCGTGGACAACGTGGGCGCCTTTATTGCCGAGCCGATCCAGGGCGCCGGCGGCGTGATCGTGCCGCCTGAGACCTACTGGCCGCGCATCAAGGAAATCCTCGCCAAGTACGACATCCTGTTTGTGGCCGACGAAGTGATCTGCGGTTTCGGCCGTACCGGTGAGTGGTTCGGTAGCGATTTCTACGGCCTGAAACCACACATGATGACCATCGCCAAGGGCCTGACCTCGGGTTACATCCCCATGGGCGGCTTGATCGTGCGCGATGAAGTGGTGGACGTGCTCAACGAAGGCGGCGATTTCAACCACGGTTTCACCTACTCCGGCCACCCGGTGGCAGCGGCGGTGGCCCTGGAAAACATCCGCATCATGCGCGATGAAAAAATCGTCAGCCGCGTGCACGAGGAAACGGCACCGTATTTGCAGAAACGTCTGAGGGAACTGGCAGATCACCCGTTGGTGGGTGAAGTTCGCGGTGTGGGCATGCTCGGTGCGATTGAGCTGGTGCAAGACAAGGCCACGCGCAAACGCTACGAAGGCAAGGGTGTGGGCATGATCTGCCGCACGTTCTGCTTCGAGAATGGCCTGATCATGCGCGCCGTGGGCGACACCATGATCATTTCGCCGCCGCTGGTGATCAGCAAGGCAGAGATCGACGAGCTGGTGACCAAGGCTCGCCATTGCCTGGACCTGACTTTGGCGGCATTGCAGGGCTAAGTGCTAGGCTCAGCACGCAGGCTTTCGAGCGCTGCGTGCTGAGCAGTTATAGATGAGGCTTTGGTTGAAAGCCGGCCTCTGAACTTGCCAGACTGTCGCCCTGTTTTGTCGCCCTTTGGAAGGGTCGCAAAACCTTGTAAGAACGTGGCCCAAAAAAGAAAAATTGGAGCATCACCAAATGAAGGCATTAGGTTTGAAGAACGCTGGCAAGACCCTCCTCGCCTTGTCCCTGATGGGCGCAATGGCGGGCGCGGCCCAGGCGGACGATAAAGTCCTGCACGTCTACAACTGGTCCGACTACATTGCACCGGACACCATCGCCAACTTTGAGAAAGAGTCGGGCATCAAAGTGGTGTATGACGTTTTCGACAGTAACGAAACCCTGGAAGCCAAGTTGCTGGCAGGCAAGTCCGGTTATGACATCGTCGTACCGTCGAACAACTTCCTCGCCAAGCAGATCAAGGCCGGTGTCTACCAGGAACTGGACAAGTCCAAACTGGTGAACTACGACAACCTGAACAAATCCCTGCTTAAAGCCGTGTCGGTCAGCGACCCGGACAACAAGCATGCCTTCCCGTACATGTGGGGCTCGATCGGCATCGGCTACAACCCGGAGAAGGTCAAGGCTGCGCTGGGCGTGGACAAGATCGATTCGTGGGACGTGCTGCTCAAGCCTGAAAACATCGCCAAGCTCAAGAGCTGCGGCGTGAGCTTCCTCGATTCGCCAACCGAAATGTTGCCAATCGCCCTGCATTACCTCGGTCTGCCGACCGACAGCCAGAAGAAGCCAGACCTCAAGCAAGCCGAAGACCTGTTCCTCAAGATCCGTCCTTCGATCGGCTACTTCCACTCGTCCAAGTACATTTCCGACCTGGCCAACGGCAACATCTGCGTGGCCGTGGGCTACTCGGGTGACATCCAACAGGCCAAGTCCCGCGCGGCTGAAGCCGGTGGCAAGGTCAAGGTGGCCTACGACATTCCGAAAGAAGGCGCTGGCAGCTTCTTCGACATGGTCGCCATCCCTAAAGATGCCGAAAACGTCGACGCCGCCTACAAGTTCATGAACTACCTGCTCAAGCCGGAAGTCATGGCGGCGATCACCAACAGCGTGCGTTTCCCGAACGGTAACGAGAAAGCTACCGCCCTGGTCGATAAAGACATCACCAGCGACCCGGGCATCTACCCGCCAGCGGACGTGCAAGCCAAGCTCTACGCGATTGCCGACCTGCCAGCCGCTACTCAGCGTGAGATGACACGCAGCTGGACCAAGATCAAGTCCGGCAAGTAAGCCTTGAAACCTGTGGGAGGAGGCCAAGCAGTGAGCCCCCTCCCACAAATTAAATGACAGAAAGTTTTGCCGGATCGGTTTATCGAGGGTAAGTTGCGCGCCGGTTTTGTTGCCGGGCAACAACTTCAAGGCCCAACTATTTAAGAGGACCTCCACTTGCCAATTTCTTTATTTCGCAAAGCCATGCTGGTGGGTGCAGGTATCACGCTGACGTTGAGCGTGCAGGCCGCATCGACGGTGCATATTTATAACTGGTCGGACTACATCGGCACCGACACCCTGGCCAACTTCGAACAAGCCAGCGGCATCAAGCCCGTGTATGACGTGTTTGATTCCAACGAAACCCTGGAAGGCAAGTTGCTGGCCGGGCGTACCGGCTACGACGTGGTCGTGCCGTCCAACCACTTCCTGGGCAAGCAGATCAAGGCGGGCGCATTCCAGAAGATCGACAAGTCGCAGTTGAGCAACTACGCCAACCTCGATCCGATGCTGCTCAAGCGCCTGGAAAAGAACGACCCGGGCAACCAATACGCGGTGCCGTACCTGTGGGGCACCAACGGCATTGGTTACAACGTCGATAAGGTCAAGCAAGTGCTGGGCATCGACAAGATCGACTCCTGGGCGGTGCTGTTCGAACCGCAGAACATGAAGAAGCTCGCCACGTGCGGCGTATCGTTCATGGATTCGGCGGATGAAATGCTGCCGGCGGTGCTCAACTACATGGGCCTGGACCCGAACAGCACCAACCCGGACGACTACAAGAAGGCCGAGGAAAAGCTGCTTAAAGTGCGGCCCTACGTGACCTACTTCCACTCTTCCAAATACATCTCCGACCTGGCCAACGGCAACATCTGTGTGGCCGCCGGTTTCTCTGGCGATGTGTTCCAGGCCAGGGCCCGTGCGGCCGAGGCGGGCAAAGGCGTGAACATCGCCTACGCGATTCCGAAAGAAGGCGGCAACCTGTGGTTTGACGTGCTGGCGATCCCCAAGGATGCCACCAACGTCAAAGAGGCCCACGCCTTCATCAACTATTTGCTGCAACCTGAGGTGATCGCTCAGGTCAGTGATTACGTCGGTTATGCCAACCCTAATCCGGGGGCGGACAAACTGATGAAGCAATCGATACGCACCGACGAAGCGGTTTACCCACCGCAGGCGGTTCTCGACAGGACGTTCGTCAACTTCGAGCTACCCCCGAAAGTGCAGCGTGTAATGACCCGTATCTGGACCAAGGTCAAGACGGGCAAGTAAGGCTCAAACTATCCAGGGTTCGCTTGCACAGAGCGAACAGCACCGTTTTTTTTTGGGAGTTTCGTAAATGGCAGTTGCCTCCGGCGCCTATAAGAAAGCCCTCGAAGGGGACCAGACACCGAAGAAGGTGCTGGTCAAAATCGACCGGGTCACGAAGAAGTTCGACGAGACGATTGCCGTGGACGATGTGTCCCTGGAAATCAAGAAAGGCGAGATCTTCGCCCTGCTCGGCGGTTCGGGTTCGGGCAAGTCCACCTTGCTGCGCATGCTCGCAGGTTTCGAGCGCCCGACTGAAGGTCGCATCTACCTCGACGGTGTGGACATCACCGACATGCCGCCCTACGAGCGGCCGATCAACATGATGTTCCAGTCCTACGCCTTGTTCCCGCACATGACCGTGGCGCAGAACATCGCGTTCGGCCTGCAACAGGACAAGATCCCCAAGGCCGAGATCGACGCCCGCGTGGCCGAGATGCTCAAGCTGGTGCAGATGAGCCAGTACGCCAAGCGCAAGCCGCACCAGCTGTCCGGTGGCCAGCGCCAGCGTGTGGCCCTGGCCCGTTCCCTGGCCAAGCGCCCGAAACTGCTGCTGCTCGACGAGCCCATGGGCGCCCTCGACAAGAAACTGCGCTCGCAGATGCAGCTGGAACTGGTGGAAATCATCGAACGCGTTGGCGTGACCTGCGTGATGGTGACCCACGACCAGGAAGAAGCCATGACCATGGCCGAGCGCATCGCGATCATGCACCTGGGCTGGATCGCCCAGATCGGCAGCCCGATCGACATCTACGAGACGCCAACCAGCCGCCTGGTGTGCGAGTTCATCGGCAACGTCAACATCTTCGAAACCCAGGTGGTCGATGACGCCGAAGGCCACGCGGTGCTCAAGTGCCCGGACCTGGACCGCGACATCTACGTGGGCTACGGCATCGCCACGGCGGTGGAAGACAAGTCGGTGACCTACGCCATCCGTCCGGAAAAGCTGCTGGTCACCTCCGAAATGCCGACCTGCGAGCACAACTGGTCCAGCGGCAAGGTGCACGACATCGCCTACCTCGGCGGCCACTCGGTGTTCTACGTGGAACTGCCGAGCGGCAAGCTGGTGCAGTCGTTCGTCGCCAACGCCGAACGCCGTGGGCAGCGTCCGACCTGGGGTGACCAGGTCTACGTGTGGTGGGAAGACGACAGCGGCGTGGTACTGCGCTCATGAACATGAAGAAGCTCAAGCGCCGCCTGCAACGAATAACCCCCAGTGGCCGGCATGCGGTCATTGGTATTCCCTTCCTGTGGCTGTTCCTGTTCTTCATGCTGCCGTTCTTCATCGTCCTGAAGATCAGCTTTGCCGAAGCCGACGTGGCGATCCCGCCTTACACCGAGATCTACACCTTTGTTGAGCAGAAACTGCAGTTGGTGCTGAACCTGGCCAACTACGCGATGCTCGGCGACGACGAGCTGTACATCGCCGCGTACCTGGGTTCGCTGAAAATGGCGTTCTTCAGCACGCTGCTGTGTCTGCTGATCGGCTACCCGATGGCCTACGCCATTGCCAGTGCGCGCAAAGAGATGCAGACCGTGCTGGTGCTGCTGATCATGATGCCGACCTGGACCGCGATCCTGATCCGCGTGTATGCGTGGATGGGCATCCTCAGCAACAACGGCTTGCTCAACGGTTTTTTGATGTCCATCGGGCTGATCAACGAACCGTTGCAGATCCTCAACACCAACATCGCGGTGTATATCGGCGTGGTCTATTCGTACCTGCCGTTCATGATCCTGCCGCTGTACGCCAACCTGGTGAAACACGACCAGAGCCTGCTGGAAGCCGCATCCGACCTGGGTTCGAGTACCTTCAACAGTTTCTGGAAGATCACCGTGCCGCTGTCCAAGAACGGCATCATCGCCGGCTGCATGCTGGTGTTTATCCCGGTAGTGGGCGAGTTCGTGATCCCGGAACTGCTCGGTGGCCCGGAAACCCTGATGATCGGTAAAGTGCTGTGGCAAGAATTCTTCAACAACCGTGACTGGCCGGTGGCCTCCGCCCTGGCGGTGGTGATGCTGGCGATCCTGATCGTACCGATCATCCTGTTCAACCGCAGCCAAGCCAAAGAGATGGAGGGCAAGATATGAAGCGCTTCAGTTTCTCCAGCTTTATGCTGGTGGCGGGGTTGTTGTTCATCTACCTGCCGATGCTGATCCTGGTGATCTACTCGTTCAACGAATCCAAACTGGTGACGGTGTGGGGCGGTTGGTCGATCAAGTGGTACGTGGGCCTTTTGGACAACACCCAGTTGATGGGCTCGGTGGCGCGTTCCCTGGAAATCGCCTGCTACACGGCGGTGGCCGCCGTGGCGCTGGGCACGTTGGCGGCATTCGTGCTGACCCGTATCAGCCACTTCAAGGGCCGCACGCTGTTCGGCGGCCTGGTGACCGCGCCGCTGGTGATGCCGGAAGTGATCACCGGTCTGTCGCTGTTGCTGCTGTTCGTGGCGATGGCGCAGATGATCGGCTGGCCCCAGGAGCGCGGCATTGTCACCATCTGGATCGCCCACACGACGTTCTGTGCGGCGTATGTGGCGGTGGTGGTGTCGGCACGCTTGCGTGAGCTGGACCTGTCGATCGAAGAAGCGGCGATGGACCTGGGCGCGCGGCCGTGGAAGGTGTTCTTCCTGATCACCATCCCGATGATCGCGCCGTCGTTGGCGGCGGGCGGCATGATGTCGTTCGCGCTGTCCCTCGACGACCTGGTACTTGCCAGCTTCGTGTCGGGGCCGGGTTCGACCACCTTGCCGATGGAAGTGTTCTCGGCGGTGCGTCTTGGGGTCAAACCCGAGATCAACGCCGTGGCCAGCCTGATTCTGTTGGCGGTGTCGCTGGTGACCTTCCTGGTGTGGTTCTTCAGCCGTCGTGCCGAAGAGATGCGCAAGAAGGCCATCCAGCAAGCGATCGAAGAAGCGGCGGCGGATGGCTGGCAGCAGCCGGACAAGCGTAGAGCACCCGCACCGGTCTAAAGGTCGGAACGGGGGTCAAAATGTGGGAGCGGGCTTGCTCGCGAATGCGGTGGATCAGTCGGTAAATCTGGTGACTGACACTCCGCCTTCGCGAGCAAGCCCGCTCTCACATTTGATTGCATTTCAAGGCAGCGATTATGCGGCCCAAGGGGATTTGCGAATCACCTCGACAAAATTCATCGGCCTGAACCCCGGCTCCTGATCCACCAGCACATCGGTCTTCACGTTGCCAAACGTGGTCTGCGGACGATGGCGCAAGCCGTCGGCGAACGCGCAGATGATGCACTCCTTGAACCCTTCACCGCGTGGATGCGCATGCACCACCGCTTCGCGCTGGGTGTCGCTGAAGGCGGCGTAGTCCATGCCCAGCACGTCCATCTCGACGCCGGCAGTCACCAGCGCGACGGTCGGGCGCAGATGTTGCGGTACGCCCGGGGTGGTGTGCAGGGCGATGGACAGCCACACCTGTTCGATGTCGTCCTCGCTCAGGCCATAGGGCTTGAGGAAAGCTGCCGCCGCGTTGGCGCCGTCCACTTCAAAACGTTCGTTGTCACTGCGATGGCCGGCCACCAGGCCCAGGTCGTGGAACATCGCGCCCACGTACAACAACTCCGGGTTGTAGGCCAGTCTCTTGCGCTCACCGCTCAAGGCGCCAAACAAAAACACCCGGCGCGAGTGGTGGTAGAGCAGGTCGGATTCGACGTCGCGGATGTATTCGGTGGTGGCCTTGGCGAGGGCGCTGTCGGGGATCGGGATGCCGGCGATGGTGGTCATGGTGGTTCTCCTGTGGGAAGAATTCCAGTCTGATCGCGCGCCCCTGGCGGAGCCATCGCCGCGAGGGCGCGATCCCGGCCAATGTGCCGCCACTTCATGCCAAGGGTGTACACAGTCCAATGTGGGAGCTGGCTTGCCTGCGATAGCATCACCTCGGTATACCTGCTGCACCGAGGTGTCTGCATCGCAGGCAAGCCAGCTCCCACAGGGGGCTGTGTTTATCCAGTTAGAGAAGGTGTGCCTGTTCATGAGCAAAACCGTCGCCATCCTGATCTTCCCCGGCGTCCAGTCACTGGACGTGAGCGGTCCGATGGACGTGTTCTGCGAGGCCAACCGCTTCCTGCCAACCCAGGACCACTACCAGTTGGACGTCATCGGCCTCGGCCACGGCAACATGACCGCCTCCAATGGCTTGTCATTGCAGGCCCATCGGCATTACAGCGAAGCCCTTGAGCCCTATGACCTCTTGTTGGTCGCTGGCGGCCCACGGTTGCCTTTCGAAGATTTCGGCGCCGGGTTCGACGCCTGGCTGCGCGCCGCCGCCGCCCGTGCCCAGCGCTTCGGTTCGATCTGCAACGGCGCGTTCATGCTGGCTCGCGCCGGGTTGCTGGAGGGCAAAACCGTCACCACCCACTGGAATGACGCCGCCGACCTGGCGCGCCTGTGCCCGTCGGCCAGGGTCGAAGCCGACCGTCTCTACGTGCAGGACGGCAATCTCTACACCTCGGCCGGGGTTACGGCGGGCATCGACTTGTCGCTGTATTTGCTGGCCCGGGACCACGGCCCGGAAGTCGCGCTGAGCGTGGCCAAGCGATTGGTGGTGTTCACCCAGCGAGCGGGCGGGCAGTCGCAGTTCAGTCCGTTCCTGACGCCCCACGCCGAAACCACCTCGGCGGTGGCGTTGGTGCAGCTCTACGTGCTGGCCAACCTGACTGGTGACCTGGGCATCGCCGACCTGGCCAAGGCGGCCAATATGAGTGCGCGCAACTTCTCCCGGGTGTTTGCCCGTGAAGCGCGGATCACCCCGGCGGAGTTTGTCGAGCGGGCAAGGGTGGATGCGGCGCGGGTGATGCTTGAAAGCAGCCACGCGCCGCTCAAGACCGTGGCTTATCGGTGTGGCTTTCGTGATGCCCAGCATATGCGCAGTGTGTTCAACCGCCGGTTGGGCGTGACACCACAACAGTTCCGGCTCAACTTTGCCGCACCGATCTGAAGCAGTACTCGGACCCACTGTGGGAGCTGGCTTTTGTGGGAGTGGGCTTGCTCGCGAATACGGTGTGTCAGTTACAGATGTTTCTACTGATCCACCGCATTCGCGAGCAAGCCCGCTCCCACATTTTGACCGGATTCCAAGTCGTTATCGGGCTGGCAGCAGTTTCAACGTGCCACGGGTATTGGCCGTGACTTCTTCATCGGTGAAATGCGCCTGTTCGTAGCCACCCTCGATATAAGTCTCCGCCTGATCCCAATAATGCCGATCAAAAGGCACCCCGCTTTGTCCCACCGGGTTGATGGTCAGGGCGTGGGCTACGTCGGCAAAGTCGATCAGGCGTCGGGTAGATGGGCCATAGGTCACCGGCCATGGCGCCGGGCCGATAGCGGCGGACTGGTTGTTCGGCACTTCATGGGTGCCCGGCGCCGGGAATGGGCCGACGTTGAACACGCTGTCCAACGGCTTCTGCAGACCCAGCGGATGGCCGTGGGTCAGGGTGTGGGCCTTGCCCCATTGCCACTGGCTCGGGTCATCGCCCAAGGTGACCTTGAGGTGCGCGAGGCTGTTGTCCCAGGCGCGCTTGACGGTCTCGGTACGCTGGCCATTCCACCAGGGTGAATCCGCCGATGCGGCCAGACGCGGCAGCGCGGCGTCGATCACACGGGTGCCGAGCAGGGTCTTGAACATGCCGTCGCCGAGCTTGGGGTGGAACGCCGCGTCGGCGAGGTTGAACAGGAACTGGTTGAACAGCGTGGCGCTGGTGGAGTCCAGCGGGTAGTCGCCTTTCCAGCTGGCCAGTTGCTCCAGCAGTGGCAGCTGCGCCGGGTCCTTGACCACCTCGCGCAGCACCGGCAATAGCGGCGCCAGCAGGCGCGGGCCGAAGGCGGTGGTGGTGCCCAGTTGCAGGGCCTGGCTGTTGTTCACGTCCCATTTCACGCTCTTGTCGCTCAATTGCGCATTCAACTGCTGGCCGCGATCAGCGAGGTTGTAATAGCCCGGGATCTCCATGCCGGTGGGCGAGACCGGCTGGGCATTGGCCGACACCACGTAACCGCGTGCCGGGTTTTCTTCCTGGGGGTTGGCGCTGAAGGGGTAGAAGCCCAGCTTGTCAGCCTGGGCTGTGCTGCCGTCGAGGATAAACCCGGCGTTGACCCCGGCCGGGCGGATCGGCAGCTGGGCCGAGGCCCACCAGCCAATATCGCCCTTGGCGTTGGCCCAGACGATGTTCAAACCCGGCGCCGACACCTTGGCCGCCGCCGCGCGGGCCTTGGCCAGGGTGTCGGCACGGTTGAGCTGGTAGAAACCTTCGAGGATCGGGTTCTGCGTGTCGAGGAATGCCCACCACATGGCAATCGGCGTCTTGCCGGCATTTTCCCCGAGCACGTCATTGATGATCGGCCCGTGGGGCGATTGGCGCAGGGTGAGGCTGACCGGCGCCTGGCCCTTGACCTTGATCTGTTGCTCGGTGCGGGTCATGTCGACCCATTGGTCGTGGTACCAGACCTGGTTGGGGTTGTCCGGGTTGACCTTCTCGGCGATCAGGTCGAGGTCATCGTTCTGGAACATGGTCAGGCTCCAGCCGAAGTCCAGGTTGTGCCCCAGGAACGCCACCGGCACCAGCGCGTTGTGATAGCCATACAGCTCAAAGCCCGGCGCCGACAGCTGCGCCTCGTACCACACCGACGGCACCGAGAAGCGGATATGCGGGTCGCCCGCCAGCAACGGCTTGCCGCTCTTGGTACGGTTGCCGCTGATAGCCCAGGCGTTGCTGCCTTCGAATTGCGGCAAGCCGTTGTCGGCCAGTGCCTGCTCGCTCAGGGAGGCAAGGGCGCCGAGGGTTTGCCAATCGCTGGCGGCGAGGTTGAGGGCACCCTTGGGTTGCCAGTCGAGGTCGAAGACTTTCAGGTAGTCGCTGCCCAGCTGGTCGCGTACGTAAGTCAACAAAGGTTCGGTACGAAACGCGGCGGCAAAGCTGTAGGCCATGTACCCGGCGACGCTGATGGTGTCCTCGGCGGTAAACGCGCGCTTGGGGATGCCCAGCACGTCGAACTCCACCGGGCTGGCGTGGCTGTCCTGATACTGATTGATGCCGTCCAGATAGGCTTGCAGGGCTTTCCAGTGTGCGGACTCATGGTCCAACTGCGCCACATAGGT
This sequence comes from Pseudomonas sp. AF03-9, assembly GCF_020515815.1. Taxonomy (NCBI): domain Bacteria; kingdom Pseudomonadati; phylum Pseudomonadota; class Gammaproteobacteria; order Pseudomonadales; family Pseudomonadaceae; genus Pseudomonas; species Pseudomonas sp. AF03-9. The sequence goes on along the minus strand of NZ_JAHPJF010000001.1, from coordinate 315,525 downwards.
GGTGGCACGCTCGCGAATGCGCAGGCTGCGGAACAGCTTGTCGGTCTCCAGCACCTTGGGCCCGAGCACTTCGGCCAGTTCGCCGCGGGCCAGGCGCCGCATGATTTCCATCTGGAACAGCCGGTCCTGGGCATGGACATAGCCCAGGGCGCGGTACAGATCGGTCTCGTTTTCGGCGCGGATATGCGGCACGCCACGGTCGTCGTAGCGCACCGTGACCGAGCCTTGCAGGTTGCTCAGCATCACCGTGCCCTGGCGGGTCGGTTGCTTGCTGTAGATGTACAGGCCTGCGCCGAGGGCGACCAACACCAGCAGAACCGCGAGAACCTGCAAGACGCGCTTCATGAACTTTCCTTGGCAAGAATGGGGGACGGACTACTGATCCTTAGGCCACGAACAATAGCAGCCCACCGCCAGGGTGTGCGTGGCATTCACTTCGCGTCCGCTCTCCAGTGCCATGAGGATCGGCTCGATAAAACTGTTGCTGGAGTTGCACGTCAGCCCTTCGCTGTAGGGCCCGAAATACGCGAGCTTGCCGCTGCGATCCCAGATGCCCACGGCGGGGCTGGCGGGCACCTGGTCGGCGCCGGGCAGGGCGTTGAGGATTTTCATCTGGCGCAGGTTTTCCGGCAGTTGGCCGTGGCTGCCGGGTTTTTGCAGGGCGTAGAACTCGACGCCCTGGGGCGCGTAGCGCTCGATCAGCTCGCCCAGGTGTTGCTGGTTGCCGACGTTGCACGGGCAGGCCGGGTCCCAGAAATGCACCAGGCGGATCGGGCCGGGGCCGGCGAGGTCGGCAGGCAGTGTCAACGGATCGCCGGAAAACACCGCCGTGTGTTCGCTGAAAGCGCGCAGATAGCGGCCCTGGAACCAGTCATACGCCGCCCACAGCACACCGGCGCAGATGACCAGGAGCAGGCTGGCGAACAGGGCGGAACGGTAGGACGGTCGCATTCAGATGTATCCTCGAAGGTCGCGTAGCTTGCCATGCTTGTCCTGACAGATGAATATCGCAGCTCGATATTCATCTGCGCCGCCAGTCTGGAAGCCTTTATGCCCGTCACCTTTGACCCCGATCATCTGCGCGAAAGCTTGCGGCCCCTGGTGGACGCGCAACCGCTCAGCGCCGAGGCGCGGGTCTACCAGCGTTTCTACGGGCTCGATCAGGCCGTCAGTCGCCTGGGGCGTTTCGAGGTGGCTGGGTTCGAGGTTGTTGCGCAAGTGTGGTGGCCGGCCCAGCCTGTGGCGACGATGTTCATGTATCACGGCTTCTACGACCACATGGGGCTGTATCGCCACGTGGTGAAGTGGGCGTTGGAGCAGGGCTTTGTGGTGATTGCCTGCGATTTGCCGGGCCACGGCCTGTCCAGCGGCGAGCGGGCGAGCATTGATGATTTTGCGGTGTACCAGCAGGTGCTGCAGGCGCTATTTGCCGAGGCCCTGACGCTGCAATTGCCGCAGCCGTGGCACCTGTTCGGGCAAAGCACCGGCGGTGCGGTGGTGGTGGATCACTTGCTCAACCATGGCGCCGACAGCCCGGCCCAGGGTAAGACGTTCCTGTTGTCGCCATTGGTGCGACCGCGTGCGTGGGGCTGGTCGCAGGTCAGTTATTACCTGCTGCGGCCGTTCGTCAAAGGCATCGCGCGGCGGTTCAGCGATAACACCAACGACCCCGCGTTCAAGCCGTTCCTCGAAGCCGACCCGCTGCAACCACGGCAACTGCCGACAGCGTGGGTGGGCGCGTTGGCCCGCTGGATCAAGCGCATCGAAGCCGCCCCGCGTAGCTCACGACGGCCGGTGATTGTGCAAGGCGAGGAAGATATGACGGTGGACTGGCGGCACAATTTGCAGGTGCTGCGGGGCAAGTTCGATCAGCCGGAGATATTGATGCTGGCGCGGGGCAGGCATCACTTGGCGAATGAGATTGCGGAGATTCGCCAGGAGTACTTCAGTTTCCTCACGGACCAACTGAAGTAACACCGTTCAAAATGTGGGAGCGGGCTTGCTCGCGAATACGGTATGTCAGTCACAGATGTTTTGACTGAGCCGCCGCTTTCGCGAGCAAGCCCGCTCCCACATAAGCCCATTCCACACTGATTACTGCGTCAGGCTTGAAGTACTTTGGCCCACAGCAAGCCCTGCGCGAATCGCCGCCAGCGCCGCCTGGTAATACGCCTTACCCTCTGGTGATTCGGCAAACGTGGCGAATTCTTCCAGCTCCGGGTCAGACAAATCCCGATAGACGTACAGCAACGTATTGTTCAGATCATTGCCAATCTGCTGCATCAACCGCTCACGCTGGCCATTCAGCATGCCTTGCGCCTGACCACCGCCGAGCAGGCCGGGAATCATCTGGCTCAGGCTGTCGGCCGCCACGCCGGCAATCGCCAGGCTGACTTCCGCACCGGCTTCACGGGCGGGCAACGCTTGAGCCAAATGCCCAATGATCAGGCTACGCGTAGCGTCGGCTTCGATTTTCGGCAGGCCCTGGGCATTTTTCGCCAACTGGTCGCGGCGCGTGGCCAGCAACTCGGCGGCCACAATTTTGCGGCCCAAGGGCGACTGGAAGAACGCCAGCGCGGGTGCCGGATCGGCCAAATTCTTGCGCAACTGCGCCTCGGCACGCTGGTCCATGGCCTGGGCGGCGAAGCGTTTATTGCTGTTGTCTACCAGCGCTTGGTAAACCGCCGGCGGCAGGCTGTTGCGGTAGCGTTGCTGGGCGGCACTGAGGGCGTCATTGAAATGCGCACGTTGTTCGGCCCAGCCGGCGACCTTGTACAACTGGTCATGGCCGTCTGCCCAGGCGGGCATTACGCAGAACATCAGCAAGGATAAAAACAAACGACGCATTAGGGACTCCTGTCAGTCGGCCACTATTGTCCGTGTCGGGCGTAGGATTTGTCGAGAAGTCCTATCAGTCGCCTGACTAAAGTGTATTCAGATGCTCGGCGGCTCTGTCGGATTCACAGGCGTATGGATACTATGCGCGCCATGCAAATACCCCTCGATCACCCGCTGTTGCAACGTATTGTCGACGACCTGGCTGAAAAGGGCTGGTCGCGGCAGGACGGCTTCGTGCCCCAGGCTCTGACCCTGGAACTGGCGGCTGAGTGCCGTAAACGTGCGGCTGAAGGTGAATTGGCACCGGCGGCTGTAGGACGTGGTCCGACCCAGGAGGTCCGTGAGGGTATCCGTGGTGACCATATCCAGTGGCTGGAGGAGGGTGACTCGCCCGTCTGCGATACCTACATGGCGTTGATGGACAGCCTGCGTCTGGCGATGAACCGCAGCCTGTTCCTTGGCCTGGAAGACTTCGAAAGCCACTTCGCGATGTATCCGCCGGGGGCGTTTTACCTCAAGCACCTCGACCGCTTTCGCGACGATGACCGGCGCACGGTCTCGGCGGTGATCTACTTGAACGAGGCCTGGCTGTCCGAGCAGGGCGGCCAGTTGCGCATGTACCTCAAGGACGGTGTCGAATACGACGTGGACCCTGCGGGGGGGAGCCTGGTGGTGTTCCTGTCTGGCGAAGTGCCCCATGAAGTGCTGCCCGCCACGCGCGAACGCCTGTCCTTGACCGGTTGGTTTCGCCGGCGCGGCAACGAGCCGTTTTAAGCATGGAAAAGATTCTGATCAGCCGCTGTTTGCTCGGGCACAAGGTGCGCTACGACGGTGGCGCCAGTGGGCCGTTCGATCAATTGGCGGCGTGGCAGGCCGAAGGGCGGGTGGTGGCGATCTGCCCGGAAGTCTCCGGTGGCTTGCCCACGCCGCGCCCGCCCGCCGAGATACCCGGCGGGCAAGGTGTGGATGTGTGGGAAGGGCGAGCCCAGGTGTTGACGGCTGAGGGTGAAGATTTCAGCGAAGCCTTCCTCGACGGTGCTCGCCAGGCGTTGGCGTTGGTGCAGCGGCATGGCATTCGTATCGCCGTGCTCAAGGCCAATAGCCCGTCTTGTGGAAACTTGCTGACATATGACGGCACCTTCTCGGGTGTGAAGGTGAGCGGCGAAGGCGTGACGACAGCGCTGCTCAGACAGCACGGGGTGCAGGTGTTCAGTGAGCTGGAGTTGCCCGAGGCGGCAGCGGCCTTGGCCCATCTCTCAGAAAGTGTCTAGTTCAATGTGGCTGGACTACCGGCGGCTCGTTCTCCAGCCACTTCTGCGCCAACGCCTTCAACCGCCCATCCGCCTTCACCCGCTGCAGCGCGCTATCCAAACTTGCCTTGAACGCCGGGTTGCCCTTCTGGAACGGGATCGCCAGCTCAGGCTTCTCGCGATACGCCTCACTGAAATCGAACCGATCCTGCAAGGCGGCAGTCATAGCGATATGGTTGATGGCCACGTCGTACTTGCCGGTTTCCACGCCTGGCAGTAAATCGGCGTCGTCGGTGGTGATAAACGAAGGGCGCACGTCCATCTCCTTGGCCAGTTGCTCGCCGAGTTCCACTTCAAAACCGGTGAGTTTGTCGCCTTCCTTGAAGTTGAACGGCGGGGTGTTGGCTTCAAGGGCGATGCGCAGTTCGCCACGGTCAAACACATCATCGACCAGTTCGGCGTGAGCCAAGGGGCTCATGAGGGGCAGCAACAGTAACAGGCCAGGCGAAAAGCGCATGGTCACTCCTAGAGAATTTTTTATGTGCGAGGCGCCGTTCAGCATCGCTTTGCTATGGTGTTGAGTGCCTTGGACAGCAATTTGTCGCGAAGTTGTCACAACCCTACAGATTTCCTGGAAAAACTGGAGAAGCGAATGAAAGCCCTTTTGTCCCGTGCAACGATTGCCAGCCTGTTGCTGGGTGCCTCGATGTTGGCCAATGCCGCCGATGTGCCTCGTACCCCTGCACCGAAGGGTGCCGAGGTGTTTATCGTCTCGCCCAAAGACGGCGCGACGGTCGATAAGACCTTTACCGTCAAATTCGGCGTCAAGGGCCTGGACCTGGAGCCGATCGACAAGCAAGTGCAAGGCGCCGGCCACCATCACCTGTTGGTCGACCGGGACGTGCAGTCGCTCAAAGCCGACGAAGCCATTCCAGCCGATGCCACCTCGATCCACTTCGGCAAGGCACAAACCGAAACCGAACTGACCCTGACCCCGGGCAAACACACGCTGCAACTGGTGGCCGGCGACAACGTACACCGCCAGTTCGAGCCCACTGTAGCCTCGAAAGTGATCACGGTTAACGTCAAGTAAGATTTGTTCAGATGCAAAAAAGGGAGCCCCGAGGGGCTCCCTTTTTCATGGTGCGGTTGAAACCTTAGAACAACACGCGGCTACGGATAGTGCCGTTGATGTGCTGCAGTTTCTCTTGTGCCAGGTCCGAGTACTCGGCGTCGACGTCGATCACCACGTAGCCGACCTTTTCGTTGGTCTGCAGGAATTGACCGGAGATGTTGATGCCGTTTTCCGCGAAGACCTTGTTGATCTCCATCATCACGCCAGGGATGTTCTGGTGGATGTGCAGCAGACGGTGCTTGCCAGGGTGAGCCGGCAGGGCCACTTCCGGGAAGTTCACCGAGGATACCGACGTACCGTTGTCGCTGTACTTGACCAGCTTCTCCGACACTTCCAGGCCGATGTTGGCTTGGGCTTCGGCAGTGGAACCGCCGATGTGCGGGGTCAGGATCACGTTGTCCAGGCCACGCAGCGGGCTTTCGAAGATGTCGTCGTTGGAGCGTGGCTCCACCGGGAACACGTCGATGGCGGCGCCGATCAGGTGCTTGTCCTTGATCGCGTCGGCCAGGGCGTCCAGCTCGACCACGGTGCCGCGTGCAGCGTTGATCAGGATGCCGCCTTTCTTGATGGCGCGGATTTCCTTCTCGCCGATCATCCACTGGGTCTCAGCGGTTTCCGGAACGTGCAGGGTCACGATGTCGGACATGCCCAGCAGTTCGGTCAGGCTGGCCACTTGGGTGGCGTTGCCCAATGGCAGCTTGGTCAGGGTGTCATAGAAGAACACCTGCATGCCCAGGCCTTCGGCCAGGACCGACAGTTGAGTACCGATCGAGCCGTAACCGATGATGCCCAGCTTCTTGCCGCGGATTTCGAAGGAGTTGGCTGCGCTCTTGATCCAGCCGCCACGGTGGCAGGAAGCGTTCTTCTCAGGAATGCCGCGCAACAGCAGGATCGCCTCGGCCAGCACCAGCTCCGCCACGGAACGGGTGTTGGAGTACGGTGCGTTGAACACCGCGATGCCGCGCTCGCGCGCTGCGTTGAGGTCGACCTGGTTGGTGCCGATGCAGAAACAGCCGACCGCCACGAGTTTCTTGGCGTGATCGAAGATTTCTTCGGTCAGCTGAGTGCGGGAGCGAATGCCGATGAAGTGCGCGTCGGCGATCTTTTCCTTGAGCTGGGCTTCCGGCAGAGAACTGGTGATGTACTCAATGCTGGTGTACCCGGCGGCTTTCAGAACGTCGACAGCCGATGGGTGGACGCCTTCCAGAAGAAGGAACTTGATCTTGCTCTTATCGAGAGAAGTCTTGCTCATCTGCGTAAACCTGTATCCCGGAGAAAAATGGCAGGGAATCGGATCGCTTAAGCTGACCCGGACGGCAGGAAAGCCGTCACCGCAGAAACGCCCTTGGGCTCTGTCCTGCGGGGGCGGTATGCTAGCATACGCGCCCCGCAAACACTCATTCCTGCGACGTGAAGCGTTCTCAGGATGACCATGAATTGTTCGAGAGTTCTGTCGATGACCCATCCTGCCCTGATTGATGAGCTAAAGACCCTGGTTGAGCCTGGCAAAGTGCTGACCGATGCAGACTCCCTGGAGGCTTACGGCAAGGATTGGACCAAGCACTTCGCACCCGCGCCGACCGCCATTGTCTTCCCCAAGACCATCGAGCAGGTCCAGGCCATCGTGCGTTGGGCCAATAACCATAAGGTCGCGCTGGTGCCATCCGGTGGTCGTACAGGCCTGTCGGCCGCTGCCGTGGCGGCGAATGGTGAAGTGGTCGTGTCCTTCGACTATATGAACCAGATCCTCGACGTGAACCTCACCGACCGCACCGCCGTGTGCCAGCCGGGCGTGGTCACCAAGCAACTGCAGAACGTTGCCGAAGAAAACGGCCTGTACTACCCGGTGGACTTCGCATCCTCCGGTTCCAGCCAGATTGGCGGCAATATCGGCACCAATGCCGGCGGGATCAAGGTGATTCGCTACGGCATGACCCGCAACTGGGTGGCCGGCATGAAGGTCGTCACCGGCAAGGGCGACGTACTGGAGCTGAACCGCGATCTGATCAAGAACGCCACCGGCTACGACATGCGCCAGCTGTTCATCGGCGCCGAAGGGACGTTGGGTTTTGTGGTCGAAGCCACCATGCGCCTGGACCGTGCGCCGAAAAACCTTACCGCCATGGTGTTGGGCACGACTGATTTCGACTCGATCATGCCGGTGCTGCACGCGTTCCAAAGCAAGCTTGACCTGACAGCCTTTGAGTTTTTCTCCGACAAGGCCCTGGCCAAAGTCCTCGGCCGTGGCGACGTGCCGGCACCGTTCGAAACCGAGTGCCCGTTCTACGCGCTGCTGGAATTCGAAGCGACCACCGAAGAAGTTGCCAACCACGCGCTGGAAACCTTCGAACACTGCGTGGAGCAGGGCTGGGTGCTGGACGGCGTGATGAGCCAGAGCGAAACCCAACTGCACAACCTGTGGAAACTGCGCGAGTACATCTCCGAGACCATTTCCCACTGGACTCCGTACAAGAACGACATCTCGGTAACCGTGTCGAAAGTGCCGGCGTTCTTGAAGGAAATCGACGCGATCGTCGGCGAACACTACCCGGACTTCGAAATCGTCTGGTTCGGCCACATCGGCGACGGCAACCTGCACCTGAACATCCTCAAGCCGGAAAACCTGAGCAAGGATGAGTTCTTCGCCAAGTGCGCCACTGTTAACAAGTGGGTGTTCGAAACCGTCGAGAAGTACAACGGTTCGATCTCCGCCGAACACGGAGTGGGCATGACCAAGCGCGATTACCTGACCTACAGCCGTTCGCCAGTCGAGATCGAATACATGAAAGCCGTCAAAGCGGTGTTCGACCCGAACGGGATCATGAACCCTGGCAAGATCTTCGCTGTTTAATCGCCCCTGAAGGAGTCGTTCCATGAGCTACCAGCACAAGTATGTCGACGGCACCAACATCCACTTTCCGGTAGGGAAAGTGGTGTGCATTGGGCGTAACTACGCCGAACATGCCAAGGAACTGGATAATCCGGTGCCAACCGAGCCGTTGCTGTTCATCAAGCCAGGCAGCTGCGTGGTGGCGTTGGAAGGAGGGTTTGCCATCCCTACCGAGCGCGGTTCGGTGCACTACGAAGCGGAAATCGCAGTGTTGATCGGCAAACCACTGTCGACCAAGCCCAGTCGCGAAGAAGTGCTGGACGCGATCTCTGGTTTCGCCCCGGCGCTGGACCTGACCCTGCGCGACAAGCAGGCCGAGCTGAAAGCCAAGGGCCTGCCGTGGGAAATCGCCAAGTCCTTCGACGGCGCGGCAGTGATCGCGCCGTTCGTGGTGAGCAGCACCTTCCCTGACCTGACCGACATCGGCATCCGCCTGACCATCAATGGCGAAGTGCGCCAGGACGGCAACAGCGCAATCATGCTCAACCCGATCGTGCCGATGATCCAGTACATGGCGGGCTGCTTCTCGCTGCAGGCTGGCGACGTGATCCTCACCGGCACCCCGGCCGGCGTGGGCCCGCTGAATGTGGGCGATGAGCTGGTGCTGGAGTTGTCGGGTGTGAATCGCTTCGAAAGCGTGGTTCGCTAGGTACTGACGAAACGCGATTAAAAATGTGGGAGCGGGCTTGCTCGCGAATACGGTGGTTCAGTTGGAACATCTTTGACTGACACACCGCTTTCGCGAGCAAGCCCGCTCCCACACAAGCCCATTCCCACATTGGTTTTGTGTGTGCCCGCAAAATCCAGTTCTTTGCATTTTTTTCACACGCCATCCGGATAATCCTCAGCCTCTTGCGCGCGGGCTTCTAGATCCTGTGCTATCACCTAACGCTGACTTTCCGGAAAAAGCGCCCCCATGGCCGTTACCCTGCCCAGCAGTACCTCCAAGCCGCGTTCGCGTTTTGCCCTGCGCTGGTATTCCTGGCTGCTATTGGTCGGCGTGATTACCTATGGCCTCGCCTGGGCGATGCACTGGGATGATCGCGGCATGCTGTGGGTCAAGGAACGCTTCGAGAACCCTGCCGAACGCCAGCAGAGCGTGTGGCTGCCGGATTATCAGGTGGTGATCGATGGCAAACTTTTGCCAGGCATGGAGAAGGATGAGGCTTCGGACGTCTCCTACAACCCCCGCACCAAAACCCTGTTTTCCGTCATGGGCAAAAACCCGTTCCTGGTTGAGCTGACCCTGCAAGGCGATGTGCTGCGCAAGATGCCACTCAACGGCTGGAGCAACCCGGAAGGCGTGACGGTGCTGGAAAACGACCTGCTGGCCGTGGTCGACGAGCGTGACCACACCTTGACCATCGTCAAGGTCGACGCCGGCACGACCCAGCTGCACAAGGCCGACTTCCACAGCTACGACCTGGGCCCGTCGAAGAACCAGAACAAAGCCTTTGAGGGCGTCACCTGGGACAAGCGCAACCAGCAGATCATCCTTGGCGAAGAACGCCCGCCTGCGCTGTTCACCTGGAAAAGCGACGGCAGCCAGACCCTGGCTGGCGACAAGCAAAAACTGAGCAGCACCGAATTGGACATGCGCAACCTCTCGGCCCTGGCCGTGGACCCACGCACCGGTCACTGGCTGGTGCTTTCGGCCGATTCCCACCTGCTGCTGGAGCTGGATGAAAAGGGCGAGCAAGTCAGCTTCATGACCCTGCTTGGCGGTTTCAATGGGCTCAAGGACACCATTCCACGTGCGGAAGGGGTGACCATGGACGAGGACGGCAACCTGTACATGGTCAGCGAGCCGAACCTGTTCTATCGCTTCGAAAAGCACAAATAGCACCTCGGTTACGTCGGATAGTTCTCTAAGAACGGCATCCACCAGACACCAGGGCGCGTTTAAGTTTAAATTCAGACGGGCGTGATATTCATGCGCCACCTTTGACTTTGAGCCCGCCCGATGCGCCGACTTGTCCGCCCCACACCCATCCTCCTGCTACTTGCGCTGATCGCCCTGATCAGCGCTGCAGTGGTTGCGCAAGAATTTCGCCTGTTCGAGCGTGGCTGGTTCAACTTTCTGGCGTGGCGCCAGCCAGCCAATGAGCATTCCATCGGCCTGGCCGACTACCGTGTGACCCTTGAGGCCCAGGTCATCGAAGGCCTGGACAGTGATGTGTCGGCCCTGACTTACGACCCGGTGCGCAAGAGCCTGTTTACTGTCACCAATAGAAACCCGGAGCTGATCGAACTGTCGCTGGAAGGCAAGATCCTGCGGCGCATCCCTCTGGTGGGGTTTGGGGATGCCGAGGCGGTGGAATTCATCAGCGAGAGCATCTACGTCATCAGCGACGAGCGCCAGCAGCGGCTGATCAAGGTGCATGTGGATGACGACACGCAGTTCCTCGATGCCGCCGACGCCGAGCAAATGGTCCTGGGCCTGCACATGGGTGGCAACAAGGGCTTTGAAGGGCTGGCCTATGACTCGCTGGGCAAGCGTCTGTTCGTGGCCAAGGAGCGCGACCCGATGCTGATCTACGAGATTCACGGCTTTCCCCATTTCAAGCCGGAAAAAACCTACTCGGTGCATGTGATCAACAACCCCAAGCGCGATGCCGGGCTGTTTGTGCGTGACCTGTCGAGCCTGCAATACGATGAGCGCAGCGGCCATTTGCTGGCGCTGTCTGATGAGTCGTTTCTGGTGTTGGAGCTGGATGTCGACGGTCGCCCGTTGAGCAGTTTGTCGCTGCTCAACGGGCGCCATGGCCTGAAAAAACGCGTGCCTCAGGCCGAAGGGATCGCCATGGACGATGACGGTACGTTGTACCTGACCAGTGAGCCCAACCTGTTCTACGTGTTCAAGAAGCCCTGATCAGAACATCCATTGCACCCCCAGCGAGTAGCCGGTCTGGCTGCCTTCGCTGTGGCCCAGGCGGCCGTTGACCTCGGCAAATACTCCCAGCTGCGGGGTGATCGCCAATTGGCTGCCGACTTGCGCGCGACCAAAGCTCTTGTCCGCTGAACCCAGCTTGGCGGTGCGCGCCTGGCCGTCGGCGCGGGCGGTCAGTTGCAGGTCGTCCAGGCGGCCGTCAGCCATCTCCTTGACCCAAGCGATGTCGCCGTAAGGCAGCAGGTTGAGGCCGTAGGGCAGGGCGACAGCGCCTCGCACGCGCCAGCCGAGGCTGGCTTCCAGGGAGTCGAAAGACTGTTCCTCGTAGGTCAGGGCCGTGCGCAGGTCCTGCTTTTCGCGGAATTTATCGATACGCGAGTGGCTGTAGTCCAGGCCTGCAAAAGGCCCGCTCTTGATGGCGCCGAAGTCAAAGTCATAGCCACCCAGCACGCGCGCGCCCAGGGTCAGGGCGTCGGTGTTGCCGGTCAATTGCTGGTTGAGCAGGATCGGCCCGCCATTCGCCTGGATCAGCAGGTTGCGCTTGGACTCGAAGCGGCTGTGGCCGATGCTCAGGTCGCCGGCCAGCCAGCTCGGCCCGCCATCGTTGAGCAGCGCATAGGCCGCGGCTTGCCAAGTGTCGCTGTCGAGTTTGCCACGGTGCTCAAGCGTGTCACGGCCGTTGAGGTAGCTTAGGCTGGCGCCGATGTTCAGGCTCGGGGTCAGTTGATAGTCGCCCAGCGCATGCAGGCCCACGCGTCGCGCTTCGGGGTTGGGGGCAGTATCGAAGCCGCTGTCCGGGTTGTATTCGCCGTCCACGCCGATCTCGCCATCAAAGCTGCCAACCTCGCGGCTGGCCGACTGCAAGGTCAGCCAGCGCCGGTCATGCAGGCGCACCATGGCCTGGTGCTGGCGTTGCAGGTTGTCCTGCATATTGCGCGCAACGGCGCCGCCCGAGGCGGTGGAGGCCATCAGGTCGGCGTTGGTCAACTCCAGCACGAGGCGGCTGAGCAGGCGCGAATAGTCGCGCAGGCGTTGATCGATGCGCGCCTGGCCGAAGGCGTCGGTGAGCACGGCCTTGTTGTCTTCGGCGGGGTCGTGCCAGGTCGAGCCACCGGGGATCTTCGGGTTGTCGGTCTGGGTGTAACCGTCGAGGTCGCCCAGTTCCCAGTTGGTGGCTTCTATATACAGAATCGGGATGTTCAGCGGTTCGAAGGGCTCGCCATCGCTGCAGCAGCCGGTGCCTTTGGGGTATTGCGGGTCCAGGCCGGGGTTGGTGAACAGCGGGATGTTCAATTCCTTGGCGATCTCAAAGGTGTGCTCGCGCAACGACGCCAAGGCCGGGTTGGCGGTGCTGTTCTGGCCGGCGTGGGCGTACATCATGTCGCCGGTGATCAGGCTGTCGAGGTTGATCATCGCCAGCATGTTCGCGCGCTGGCTGGCGCTCAGCGACGCGACAAACGCCCGCGAACCGCGCAGGCCTTCCTCTTCGGCGCCAAAGCCGACGATCTGCAAGCCGTTTTCCAGTTGCAGGCCGCCAAGGTTCTTCGCCACTTCCGTCAGCACGCTGGCGCCGGAGCCGTTGTCGTCCAGGCCTTGCAGGGTCGGGCGGCCGAAGAAGGTGTCGAAGTGTGCGCCAATCACCACGTACTGCGGTTTGGTGCCGGCGGCGTAGGCCACCACGTTTTGCGACGCGCGACTGCCGTTGTTCCAGGTGAAGTCCTGGCGGCTGATGCTGTAGGCCGTGCCCATCTGGCTCTGCATCCAATCGGCGGCCCCGGCGAAGTTGGCCGTGCCGCGATAACGGCCGGGGTAGTCGTTGATCAGTTTTTCCAGGGTGGTGTTGGCGTGCTCGCCGTAGTCGTAGGCCAGGAGGTGGGTCGGCAGCAGGGCGCAGGCCGCGCTGATAGCAAGGGCTAGGGGCTTTATCACAAGGTCTTCCTTGAGGTGATGGGGATGTTCAAGCCCAGACCTTTGCACAATGTGCGCCTCATTCCCTGGGCGATTGTGATTTGGCGCATTGTTAAACGGGTGAGTCGCCTGGCTGTAATTTGTAACGGATTTGATACCAGTGGCGGTGTTGAGTGTCGTGACGTGGCGCACGATTTTGGCGAGGGGGGCTGCGAAAAGTAGCGTTTTTGTTACATGGGTGCTGTGAGCGAGGGGATCAAATGTGGGAGCCAGCTCCCACATAAAGCGAGGCAGTGAGCCTTAGGCCTTGAGGGTTTTCACACCTTCAGCGGTGCCCAGCAGCAGTACATCAGCCGGGCGCGCAGCGAACAAACCATTGGTGACCACGCCGACGATGGCATTGATCTGGGTTTCCAGCTCCACCGGGTTGGTGATCTGCATATTGAACACATCCAGGATGATGTTGCCGTTATCGGTCAACACGCCCTCACGGTAAACCGGGTCGCCGCCCAGTTTTACCAGCTCGCGGGCCACGTGGCTGCGGGCCATCGGGATCACTTCCACCGGCAGCGGGAACGCGCCGAGCACCGGTACCAGCTTGCTGGCGTCGGCGATGCAGATGAAGGTCTTGGCCACGGCCGCGACGATCTTCTCGCGGGTCAGGGCTGCGCCGCCGCCTTTGATCAGGTTCAGGTGCGCGTCGCTTTCATCGGCGCCATCGACGTAGAACTCCAGGTCGCTCACGGTGTTGAGCTCGTACACCGGAATGCCATGGCCCTTGAGGCGTGCAGCGGTGGCTTCGGAGCTGGCCACGGCGCCGTCGAATGCGCCCTTGTGCTGGGCCAGCGCATCGATAAAGCAGTTGGCGGTGGAGCCGGTGCCGACACCGACGATGCTCTTGTCGTCGAGTTTGGGAAGGATTAAATCGACAGCGGCCTGGGCCACTGCCTGTTTGAGTTGATCCTGGGTCATGCGGGCTCCGGAACGGGCGGGGGAGTTATCGAGGGGCGCGAGTATAACCCAACAAAACCTCTGGATTCGTGTGGTCGCCCGGCCAAAAGCCGGGTTAGACTCCTTGGCCCTGCCAAACCGTGAAAGTAGATGCCCGCCGATGCTTGAACAGTACGTCAAAAAGATCCTCACCTCCCGCGTCTACGACGTTGCCGTAGAAACCCCGCTGCAGACCGCCCGCCAGCTCTCCGAGCGGCTGGGCAACAAGGTCTGGCTCAAGCGTGAAGACTTGCAGCCGGTGTTCTCGTTCAAGATTCGCGGCGCCTACAACAAGCTGACCCAATTGAGCAGCGAGGAGCGTGCCCGCGGTGTGGTCACGGCCTCGGCGGGCAACCATGCCCAGGGCCTGGCCCTGGCCGCCAAGGTGCTGGGGGTCAAGGCCACCATCGTGATGCCCAAGACCACCCCCGAGATCAAGGTTGAAGGTGTGCGCTCCCGTGGTGGCAAGGTGGTGTTGCACGGTGATTCCTTCCCGGAAGCCCTGGCCTACTCGCTGAAACTGGTCGACGAAAAGGGCTACGTCTACATTCACCCCTACGATGATCCGCACACCATTGCCGGGCAGGGCACCGTGGCGATGGAAATCCTGCGCCAGCACCCGGGGCCGTTGGACGCGATCTTCGTACCCGTGGGCGGCGGCGGGCTGATCGCCGGTATCGCGGCGTACGTGAAATACCTGCGGCCGGACATCAAGGTCATCGGCGTTGAGCCGGACGACTCCAACTGCCTGCAAGCCGCGCTGGCCGCAGGTGAGCGCGTGGTACTGCCGACCGTCGGGCTATTTGCCGATGGCGTGGCGGTGGCGCAGATCGGCCAGCACACCTTCGACATCTGCAAGCACTATGTGGATGAAGTGATCACCGTGAGCACCGATGAAATCTGTGCGGCGATCAAGGACATCTACGACGACACCCGTTCCATCACCGAGCCGGCAGGCGCGCTGGGTGTGGCTGGCATCAAGAAGTACGTCGAGACCCGTGGCGTCACCGGGCAAACCCTGGTGGCCATCGACTCCGGTGCCAACGTCAACTTCGACCGCCTGCGCCACGTAGCCGAGCGCGCCGAGCTGGGCGAAGGCCGTGAAGCGATTATCGCCGTGACCATCCCCGAGAAGCCGGGCAGCTTCAAGGCGTTCTGCGAGGCCGTGGGCAAGCGCCAGATCACCGAATTCAACTACCGCTTCCACTCTGGCAGCGAGGCGCACATCTTTGTCGGTGTGCAGACCCACCCGGAAAACGACCCGCGCAGTGCCTTGATCGCCAGCCTTACCGGCCAGGGTTTCCCGGTGCTGGACCTGACCGAGAACGAACTGGCCAAGTTGCACATCCGCCATATGGTCGGCGGGCATGCGGCGCACGTCAGCAATGAAGTGGTGTTTCGCTTCGAATTCCCGGAGCGCCCGGGAGCCTTGTTCAACTTTCTTAACAAATTAGGCGGGCGCTGGAACATCTCGATGTTCCACTATCGCAACCACGGCGCAGCTGACGGCCGTGTGGTCGCAGGCCTGCAAGTGCCGGCGAACGAGCGTCACCTGGTACCGGCAGCCCTGGAAGCCATCGGCTACCCGTACTGGGATGAAAGCGATAACCCGGCCTACAAACTGTTCCTCGGTTGAGCGACTACGCTGATTGGGGCGGCCTTTGAGAGATTCGAGATATGCAAACCCTGATCACCCTGAAAGTTATCCACATCGCGGCCACCGTGTTGCTGCTGCTCAGCGGCCTCGGCCTGGCGCTGTTGGCCTGGCGCAAACGCAGTGCCGGCCCGGCGGTCACCGTGCAGCGGCCGTGGGCCTTCGTCTGGTTGCTGATGGGGATCTGCGTAGTCAGCATGCCGTTCACCGGCTGGTGGCTGGTGCACTTGGTCGGCTGGCCGCTGGGGCAGACCTGGATCCTGGGCTCCAGCATCCTCTACACCGTAGCGGCGCTGGCCTGGTTCTGGCTGGTGGCGCGGCTTAATCGCCTGCGTAAAGGCGAGGGCGGCAGCCTGAATTTCACCTTGGTGCTGGCGGTGGTCAGCCTGGTGGGGTTCGTGGCGATTGCGGGGCTCATGGGCGCTAAGCCGGTTTAAGGCGCAAGACCGAGTCGCCTGCATTCGCGAGCAAGCCCGCTCCCACACTCGACCGAGTTCCAACATGAGAATACGGTCAAAATGTGGGAGCGGGCTTGCTCGCGAAGGGGCTATCAGCTACGCAGCGTAATCACCGGCCACCCGCGCTTCTCAGCCTCAGCCCGCAAATTCGGGTCCGGATCCACCGCCACCGCGTGCGTCACTTGCTCCAGCAACGGCAGGTCATTCATCGAATCGCTATAGAAATAGCTGCCTTCCAGGCTGAATCCGGTTTCTTCCAACCACCGATTCAAACGCGTCACCTTGCCTTCCCGGAAGCACGGCACATCGGTGCTGCGCCCGGTGTAGCGGCCATCTTCCATCTCGCATTCGGTGGCAATTAGGGTTTCCACGCCCAGGCGTGCGGCAATCGGCGCGGTGACGAAACGGTTGGTGGCGGTGATGATCACCAGTGTGTCGCCGGCGGCGCGGTGCTTGGCCAGCAGTTCCACGGCGCCGGGCAGCATCAGCGGCTCGACGCAGTCGCGCATGAAATCGCGGTGCCACTCGTCGAGTTGGGCCATCTCGGTACGGCCGAGGATTTCCAGGCTGAAGTTCAGGTAGGCGGCGTTGTCCAGCTTGCCGGCCAGGTAATCCTGGTAAAACTCGTCATTGCGGGCCTTGTAGGCGATCGGGTCGAGAATCCCGCGTTCACAGAGGTAATCGCCCCAGGCGTGATCGCTGTCGCCGCCGAGAAGGGTGTTGTCCAAGTCGAATAAAGCCAGGCGCATTGCAGTTACTCGCTGAAATGTCTGTAAAAAGGCGTCCAGAATACGGTCTTTTCACAAGAGTGCACATAAGCTAAGAAGCCTCGTTGCCGCTGCAACAACCTTTGTGGAACAATGCGGCGACATGCGTTTGCGAGGTTGTTGCCGTGATCGACCCCGATGGTTTCCGTCCTAATGTCGGGATTATTCTTACGAATGATGCCGGACAGGTGCTATGGGCTCGCCGAATCAACCAAGATGCCTGGCAGTTTCCTCAAGGTGGAATCAACCCCGACGAAACCCCTGAAGACGCCTTGTACCGTGAGTTGAACGAAGAAGTCGGCCTTGAGCGCGAAGATGTGCAGATTCTGGCCTGTACCCGTGGCTGGTTGCGTTATCGTTTGCCGCAACGCCTGGTGCGTACCCACAGCCAACCGCTGTGTATCGGCCAGAAGCAGAAATGGTTTCTCCTGCGCCTGATCTCCAACGAGCAGCGGGTGCGGATGGATTTGACCGGTAAACCGGAGTTCGATGGCTGGCGTTGGGTCAGCTATTGGTATCCGTTGGGCCAGGTGGTGACATTCAAGCGCGAGGTTTATCGTCGCGCTCTCAAAGAGCTTGCCCCGCGCCTTTTAGCGCGCGACTGACGACGGAGTTCGACCCCGAGCCATGCTCAATACGCTGCGCAAGATCGTCCAGGAAGTTAACTCCGCCAAGGATCTCAAGGCGGCGTTGGGGATTATTGTGTTGCGCGTCAAGGAAGCCATGGGCAGCCAGGTCTGCTCGGTTTACCTGCTGGACCCCGAGACCAACCGTTTTGTGCTGATGGCCACCGAGGGCTTGAACAAGCGCTCCATCGGTAAGGTCAGCATGGCGCCCAATGAAGGTCTGGTGGGCCTGGTGGGGACGCGTGAAGAACCCCTGAACCTCGAAAACGCGGCTGATCACCCGCGTTACCGCTACTTTGCCGAAACCGGCGAGGAGCGCTACGCCTCGTTCCTCGGCGCGCCGATCATTCACCACCGCCGCGTCGTCGGCGTGTTGGTCATCCAGCAAAAAGAACGCCGCCAGTTCGACGAAGGTGAAGAAGCCTTCCTCGTGACCATGAGCGCGCAGCTCGCCGGGGTAATCGCCCACGCCGAGGCCACTGGCTCGATTCGCGGCCTGGGCCGTGAGGGCAAGGGCATCCAGGAAGCCAAGTTCGTCGGCGTGCCGGGTTCGCCGGGCGCGGCGGTCGGTACGGCGGTGGTCATGCTGCCGCCGGCGGACCTGGATGTAGTGCCGGACAAGACCGTCAACGACATCGACGCTGAAATCAAACTGTTCAAGACCGCCCTCGAAGGCGTGCGCGCCGACATGCGCAACCTGTCGAACAAGCTGGCCACCCAGCTGCGCCCCGAAGAGCGTGCGCTGTTCGACGTGTACCAGATGATGCTCGACGACGCGTCCCTGGGTAACGAAGTCAAGACCGTGATCAAGACCGGCCAGTGGGCCCAGGGCGCGCTGCGCCAGGTGGTCACCGATCACGTCAACCGCTTCGAAATGATGGACGACGACTACCTGCGCGAGCGCGCCTCGGATGTACGCGACCTCGGTCGCCGTCTGCTGGCGTACCTGCAGGAAGATCGCACCACCAATATGGTCTTCCCCGACAAGACCATCCTGGTCAGTGAAGAACTGACCGCGACCCAACTGGGCGAAGTGCCGGAAGGCAAGCTGGTGGGCCTGGTCTCGGTACTCGGTTCGGGCAACTCCCACGTCGCGATCCTGGCCCGGGCCATGGGCATCCCGACGGTGATGGGCCTGGTGGACCTGCCGTATGCCAAGGTCGACGGCATCGACATGATTGTCGATGGCCATCGCGGCGAGGTGTTCACCAACCCCGGCGAAGTGCTGCGCAAGCAATACGCCGAGGTGGTTGAAGAAGAGAAACAACTGGCGCTGGGCCTCGATTCCTTGCGCGAACTGCCGTGCGTGACCACCGACGGCCATCGCGTGCCGCTGCTGGTCAACACTGGCCTGCTGGCCGATGTGGCCCGCGCGCAACAGCGTGGCGCCGAAGGGGTGGGGCTGTACCGCACCGAAGTGCCGTTCATGATCAACCAGCGTTTCCCGAGCGAGAAGGAGCAGCTGGCGATTTATCGCGAGCAATTGCAGGCCTTCCACCCGTTGCCGGTGACCATGCGCAGCCTGGACATTGGCGGCGACAAGTCACTGTCGTATTTCCCGATCAAGGAAGACAACCCCTTCCTCGGCTGGCGTGGGATTCGTGTCACGCTCGACCATCCTGAAATTTTCCTCGTCCAGACCCGCGCCATGCTCAAGGCCAGCGAAGGCCTGAACAACCTGCGCATCCTGTTGCCGATGATCTCCGGCACCCATGAGCTGGAAGAGGCGCTGCACCTGATCCACCGTGCCTGGGGCGAAGTGCGCGACGAAGGCGCCGACGTACCGATGCCGCCGATTGGCGTGATGATCGAAATCCCGGCGGCGGTGTACCAGGCCAAGGAGCTGGCGCGGCAGGTGGACTTCCTGTCGGTGGGTTCCAACGACCTGACCCAATACCTGCTCGCCGTGGACCGTAACAACCCACGGGTGGCCGACCTCTACGACTACCTGCACCCGGCGGTGCTGCAAGCCCTGCAACATGTGGTGCGCGATGCCCATGCCGAAGGCAAGCCGGTGAGTATCTGCGGCGAAATGGCCGGTGACCCGGCGGCGGCAGTGCTGTTGATGGCGATGGGCTTTGACAGCCTGTCGATGAACGCCACCAACCTGCCAAAGGTGAAGTGGATGCTGCGCCAGGTGGATCTGGGCATGGCGAAGGAGCTGCTGGCGGAATTGATGACCATCGACAACCCGCAAGTTATCCACAGCTCGCTGCAGTTGGCGCTGAAGAATCTGGGGCTGACGCGGATGATCAATCCGGCTTCTGCGAAGACCCTCTGACTTCAGCTGATGGCCCTTGTAGTGAGCGGGCTTGCCCGCGCTGGGTGGCGAAGCCGCCCCAAACCGGCCGCCGCGGTGTTTCAGGAAGATCGCGGTGTCTGGGTTTAGGGCGGCTTCGCCACCCAGCGCGGGGCAAGCCCGCTCACTACACGTTGAGTTCTACCTCACCCAGCCGCCCACCATGGGGCCCAAAACTACGCTCCACCATCCGCCGAGTCCCGTCGGCATTCACAATCAACGCCGTACTCGCCCGCGTCCCATAACTGGGGCTGGCGATAAACACGCTGGATAAAAGACTCTCCGTCGCCAACCCCACGCCGGTATCGGGCAAGTCTGCAAACGGCGCTGTCTGCGGATCACTTAAAAGCCCCAGCAACGCCTCCGGTTGCGGGTCATCCAGCACCGCACTCAACGCCGCCTTGGCCTTGAGCAACTTGGGCCACGGCGTATCCAGCCCAGCGTTGGATAACCCATACACCCCGGCCTGCAACCGCGTCGGCTGGGTGTGATTGGCGTTGTAGTGCCACAACTCCTCCCGTGTGCCCAGCAGCAGGTTAAACCCGGCATATTCGATCGAACGGCCGTTAACGTCGGCCAAGTAGTCGTCAATCGGCAGGTTTCCATTGAGAAAGCGCGCCACCAGTTCCCCGCGGGACTTGCGCGCCGGTGGCTGGTGCGGATCGCGGATATTGGTCAGGGCGGCAAACCGCCCGTCGGCATTCACGCCCAGCCAGGTGCCGCCGGCTTCCTGATCGCGGCCGGCGTAGACCTCGGGTGCATCCGGCCACTGGGCAAGCTGCAGGCTGGGGCGGGCGTAGAACTCATCACGGTTGGCCGCGACGATCAGTGGCTGGGCATGGCCCGGCCGCCAGGCGAAGACAATCAGGCACATCAGGCGATCCCTTTTGTGTTTTTTGCCACTCTACGCACTCAAGCGCGGGCGTTCCATCGTCTCCAGTTGGGTCGCATGCCTTCCATCCGTTAACATGCCGGACTTGATTTGGGGGCTCCCATGGAATTTTTGCTGTATTTGGCGCTGGGCGCCTGTGCGGGTGTGCTGGCCGGGCTGTTCGGGGTGGGCGGCGGGATTATCATCGTGCCGGTGCTGGTGTTCAGCTTCACCTTGCAGGGCTTCGACCCCCAGGTGCTGACCCACCTGGCCGTGGGCACCTCACTGGCGACCATCATTTTTACCTCGATCAACGCCGTGCGTGAGCACCACCGGCGTGGCGCGGTGCGCTGGCCGATCTTTGTGTGGATGACCGTGGGCATCCTGATCGGCGCCGGTTTTGGCGCACTGACCGCCGAAGCCATCTCCGGCCCGCACTTGCAGAAGGTCATCGGTGTGTTCGCCTTGGTGATCGCGCTGCAACTGGCCCTGGAGGTCAAGCCCAAGGCCAGTCGCACGGTGCCGGGCAAACTCGGCCTGACCCTGGCCGGCACGGTGATCGGCTGGGCGTCGGCGATTTTCGGCATCGGCGGCGGCTCGTTGACCGTACCGTTCTTGACCTGGCGCAGCGTGCCGATGCAGCAGGCGGTGGCCACCTCATCGGCGTGCGGCCTGCCGATTGCCCTGGCCAGTGCATTAAGTTTCATGATTCTGGGCTGGCATGACCCGCTGTTGCCCGCTCATAGTCTAGGGTTCGTGTATTTGCCGGCGCTGTTGGGCATTGCCCTGACCAGCATGGTGTTTGCCCGTTTCGGCGCGCGCCTGGCGCACAAGCTGTCGCCGCGCTTGCTCAAGCGCCTGTTTGCCGGGTTGCTGTTTTGCGTCGGTTTGAATTTCTTGCTGTAACGCAGCCTTAATCGCGCCCCGGCATGGTCCGGGCGCTATAACGAATGATTTAACGAGGAGTCGCAATGCTGCCTTACCCGCAGATCGACCCGGTGGCCCTGGCCATCGGTCCGCTGAAAATCCACTGGTACGGGTTGATGTACCTGATCGGTATCGGCGGCGCCTGGCTGCTGGCTTCCCGGCGCCTGAACCGTTTCGATCCGACCTGGACCAAGGAGAAGCTCTCCGACATGGTCTTCTGGCTGTCGATGGGGGTGATCGTCGGCGGGCGCCTGGGCTACGTGTTGTTCTACGATCTGTCGGCGTACATCGCCAATCCGACGCTGATCTTCGAAGTGTGGAAGGGCGGCATGGCGTTCCACGGTGGGTTTGTCGGCGTGATGATCGCTGCCTGGTGGTTCGGCCGTCGCAACGGCAAGTCGTTCTTCGAACTGATGGACTTCGTCGCGCCGCTGGTACCGATTGGCCTGGGGGCCGGGCGCATCGGCAACTTCATCAACGCCGAGCTCTGGGGCAAGCCGACCGACGTGCCGTGGGCGATGGTGTTCCCGCCATTCAGCGACCCGGCGCAACTGCCGCGCCATCCGTCGCAGCTCTACCAGTTCGCGCTGGAAGGCGTGGCACTGTTCCTGATTCTCTACCTGTTCTCGCGCAAGCCGCGCCCAACCATGGCTGTGTCGGGCATGTTCGCGTTGTTCTACGGGATCTTCCGGTTCATCGTCGAATTCGTGCGCGTGCCGGATGCACAGTTGGGCTACCTGGCGTGGGGCTGGGTGACCATGGGTCAGATCCTCAGCCTGCCGATGATCCTCGCCGGCCTGGGCCTGCTGTGGTGGGCGTACAATCGCCCGCAGCCGCTGAAGAACACTGCGCTTTAAATTCGAATGCCGAGGCGGTTGCCCTGCCTCGGCTTCAACGATACGGGTAAAAAAATGAAGCAATATCTCGAACTACTGAACGACGTCGTGACCAATGGATTGACCAAGGGCGATCGCACCGGCACCGGCACCAAGGCCGTGTTTGCCCGTCAGTATCGGCATAACTTGGCCGACGGCTTTCCGCTGCTGACCACCAAGAAGCTTCACTTCAAAAGCATCGCCAACGAACTGATCTGGATGTTGAGCGGCAACACCAACATCAAGTGGCTGAATGAAAACGGCGTGAAGATCTGGGACGAATGGGCCACCGAAGACGGTGACCTGGGACCGGTGTACGGCGAGCAGTGGACCGCCTGGCCGACCAAGGACGGTGGCACGATCAACCAGATCGACTACATGGTGCATACGCTCAAGACCAACCCCAACAGCCGCCGCATCCTGTTCCACGGTTGGAACGTCGAGTACCTGCCCGACGAGACCCTGAGCCCCCAGGAAAACGCGCGCAACGGCAAGCAAGCCCTGCCACCGTGCCACCTGCTGTACCAGGCCTTCGTCCATGACGGTCACCTGTCGATGCAGTTGTATATCCGCAGCTCCGACGTGTTCCTCGGCCTGCCGTACAACACCGCGGCGCTGGCGCTGCTCACCCATATGCTGGCGCAGCAGTGCGACCTGATCCCCCACGAGATCATCGTCACCACTGGCGACACCCATGCGTATAGTAACCATATGGAACAGATCCAGACCCAGCTGGCGCGTACGCCGAAGAAGCTGCCGGAGTTGGTGATCAAGCGTAAGCCTGCGTCGATCTATGACTACAAGTTCGAAGACTTTGAAATTGTGGGTTACGAC
The DNA here is from genome assembly GCF_020515815.1 of Pseudomonas sp. AF03-9. Lineage (NCBI taxonomy): Bacteria > Pseudomonadati > Pseudomonadota > Gammaproteobacteria > Pseudomonadales > Pseudomonadaceae > Pseudomonas > Pseudomonas sp. AF03-9. The sequence goes on along the minus strand of NZ_JAHPJF010000001.1, from coordinate 292,313 downwards.
GCCGATCCGAGCATCAAGGCTGATGTCGCCATCTGATCAATGTGGGATCTAGCTTGTGTGGGAGCGGGCTTGCTCGCGAAAGCGGTGGATCAGCTTGCAGATGTGTTAGCTGACACACCGCATTCGCGAGCAAGCCCGCTCCCACATTTAGTCCGTATTCACTTGAGTTAGTGGCCGTGGCTTCTGCCCACATGGGAAGGCTCAGCCTCACTGGCCGCCACACTTCCGCTGACTTCAAGCCGCTGCAAAATCCCGCACTGCTCCCCACCGCCACAACGCTGGCGCAGGTCCAGCAACTGTTCCTGCAACGCCAACAGCCCGTCGATCCGCGCTTTCACATGGTGGATATGCTCGTCGATCAACGCATTCACGCTTTCGCACTGGTCCTGCGGACTGTCGCGCAAATCCAGCAGGCTGCGGATCTCCTCCAGGGTCATGTCCAGGCTGCGGCAATTGCGGATAAAGATCAGCCGCTCGGTGTGCGCCTGGGTGTACACGCGGTAATTGGCCTCGGTGCGCGCCGGCGGTGGCAGCAGGCCTTCCTTCTCGTAATAGCGGATGGTTTCCACGGGGCAGTCGGTCAGTTTCGCCAGTTCGCCGATCTTCATCGCAGCAATCTCCAAATGGGTGCTTGACCCTATAGTGGCTACAGGGTCTTTACTTGGCAACAGGCACCTTACGGACGCGACCTGATGAGCGATTCCATCCACACCCCGCATAAACACAAGCACGACCATGATCATGGCGAGCATAAACTCACGCCTGTGCATAACCACGGCCACGGCGATTCCTGCTGTTCCGCCAGCTCGGCTGCGGCAAAGGTGACGCTGAACGAGGCGCCCACCGCCGGCTCGCGCTTGAGCACGTTCCGCATCGAAGCCATGGACTGCCCCACCGAGCAGACGCTGATCCAGAACAAACTGGGCAAGCTCGCCGGCATCCAGCAGTTGGAATTCAACCTGATCAACCGCATCCTCGGCGTCACCCACGACCTGCCGAGCACCGCGCCGATCATCGCCGCGATCAAATCCATCGGCATGCAGGCCGACCCCATCGAGGAAGGCACCCCGGCTGCCGCACCACCCGCCAAGAAACACTGGTGGCCGCTGGCATTGTCCGGCGTCGGTGCATTGGGCGCTGAAGTGCTGCACTTCACTAACGCCGCGCCGACCTGGGTGATTGCCCTGGTGGCGCTGGTGTCGATCCTCAGCGGCGGCCTTACCACCTACAAAAAGGGCTGGATCGCCCTGAAAAACCTCAACCTGAACATCAACGCGCTGATGAGCATCGCGGTGACCGGCGCAATCCTGATCGGCCAGTGGCCGGAAGCGGCCATGGTGATGTTCCTGTTTACCGTCGCCGAACTGATCGAAGCCAAATCCCTGGACCGTGCGCGCAACGCTATCAGCGGCCTGATGCAGATGACCCCCGAACAGGCCACGGTGCGGCAGGCCGACGGTTCGTGGGCTGAACAAGAGGTCAAAAGCATCGATCTTGGGGCTATCGTGCGGGTCAAGCCTGGCGAGCGCATCGGCCTGGACGGCGAAGTCACTGCGGGCCAATCGACCATTGACCAAGCGCCGATCACCGGCGAAAGCCTGCCCATTGAAAAGACCGTGGGCGACAAGGTCTTCGCCGGCACCATCAACCAGGCCGGCGCTCTGGAATACAAAGTCACCGCAGCGGCCAACAATTCCACCTTGGCGCGGATCATTCACGCCGTGGAACAGGCCCAAGGCGCCCGCGCGCCGACCCAGCGCTTTGTCGACAGTTTCTCCAGGGTCTACACCCCGGCGGTATTCCTGTTTGCCCTCGGCGTAGCCCTGATCCCGCCGCTGTTCATGGCCGGCGTGTGGTTCGACTGGATCTACCGCGCCCTCGTGCTGCTGGTGGTGGCGTGCCCGTGTGCGCTGGTGATCTCCACGCCCGTGACCATCGTCAGCGGCCTCGCGGCGGCGGCGCGCAAAGGCATCCTGATCAAGGGTGGCGTCTACCTGGAGGGCGGCTACAAACTCGACTACCTGGCCCTCGACAAGACCGGCACCATCACCCACGGCAAGCCGGTGCAAACCGATTACCTGGCGCTGTTCCCCAACGTCGAAGCCAGCGCACCGGCGTTAGCCGCGAGTTTGGCCGGGCGTTCCGACCACCCGGTGTCCCTCGCCATCGCCAATGCGGCTGTGGATAAAAACCTGGCGCTGCACGCTGTGGATAACTTCGCGGCGCTGGCGGGCCGTGGCGTGCGCGGCGATATTAACGGCGAAACCTATCACCTGGGCAACCACCGTCTGGTGGAGGACCTTGGCCTGTGCTCGCCGGAGCTGGAAGAAAAACTCTTCGCCCTGGAAAAACAAGGCAAGTCCGTGGTGCTGCTGCTCGACAAGTCCGGCCCGCTGGCGCTGTTTGCCGTGGCCGACACGGTCAAGGACAGCAGCCGTGAAGCCATCCAGCAACTGCACGCGCTGGGCATCAAGACCCTGATGCTCACCGGCGACAACACCCACACCGCCCAGGCGATTGGCGCCCAGGTCGGCATCGATCAGGCCCGTGGCGACCTGCTGCCCACCGATAAACTGCAAGCCATCGAAACCCTCTATGGCCAAGGCCATCGCGTCGGCATGGTCGGCGACGGCATCAACGATGCCCCGGCCCTGGCCCGTGCCGAGATCGGTTTCGCCATGGCCGCAGCCGGCACCGACACCGCCATCGAGACGGCCGACGTGGCCCTGATGGACGATGATCTGCGCAAGATTCCCGCATTCATTCGGTTGTCGCGGCAAACCTCGAGTATCCTGCGGCAGAACATCGCCCTGGCGCTGGTGATCAAGGCGATCTTCCTCGCAGTCACGTTCCTGGGCATGGCCACCATGTGGATGGCGGTGTTTGCCGACATGGGCGTCAGCCTGCTGGTGGTGTTCAATGGCCTGCGCCTGTTGCGCAAATAATGGATGTGAGGGTGGCGTGCTGAGTGCCGAGTTGAAGGCTTTTTACATGGTCGCGCGCCTGGGCAGCATTACCCAGGCGGCGAAAAAACTCGGCCTGAGCCAGCCCACGGTCACCACCCAGATCCGCAACCTCGAAAGCCAATACGGTGTTGAGCTGTTCTACCGTGGCGGCCGGCGTCTGACCGTCAGCGATGAAGGCGCGCGGCTGCTGCCGATGGTCAAGGCGCTGTTGCAGCAAGAAGCGGACATCGAGTTTTTCCTGCGCAACAACGGCCAGGTCCAGGGCGCATTGCGGATTGCCGCGACGGCGCCGTATTACATTCTCGACCTGGTCAAAGCCTTCCGCGAACGCCTGCCGCAGGTGGACGTGTCGGTGGAAATCGGCAACTCCCAACAGGTGCTCGAAGCGCTGGACGATTACCGCGTCGATGTCGCCGCGTCCTCGCAGTTGGTGGAAGACCCACGCCTGATCCGCCGGGTATTGGGCACCGACCCGCTGGTGCTGGCGGTGCATCGCGACCATCCCCTGGCCAAGCTCGACCATGTACCCCTCAGTGCCCTGGCCGGGCATACCTTGTTGATGCGTGAAGCGGGCTCGACCACACGGCGGCTGACGGAAGAGATGTTGCAGGGCGCTAGCGTGAGCTACGGGCCGCTGCTGGAAATCGGCAGCCGCGAGTCGATCCGCGAGGCGGTGTTGCGCAATATCGGCATCAGCATCATTGCGCGCCAGGAAGTGCCCCATGACCCGCAACTGCGGGTGCTGACCATCGAGCATGCGCCGCAGATTCCGGAGTATTTGTACTGCCTCAAGGAAAGAAAAAGCGCACGGTTGCCAGCGGCGTTTCTGGGCTTGGCGCAGGAAATGTCGCCCCTCTGAGTTCTATGGTGGTCTTGAGGGCCTCTTCGCGGGCAAGCCCGCTCCCACATTTTGACCGTGTGAACCCGATCAAGTGTGGGAGCGGGCTTACCCGCAAAAGCGGCAGTGCAGGCACCACACCCCTTTGACCCCTACCCAAATCCACCAATACCACTATCAACACCTTTTGCCTTCCTGCCACACGCGCGACGCATTGCCTACCTAGCATGACCCTCATCCGTTTGATGAGGTGCCACGCATGAACACTGCCCTGAGCCAACCCGGCGCGCCGATGAAGGTGCGCAATATCCAGAAACGCTTCGGCGCCTTCACTGCGCTCGACAACGTATCCCTGGACGTCGCCGCCGGTGAGTTGGTGTGCCTGTTGGGCCCGTCCGGCTGTGGCAAGACCACCTTGCTGCGCTGCATCGCCGGGCTCGAGCGCCAGGACAGCGGCGAACTTTACCTGGGCAACCGCGACGTTTCCCTGCTGCCACCCCAGGCGCGGGACTACGGCATTCTGTTTCAGTCCTACGCCCTGTTTCCCAACCTGACTGTCGAAGCGAACATCGGCTACGGCCTCGCCGGCAGCGGCCGCGATGAAGTGCGCAAGCGTGTCGCTCAGATGTTGGAACTGGTCGGCCTGGTCGGCAGTGAAAAGAAATACCCCGGCCAACTCTCCGGCGGCCAGCAACAACGCGTGGCTCTAGCCCGGGCGCTGGCGCCTGCGCCGTCGTTATTGCTGCTGGATGAACCGATGTCCGCCCTCGACGCCCGTGTGCGCGAGCATCTGTGCACCGAACTGCGCCAACTGCAACGGCGCCTGGGCATCACCACGCTGATGGTCACCCACAACCAGGACGAAGCCATGCTGATGGCCGACCGCATCGCCGTTATGAACAACGGCAAGGTCGAGCAGTACGCCACGCCCCAGGAAATCTACGACCGCCCGGCCACGTCGTTCGTGGCGGAATTTGTCGGCCAGGGCAATTGGCTGCCATTCAGCCGCAACAGCGCCAGCCACGCCCAGGTCGGCGGGATGAACATGCGCTTGGCTGATGATGCCGGCGTGGCCAAGTCCGGCCGCCTGTTCTGCCGCCCGGAAGCCATCAGCGTCAACCCGCCGGTGCATGAAGAAAACCTGTTCCCGGCCAAGGTCCGCGAGGTCACGTTCCTCGGCAACCGCTGCCGCATGAGCTTTGAGCTCGAGCAGTTACCCGGCCATGCGCTGCTCGCCGAACTGGCCCCGGAAGCCATGCCGCGCCTGGGCGCCCAGGACATCTGGGTGGCCTTGCCGCCGCGCAGCCTGCAGGTGTTTGCCTGAGATGGCCGTTGTCATGACCTTGCCCGCCGTGCGCCAGGCTTCCCGTGCCGAACTGGGCGACCGCCTGTTTGTGGTCGGCGGCAAACTGCTCTGGCTGTGCTTGCTGGGCGTCGCCGTGTTGCTGCCGTTGCTGGCGATCTTCTGGCGTGGTTTCAGCAGCGAAGCGGGGCAGGGCGGCGGTCTGGTCGCGGCTAAAGCACTGATCACCAGCGCCAACTTCCACTGGTTGCTTGGCAACAGTCTGAAAGTTTCCCTCAGCGTCGCGGCCATCGTCGTACCGCTGGCCTACCTGTTTGCCTACGCCCTGCAACGCACGCTGATTCCCGGCAAGGCGATCTGGCGCGGCCTGTCCCTGTTGCCGTTGATGGCACCGTCGATGCTGCCGGGGATTGCGCTGGTTTATCTATTCGGCAACCAGGGTATGTTGCGCGGCTTGCTCTCGGAGAATATCTACGGTTTCTGGGGCATCGTTCTGGGCGAAGTGATCTACACCTTCCCACACGCCTTGATGATCCTGCTGTCGGCGCTGTCCCTGGCGGATGCGCGCCTGTTCGACGCGGCCTCCAGCATGGGGGCGAGCCCGGCCCGGGCGTTTCGCAGCATCACCTGGCCGGCCACGCGCCAGGCGGTGTTCGCCGCATTCTGTCTGGTGTTTACCTTGACCATCACCGACTTCGGCGTGCCCGTGGTGGTCGGCGGCGATTATCAGGTGCTGGCGCTGGAGGCGTACAAGGCGGTGGTCGGCCAGCAACAGTTCGGTCGCGGCGCGTTGATCGGCATGGTGTTGCTGCTGCCGGCGCTGTTCAGCTTCGGCGTGGATGCGTGGTTGCGCCGCCGTCATGGCGACTCTATGAGCGGCCGCGCCCAAGTGTTCCAACCGCTGCCATCGCGTTCGAGGGACGGCTGCTACCTGGCCATCGTCCTACTGATCTGCGCCGTTTTGCTGCTGGTGTTCGGCATGGCGGTGTACTCCTCGCTGGTGAAATTCTGGCCGTACAACCTGTCGCTGTCGCTGACCCACTACCAGTTCGAAGACACCGCCGGCGGCGGCTGGCTGGCCTATCGCAACAGCCTGACCCTGGCCTTGTGCACCGCGTTGATCGGCAGCGTGCTGATCTTCACCGGCGCCTACCTGATGGAAAAGACCAAGGGCCAGAAGGGCCTGAACCTCGCGCTGCGCCTGCTCAGCTTTGTGCCGATGGCCGTGCCGGGGTTGGTGCTGGGCCTGGGCTACGTGTTCTTTTTCAACCTCAACGGCAACCCGCTGCATGTGTTCTACGGAACCATGACGCTGCTGGTGGTGTGCACCATTGCGCATTATTTGACCACCGCGCAGATGACCGCCACCACGGCGTTGCGCCAGCTGGACGCCGAGTTCGAAGCCGCCGCGCTGTCCCTCAAGGCGCCGCTGTATCGCCATTACCTGAAAGTCACCGTGCCGATCTGCCTGCCGGCGCTGCTGGACATCGTGCGCTACCTGTTTGTATCGGCGATGACCACCGTATCCGCCGCGATTTTCCTCTACAGCCCCGACACCATCCTCGCCGCCGTCGCCGTGTTGAACATGGACGATGCCGGCAACGTGGGCGGCGCGGCGGCCATGTCGACCCTGATCCTGTTCACCTCGGCCGGCGTCTCGCTGTTGCTGGCGTGGGCCTCACGTGGCGCGTTGCGTCGCTCCCAAGCCTGGCGCCAGAGCGCGCCGGGCCAATAATCCCGATAGGAGGTGTTCCATGTTCAAACCCCTGGCACTGGTCGCTGCCGTACTGTCTGCATTCAGCCTGAATGCCTTCGCCAAGACCGACCTTACGGTGTACACGGCCCTCGAAGCCGAGCAGTTGAAGACCTACAAGCAAGCCTTCGAAAAGGCCAACCCGGACATCGAAATCAAGTGGGTGCGCGACTCCACCGGCATCATCACCGCCAAGCTGCTGGCCGAGAAAGACCGCCCGCAAGCCGATGCAGTCTGGGGCCTGGCCGCCTCCAGCCTGGCGATCCTCGACCAGCAAGGCATGTTGGACAACTACGCACCCAAGGACCTGGACAAGATCGGCAAAAACTACCGCGACCCGGCCAACCCGCCGGCTTGGGTGGGCATGGACGTCTGGGCCGCGACCATTTGCTTCAACACCGTCGAAGCTGAGAAGCAAGGCCTGAGCAAACCCGTGAGCTGGCAAGACCTGACCAAGCCTGAGTACAAGGGCAAGATCGTGATGCCCAACCCGGCCTCGTCCGGCACCGGTTTCCTGGATGTGAGCGCGTGGTTGCAGACCTATGGCGAGAAGCAGGGCTGGCAGTACATGGACGACCTGCACCAGAACATCGGCCAGTACGTTCACTCGGGCTCCAAGCCGTGCAAGCTGGCGGCGTCTGGTGAATTCCCGATCGGGATTTCCTTTGAATACCCGGCCGTGCAGTTGAAGCGCCAGGGCGCGCCGCTGGACATCATCCTGCCGAAAGAAGGCCTGGGTTGGGACATTGAAGCGACGGCCGTGATGAAGGGCACGGCCCACGCCGACGCGGCGAAAAAACTCGCCGACTTTTCCGCCAGCCCAGCGGCGATGGCGCTGTACAAGGACAACTTCGCCGTGCTCGCCCAGCCGGGGATTGCCAAGCCGCAGACCGAATTGCGGGCCGATTATGAGCAGCGGCTGATCAAGAACGACTTTGCCTGGGCGTCGAAGAACCGCGACAGCATCCTCACCGAATGGCGCAAGCGCTATGACGGGAAGTCGGAGAAGGTGGCGGGTCAGTAATTTTTTCGTTAGGGCTGCTGGCCTCTTCGCGAGCAAGCCCGCTCCCACATTTTGATTTGTGAACACATTCAAATGTGGGAGCGGGCTTGCTCGCGAAGGCGGCCTTGAATTCAGGACATCATTCCATGACACACCCCACCGACCTTTTAATTGTCGGCGCCGGCATCCTCGGCCTGTCCCACGCCTTCGCCGCCGCCCGGCGCGGCCTCAAGGTCAAGGTCTTCGAACGCAGCGCCACGCCCCTGGGCGCCTCGGTACGCAACTTCGGCCAGGCCCTGGTCACCGGCCAGCCGCCAGGCACGATGCTCGACCTGGCGCGGCAAAGCCGTGACATCTGGGGCCACTGGGCCCAGGCCGCGGGCCTGCAGCTCAAGCGCAACGGCGCCTACCTGTTCGCCCGCAACGAAGCCGAAGAGCATCTGCTCGAAGCCTTCTGCGCCGGCCGCGCCAAGGAACACGGCTACCACGTCGAATTGCTGCAAGGCGCAGCGATGAAGGATTTGTATGGCGGCCAGTTCCGTCATCACCGTGCCGCGTTGCACGGCAAGGACGACCAGCAACTGTATTCGCGCGAAGCGCTCCCGGCGTTGATCAACTACCTTCGCGACGAATTGAACGTGGAGTTTCATTTCTCCACCCTGGTACGCGATGTGGAACCGGGCCTGCTGCACAGTACGGCGGGCAGCTTTCGCGGCGAGCAGATCATCGTCTGCTCCGGTCACGACTACCAAACCCTGCTGGCCGACGCGATGGCCGAACTCAACCCAAGTATCTGTCGCCTGCAAATGCTGCGCGCACGGCCAGCGGTTAATCTCAACCTGCAACACGCCTTGCTCACCGGCCTCAGTTGCGTGCACTACGGCGCCTTCGCCGACCTGCCCGAGGCGGCGACGGTGCGGGCGCAGATCCTGCGCGATGTGCCGCACCTGCACGAGCACGGCATCCACCTGCTGATCAGCCCGACACCCTATGGCGAGCTGATCATCGGCGACTCCCATGCCTACGGCAGCGATGCCTCGCCGTTCAACGCCGAGCAGGTCGACGACTGGATGATCGAACTGGCCGAGCAGACCCTGGGTTGCAGGCTCCAGGTGGTGGAGCGCTGGCAGGGCGTATACGGGGCACGGGGGCCGGGGCCGTTCTCGTTCCTGCGGGCGGCACCGGGGGTGAGCGCAGCGTTGATGCACACCGGCGTGGGCATGAGCGTCGGGCCGGCGCTGGCCGAGCGCAATATCAGTGCGTTGTGGGGGAGTGTGTGATGAGCCCGGAACAGGCGATTGCCGAGGTCTTTGGCCTGTACGAGCGACACGGCGCGGCGGATTACATCGGCGAGCCGGTGTCGCAGATCGAGCACATGTCCCAGGCCGCGCAGCTTGCCATGTTGGAAGGGTTTGACGATGAAGTGGTGCTGGCGGCGTTTTTCCACGACATCGGGCATCTGTGCGGCCAAGGCGGCGCGGACATGGGCGGCTACGGCGTGGTCAGCCACGAAAGGCTGGGCGCGGATTACCTGCGCCGCGCCGGGTTCAGCGAACGCTTGGCCAGGCTCGTGGAATATCACGTGCAAGCCAAGCGCTACCTGACGTTCAACCAACCGGGCTACTACGCCCGATTGAGCGCAGCCAGCCGTCGCACCCTGGGCTATCAGGGCGGGATGATGACCGCCGAAGAAGCCCAGGCCTTTGAGCAGGACCCGCTCTGCGCGGTCAGCCTGCGCATGCGTCATTGGGACGAGCAGGCCAAGCAGATGCATGTGCCGCTGCTCGACCTTGAGGTGCTCAAGGCCAAGGCGCGGCAGGTGTTGGCGGCTTAGGTTTCGTCGAGGCGCTGGGCGAGTGCTTCGACCTGCTCCTGGCGTTCGGCCTGGCTGAGTTTGGCGTGGGGGTTGAGCGACGACCATTGCGGATGGGCACGGGCTTTGTGCAGCGCGTCCGGCAATTTGCCCTCGCGCCAGCTTTTGTCCTGGGGCGTGTCGACCTTGATGCTGTGCATCGCCGCATGCCCACGCAGGTTCAGGGCCTTGAGCAACTGACGTTGGCGCAGCGCGAGCAGGCGCAGCACGCTGTCGTCCACGGTCAGTTCGCGTTGGCCTTTGATCTTGCCCAGCAGCCGGCTGCCATAACTGCGTGCGGTTTGCAGCGCACCACCGGCAATCGCCCCGGCCAGGGCGGCGGCGCCGAGGGTCAGGCCGCCGACCAGCAGATCCACACCGGCCCCGGCGGCGGCCCCGGCGGCGATCCCGCCACCGACGCGCACCCCGAGTTGCTTGAGGGTTTCCGGGTTGAACAGGTCATCGCCCCAGCGCCCGTCGAGCAGCGGCAAATCGCTGGCGGCGGCGTCTTGCGGGCGAAACCCGAACAGTTTGAGCAGCGCTTCCACGCATTTCTGTTCGCGCTGGCGCACGGCCTTGCGCAGCTCGTTGATGGCGTGCGGCTCATCTTCGGTGACCACGCTGCGACGGCACGCGGCACAGTCGATCAGCAGCTCGGCGATCAACCGCGCTGCGCTTTGCTGACGGGCCTGGCGCTGGGCCTGCTGGTCAAGAATCAGGCGCTCCAACTGCGGCCGGGCGTTTTCCAGCAATAGGGCGAGGCTTTCGTACAGGCGGCGCTCGCCGTCTTCCGGCGGTGCGACGCTGTCGAACCGCACCAGTGCATGCAGGCCCAGGCGGGCCAGGGCTTCACGCCAGTCCGGTTCGCGATGGTCGCTGCTGCTGACAAAGTTGAGCACCGGCAGTAACGGCTTGCCGCAACTGGCCAGCACTTGCAGCTCGTCGCGGTACTTGGCCAGCACCGGCTCGCGGGCGTCGATCACATACAGGCCGGCGTCCGAGGCCAGCAGTTGGCGCAGCACCTTGGCTTCCTGTTCGAAACGCTGGCGCGCTTCGCTGCCTTCGAGGAACCGCGCCAGCCGGGCCGGGCCGTCGAGGCGTTCACCCGGGCGGTCCAGGCGCTCCAGGTAGTCGAGCAGGGCAATGGCGTCTTCCAGGCCGGGAGTGTCGTACAACTCCAGCAGGGCTTCGCCGTCCACCGACAAGCGCGCACCTTCGACATGCCGTGTGGTGCTGGGGCGGTGGGAGACTTCGCCGAAGCCCACGTCGCGGGTCAGGGTGCGCAGCAGCGAGGTTTTGCCGACATTGGTGTGGCCGACCACGGCGAGTTTCAGCGGTTTAGTCATGACCGGTCTCCAGCCAGTTCAGCGGCGCGCAGTCGGCGAAGGGCAGCTCTAGCTGTTGCAGCGCGCTGTGCCAGTCGCCCAGGCGTTCGGCGTCCAGCGCCTGGCCGGGCGGTGCTTGCAGCAGCCACACACGGGTGGCGGCGGCGCTACGGGCGAGTTCGGCGATCAGCGCGAGGCTGCCGCGATCCGGCGAACGTCGTGGGTCGCAGGCGATGGCCAGGCGGGCGGGCGGGAAGCGCGTGAGTTGTTCCAGCAGTTTGTGGCGCGATTCGCGGCTGTCGAGGATGCCGGCGTCGTTGACGTTGGCAGGCAGCTTGGGCGGCCATGGATGCTGGTCGTCCAGTTCGATGGCCACCAGCAGGGCGCCGTCGCTGTGCAGGTCGCTGACGCCGCCGCTGACAGGGGGCAACTGCTCCGGTGCGGCGTCGTTGACGCCGAGGCGTTCGCTGCTTGGCATCAGGCGTTCACGCAGCTGGCTGTAGCCCGGCAGGTTGAGGTCCAGGCGCAGGGCGGCGCGCCCGCGTTGCCAGCGCCACAGGCAGAGCAGGGCGAGGAGCAGACGCGGCAGCAGGCCGTAGACCAGCAGCACGCCTACCAACCAAGCGGCCCAGGCCTGGCGGGCGCGTTCGATGTTCAGCGCGAGATCGCCGCTGGCGCGGATCATCTCGACGGTTGGTACGTTGAAGCCCAGCAGCGCGGGCAGGCTGCCCAACGTTTGGGTTGCGGCGACGAAGGTGTCGGCGCTGAGGATGGTGGTTTCCCACACGAAGCCGTAGCGGCGGGTGGCGAGCAGCGTCAGCAGGATCGCCAGGGCGCTGAGCATGGCCAGCAGCCACAGGCCGTTGACCAGCACGCCGACGGCCCAGCGATTGAGTTTCTGGCGTTGCAGCAACAGCAACAACGCCGGTGCCAATTGTGCGGCCTTGGCGTCGCGGGCGAGTTTTTCGCTGAGCCACAACCACAGCCGCCCCAGGCTGGCGCCGTGTTCGCCGGCAAACAGCAGGCCCAGGGCCCAACTGATCAGCAGGATCAGATTCAAACCGAGCAGGCTGCCCAAGGCCCAGAACACATTCACCGGGCCCAGGCCGTTGCCCAGCGCGGCGAAGGCCAGGCCGGCGCCGCTGATCAGCGCGACGATGGCCAGCAGCACCAGCGCCAGGCGCGCACCTTGCAGCCAGCGGGTGAGGGCGGCGCTCAGGCCATCGCGTTCGGCCAGGTGCAGAGCGCGGCGCTGGATACGCGTCGGCAAATCGCCACCGGCCGCGCGGGCCAGGCGGTTGGCTTCCTGGTCGTCCAAGGGGCCTGCGTGTTCTTCGCGCAGGCGCACGGTTTCTGTCAGCCAGAGTTTTTGCAGCGGGGTCAGTGCAGTCACGCGCCGTCCTGTTGTGTTTGTGAGCCTGGAGCATAACCCCTGACTCGGGGCTCTGGTATTCTCGTCGCCATGAAAAAAACTCTCCCTTTAAGCCTGATCGCAGCCCTCGGTGAAAACCGCGTGATCGGCGTCGACAACAGCATGCCCTGGCATTTGCCGGGGGATTTCAAATATTTCAAGGCCACCACGCTCGGCAAGCCGATCATCATGGGGCGCAAGACCTGGGATTCCCTGGGCCGACCGTTGCCGGGGCGCTTGAACCTTGTGGTCAGCCGTCAGACCGATCTGGTGCTGGAAGGTGCCGAGGTTTTTCCGTCGCTGGACGCTGCGGTTGAGCGCGCCGAAGCGTGGGCGCTGGAGCAGGGCGTGGATGAGCTGATGCTGATCGGCGGTGCGCAGTTGTATGCGCAGGGGCTGGAACAGGCCGATCGCCTGTATTTGACGCGGGTGGCGTTGAGCCCGCAGGGGGATGCGTGGTTTCCGGAGTTTGATTTGAACCAGTGGAAGCTGGTTTCCAACCAAGAAAATCCGGCTGAAGGTGACAAGCCTGCCTACAACTTCGAAGTCTGGAAAAAAGCCTGACAGCCCGTAGTGAGCGGGCTTGCCCGCGCTGGGCGGCGAAGCCGCCCCAACAGGTACGCCGCGGTGTTTCAGGAAAAACGCGGTGTCTGGTTTTGGGGCGGCTTCGCCGCCCAGCGCTACAAGTTTAGGCTTGGGCTAGTTCGGCGTGCTCATCGGCATCCAATACGGCTTTATCCGTCTGCCCCATGATCTGGCTGGTAATCGCCCCGGCCGTCATCGAGCCGTTCACGTTCAACGCCGTGCGGCCCATGTCGATCAGTGGCTCCACGGAAATCAGCAACGCCACCAATGACACCGGCAAGCCCATCGCCGGCAGCACGATCAGCGCGGCAAACGTCGCGCCGCCGCCCACGCCCGCCACACCGGCCGAACTCAGGGTCACAATCGCCACCAGCGTCGCGATCCACAGCGGGTCGAGCGGGTTGATGCCCACGGTCGGCGCCACCATCACCGCCAACATCGCCGGGTAAAGACCCGCGCAACCATTCTGGCCGATGGTCGCGCCAAACGAGGCGGCGAAACCGGCGATGGAGTGCGGGATGCCCAGGCGACGGGTCTGCGCCTCGATGCTCAATGGGATCGCCGCCGCGCTGGAGCGGCTGGTGAAGGCAAATGTCAGCACCGGCCAGACCTTGCGGAAAAAGCGCAGCGGGTTGATCCCGGCCAGGGACAGCAGCAGGCCGTGCACCACGAACATCAGGCCCAGGGCCAGGTACGACACCACCACGAAACTGCCGAGCTTGATGATGTCTTGCAGGTTGGAACCGGCGACCACCTTGGTCATCAGCGCCAATACGCCGTACGGCGTCAATTTCATCACCAAGCGCACCAGGCGCATCACCCAGGCTTGCAGGGTGTCGATGGCGTTGAGCACTTTCTGGCCTTTTTCCACGTCATCCTTGAGCAGTTGCAGCGCGGCAACCCCCAGGAACGCGGCGAAAATCACCACGCTGATGATCGACGTCGGCTTGGCCCGCGCCAGGTCGGCGAACGGGTTCGACGGCACGAACGACAGCAGCAACTGCGGGATATTCAGGTCGGCGACCTTGCCCGCGTAATCACTCTGGATCACCTGCAGGCGCGCCATTTCCTGGGTGCCGGCCACCAGGCCTTCGGCGGTGAGGCCGAACAGGTTGGTCAGGCCGATACCGATCAACGCCGCGATCGCGGTGGTGAACAACAGTGTGCCGATGGTCAGGAAGCTGATCTTGCCCAGGGACGCGGCGTTGTGTAACCGCGCCACGGCGCTGAGAATCGAAGCAAATACCAGCGGGATCACGATCATTTGCAGCAATTGCACATAACCGTTGCCGACCAGGTCGAACCAGCCGATGGAAGCCTTGAGCACCGGGTTGCCGGCGCCGTAAATGCTATGCAGTGCCACACCGAACGCCACGCCCAGGGCCAGGGCGAACAACACCTTCTTGGCCAGGCTCCAGTTTGTGCGGCGGGTTTGTGCCAGGCCCAGTAACAGGACCACGAACACCAGTAAGTTGAGAATCAGAGGCAGATTCATTGAAGCTCCGTCAGAGGCTGCCAATCGCGTGAGCCTGCGATTGCGAACCGGAAAGCCTAACAGCTTGAAATATATTGATTTAATACCGATATCGAATGGTGACTGTCGCTTTTGGAATAAGCCTTTGACGCTCAGGTATATGGCGTTGGCGGAATCAGGACGCAAGCGGTCGTGCTCGGGCGCTAACTGTCACAGGGATTTGTTAGCGTCGATGTCTTTCACTCAGGGAGAAAACGCATATGAAGCTCGCTTCGAGAATGTTTGCCGCCGCGCTGTGCCTGGGCCTTGCTGGCCACGCCATGGCCGCCACCGAGTTGAAACACTGGCCGGCCCCGGCCGCCGAGCAACTGAACAAAATGATCGCCGCCAACGCCAACAAGGGCAATTTCGCGGTGTTCGACATGGACAACACCAGCTACCGCTACGACCTCGAAGAGTCCCTGTTGCCCTACATGGAAAACAAGGGCCTGATCACCCGCGACAGCCTTGATCCGTCGCTCAAGCTTATGCCGTTCAAAGACACTGCCGACCATAAGGAAAGTCTGTTCAGTTACTACTATCGCCTCTGCGAAGTGGACGACATGGTCTGCTACCCGTGGGTCGCCCAGGTGTTTTCGGGGTTCACCCTCAAGGAACTCAAGGTCCAGGTCGACGAACTGATGGCCTCCGGCAAGCCGGTGCCTGTCAGCTATTTCGAAGGCGACGTGGTGAAAAAATCCGAAGTGCAGCCGCCGAAAGTCTTCACCGGCCAGCAGGAGCTGTACAACAAGCTGATGGAAAACGGCATCGACGTGTATGTGATGACCGCTGCCTCGGAAGAACTGGTGCGCATGGTCGCCGCCGATCCGAAGTACGGCTACAACGTCAAACCCGAGAACGTCATCGGCGTGACCACCCTGCTCAAGGACCGCAAGACCGGCGAGCTGACCACCGCACGCAAACAGATCAGCGCCGGCAAATATGACGAGAAAGCCAACCTCGGCCTCGAACTCACCCCTTACCTGTGGACCCCGGCCACCTGGATGGCCGGTAAACACGCGGCGATCCTGACCTACATCGACGAGTGGAAAAAACCGGTGCTGGTGGGCGGCGACACGCCAACGAGCGATGGCTACATGCTGTTCCACGATGTGGACGTGGCCAAGGGCGGCGTGCATTTGTGGATCAACCGCAAGGACAAATACATGACCCAGCTCAACGGCATGATGGCCAAGCACGCGGCGGCGCAGGCCAAGGAAGGGCTGGCGGTGACGGCGGACAAGAATTGGGTGATCGTCAAACCGGATGACATTCAGTAACACCGAGTCGCCTGCATTCGCGAGCAAGCCCGCTCCCACATTTTGACCGCATTCTCATGTTGAAACGCGGTCAAAATGTGGGAGCGGGCTTGCTCGCGAAGACGGCCTCAAAAACACCGCATGACCCCCAGCAAAAAATAGATTTCAATTGCGAACCAATCTCATCCTCTGCTAGCGTGCGCACCTCCTGAACCCCTCGTTCACCTCAAGGTAGTGCCGTGCTCTCCTGGAATTCGCAGATCGCGCGCCTGTTCGCGGAGCAGAAGAAAGCCCTCGAAGCCTTCGTCACCCGCCGCACCGGCAGCGCCCAGGTAGCCGCCGACCTGACCCAGGAATCGTTCCTGCGCCTGGCCCGGTTGGACTCCGGCGAGAAGATCGACAACCTCCCGGCCTTCCTCTTCACCATCGCCAGTAACCTGGTGCGCGATCACCAGCGCCAGGCCATTCGCCGTGAGCGCCTGGACGCCGGCGAGCCCAGCGAAGAACTGCCGTGCAGCAACCCCGGCGCCGATGAACAATTGGCCGCCTACCAGCAGGAGCAACTGATGCAGGACGCGATCCTGGCGTTGCCCGAGGCGACTCGGCAGATCTTCCTGCTCTATCATGTCGACGAACTTTCCTACCGCCAGATTGGCGAACGCCTGTCGATCACCCCGCGCAGCGTGGAATACCAATTGCGTCGCGCCTTGATTGAATGCCGCGCCTACATCAAGACGCGGCTTGCCTGCGATGCACAAGGACGTCGGACATGACTGCGTTACCCACTGCCGACGCGTTGTTCGAAGAAGCGTGCGCCTGGTACTTCCGCTTGCAGGCCGAGGACGTGACCCCGGCCGAGATGGACGCCTTTGCCGCTTGGCTCGGGCAGGGCCAGCCCCAGGACGACGCGTGGCAGGAAGTACAGGCGATGCTCGGCGGTTTGCGTGAACCGGCACGGTTGATCCGCCGCGCCGAGCAGGCCGCGTGGCGCAAACCCGCGCGGCGCTGGGCTTATGCCGCTGCCGTGCTGCTGGCGGTTGGGTTGACCGTACAGAACACGCCCTGGCTCGACCGCCTGCGCGCGGACTACGCCACCGGCACCGGCGAATCGCGCACCGTCGAATTGGCCGATGGCTCTCAGTTGCAACTCAACACCGACAGCGCGATTCAAGTGCGCATGAGCGGCGGCGAGCGTCAGATTCGTCTGCTGCGTGGCGAAGGTTTTTTCAGCGTGACCAAGGACCCGGCGCGGCCGTTCGTGGTGCAGTCCGGTGAGGGCTGGGTCAAGGTGGTCGGCACCCAGTTCAGCGTGGCGCGGCGCGATGCGCAGACGCGGGTGCAGGTGGCCGAGGGCAAGGTGCAGGTCAGTGCGGGCATGGGCGAGCCGGTCTACCTGGAGCCGGGACGGGCGGTGGAATATCAGGACCAGCGCCTCGCCGACGTGCACGCTTTCGATCCCGCCAGCGGTTTCGCCTGGCGCCAGCGCCAACTGGTGTTCCGCCAACAGCCGCTGTCGGAAGTGGTCAACGAGTTGAACCGTTACTGGCCCGGCAAGACCTTGGTGCTTGGCGACGCGTTGCGCAATCGCGTGGTCTCCGGCGTGTTTGAGATCGACAAACCCGATGCCGTAATCAAGGCGCTGGAATATACCCTCAACCTGCATGCCGAGCGCTACACCCCGTATTTGCTGGTGTTGCGCGAAGGCAAAGCGTCCTGACGGCAACTTTTTCAAAATATTTTCAGGGTTTCCCGGTGGGGCATCGTCCTTGATCACTGAGGCGTAAATAGTAAGCACTCTCAAGTAGTGCGGCGCCGATCACCGACTTTTTTGCACCGGGGAGCACCATTCATGGCACACCGATACGCCGCACGGCCCTTGCTGGCACTGGCCATTTCCTTGGCCAGCGGCACTGCGCCGCTGTATTTGCAGGCTGCTGAGACCATCCAGGCCCAGACTTACCGCTTCGATATTCCAGGGCAAAGCCTGGACGGTGCGCTGGCGGCATTTTCGGCGCTGACGCGGGTGCAGGTGTTGGTGAATGGTGAGTTGACCCAGGGGGTGGTGTCGCCGGGGGTGAAGGGCAACCTGAGGCAGCGTGAAGCCTTGGGGCAACTGCTCGGCGGCACGGGCTTGAGCGCAGCGTTTATCAATGCCGATACCGTCACCCTGGAAAAGCGTGTGGACGCCGGTGGCGCCCTCGAAGTCGGCGCCACCACCATCAGTGCCGAGCGCCTGGGCGTCACCACCGAAGGTACCGGCTCCTACACCACGGGGGCCGTGACCATCGGCAAGGGCGAGCAGAAACTCAAGGACATCCCGCAGTCGGTCAGCGTCATGACCCGCAAGCAGATGGACGACCAGAACACCACCAAGCTGTCCGACGTGGTCAAGCGCACGCCCGGCCTGACGGCGACCAAATCTCCTGGCCCTGGCATGTTCATCTTCTCCCGTGGTTTCGAAGTGGGCACGCTGCAATACGACGGCGTGGGCATCCCGCGTAACACCTACACGCTGGGCAGCTACCTCACCGAAAACATGGCGATCTACGACCGCGTCGAAACCCTGCGCGGCCCGGCCGCCTTGCTGCAAGGCGCCAACAGCCCCGGCGGCACCATGAATCTGGTGCGCAAGCGTGGCCAGCAGGCGCCCACAGTGACCATCACCGCCAAGGCCGGCTCGTGGGACCACTACGGCACCCAAGTCGATGCCGGTGGCCCGCTCAACCCGGAAGGCACCTTGCGCGGCCGGTTTGTGGCGGATTACGACACCACCAACTCCTTCGTCGATTACGCGGGCGGCTGGAACCAGACCGTCTACGGCGCCGTCGACTACGACTTCACGCCAGACACTACCGTGGGCGTCGGCATCAGTAACCAGAAAGGCCACTCACGCCCTAATTTCATGTCGTTGCCCCGCTACGCCAATGGCAGTGATATCGGCCTGCCGCGTTCGACCTTTGTCGGCGCCAGCTGGAACCGTGCCGTCAACAACCAGACCCAGGTGTTCGCCGACCTGGAGCATCGTTTCAACGATGACTGGAAAGTGAAGGCTGCGCTGGTGGCAATGGACGAGCATAACGACGCGACGTACCAGGCGACGTGGGATACCGTCCCCAACCCCGGTGATACGGGCAATGTGCGCTACATCGACTGGGTGACCGACTTCAATACCAAAAGTCGTGGCGCGGACGTGTATGTCAACGGCAAGTTCGACGGCCTGGGTTTCCAACAGGAAATGGTCCTGGGCGCCAACTATTCCAAACTCACCACCGACGACCAGTGGGCGCGGGCGGCAACGAATGGCGCGGATATTTTCAACATCGACCACAACCGTGTGCAGCGCGACAAATACCAGTTGTTCCAGGCGGGGAACGCCTCGAAGAGCTGGTATGACATTCGCCAGAAAGGCATCTACGGCACCTGGCGCGTCAAGGTGCTGGACCCGCTCACGCTGATCCTCGGCGCGCGCACCAGTTGGTATGAGTACTCCTACATCGGCCAGAACGGTCGCCAGGGCGTGTACGGCGCTGCCGAGGAAAGCACCACGCAAACCTCCGGCAAGGTCACCCCGTATGCAGGCCTGGTCTATGCCCTGAACGATCAATGGTCGGCCTATGCCAGCTACGCCGATGCGTTCGAGCCGCAAACCAACCTGACCACCTCCGGCTCGCTGCTCAAGCCTATCGAGGGCAAGAACTACGAGCTGGGCATCAAGGGTGAACTGGCCGATGGCCGCCTCAACACCTCGTTTGCGATCTTCCGCTACGACCAGGAAAACCGTGGCGTCCAGGACCTGCAAGGGCCGATGAACTGCAATGGCTGGTACTGCTCGGTGGCCTCGGGGAAGGTTCGCAGCCAGGGCTTTGAAGCCACATTGGGCGGTGAAGTGCTGCCGGGTCTGCAACTGGTCTCCAGCTACACCTACAACACCACCAAGTTCCTCAAGGACGACACCTACGAAGGCAAGGTCTTCAGCACTTGGACGCCCAAGCACCTGCTCAAGGTGTGGGGCGACTACCAATTGCCGGGGGACTGGCAAAAGTTCAGCGTCGGTGCTGGCGTGACGGCGCAAAGCAGCACCGTCGCCTACGACCGCACCTTCAGCGTGCCGGGCAATGCACTGTGGGATTCGCGGGTGACCTACAAGATCAACCAGGAGTTCACCGTCGCGGCGAACCTGAACAATATGTTCGACAAGAAGTACTACATCCCGGCGTACAACGCGAACTGGGGCAGTAACTACTATGGCGACCCGCGCAATGTGATGTTCACCATGACCTACACCCCACAGTTCTGATTTCAGCCGGATAAAAAATGCCCGGCTCTTGGCGGGCACTTTTTATGCGCGGCGTTTCAGCCTGACGACTTATCCTGTATCGGCGCTCCAGTTGCCGGGACTGTATCGCAACTTTCTTCACGCAAAGTGGCACGGTATAGAGGTGCTGCAGGATTAAGCAGGTTCGGGCGACAGAATGAAGCGTGAATCTCTTGATACTGCAGCCCCTTGTTATTCACCTCCGTCAGGGCATCCTGCAAAGTGATGGCTATGTTCCTCAAGGCGAGTGAAGGGGTTTTCCGGTTGCGTACAGTCAGCACGTCGAAGTCCGAGTTGTTCACGGTATACCGAATGTTGTTGTAAGAGTCCTCCGGGTATTTGCCGAGCAGATAATTTCGGACGTCTTCACCAGGGCGCGTTTTCTCGTAAATATTCACGGTTTCTCGGGCTACGCCACCCAGGGTGGGGTCTTGCAGCGAATGGCCATCCGGGCCATAAAAAACAAGAGACGTGTTCTCTGGCACTTTCAAGTTCATACCCGGAAGGTAGGCGCCATGGGCGCTGATGACCAGTTTTCTGGGAGACTGCTGTGTCGGGCCTTGGAGTAGGTAGAAATGTTCACCAAGGGCCGTTGCCCCGTTTGGCGGCAGGTTTGCTTTGTGTTGTGGAGGATGCTGGAGTTGCGGGGCAACAGTGAAAGAAGGTGCAGGCGCGATTCTGGGCATGAGCGTTACCTGTTAGAAAACTGAAACCATGAACGGGCATTTGCAGTGCTGAGTTCGGTAGGGTCAGTTTGTTTATCGGTAGCTGATGACATTTAGTTCCAGCGAGGGGGCAAAAAAATGCCCCGAAGATCGGGGCATTTTTGAGGCGCTGAGGGGGGTTATAGCCCGTCAAGCATCGCCTTGTTACGCACGGCACCCTTGTCGGCACTGGTGGCCAGCAGGGCATAGGCTTTCAACGCGGTGGTGACTTTGCGCGGACGCTTCTCCACCGGCTTCCACCCCTTCTTGTCCTGCTCGACCCGGCGTGCCGCCAGTTCTTCATCGCTGATCAACAGGTTGATCGAGCGGTTCGGAATGTCGATCAGCACCTTGTCGCCATCCTGCACCAGGCCGATCGCGCCGCCGGCTGCGGCTTCCGGCGAAGCGTGGCCGATGGACAGGCCCGAGGTGCCGCCGGAGAAACGGCCGTCGGTCAGCAAGGCGCAGGCTTTGCCCAGGCCCTTGGATTTCAGGTAGGAGGTCGGGTAGAGCATTTCCTGCATACCCGGGCCGCCTTTCGGGCCTTCGTAGCGGATGATCACGATGTCGCCTTCCTTCACTTCGTCGGCGAGGATGCCGCGAACCGAGCTGTCCTGGCTTTCGTAGATCTTGGCGCGGCCTTCGAAGACGTGGATGGATTCATCCACACCGGCGGTTTTCACCACGCAGCCATCCAGAGCGATGTTGCCGTACAGCACGGCCAGGCCGCCTTCTTTTGAGTAGGCGTGCTCGACGCTGCGGATGCAGCCGTTTTCACGGTCGTCATCCAGCGTGTCCCAACGGGTCGACTGGCTGAACGCGGTTTGCGTCGGGATGCCGGCCGGGCCAGCCTTGAAGAAGTGGTGCACCGCTTCGTCGTCTGTCTGGGTGATGTCCCACTTGGCGATGGCTTCTTCCATGCTGCGGCTGTGCACGGTCGGCAGGTCGGTGTGCAGCAGGCCGCCACGGGCCAGGGAGCCGAGGATCGAGAAGATCCCGCCGGCGCGGTGCACGTCTTCCATGTGGTACTTCTGGATGTTCGGCGCGACTTTGCACAGCTGCGGCACGTGGCGGGACAGGCGGTCGATGTCGCGCAGGTCGAAATCGATCTCGGCTTCCTGGGCCGCGGCCAGCAAGTGCAGGATGGTGTTGGTGGAACCGCCCATGGCGATGTCCAGGGTCATGGCGTTTTCGAACGCCTTGAAGTTGGCAATGTTGCGCGGCAACACCGAGTCATCGTTCTCGCCGTAGTAACGCTTGCACAGCTCGACGATGGTGCGGCCGGCCTGCAGGAACAGCTGCTCGCGGTCGCTGTGGGTGGCCAGTGTCGAACCGTTGCCCGGCAAGGCCAGGCCCAGGGCTTCCACCAGGCAGTTCATCGAGTTGGCGGTGAACATGCCGGAGCACGAGCCGCATGTAGGGCAAGCGCTGCGCTCGTATTCCGCGACCTTCTCGTCAGAAGCGCTGGAATCGGCGGCGATGACCATGGCGTCCACCAGGTCGAGGCCGTGGGAGGCGAGCTTGGTCTTGCCGGCTTCCATCGGGCCGCCGGAGACGAAGATCACCGGGATGTTCAGGCGCAGGGCGGCCATCAGCATGCCGGGGGTGATCTTGTCGCAGTTGGAGATGCACACGATGGCGTCGGCGCAGTGGGCGTTGACCATGTATTCCACGGAGTCGGCGATGATCTCGCGGCTCGGCAGGGAATACAGCATGCCGTCATGGCCCATGGCGATGCCGTCGTCGACGGCGATGGTGTTGAATTCTTTCGCCACACCGCCGGCGCGTTCGATCTCGCGGGCGACCAGTTGGCCCAGGTCCTTGAGGTGGACATGGCCGGGTACGAACTGGGTGAACGAGTTGGCAATCGCGATGATCGGCTTCTTGAAGTCGTCATCTTTCATCCCCGTGGCACGCCACAGTGCGCGCGCGCCGGCCATGTTGCGGCCGTGGGTGGATGTTTTCGAGCGGTAATCAGGCATTGGAGCACTCCGGGCGGCTAATCAAGTACTAAAGGGGAGTGAGCTTCTATTTCACGACTGGAACACCCGAAAAATGGCCGTGTGTCCGGAAGTTGCCACTCGCGTCGCGGGATCGCCGCGTGCTTGGGCCTCGAGCTCATAAACCCGCCGGGGGATGACTGGCGATGAATAGGGCCGATTCTACACCGCTGGCGTCTGGAGGGAACGGGGCAATACAGGGCCTGCGGCTTTGTTTAGACTGGCGGCCTTTTTTGTCCCTCTCCACTCCAAAGGAACTGGAATGCCCGGTATCAATCGTTTTCTTGGGTTCTACCTGCTGATCGGCCTGGTCCAGGGAATCGCCTTCTATTACTCCGACCAGCTGTATCGCTTGAACGAAGCGCTGTTTTTTGTCACCTACACCCTGGTCCTGGTGGGCGGCACCACGTTGCAGTTGCTCGGGGAAAAAGTCCGGCACTGGCGTTCGCTGTTGCCGACGCTGCTGTTCACCCTGCTGATGGGCGGCATGACGTTGTGGGTGTGTTATGGCGTCGAGCATATCGGCGACAACCGTTGGGCGATCAACTCGTGGTTTATCAGTGTGGTGGTGCTGAGCTACGTCTGCGCCAGCTTCCTGTTTGCCTGGCCCTCGGCCAAAGGCCAGCGCTGGCGCTATGAAGACCTGTTCCAGCAAGCCTGGAACAGCGTGTTCATCGTGCTCTACGCGTTGATCCTGGTGGGGCTGTTCATGGCGTTGCTCAAGCTGTGGGGCCGGCTGTTCCTGATGTTGGGCATCGAGTTCTTCGAGCATCATTTCTGGAGTGAGTTGTTCCTGTGTTTCGCCCTGCCACTGGTGTTCGCGCTCGGCATGTACTTGGCGGCCCGCAGTGAAAAAGTCATCGGCCAGATGCGCGGCATGCTGTTCAGCGCGTGTGGTTTGCTACTGCCGTTGATTGCGCTGATCAGCGTGCTGTTTACCCTGGCCCTGCCGTTTACCGGGCTTGGGCGGATATGGGCGACGGGCTATTCCACACCGATTTTGCTGGTGCTGGCCGGGGCTCAGCTGTTTCTGCTCAACGGGGTGTTCCAGGATGGCGCGCAGCCTCGGCCGTATCCAAAGTGGCTGACGCGGTTTATCGAGTTGAGCCTGTTGTGCCTGCCGGTGCTCGCGGCGCTGGCGTTTTATTCGAGCTGGCTGCGGGTCGAGCAATACGCCTTGTCGCCGCAACGGTTCATTGCGCTGGCGGCGGCATCACTGTGTGGTTTGTACGGCCTGGCGGCGGTGTGGGCGGTGGTGCTGCGTAAACCGGTGTGGCTGGGCAACTTGCGTGTGACCAACCCGGCACTGGCGTTGCTGTTTTGTGCGCTGGTGGTGTTGATCAACACGCCGCTGCTCAACCCGGTACAGATCAGTGTGAATGATCAGGTGCAACGCTTGCTGGACGGGCGCACCAAGGCCGAGGCCTTTGATGCGCACTACCTGCGTTTTGGCCTGGAGAAGGCCGGCGAGGAGGCTTACGCCAAGTTGCAGGAGGATCTGGATAAAGAGCGCATTCTTGACGCGGATTCGCGTCGTGCCTTGCGCGAGCGCATGGACGACACGGCGCTGAGTTTCAGCGAACAGTATGAAAAGGAGCGCGCCCGCCGGCCCAAGCCCGAACTCGAATGGATCGGTCCCAAGCCCAAGGGCAGCGAGCAGTTTGCCGAACTGAGCCTGGCTACCGACTCACCGTGCGAGTCCAACTGTGTGTTGTGGGCGGTGGATCTGGACCTGGACGGCCAGCCCGAAGTGCTGGCGATTCCAAACACCGGCTACCGCCAAGACTCCAAGCCACCGCGCATCTTTGCCCTGGATGAGAAAGGCCAATGGGACGATCGCGGCCCACTGGTCTGGACGCAACTGCCGGACGGCTATGTGGACACCGAAACGCTGATCCACGACATCCGCATCGGCAGGATCGAACTGGTCAAGCCGCGTTACCGGCAATTGCAGACCAGTGACATGCTGCTCACGCCGGTAATGCGCGAGCCGTAGTCTGCCGGTTGGTCACCAGCCCCCATAGGCTGAGCACGATAAAACTGAGGGCGCTGATCAGCATCGGGATCAGCAAGGTCACCGTGGTGATGGCGTGCATGCCGACAATCAATGTCAACAGCACCCCGGCGACACTCAGCAAGCCGAGGCCGATGTTTATCTGCCGCGACAGCGTGATGCGTTTTTGCAAATACGACGCCACGACGCCGCCGAGCAGGTCGGCCACGCCGTACACCATCAGCACCAGCGCGTATTGGTATTCGGAAAGCTGCAGCGTGTCCATGAAGATCAGCGGTGACAGCGCGACAAACGAGCCGCTCAAGGTCATGTAATACAGGCGCACGCGGGCGCGGTCTTGTTCGTCGAACAGGTCTTCCACCAGCGCGTGGCCCAGCACGAAAAATCCACAGCCCATGGCCTGGACACTGCGAAACAGCAGGAAGCTCAGGTAATCCGGCGCCCATGCGCAACCGATGGCGCCGAGGATCGACAGGCTGATGCAGCCGATCAGCACTTCCTTGCGCCCCCATTTATCCGACAGCGGGCCGGCCACCAGTTGGGAGATCGCAAAGACCAGCGTGAACAGGCTGATGGACAGCGCGACGTCAGCGGTGGGCGTATCGAAGTGGGCGGACAGGGCGGGGAAGGAGGGCAGCAGGATATTGATCGGAAAGAAGCTGATCAGGGAAATGCAGGTGATCAGGATGAAGCGCGAGAGGGCGGGCCCAGACATTGTTTTTGTTTTCCCGGAGTAGAACCAGAAATCGATACTAGTCTGCGGAAAATGGAATTCAATCAAAAAAAGTGGCTTGTAGAAGTCGGAACAATGTTTCTGGCACTGCGCAAAAAAGTGTGGGAGCGGGCTTGCTCGCGAATGCGGTGTGTCAGTTAACAACTTTGTAACTGATCCACCGCATTCGCGAGCAAGCCCGCTCCCACATTTTGTTCTGCGTTCTAACTCTACTTAGCTGTTAGGCAGCAACCGGCACGTGATGCTCTTGATGTAGCGCGTCTCGGCAATCGCCGGATGCACCGGGTGATCCGGGCCTTGGCCGCCGCGTTCGAGCATCTGGATGTTGCGGTCCAGGTGGCGAGCGCTGGTCAGCAGGATGTTTTGCAGGTCGTCTTCCGGCAGGTGCATGGAGCACGAAGCGCTGACGAGGATGCCGTCCTTGCTGAGCAGGCGCATGGCTTGCTCGTTGAGGCGGCGGTAGGCGCCTTCGCCGTTCTTCATGTCTTTTTTGCGTTTGATGAACGCCGGTGGGTCGGCGACGATCACGTCGAAACGTTCTTCGCTGGCTTTCAGTTCTTTCAAGGCTTCAAACACGTCGCCTTCGATGCAGGTCATTTTCTCGGCAAAGCCGTTCAGCGCGGCGTTGCGCTCCACGCCGTCGAGGGCGAAGGCCGAGGCATCGACGCAGAACACTTCACTGGCGCCAAAGGCCGCGGCTTGCACGCCCCAGCCGCCGATGTAGCTGTACAGGTCGAGCACGCGTTTGCCTTTGGCATACGGAGCCAGGCGGGCGCGGTTCATGCGGTGGTCGTAGAACCAGCCGGTTTTCTGGCCCTGGATCACCGGGGCTTCGAATTTCACGCCGTTTTCTTCCAGCGCCACCCACTCCGGCACCAGGCCGAACACGGTTTCGACGTAGCGGTTGAGGCCTTCGGCGTCGCGTGCGGCGGAGTCGTTCTTGAACAGGATGCCGCTGGGCTTGAGCACTTGGGTCAGGGCGGCGATCACGTCTTCTTTATGGGCTTCCATGGTCGCCGAGGCGATCTGTACCACCAGGATGTCGCCGAAACGGTCGACCACCAGGCCTGGCAACAGGTCGGAATCGCCGTAGACCAGGCGGTAGAACGGCTTGTCGAACAGGCGGTCACGCAGGGACAGGGCGACGTTCAGGCGGTGCACCAGCAGCGACTTGTCCAGCGGCAACTTGATGTCACGCGACAGCAGGCGGGCGCAGATCAGGTTGTTCGGGCTCATGGCCACGATGCCCAGGGTCTTGCCGCCGGCCGCTTCCAGGATAGCCTGGTCGCCTGCCTGGAAGCCGTGGAGTGGGGTGGCGGCCACGTCGATTTCGTTGCTGTAGACCCACAGGTGGCCGTTGCGCAAACGACGATCGGCGTTGGCTTTGAGACGCAGGCTTGGCAGGGACATGACGTCGCTCCGGAAAAAAGAGCGGGAGTATACCTGTTGCACGCCGTTTCATGTGGGAGCTGGCTTGCCTGCGATGCAGACGGCGCGGTGTATCTGACGTACGGCGGTGAGGCCATCGCAGGCAAGCCAGCTCCCACATTGGATCGGGTTTCAGTTCCGGTTTTTGAGGTGTCGGTCAGGTTCCCATAGAGGTTAGAATCCCCGCCTAGCCCAGAGTAAGTACTTATGTCCCAAGAGCTATCCGCCGAACAGATCCAGCAGGCCCTGCAAGGCATCAGTGTGCCGCCTCAACCGCAGATCATGGTGGATCTGCAGATGGAGCAGTACATGCCTGACCCGGACCTGGAAGTGATCGCCCGGCTGATCGCCCAGGACCCGGGCCTGTCCGGGGCGTTGCTGAAGATCGTCAACTCGTCGTATTACGGCTTGAGCAACAAGATCGCCTCGATCCAGCGCGCCGTGAACCTGCTGGGCAGCCGTTCGATCATCAACCTGATCAACGCCCTGTCGATCAAGGGCGAGATGAGCGACGACACCATCGTCACCCTCAACCGCTTCTGGGACACTGCCCAGGACGTGGCCATGACCTGCCTGACCCTGGCCAAGCGCATCGGTGCCCAGGCGGTGGACGAGGCCTACGCCCTCGGCCTGTTCCACGATTGCGGCGTGCCGCTGATGCTCAAGCGCTTCCCCAACTACATGACGGTGCTCGAAGAGGCCTATGCCAACGCCGGCCCCGACTGCCGCGTGGTCGACACCGAGAACAACGCGTTCAACACCAACCACGCGGTGGTCGGCTACTACACCGCCAAATCCTGGCGCCTGCCGGAGCATGTGACCGACGCCATCGCCAACCACCACAACGCCCTGGCGATCTTCAGCGATGAATCGTCGCGCAATCCGCAGCTGAAAAACCTGCTGGCGATCCTCAAAATGGCCGAGCACATCGGCTCGTCGTACCGCGTGCTGGGCAACCAGACTGTCGATCATGAGTGGAATGCCATCGGCCATCTGGTGCTGGACTACGTGGGCCTGTCGGACTACGACTTCGAAAGCATGAAGTTGTCGATCCGCGAACTGGGCGCCCACTGACCCTTCTTTCACGAGGTACGCATGCCCGAGTTACCTGAAGTCGAAACTACCCGGCGCGGGATCGCGCCGCACCTGGAAGGCCAACGCGTCAGCCGTGTGGTGGTCCGTGAGCGGCGCCTGCGCTGGCCGATCCCGGAAGACCTGGATGTGCGCCTGTCCGGGCAGCGCATCGTGCTGGTGGAGCGGCGCGCCAAGTACCTGTTGATCAATGCCGAAGTGGGCACCTTGATCAGCCACCTGGGCATGTCGGGCAACCTGCGCCTGGTGGAGGTCGGCATGCCAGCGGCCAAGCATGAGCATGTGGACATCGAGCTGGAGTCTGGCCTGGCCCTGCGCTACACCGACCCGCGGCGCTTTGGCGCGATGCTCTGGAGCCAGGACCCGCACAACCACGAGCTGCTGCTGCGCCTGGGGCCGGAGCCGTTGACCGACCTGTTCGACGGTGAGCGTTTGTTTCAACTGTCTCGCGGCAAGTCGATGGCGGTGAAGCCGTTCATCATGGACAACGCGGTGGTGGTTGGCGTGGGCAACATCTATGCGACCGAGGCGTTGTTTGCGGCGGGGATTGATCCGCGTCGTGCGGCGGGCGGTATTTCCCGTGGGCGCTATTTGAAGCTGGCGATCGAGATCAAGCGCATCCTGGCCGCTGCGATCGAGCGGGGCGGTACGACATTGCGCGACTTTATCGGTGGGGACGGGCAGCCGGGGTACTTCCAGCAGGAGCTGTTTGTCTATGGCCGGGGGAACGAGGCGTGCAAGGTGTGCGGGACTGAGTTGCGCAATGTGGTGCTGGGGCAGAGGGCGAGTGTGTTTTGCCCCAAGTGCCAGAGCTGATTGCTAGGTGAAGGCTGATGACGCCTTCGCGAGCAAGCCCGCTCCCACATTCGACCGCGTTCTCATGTTGGAACTCGGTCAACTGTGGGAGCGGGCTTGCTCGCGAAGAGGCCCTTAAGCCTTGCCAGTAATCTTGCGGTACTTGTCCATCAACTGCTCTTCCGTCTCCGGATGGGCTTCATCCAGCGGAATGCAATCCACCGGGCAGACCTGCTGGCACTGAGGTTCGTCATAGTGGCCGACGCACTGTGTGCACAGGTTCGGATCGATCACGTAGATCTCTTCACCTTGGGAAATGGCAGCGTTCGGGCACTCGGGTTCGCAGACGTCGCAGTTGATGCAATCGTCGGTGATGATCAGGGACATGGAAACTCCTGCCAGGGCTGTCAGCCAGGGCATCTGAAAACTAATGCGCGCAATTGTGCCGCATTGGCGCCCGCAGTGCGAGCAGCTCTGACCTATGGCTGTAGTGAGCGGGCTGCCCCGCGCTGCGATCGACCAGGCGCCTCAAGCTAACCTGACACACCGCGGGCGCGGGCAAGCCCGCTCACTACGGGCCAAGTTACTTTTTGAAGCGCAGGGTCAGTGCATCGGCGACGGCCGGGTGGACGAACTTGGTGATATCTCCACCCAACGCGGCGATTTCACGAACCAACGTCGAGGAAATGAACGAATAACGTTCCGACGGCGTGAGAAACAGGCTCTCCACGTCCGGCGCCAGTTGGCGGTTCATGTTGGCCAGCTGGAATTCGTATTCGAAGTCCGACACCGCGCGCAGGCCGCGCAGGAACACATTGGCGTTCTGCTCTTTGGCGAAATGCGCCAGCAGCGTCGAGAAGCCCACCACTTCCACATTGGGCAGGTGCTTGGTGACTTCACGCGCCAGCTCCACGCGCTGTTCCAGGGGGAACAGCGGGTTTTTCTTGGGGCTGGCTGCGACCGCGATGATCACATGGTCGAACAAGCGTGAGGCGCGTTCGACCAGATCGCCATGGCCTTTGGTAATCGGGTCGAAAGTACCTGGGTACAACACTCGGTTCATCGCGTCGTCCTGGCGGAGTCCGTTGGGGAACCGGATGGTATCGCAGCCATCCCGGTCGGCCAAGTCGACTTATGTAGATAGAGGCCGCTTATCCGACGTTTTTTCACGCTGTTTTCAGACGTTCGGCCAAGGCAGTGGCCAATTGCGCGGTCAATCCATACACCGACAATTGCGGGTTTGCCCCAATGCTGGTGGGGAATAGCGAGCCATCGTGGATCGACAGGTTGCGTAATTGGTGATGGCGCCCGAGGCTGTCGGCCACCGCATTTTTCGGCTCTTCGCCCATGGCGCAACCGCCCATCACATGGGCGCTGCCCAGGCAGGTGCGGTGCAGTTCCAGCTTCAGGCCTTCGATCAGGGTACGGGCTTCGGCCAGGGTTTTGACGTAGCGCGCATCGTGATGCAGCGGCTTGACCGACTTGGCGCCCGCCGCGAACTGAATCTCGGCCATGCTGTGGAATGCCCGGCGCAGGCCGTCCCAGGCGTAGTCCGAGACCTGATAGTCGAGCACCGGCGTACCGTCGCCGCGCAACTCCACGTTGCCACCGGGGCTGTCGGGGTGAAAGCCATCGCGCAGCAGGGCGAGCATCGCGTGGGTATTGGGCAGTTGGCTCATGTCCAGGGCGTTTTGCGTGCCGTAGCCACCGAGCAGGGTACTGGCCAGCGCCGGGTGCAGGGGCGGCGCCTCAAGCTTGTACGACATTTTGCCGGTGGTGCCGTCCTGCCATTGGAAATGGTCGGAGTAGATCGACTGCGGTGCGCCGTAGAACGGGTTGATCACCTCGTCGAACAGCCCGGCGGAAAAATTCACCAGGTGCAAAAAGGTCCGCTTGCCCAGGCGCGAGTGCGGGTCGGGCGCGTCCGAGCGCATCAGTAGGGCCGGGCTGTTGATGCCGCCGCCAGACAGCACGTAGTGCCTGGCCTTCACGCTGATCCTGCGCCCTGTGGGCGCCACGCACAGGGCGTCCATCGCCACGCATTCCAGGCTGCTGATGGTGTCGCCGGTGAATTTCAGGCGTTCGGCGCGGGCGAGGTAGAGCAGCTCACCGCCTTTTTCCAGGGTGGACGGGATCGTGGTCACCAGCATCGATTGCTTGGCGTTGACCGGGCACCCCATGCCGCAATACCCCAGGTTGAAGCAGCCGCGCACGTTGCGCGGGATCACGTGCCAGCTGTAGCCGAGCTTCTCGCAGCCTTTGCGGATCACCTCGTTGTTGGCATTCGGCGGCATGGCCCAGGGGGCGATGCCCAGGCGCTGCTCCATTTTTTCAAACCACGGCGCCATCTCGGCGCTGCTGTGGCCCTTCACCGCGTATTCGCTGGCCCAGTGGGAAAGGGTGGCGTCTGGTGTGCGAAAGCTCGATGTCCAGTTGATCAGCGTGGTGCCGCCTACCGCCCGACCTTGCAGGATGGTGATCGCGCCGTCCTTGCTCATGCGGCCGATGCCTTCCTGGTACAGGCTGGTGTAGGCCTCGTCTTCGAGCAGCTTGAAGTCGCTGCTGGTCTTGAGCGGGCCCTCCTCGATCAGCAACACTTTGTAGCCGGCGGCACTGAGGATTTCGGCGGTGGTACCGCCCCCGGCGCCGCTGCCGATGATGGCTACGTCGGCTTCCAGGGTCAGGTCGCTGTCGAGGGCAGCGCCATTGTGGGTTTTCCAGCCACGGGCCAGGCCATCACGGAACAGATCGGGTACGGGCATAGACATGCACTCTTGTTGTTATAGGTGTCGGTCGCTACGAAGTTGCAATCAAAATGTGGGAGCGGGCTTGCTCGCGAAGGCGGTACATCAGTGAAGAATGTATTGGCTGACACACCGCTTTCGCGAGCAAGCCCGCTCCCACATTTTGGGTTGGGTTATCAAGGCTTAGATCTTTGGTGGGCCGGGATAGCCGCAGTGGGCCCACGACGCCGGCTGGAAGTACCACGCCATGATCACCAGCTTGAGCAGCGAGCCCTGGCCCATGCGCAACAGGTTCAGGTAACTGTTCTCCCAGCGGTGCAGGAAGTTGCGGATCTGCTCGCTGCTGGCGTTTTCCCAACTGCCCCAGATCCCGGTCAACGGTCCGCGGGTGATGCCCATGCCCAGCACGTCGAACAGTTGCTGGGTGAGCTTGAACATCTCCGGCGACAGGCGTTGCAGGCTGAAGTCGAGCTTTTTCAGCGTGTCTTCCATTGTGCTGGCAACTTCCTGGGCGCTGGCCACGCCTTCAAGCAGTACCGGGATGACGGCGCGCAGGAACGGCAAATCACTGCTGCGCAACATCACAAAACCGCTGGCCGGCGTGCTGCTGGAGCAGCCGCTGAGGCTGGCGCCAAGCCCGGCGGTGGCCAGGAAGGCGCTGGCGCAC
The DNA here is from genome assembly GCF_020515815.1 of Pseudomonas sp. AF03-9. Taxonomy (NCBI): domain Bacteria; kingdom Pseudomonadati; phylum Pseudomonadota; class Gammaproteobacteria; order Pseudomonadales; family Pseudomonadaceae; genus Pseudomonas; species Pseudomonas sp. AF03-9. The sequence goes on along the minus strand of NZ_JAHPJF010000001.1, from coordinate 260,013 downwards.
AGGCCGATTTTCAAGACGCCGCGCCGTGACAGCGCGGGTGTTTCAGTCAGGCTGGGGTTCATTGTTATTGTTATCCCGAGAGTGGCGTGATCAGCGGATAAACAGCTTCTGGATCAACTTCTGGATGGATTTTCCGTACGGCGGGTAGATCAATTTCGCGGCGTTCAGGCGCTGTTTCACCAGCACGCCCTTGGCCTTGCTGAAGGTGAGAAAGCCTTCGTGACCGTGGTAGTGGCCCATGCCCGAGGGGCCGATGCCGCCAAATGGCATGTCGTCCTGGGCCACGTGCAGCAGGGTGTCGTTCAGGCACACGCCGCCGGAATGGGTCTCGTGCAGCACACGCTCCTGTTCGCGTTTGTTGTAGCCGAAGTAATACAGGGCCAGCGGGCGAGGGCGCTGGTTGATGTAGGCGAAGGCCTGGTCGAGGCCGCGATAGGGCACGATGGGCAGCAGCGGGCCGAAGATCTCGTCCTGCATCACCGTCATGTCGTCGCTGACATTCAGCAGCAGGCTGTGGGCCATGCGCCGTGCCTGGCCTTGCTCATACAGCGGGATCAGGGTGGCGCCTTTGTCGGTGGCGTCCTTGGTGTAGGCATTGAGCCGCGCCAATTGCCGTTCGTTGATGATGGCGGTGTAGTCCGGGTTGTCTGCCAGGGTCGGATAAAACCCGCGAATGGCTTGGGTGTAGGCCTCGACGAACCCTTCCACACGATCTTCCGGGACCAGCACGTAGTCCGGCGCCACGCAGGTCTGCCCGGCGTTCAAGGCTTTGCCGAAGGCGATGCGTTCGGCGGCGTCCTTGAGCGGCACATCGGCGGACACGATCGCCGGCGACTTGCCGCCCAGCTCCAGGGTGACCGGCGTGAGGTGCTCGGCCGCCGCGCGCATCACGTGTTTGCCGATGCTAGTGGCGCCGGTGAACAGCAGGTGGTCGAAACGCAGCCTGGAAAACGCCATGCCCACTTCTGCTTCGCCCAGCACCACGCACACCAGGTCTTCGGGAAAGATCTTCGCCAGCAGCGTCTTGAGCAGTTCGCCGGTGGCCGGGGTGGATTCGCTGAGCTTGAGCATCACCCGGTTACCGGCGGCCAATGCACCGACCAGCGGGCCGATGGCCAGGTACAACGGGTAATTCCAAGGCACGATCACCCCGACCACGCCCAGCGGTTGATAGATGACTTTGGCTGACGCGGGCTGAAAGGCCAGGCCTACGGCGCGGCGCGAAGGCTTCATCCAGCCCTTGAGGTGTTTGCTGGCGTAGTGAATGCCATGCAGGCTGGGCATCAGTTCGGCGAACAGGGTTTCGTCGGCGCTGCGGTGGCTGAAGTCCTGGCTGATCGCGTTGATCAACGCCTGGCGTTCGTCGCTGAGCACGTCGCGCAAGGCCTTGAGCCACTGCTGGCGTTGCGCCGCCGGCGGCATCGGGTTGGCGGCATAGGCGCGCTGTTGGGCGTTGAACAGGTCCTGGAGTTGGTCCAGCGCCTGGGAATCTTGCAGGTAGGCAACGTTGGCAGACATGGCGCAGTTCCCGATTGTTATAGGTCTGCCTGGATTTTTAGAGTCATTGCTCTAAATTGTCAAATAACATTGCAGCAACATGCAGATTTATCCTGGCCGGGATAGGCCGTAAGATGCCCCATCACGTGTATAGAAGCTGATTCCCCTATGGCACCACGAGTAAAGACCAGCGAGCGCATTGTGCAAACCAGCCTGGAGCTTTTTAACCAGCAGGGCGAGCGCAGTATCAGCACCAACCACATCGCCGCCCACATGGAAATTTCGCCGGGCAACCTGTACTACCACTTCCCCAACAAGCAGGCGATCATCGCCGTGCTGTTCCGTGAATACGAAGCCCTGGTAGACAGTTTTCTGCGCCCGCCCCAGGGGCGCGCCGCCACCGTTGAAGACAAGCGCTTCTACTTGCAGGCCCTGCTGGCCGGCATGTGGCGCTATCGTTTCCTGCACCGCGACCTTGAACATTTGCTGGAAAGCGACCCGGAACTGGCCACTGGCTATCGGCGGTTTTCCCAGCGCTGCCTGACCCAGGGCAACGCCATCTACCGGGGGTTTGTCGATGCCGGCATCCTCAATATGGACCCGATCCAAACCGAAGCCCTGACCCTCAATGCGTGGATTATCCTTACCTCGTGGGTGCGTTTCCTGTGCACCACCAATGAAAACTCCGCCCATTTGAGCGCCGAGGCGATCAAGCGCGGGGTGTATCAAGTGCTGGTGCTGGAGGCGGGGTTTGTCACACCCCAAGCCAAGGATGCGGTGGATGCGTTGTTCAAAGAGTTTTACGTGCCGTTGAATCAGGCACTGGAAGAAGTGAAGTAGGACCTTTCCCGAATCTGTTTACAGGAGTCCGTCATGCCGCTTGCCCAACTGATCAGTCCCTCCCAATTGGCCGAGCGCCAGAAGTCGCTCGGGCTGGTGATCCTGGATTGCCGTTTTGCTCTCGAAGACCCGGATTACGGGCGTTGCAGCTACGCCGAGGGGCATATCGAGGGCGCGCAGTACGCTGACCTAGAGCGCCACCTCAGTGGCCCGGTGATTAAAGGTGTGACCGGCCGTCATCCACTGCCGGCGGCGGACGTTCTGCTTCAACAACTGCAGGCGTGGGGCATCAATGCCGACACCGACGTGGTGCTGTATGACGACGGCCCCGGCGCATACGCCGCCCGGGCGTGGTGGTTGCTGGCCTGGTTGGGCAAGCGCGATGGTGTGTTTATCCTCGATGGTGGCCTCAAGGCCTGGCATGCCGCCGGTTTCCCGTTGAGCCTGGATGCGCCGCTGGTTGCGTCTGGCACCTTTGTCGGCACGCCGGACTACGGTTTGCTGCTGGATGCCGAGCACTTGCAAAAACGCTTGGGCCAGCCAGGTTTGACCCTGATCGATGCCCGCGCACAGGCGCGGTTTCGTGGTGAGGTTGAGCCGATCGACCCGGTTGCCGGGCATATTCCGGGGGCGCAGTGCGCGGCGTTCAGTGAAAACCTGGGCAGCGATGGGCGTTTCCTGCCGGTTGAGCAGCTCAAGCAACGGTTTGCTGAGCAGTTGCAAGGCCGCTCACCGGACGAGTTGGTGGCCTATTGCGGTTCGGGGGTGACGGCGTGTCATAACCTGTTCGCCCTGAGCCTGGCGGGGTACCCATTGGGTAAGTTGTATGCGGGGTCTTGGAGTGAGTGGATTACTGATCCGGCGCGGGCTATTGCAACCGGCGATTGAGCTATCCGGGATGTAAGCCCGCTCCCACATTTTTACCGATGTTGTGTCAGTAGCCATTGTGGGATGCGGCGTTCGAGGTAGTAGCCCGGGTGCTTGAGTGAGCCGTCGACAAATCCGACATGCCCACCTTTGGCGGTCAATTCGAACTCCGTGCAATCCGACAACTCAGCGGCCTCAGGCAAGCTGTGGGCAAACACGAACGGATCATCCACCGCCTGGATAATCAGCGTCGGCGTGCGGATTTCCCCCAAGTAGTAGCGACTCGACGCTCGTCGGTAATAGTCCTCGGCACTGAGGAAGCCATGCAGTGGCGCAGTCACCCGCCCGTCGAAATCCCAGAACGTGCGCATCTTCTCCAGCGAGCCCAAGGCCTCCAGGGTCTTCAGCCCGTCCGCGCGGCCGTCCTGTAGGAAGCGGCTCTGCTTGACGCGGATATACGCGAGCATCTCGCGCATGAAGTGCTTCTGGTACACCCGCGAAAACCCCAGCCCGATGCGGTCGGCGCATTGATCCAGGCGAAAGGGCACCGACACCGCCGCCGCGCCTTGCAGCCCGCAGGCGCCGCCGGTTTCACCGAGGTGCTTGAGCAGCACGTTGCCACCCAGCGAATACCCCACCGCATACAGCGGCGCCAACGGTCGCTTGGCACGCAGGTGGGCAATTGCGGCGGCCAGGTCTTCGCTGGCGCCTGAGTGATAGCTGCGCGCCAGTAGATTGGGCTCTCCCGAACAGCCACGCCAGTTCAGCGCTGCGCTGGCCCAGCCTTGGCTGGCGAGGGCTTTTTGCAGGCCGGCGACGTAGGGCGAGTTGGATGAACCGGTCAGCCCGTGCAGCACCAGCACCAGCGGCTCTTGGGCGTCGTGGGGGCCGTGCCAGTCGAGGTCGAGGAAGTCACCATCGTCCAGCCACAGGCGTTCGCGTTGGCGTTCGAGATGGGTAGTGGGGCGCCACAGCGGCCCCCACAGCGTTTGCAGGTGGGGGTTGCCGAGGCCGAAGGCGGGTTTGAACCGGTCTGAAGAGGGAGTCATGAGAATCTCGGTAGCAGGCGAACTCAATGGTGGTGAGCGGGCTCGCCCCGCGCCGGCGGTGTGTCAGGTTAGCTTGAGGCGCCTGGTTGATCGCAGCGCGGGCAAGCCCGCTCACTACAGAGTCCTGCTAGGCGGCGCTTTCGACCAGGCGGTGCCACAACGCGTAATACACCCGACCGGACTTCTGCTCCCGGTGCAGGCGCCAGGCGCCCGGCAGACCCAGTGTGGAAGGTGCGGTCTCGCTTTCAGTGTAGATCCACGCATCGGGAGCCAGCCATTGGCGCTCTTCCAGCAGTGTGCACACGGTCGGCAGCAGGTTCTGGTTGAACGGCGGGTCGAGGAACACCACGTCGTACTCGCTGGCTGGTTGGGTTTCCAGGTAGCGCAGGGCATCGGCAGTCTGCACCTGGCCGTTGGTGCAGCGCAGGGTGCCCAGGTGTTCCTTGAGGCTGGAGACCGCCACGTTGCTCGCGTCCAGCGCCTGGGCCTGGGCGGCGCCACGGGACAGCGCCTCCAGGAACAGCGCACCGCTGCCTGCGAACGGGTCCAGTACCTTGGCACCGCCGATGTACGGCGCGAGCCAGTTGAACAGGGTTTCACGCACGCGATCCGGCGTTGGGCGCAGGCCCACGACATCGGGGAAGCTCAGCTTGCGGCTACCCCATTCACCGCCAATGATGCGCAGTTGGCCCACACCGTTGTGGACGTTGTGGACAGGTTTTTTCGGGCGAGATGAACTGGCCATTAATGCTCCGGAACCCCGAGCGGCTGCTCGGCGGGTTTATCAGTGGGGGGCGGTAGTGGCTTTTGCGCAGTCGTCGGGCCGGCGGTCACGATGACCATCTTGTCGGCGCTCAAGTGTTTGTTCATTGCAGCCTTGACCTGCTCTACGGTCAGGGCCTGGGATTGTTTCATGAAATCTTCCAGATAGCTCAGCGGCAGGTTGTAGAAACCCATCGCACCCAGCTGCCCGACGATATCGGCGTTGCTCGCGGTAGACAGAGGGAAGCTGCCGGCCAGTTCGCGCTTGGCGTCATCCAGTTCCTTTTGTGTCGGGCCGGTCTTGAGGTAGTCGGCGACAACATCCTCGACCAGGCGCAGGGTGCCGCCGCTCATTTCGGCTCGGGTCTGCAGGTTGATCATGAACGGGCCGCGCGCCTGCATCGGGGAGAAACCGGAGTAGACGCCGTAGGTCAGGCCGCGTTTTTCGCGCACTTCGCTCATCAGGCGCGTGCCGAAACCGCCGCCGCCGAGGATCTGGTTGCCCAGGGACAAGGCTGCGTAGTCCGGGTCGGTGCGATCGATGCCGAGCTGGGCGAACAACAGGTGTGTCTGCTTGGACGGAAACTCGATATGGCTCAGGCCGGCTTTAGGTTCGCTCGGCTGGGCGATCTTCGCCAGTGCCGGGCCTTTGGGCAGCGATGCGGACACCTTGGCGGTCATGGCTTCGGCTTCGGCGCGGGTGAGGTCGCCTACGACTGCAATCACGGCGTTACCCGCTGCGTATGCCTTGGCGTGGAACGCCTGCAACTGCGCCAGGCTGATCTTCGGAACGCTCTCGGGAGTGCCTTCGCTCGGGTGTGCGTAAGGGTGGTCGCCATAAAGACGCTTGAACAGCTCAAGGCTGGCCAGCTTGGCCGGGTTTTGCTTCTGGTATTCGAAGCCCGCGAGGATCTGGTTCTTGATCCGGGCCAGGGAGTCGGCCGGGAACGTCGGCTTGCCGATCACCTCGTCAAACAGCGACAGCGCGGCGTCGCGCTTGTCGCTGGCGCTCAGGCTGCGCAGCGACACCAGCGCCATGTCGCGGAAGGCGCCATTGCCGAAGTCTGCGCCCAGGCCTTCAAAGTCGCGGGCGATCTGGCTGACATCCTTGCCCGGCACGCCTTCGTTGAGCATGGCGTTGGTCATCAACGCCAGGCCCGGCACGTTGCCGTCCTGGCTGCTGCCGGCGGCGAATAGGATGCGCATGTCGAACATCGGCAGTTCATGGGCTTCGACGAACAGTACTTTGGCGCCCTCGGCGGTGGTCCAGGTTTGTACGTCGAGCTTGCGGTTGGTCGGCGCCTTGCCGTCCAGCTCCGCAAGGGATTGCAGCTTGTTGGCCGATTGGGCTTTTTCCAGTGCCGGGCTGGCGATGGATTCGCTCGGGCGCAGGAAATACACGGCGCCGGCGGCGACCAGGGTGACGGCGATCAGGCCGGGCAGGATCAGGCGGCTGTTTTTGCGATCACTCATGAGCGGTCTCCTCAGGCAGTACGTGGGCGACGCTGAGACGTTCGCGGGTGAAGTAGGTGCGGGCGGCTTTCTGGATGTCTTGCGGGGTCACGCTTTGCAGTTCGGCAAGCTCGGTGTCCATCAGCTTCCAGGACAGGCCGACGGTTTCCAGCGAGCCGATGGCCGTGGCCTGGCTGGTGATGGAGTCACGCTGGTAGACCAGGCCGGCGATGACCTGGGCGCGGATGCGTTCCAGTTCTGCGGCGGTTGGCGGCTTGGCCTTGAGTTCATCCAGCAGGCGCCACAGGCCGGCTTCGGCTTGGGCAATGGTCTTTTTCTTCTGCTGGTTCGGTGTGGCCGAGAGGGTGAACAGGCTGTCGCCACGGGTGTAGGCGTCGTAGTTGGTGGAGGCGGCGGAGACCAGCTCTTCACCACGCTCCAGCTGTTCGGAGATGCGTGCGCTGTAGCCGCCGTCCAGCAGCGCCGAGATCAGGCGCAGGGCCTGGACCGAGCGTTTGTCTTCGGCGGTGGCCAGGCCCGGCACGTTGAAGCCGAGGATCACGCTGGGCAGTTGGGTCTGCACTTTCATGGTCAGCAGGCGCTCGCCGGGCTCGGCCAGTTCCATCGGCACCTTGGCCGGTGGCACGTCACGCTTGGGGATAGGGCCGAAGTAGCGCTGGGCAAGGGTCTTGACCTCGTCCGGGGTCACATCGCCGACCACCACCAGGGTGGCGTTGTTCGGCACGTACCAGGCCTGATACCAGTGGCGCAGTTCTTCGACCTTCATGCGGTCCAGGTCAGCCATCCAGCCGATGGTCGGCGTGTGATAGCCGCTGGCCGGGAAGGCCATGGCCTTGAAGCGTTCGTAGGCCTTGGACATCGGGTTGTCGTCGGTGCGCAGGCGGCGTTCTTCCTTGATGACCTCGATTTCGCGGCTGAACTCGTCGGCCGGCAGGCGCAGGCTGGCCATGCGGTCGGCTTCCAGTTCGAAGGCGACGCCCAGGCGGTCACGGGCCAGTACCTGGTAGTAGGCGGTGTAGTCGTCGCTGGTAAAGGCGTTCTCTTCGGCGCCCAGGTCACGCAGGATCAGCGAGGCTTCGCCGGGGCCGACCTTGGCGCTGCCCTTGAACATCATGTGTTCCAAGGCATGGGACAAACCGGTCTGGCCCGGGGTTTCGTAGCTCGAGCCCACCTTGTACCAGACCTGGGACACCACCACTGGCGCACGATGGTCTTCGCGCACGACGACTTTGAGGCCGTTATCCAGGGTGAATTCGTGGGTGGGTTGTGGGTCGGCAGCCAAGGCTGAAAGGGGCAGACAAACTGTGCTGAGCAGCAGGCCTGCGGCGCGGCGGGCTAGAGCATTCATTCGTTTTTAAACCTGTTGGGCTGCCCGCTTGGTCTTAGCGTCGGCGGGCGAGGAGGTGCTAGGATACTGATCCGATTTAGGGACGGCCACTGCGGCAGTCATCTTGTCCCGGATCAAGTCGTAGGAATGTTGGAATAGACCCTCGGTTTCCCCGACGATCTTCCGCTTTTCGCCGATTTTATCGCTTCAGTCCTATATTGAATCGATTTGTAGAGGCCTTTATTTACGCCTTACAAAATGTTGCGCATGAACAAGCGAGCCTTAAAGCAGTCTGTTCTGCATCGAATTTATTTACCGAGGCGCCCTGGCGCATCGCTACCTTGAGATAGCCGTCCTCCATGTTTGGTTCCAACGACGACAAGAAGAGCCCAGCTGCGGCTGGCGAGAAAAAAGGCCTGTTCGGATGGCTGCGCAAAAAGCCGCAGGAAACCGTCGTCGAACAGCCACAGGTCCAGCCTGAGCCGATTCCAGCGCCCATCGTGGACGCCGAGCCGATGGTCGAAACCCCTGCGCCGGTGGTACTGCCGCTGGTTGAGCCGGTGTTGCAGCCGGTCGTGGAGGCCGCGCCAGAACCCGAGCCAGAACCCGAGCATAAGCCTTGGCCGGAACTGCCAGTCGCCGAAGAGCCGGTGGCGTTGGTTGAAGACGTTCAGGCCGAACACGTAGCACCACCGATTCCTGCTGTGGTTGAACCCGTGGAAGACGTGGTGGTGCAGGCGCCGCCAGTTGTCGAAGTCGCAGCGCCTGTTGCTGTGGTCGCGGCCGCTGTGCCTGCGGTTGTCGAGCCAGAGCCGGTCGTCGCAGCCGTTGCCGAAACCAGCAAGACCGGCTTTTTCGCCCGCCTCAAGCAAGGCCTGAGCAAGACCAGCGCCAGCATCGGCGAAGGCATGGCCAGTCTGTTCCTCGGCAAGAAAGTCATCGACGACGAGCTGCTGGAAGACATCGAGACCCGTCTGCTCACCGCCGACGTGGGTGTCGAAGCCACCGCCGTGATCATCCAGAGCCTGACCCAGAAGGTCGCGCGCAAGCAACTGACCGACGCCGACGCCCTCTACAAATCGCTGCAGGCCGAGCTGGCCGCGATGCTCAAGCCGGTGGAAGCACCGTTGGTGATCACGCCGAACAAGCCGTTCGTGATCCTGGTGGTTGGCGTCAATGGCGCCGGCAAGACCACCACCATCGGCAAGCTGGCCAAGAAGCTGCAGTCCGAAGGCAAGAAAGTCATGCTGGCGGCGGGCGACACCTTCCGTGCCGCGGCCGTGGAACAGCTGCAAGTGTGGGGCGAGCGCAACAAGATCCCGGTGATCGCCCAGCACACGGGTGCCGATTCCGCTTCGGTGATCTTTGATGCCGTGCAGGCCGCCAAGGCCCGCAACATCGATGTGTTGATCGCCGATACCGCCGGCCGCCTGCACACCAAAGACAATTTGATGGAAGAGCTGAAGAAGGTCCGCCGCGTGATCGGCAAGCTCGACGCAGACGCACCGCACGAAGTACTGCTGGTGCTGGATGCTGGCACCGGCCAGAACGCCATCAGCCAGGCCAAACAATTCAACCAGACGGTGCAACTGACCGGCCTGGCATTGACTAAGCTCGACGGCACGGCCAAGGGCGGCGTGATCTTTGCCCTGGCCAAACAGTTCGGGTTGCCGATTCGTTATATCGGTGTCGGTGAAGGCATCGACGACCTGCGCACCTTTGAAGCCGAACCCTTTGTACAGGCACTTTTCGCCGAGCGGGAGCGTTCATGATTCGATTCGAACAGGTCGGTAAACGCTATGCCAACGGGCATGTGGGCTTGCATGAGCTGAGCTTTCGAGTGCGTCGCGGCGAATTCTTGTTTGTCACCGGTCATTCCGGTGCCGGTAAAAGTACCTTGCTGCGCCTGTTGCTGGCCATGGAGCGTCCGACCACGGGCAAACTGCTGCTGGCCGGCCAGGACCTGGCCACCATCAGCAATGCACAGATTCCGTACCTGCGCCGTCAGATCGGCGTGGTGTTCCAGAACCACCAGTTGCTGTTCGATCGCACGGTGTTCAACAACGTTGCGCTGCCCTTGCAGATCCTCGGGCTGTCCAAGGCCGAGATCGTCAAGCGCGTGGACTCGGCCCTGGAGCGCGTGGGGCTGTCGGACAAGACCGACCTCTACCCCGGCGACCTGTCCACCGGCCAGCAACAGCGCGTCGGCATCGCCCGCGCCATCGTCCACCGCCCGGCCTTGCTGCTGGCGGACGAACCCACCGGTAACCTCGACCCGCGCCTGGCGGCCGAGATCATGGGCGTGTTCGAAGACATCAACCGCCTGGGCACCAGCGTGCTGATTGCCAGTCACGACCTGGCGCTGATCGCCCGCATGCGCCATCGCATGCTGACCCTGCAACGCGGCCGCCTGATCGGTGACGGGGAGGCTGGCGTATGAGTGCTACCCGCAGCCCCAAGGTTTCCGAACGCGTGGCGCCGAAAGCCGCCGACCCGCAACCGCAGAAAAAGAAAAAACACGACGATGACGACGGCCCGGACTTCGGCACGCTGCTGCGCGCCTGGATCGAAAGCCATCGCGCCAGCCTGCTCGACAGCCTGCGTCGCCTGGGCAAGCAGCCGATTGGCAGCTTTTTCACCTGCCTGGTGATGGCCGTGGCCTTGAGCCTGCCGATGGGCTTGTCGCTGCTGCTTAATAATGTGGAGCGCCTGGGCGGTTCCTGGCAGCGTGCGGCGCAGATTTCGCTGTACCTGAATATCGACGCCAGCAGTAAAGAGGGCGAAGCGCTGCGCGACCAGATCAAGAACATCCCGGGCGTGGCAGAGGCCGAGTACATCAGCCGCGATCAGGCGCTTGAGGAGTTCCAGCAGCAATCCGGCCTGGGCGAGGCGCTCAAGGAACTGCCGCAGAACCCGCTGCCGGGTGTGGTGCTGGTGACGCCAAACGAAGTCGACAAGCCAACCCTGGAGGCCCTGCGACAAAAACTCGCAGAGATGCCCAAGGTGCAACAGGCGCAACTTGATCTAGTCTGGGTGGAGCGCCTGGCGGCAATCCTCAAGCTGGGCGATCGTTTTGTGTTCGGTCTGACGGTGCTGTTGGTGTCTGCATTACTTTTGGTGATAGGTAATACCATTCGTCTTCATATTGAAAACCGTCGCACCGAGATAGAAGTGATTAAACTGGTCGGCGGCACGGACAGCTATGTGCGTCGTCCTTTTCTGTACATGGGCGCGCTTTATGGCTTCGGTGCCGGGATTTTCTCCTGGGGGCTGTTGGCGTTTGGCCTGGACTGGCTGAACGACGCGGTTGTCGGGCTGGCCGGTTTGTACGGCAGCGATTTTGCCTTGGCCGGGGTGCCGGTAGCCGATGGTCTGAGCCTCTTGCTTGGCGCGGTATTGTTGGGGTATATCGGTGCGTGGATTGCGGTCGCTCGTCATTTACGTGAGCTGGCACCGAAGTAGTTAATGTCAGATTAATGTGGTTTCGTTTGTATTGACCGTATCAGTGGTTTAGGGAACTTGTCCTACGGTTCCCGGTCAATTTTCGCAGTGCTGAACTGCACGAGTTATGTAAGTCGGAGGTTTCGTATGACCACTTCTTTGCAACCTGCTTATGCTCTGGTCCCAGGTGCGAACCTGGAGGCGTATGTGCACACGGTCAACAGCATTCCATTGCTGACGCCCGAGCAGGAGCGTGAACTGGCCGAGAGTCTCTACTATGAGCAGGATTTGGGGGCGGCTCGGCAGATGGTGCTCGCCCACCTGCGTTTTGTCGTACATATCGCCCGTAGCTATAGCGGCTACGGCCTGGCGCAGGCTGACCTGATCCAGGAAGGCAACGTCGGCCTGATGAAGGCTGTAAAGCGCTTCAACCCGGAAATGGGCGTGCGCCTGGTGTCGTTTGCCGTGCACTGGATCAAGGCGGAAATCCACGAGTTCATCCTGCGCAACTGGCGCATCGTGAAAGTCGCGACCACCAAGGCCCAGCGCAAACTGTTCTTCAACCTGCGCAGCCAGAAAAAACGCCTGGCGTGGCTGAACAACGAGGAAGTCCACCGCGTGGCTGAAAGCCTCGGCGTGGAGCCTCGTGAAGTACGCGAGATGGAAAGCCGCCTGACCGGCCATGACATGGCCTTCGACCCGGCTGCCGAAGCAGACGACGACAGCGCCTTCCAATCGCCGGCCAACTACCTGGAAGACCACCGGTACGACCCGGCGCGTCAACTGGAGGATGCGGACTGGAGCGACAACTCCAACCACAACCTGCACGAAGCCCTGGAAGTGCTGGACGACCGCAGCCGTGACATTCTCTACCAGCGCTGGCTGGCAGAAGACAAAGCCACGCTGCACGACCTGGCGCAGAAGTACAACGTATCGGCCGAGCGGATTCGTCAGCTTGAAAAAAGCGCGATGAACAAGCTGAAACTGTCCATCGCCGCCTAAAGCGCGGGTTTCGAAACCAACACGATCGAATGTGGGAGCGGGCTTGCCCGCGAAAGCGGAGTGTCAGTCGCCAGAGATGCTGGCTGATACACCGCATTCGCGGGCAAGCCCGCTCCCACATTTTTTTGTGTTGGGTCAGTCGGACCAGGGGGCTTTTCGGGAGCTGTTCAGCTCGAGCAGGTAGCCATCGCCGCCCAACTGGCCCATCTGCTGGCGAATCCACGCCGCGCGCCGCGCCACGTACGCCGTCGGATGGCTGGCACTCCACACTCGCGGGTTCGGCAACACCGCCGCCAGATAGCTGGCCTGCTGTCGCGACAGGGCCTTGGCACTCACCCCAAAGTGATGCCGCGCCGCCGCTTCTGCGCCAAACACACCCTCATCCCATTCCACGCTATTGAGGTACACCTCAAGAATCCGCTGCTTGGGCCACAACACCTCGATCAGCCCGGTAAACCAGGCCTCCAGGCCTTTGCGCAGATAACTGCGGCCGGCCCACAAGAACAGGTTTTTCGACACCTGCTGGCTCAAGGTACTGGCGCCGCGAATCGAGCCGCCGCGCTCGTTGTGCAGGAGCGCCGCCTGGATCGCGCCGAAATCGAAACCCCAGTGCTGCGGGAAACGCTGGTCTTCGCCGGCCATCACCGCCACTTTGAGTTCGTCGGAGATCTCCTCCCACTGCACCCAGCTGCGTTGCAGGTCAATGGGTTCGCCATCGATCCAGGATTCGATCTTGCGCTCGACCATCAACGCGGTGAACGGAGGCGGAACGATACGGAACAGCAGCACGAGCAAAACGCTGCCGATCGCAAACCATTTCACGACTTTGAGAAAACGACTGAAGAGGACACGCAGCATAGAGATGGCTTGGCCGAACCCGTTGAGCGGGCCATTATACAGACCCTGCCCCTTGTGACTGGAGTTCCTCATGCTGCGTGGCTTTCTGATGTTGGCTGCCTTTTTTGGCTTTACGGGTGTCGCCCTTGGCGCGTTCGCCGCTCACGGCCTGAAAAACCGCCTGAGCGCCGAGTACCTGGCGATCTTCCACACCGGCGTGACCTACCAGTTGGTGCACACCCTGGCCCTGTTCGGCGTGGCACTGCTGGCGGCGCACCTGCCTGGTCGCCTGGTGACCTGGGCAGGCGTTTCGTTTGTGGTCGGTATCCTCTTGTTCTCCGGCAGTCTGTACGTGCTGACGATGACCGGCATCAGCAAGCTCGGCATCATCACCCCGTTTGGCGGCCTGGCATTCCTGCTCGGCTGGTTCCTGCTGGGGCTGGCTGCATGGCGCTTGCAGCTGTGACCGCTTGACGCTTGGTGCTGACCTTCCGGTCTCAATCACGCTAGAATGCGGGCCCCTAAAAACGATGGCGGCCCGTGGCATGCGCATTCAGTTGAACGGCGAATCCTTTGAACTGCCCGACGGTGAAACCGTTGCGGCCCTGCTGACCCGTCTGGACTTGACCGGACGTCGTGTCGCAGTGGAACTCAACCTGGATATTGTCCCGCGTAGCCTGCACGCCGAGACCGCGCTCACCGAAGGTGACCAGGTCGAAGTGGTCCACGCCATCGGTGGCGGCTAGTCGCCGGCCCGAATTCTGCAGAACCTCACCCCATTACGAGGATTTCCCATGAGCATCGTTCGTAGCGACAAGCCCTTCGTCCTGGCCGGTCGTACCTACCAGTCCCGTCTGCTGGTCGGCACCGGCAAGTACCGCGACATGGAAGAAACCCGCCTGGCCATCGAAGCCTCGGGCGCCGAGATCGTGACTTTCGCCGTACGCCGTACCAACCTCGGCCAGATCGAAGGCGAACCGAACCTGCTCGAAGTCCTGTCGCCGGATCGCTACACCTTCCTGCCGAACACCGCCGGTTGCTACGACGCCATCGAAGCCGTGCGCACCTGCCGCCTGGCGCGTGAGCTGCTCGACGGCCACAACCTGGTGAAGCTGGAAGTGCTGGCCGACCAGAAAACCCTGTTCCCCAACGTGATCGAAACCCTCAAGGCCGCCGAAACCCTGGTCAAGGAAGGTTTCGACGTGATGGTCTACACCAGCGATGACCCGATCATCGCGCGCCAACTGGCAGAAATCGGCTGCATCGCCGTGATGCCGTTGGCCGGTCTGATCGGTTCCGGCCTGGGTATCTGCAATCCGTACAACCTGCAGATCATCCTTGAAGAAGCCAAGATCCCGGTGCTGGTGGATGCGGGCGTGGGCACCGCCTCCGACGCAACCATCGCCATGGAACTGGGCTGCGACGCGGTGCTGATGAACTCGGCCATCGCCCATGCCCAGCAGCCGATCCTGATGGCCGAAGCCATGAACCACGCGATCGTCGCGGGCCGCCTGGCCTACCTCGCCGGCCGCATGCCGAAAAAACTCTACGCCAGCGCCTCTTCGCCGCTGGATGGTCTGATCAAGTAAGAGCTATTGATGACTGAATCAAACGAAACGCCGAACACCCTGGAAGAAGGCGACGAGTCCAAGCACCGCCGCATCAAGAGCTTTGTGATGCGCGCCGGTCGCATGACCGAAGGCCAGCAAAAGGGCCTGGAACAGGGGACGCCGCTGTTCGTGTTGCCCCTGGCCGACGCGCCGGTGGACTACGACCAAGTGTTCGGCCGTTCGGCCCCGCGCTCCCTGGAAATCGGCTTCGGCATGGGGCACTCCCTGCTGGAAATGGCTGCGGCCTCGCCGGAGCAGGATTTCATCGGCGTTGAAGTGCACCGTCCGGGTGTCGGCGCGCTGCTCAATGGCGTGCTGACCCAGGGCCTGACCAACCTGCGCGTGTACGACTGCGACGCGATCGAGGTGCTCAACCGTTGTATCGCCGATAACAGCCTCGACCGCCTGATGCTGTTCTTCCCGGACCCATGGCACAAAGCCCGTCACCACAAGCGTCGCATCGTCCAGGCCTCCTTCGCGGAACTGGTGCGCAGCAAGCTGAAAGTGGGCGGCGTCCTGCACATGGCTACCGACTGGGAACCGTATGCGGAATACATGCTGGAAGTGATGGATGTCGCGCCTGGCTATCGCAACCTGGCCGAAGACGGCAAATGCGTGCCGCGCCCGGCCGAGCGGCCGATCACCAAGTTCGAACGTCGCGGTGAGCGACTCGGGCATGGCGTGTGGGATTTGAAGTTCGAGAAAATCGACTGACAGACTTCCAGCCTGGAATGCGGTCAAAAATGTGGGAGCGGGCTTGCTCGCGAATGCGGTGGATCAGTCGACATCTTCAGTGACTGAAAGTCCGCATTCGCGAGCAAGCCCGCTCCCACATTTGTTTCTCGGTGTGCTCGGGACTAGCGGCGGTCGGCGACTACGCCGATCAACACCAATACGACCACCAATACCGGCGCCAGGCTGTAGTTATTGAACTGGCTCAACCCCCGCACAATCCACGGCGTGGCGTAGATCAACGCCGCACCGCTGCCAATCATGCACAGCAACGCCATCAACGGTACGCGCAACGCACCGGCCACGCTGCCCAGGCGGGCTTCGACCCAGCCTTTGATGTCGGCGCCAAACAGCACCAGCAAACAACCGACGAGGGCCAGGGAGATTTCCGATAGGTTGCTACGGCTCCAGCGGGATACGGTGGCGAGCAGGTCGAGTACCAAATCCATTCGATTTCCTTAAGAGCTTCAGCTCAAAAACGTCTGCAACAGGTCATTGAGAAAGAGTTGCCCGCGGTCGGTCGCCGCCAGGCGTGACGGTTCGACCTGCATCAGGCCACTTTGTTCGGCCTCGCGGCGGCCTTCGTTGAGGCTGGCCAGGTCCAGCCCGGTACGCTCGGCGTAGAGCCTGGCCTCGACACCTTCGGTGAGGCGCAGGGCGTTCATCAGGAACTCGAACGGCAACTCTTCGTTGGTCAGCTCTTTCGCTCCGGCCTGGAAGTTTTTGGCCGGGTTGAGGTAGTCCTTCGGTGCACGGGTCTTCCAGGTGCGCACAATGCGCCCGTCCGGATGGCTGAGCTTGCCGTGGGCACCGGCACCGATGCCGATAAAGTCGCCAAAGCTCCAGTAGTTCAGGTTATGCCGCGCCGGGCGACCCGGTTGGGCATAGGCCGACACTTCATATTGCGCGTAACCATGCTCGGCAAGCAGGGCCTGGCCGGCTTCCTGGATGTCCCATAGCGTGTCGTCTTCCGGCAACGCCGGCGGCTGGTTCCAGAACACCGTGTTGGGCTCCAGGGTCAGCTGATACCACGACAAATGCGTGGGCTTGAGCGCGATGGCCTGGCGCAGGTCGCTCAGAGCATCATCCAGGGACTGGTTGGGCAAACCGTGCATCAGGTCGAGGTTGAAGTTGTCGAACCCGGCCTGGCGCGCCATGCCCGCAGCCCGAACGGCTTCATCGCCATTGTGGATACGCCCCAGGGCCTCAAGCTTTTCCTGCTGGAAGCTCTGGATGCCAATCGACAGGCGATTGATCCCTAGCTTGCGGTACGCCACGAACTTCTCTTGCTCGAAGGTACCGGGGTTGGCTTCCAGGGTGATCTCGATGTCGCCGGCAAACGGGATGCGCGCTTCCACGCCCTTGAGCAGGTGGCCCAATGCCGCGGCGCTGAACAGGCTTGGCGTGCCGCCGCCGAAGAAGATCGAACTCAGCTCGCGCCCATACACGGCATGCAGGTCCTGATCGAGATCGGCGAGCAAGGCGTCCACATACTCTTCTTCCGGCAGCACTTTGCTGGCGGTGTGGGAGTTGAAGTCGCAATACGGGCATTTGCGCACACACCACGGGATGTGGATGTACAGCGCCAGGGGCGGCAGCAGGGGCAGGGCCGCCCGAGGGGTTTGCGCGCCGCCGTGGATCAGCGGCTGCGCAGAGGTGTTCTGGGTCATTTCAGGCTCAAGCGTTGGCGCAGCAAATCCATTGCGCGGGCGCGGTGGCTGATCTGGTTCTTGTCGGCCGGGCTCAGCTCGGCGCTGGAGACATTACGCTCAGGCACCCAGAACAGTGGGTCATACCCAAAGCCATGTTCGCCGCTGGCCGCATGCAGGATGCGCCCGTGCCACAGGCCTTCGCAGAGGATCGGCAATGGATCGTCCGCATGGCGCACCAGGGCCAGCACGCAGACGAACTGTGCGCCGCGCTGCGCGTCCGGTACGTCCTTGAGGGCGTCCAGCAGCTTGGCGTTGTTGGCCGCGTCGCCTTTGCCATCGGCATACCGCGCCGAATAGATGCCGGGGGCGCCGCCGAGGAAGTCCACCGCCAGGCCCGAGTCGTCGGCCAGTGCCGGCAGGCCGGAGATGCGTGCGGCGTTGCGCGCCTTGAGGATGGCGTTCTCGACGAACGACAGGCCGGTTTCTTCCGGCTCTACCTGGCTGAACTCGCCAATCGAGCGCAATTGCACCGATTCGCCGAGCATGGCCTGCAGTTCCTTGAGTTTGCCGGCGTTATGGCTGGCCAGTACGAGTTGAGTCAGGTTCATTTGTCGGCCGGGAACAGTTCTTGGTTGAATTGGAAGCTATGGGCTTTGCCGCCGGTTTCAACGTTGATGGTAAACGTCTTGTATTCACGCTGCGTCACGGAGTAAGGCGCCAGGTAGTTGATCCCGCCTTTCTCGTTGATCTGCTTGAAGGTCAGGATCTCGCTCTTGCCGCCCAGGTCCTTGATGGTGCCGGTCACTTGCGCCGCCACTGGGGTCACGCCCTTGATCACGGTCACGTTGATCAAGCCTTTCTCCTTGCTGCGCACCACGCCGATGTTCTGGGCGGTTTCCGGTTGCAGGAAGCTGGAGGTGAAAGTGTTGTAGTGGACGGTGATGTCACCGAAGTCTTTCTTGCGGTTAGCGTCGATAGCGTCCGCTGCGATGGCGCTGGTGCCCAGGCATGCGGTCAGTAGAAAAATAGCCAAGCGACTCATGATCATCCCTCTTGAAAATGATTAGACGGCAATCTTGTGATCCGTCAGGCCAGGACTGCTGACCCGGTAAATGCCGATTTCGCCCAACAGGTTGGGCCATAGCTTGCTTGCCCAGCCGTGGCGGTGCTGTTGATCGACCGCAAGGCGGTTGATCACCTTGGCTTCACGCTCACCGCACAAGGCTTCGAAGTCTTCGAAGGTGCAGAAGTGGATGTTTGGCGTGTTGTACCACGTGTATGGGAGGAAATCCGAGACCGGCATACGGCCCTTGGTGGCCAGGTACCAACGGCAACGCCAATGCCCGAAATTCGGGAAGGTGATGATGCACTGGCGGCCCACGCGCAGCATTTCGTCGAGGATGCGGTCCGGGTAGTGCACCGCTTGCAGGGCTTGGGTCATCACCACGATGTCGAAGCTGTTGCTGGCAAAGTTGCCCAGGCCCTTGTCCAGGTCCTGCTCGATCACGTTGATGCCCTTGGCCACGCACTGGGCGATGTTGTCCGGGTCATTTTCCAGGCCGTAGCCGGTGACTTGCTTGTTGTCCCGCAGCCAGCTCAGCAGTTCGCCATCACCGCAGCCCAGGTCGAGCACGCGGCTGCCGGCGGGGATCCATTCTTGGATGATGTCCAGGTCGGCTCTCATGGCTTTCTCACAATACGATTCGGTTCATGTAGTTGCTGAACGCTTGCAGGTAGCGCGGGATCGGGATCAGGAAGGCATCGTGGCCTTGCGGAGCGTCGATCTCCAGGTAGCACACGTCTTTGCGCGCGGCCATCAGCGCGTCCACCAGTTCGCGCGAGCGCGCCGGCGAGAAGCGCCAGTCGGTGGTGAACGACATCACGCAGAACTTGGCCTTGGCGCCTTCGAAGGTTTTCGCCAGGTCGTCGTCAAAGTTGGCGGCCGGGTCGAAGTAGTCCAGGGCCTTGGTCATCAGCAGGTAGGTATTGGCGTCGAAACGCCCGGAGAACTCCTCGCCCTGATAACGCAGGTAGCTTTCTACCTGGAACTCGACACTGTGGAAGTCATAGTTGAGCTTTTCGCTCTTGAGGCCACGGCCGAATTTCTCGCCCATGGAGTCGTCGGACAGGTAGGTGATGTGCCCCACCATCCGCGCCAGCATCAGGCCGCGTTTGGGGATCACGCCCGCTTCCTGGAACGAACCACCGTGGAACTCGGGGTCGGTGAGGATGGCCTGGCGCGCCACTTCGTTGAAGGCGATGTTCTGCGCCGACAGCTTGGGGGCCGAGGCGATTGCCAGGCAATGGCGCACGCGATCCGGGTAGGTGATGGTCCATTGCAGCGCCTGCATGCCGCCGAGGCTGCCGCCGATCACCGCCGCCCACTGGTTGATGCCCAGCAGGTCGGCCAGGCGCGCCTGGCTGTGCACCCAGTCTTCCACGGTGAGCACCGGGAAGTCGGCGCCGAACGGCTTGCCGGTTTCCGGGTTGAGGCTGCTGGGGCCGGTGGAACCGTTGCAGCCGCCGAGGTTGTTCAGGCTGACCACAAAGAATTTGTTGGTGTCGATGGGTTTGCCGGGGCCGATGCAACTGTCCCACCAGCCGGGCTTGCGCTCGTCGACCGAGTGGAAACCGGCCGCGTGATGATGCCCGGACAAGGCGTGGCAGATCAGCACGGCATTGCTCGCCGTAGCGTTCAGTTGGCCGTAGGTTTCATAGATCAGGTCGTAGGCGGGCAGCGAACGGCCGCAGGCCAGGGCCAGCGGTTCGCTGAAGTGCGCCACTTGGGGCACGACCAGTCCAACAGAATCGGGGGGAAAGGCAGCTGGCATCGACCCTGCTCTCGTTTAAATGAGGCGTAAGTCTAAAGAGCGGGGGGGCTAGCGGCAAGCAAACCCCTGAACCCGTTCACAGAAACAAAATGTGGGAGCTGTTTGTGTGGGAGCGGGCTTGCTCGCGAAAGCGGTGGGTCAGCCACTCATCTGGTGACTGACACTCCGTATTCGCGAGCAAGCCCGCTCCCACACAAGCTCGCTCCCGCATTTAGGTGTTGCGTGTCAGATCAACCCGAACAGCATCTTGGGCATCGCGGCAAATTCAGCCAGGTACGGGATCACCCAACCCTGGATCAGCTGGATTGCGATAAACGCGAAGATCGGCGAGATGTCCAGGCCACCCAGGTTCGGGATCAACCGACGGAACGGTGCCAGCACCGGCTCGGTGATCTGGTACACCAGCTCGGCGCCAGGGCTGCGGCTGCCCGGTGCGACCCAGGACAGAATCACGCTGATGATCATCGACCAGAACAGAATCTTCAAAAACAGCGAGAAGATGCCGATCAGTGCCCACGGCAACAGCAGCACGGTGTAGGGCAGGAAGCCCTTGAGCAGCAACACCACCGCGAACAGCAGGATCTGCAACAGCAGCGCCAGTACCAGCGACGACATGTCCAGCCCGAACATGCTCGGGACTACCCGACGCAGGGGCTTGAGCAGCGGCTGGGTCGCCTTGACCACGAATTGGCACAGCGGGTTGTAGAAGTTCGCCCGCACCAGTTGCAGGATAAAACGCATCAGCACGATCAGCAGGTACAGGCTGCCCAGTGTCTGGATGATGAAAATAAGCGCGTCATTGAGTCCGAGCATGTTTGATTCCTTGAAGGGGACGACTATTTGCCCAGCTGCTCGGCCATTTCTGCCGAACGATGTGCTGCGGCACCCAGTGCTGTTTCCACCAGGGCTTCAAAGCCCCCGGCCTGGAACGATTCGATGGCGGCTTGGGTCGTGCCGCCCGGCGAGGTCACGCGACGGCGCAGTTCGGCGGCGTCGACGTCGCTGGTCACGGCCATCCTGGCTGCGCCCAGTGCGGTCTGCTCGGCCAGTTGCTTGGACACTTCCTGTGGCAGGCCCAGTTTGACGCCGGCAGCGGTCATGGCTTCGATCAACAGGAAGAAGTACGCCGGGCCGCTGCCGGACACGGCGGTGACCGCATCCAGTTGCTGTTCTTGCTCCAGCCACAGGGCGATGCCCACGGCGGACAGTAGCTCCTGGGCCTGATCGCGCTGTACGGCGCTGACGGCGTCGGTGGCATACAAACCGCTCACGCCCTGGCGCAGCAGCGAAGGGGTGTTGGGCATGCAGCGCACGATCGGCTGGGCACCGAGCCAGGCGGTCATGCTCGCGCAGGTAATCCCGGCGGCGATGGACACTACCAACTGCTGCGGTTGCAGGCTCGGGCGCAGGCTTTCGCACACGGCCTTCATGGCCTGTGGCTTGACCGCCAGCACGATCACATCGGCGCCCTGGATGGCCTCGGCATTGTCGGCAAAGGTTTCGATACCGTGCTCGGTGCTGACGCGGGCACGGGTTTCGGCACCGGGGTCACTGGCGCGGATCTGCGCGGCGTCCAGGCCCTTGGCCCGCAGGCCGCCGATCAGGCTGGCCGCCATGTTACCGGCGCCGATAAAGGCAATACGCGTGTCTCTCATGACAGGTCCTTATTCAGTGAAAAGTCAGCCGCTTCACGGCTGGCCGTAGTCGCGGGCGCCAAACAGTGCAGTACCGATCCGCACCCAAGTGGCGCCTTGGGCGATGGCCGACTCAAGGTCATGGCTCATCCCCATGGAAAGTGTGTCCAGCGGCAGATTCAAGCTGGCTTGCAGCTCGCGCACCGTGGCGAAGGCTGCATCTTGCGCGGCGCGATCTTCAGTCGGCTCGGGGATCGCCATCAATCCACGCAACTTCAAGCGCGGCAGAGCGCTGATCGCCTCGGCCAGGGCCGGCAGGTCGGCGGGCGTACAGCCGGACTTGCTGGCTTCACCACTGACGTTGACCTGGATGCAGATATTCAGCGGTGCCAGGTCGGCAGGGCGTTGTTCGGACAGGCGTTGTGCGATTTTCAGGCGTTCCACGGAATGCACCCAAGCGAAGTTCTCGGCGATAGCGCGCGTCTTGTTCGATTGAATGGGGCCGATGAAGTGCCAACTCAAGGGCAGGTCAGTTAATTCGGCCTGTTTGCCCAGGGCTTCTTGCAGGTAGTTTTCGCCAAAATCGCGCATGCCGGCGGCATAGGCTTCCCGCACGGCTTGGGCGGGTTTGGTCTTGCTCACGGCCAGCAGGTGGATGCTGCTGGCGTCACGTTGCACGGCGTCGGCTGCGGCGCGGATCCGCTGGCTAACCAGATCGATGTTGTCTGCTATCGTCGACATTCAAGATGCGCCCGTGGATATGGAGTCCGCGGCATTCTACTGGAAATGGAAAGCCCTATGGATATCACTGAACTGCTCACGGCCTGCGTGCGCCGTGGCGCCTCCGACCTGCATTTGTCGGCTGGCCTGGCGCCGATGTTGCGTGTGGACGGCGAGGTCTG
Organism: Pseudomonas sp. AF03-9; assembly: GCF_020515815.1. NCBI lineage: Bacteria > Pseudomonadati > Pseudomonadota > Gammaproteobacteria > Pseudomonadales > Pseudomonadaceae > Pseudomonas > Pseudomonas sp. AF03-9. Next base: position 237,557 of record NZ_JAHPJF010000001.1, on the reverse strand, counting down.
GCCGCTGGATTGCCCGGCACTCTCACCGCCCCAGGTGGCGGATCTGCTCAGCCCTTTGCTCAATCAATACCAGCAAAAGGATTTCGAAACATCTCTTGATACAGATTTCGCTTTCGAACTGCCCGGCGTGGCGCGGTTCCGGGCGAACGTGTTCCGCCAGGACCGTGGCATGGGCGCGGTGTTTCGCAGCATTCCCAGTCAGGTCCAGAGCCTGCAGAGCCTTGGCCTGGGTGAGGTGTTCCAGCGCATAGCCCAACTGCCGCACGGGCTGGTGCTGGTCACCGGGCCGACCGGCTCGGGCAAGTCCACCACCCTGGCGGCGATGATCGACTACCTCAATCAGCATCGGCGCCAGCACATCCTCACCCTGGAAGACCCCATCGAATTTATCCACAGGCCGAAAACCGCGCTGATCAACCAGCGCCAGGTGCATCGCGATACCCTTAGTTTCTCTACGGCCTTGCGCTCGGCGCTACGCGAAGACCCGGATGTGATCCTGGTCGGCGAGTTGCGCGACCTGGAAACCATCCGCCTGGCGCTGACCGCCGCCGAGACCGGGCATCTGGTGTTCGGCACCCTGCACACGGCATCGGCGCCCAAGACCGTGGACCGGCTGGTGGACGTGTTCCCGGCCGGCGAAAAAGCCATGGTCCGCGCGATGCTGTCGGAGTCGTTGCAGGCAGTGGTGTCGCAGGTGCTGGTGAAGAAGGTTGGCGGCGGGCGGGTGGCGGCGCACGAGATCATGCTGGGTACACCGGCGATCCGCAATTTGATCCGCGAGGACAGGGTGGCGCAGATCGTCTCGGCGATCCAGACCGGCGGGGCACTGGGAATGAAGACGCTCGATATGAGCTTGAAGGCGTTGGTGGGCGAGGGGCTCGTCAGCCGCGAGGATGCGCGGGAGAAGGCGAGGGTGCCTGGTGATATATAGCGCTTGAGAACAATGAAAACCAAGTGTGGGAGCGGGCTTGCTCGCGAATGCGGAGTGTCAGTCAGCTCATCTGGTACTGATACACCGCATTCGCGGGCAAGCCCGCTCCCACATTTTGTACTGCATTGCAGCTTGAAATCAGCGTTGCACAACCCGCAGGTTGTTCTGCTCTTTGGGCAAAACCCGCTTGGCGATCACGTAGTTCTTGTCCCAGAACGGCTTCTTCAGCGTGTCGATGCTCACCGACTTGCCACGACGCGGCGCGTGGATGAAGCGGTCGTTGCCCAGGTAGATGGCAACGTGGTTGACCTGACGGCTCTTGAGCTTGAAGAACAACAGGTCGCCCGGCTTCAGGTCCTTGCGATCAACCTTTTGCCCGTGGCCGGCGGCCATGGCGTTGGACGTGCGCGGCAAATCCACTGCGGCGACGTCGTTGAACGCATATTTCACCAAACCGCTGCAATCGAAGCCTTTACTTGGGCTGCTGCCGCCCCAACGGTAGGGAGTACCGAGCACATTGACGGCGCGGCTGAGTACATTGCTGCTTTGCTTGGTGTTGTTCAGCGCCAGTGAGTTATGAAGGGCCTTGCCGTGAACCTTGCTCACTTGAGTAGGTCGGTTGACGGTCGGCTTTTCTCTTTTGGCGGTGGCTGGTGTGCTGTGAACTTTAGGGGTGAAACCGTTGACGTTCGGAAGTCGTTGCTCACGATTGGTGGCGTGGGCGGCCAGTGGCATTAATAGGCAAATGGTTAGCCATGTCTTGAAAAATGGTCGCATTAGGCGTGGCTCTTTTTGGTTTGCGCGCAACTTTATAACAGCTTTTTTTGCCGTTATCAGGCCGTTTGTCGACTGAACCTTGGGGTCAAAATCAGGAAAAACGCGACGAAACGCCGCAATTGTCCTACACAAGTCAGGTGGCATAAGGCTTTCAGGGGAGGGAAGATACCATTTGCCGTACGTCGGGCGCCTGTAAAAAAGTCACAAAGAAAGTGAAAAAATTTATCTATCGAGTGAAAAGAGGTACGCCATGAACACCTATCGACAGGCAATTTCGCAGCCCGACACCCATAGCAAGGTGATCGGCTACCTGCTCTGGATTTTCGGTTTCACCGGATCGCACCGTTTTTATTACGGCAAACCCGTGACAGGTACGATCTGGTTCTGCACCTTAGGTTTGCTGGGGATTGGCTGGCTGATCGACCTGTTCCTTATCCCCGCCATGGACCGTGAAGCCGACCTGCGTTTTACCGCCGGGCCCATCGAATACAACGTGGCCTGGGTGCTGTTGACGTTCCTGGGTGTGTTCGGCGTGCACCGCATGTACCAGGGCAAATGGATCAGCGGCTTGATCTACCTGCTGACCGGCGGCTTGTTCCTGGTGGGGGTGCTGTATGACTTCTGGACGTTGAATACGCAGATTTCGATTCGCAATGCCGAGCGCAATGGCGGCCGCTGAGTTTCTTTCTAGGAGCATACACGGAACTGAATGTGGGAGCGGGCTTGCTCGCGAATGCGGTGGATCAGTCAACATCTTCAGCGACTGACACTCCGCATTCGCGAGCAAGCCCGCTCCCACATTTTTTACCCTGCCCGCTTTAGGCCTGGTAGCTGATCCGACCGTCGACCAGGGTGTAGCGCACCGTCGCCGGCAGGCTGTGGCCAATGAACGGGCAGTTTTCACCCTTCGACAGCCAATGCTCCCCGGCAACGGTGGAACTGGCCGGGTCAAACAGCACCAGATCCGCCGCCGAACCCACCGCGAGCTTACCCGCTGGCAAGCGCAGGGCGTCGGCAGGACCCGCGCTCAAGCGTGCCAGCAGCGTCGGCAAATCGAGCAAGCCTTCCTCAACCAACGTCATCGCCAGAGGCAACAACAGCTCAACGCTGCTGATCCCCGGCTCAGTCGCGCCAAACGGTGCCAACTTGGCATCGCGTTCGTGGGGCTGGTGGTGGCTGGAAATCGCCGAGACCACCCCGGACTTCACCGCCGCCCGCAGACCATCACGGTCGGCACGGGTGCGCAGGGGCGGCTGCACGTGGTACAGGCTGGAGAAGTCGATCAGCGCTTCGTCGGTCAAGATCAACTGATACAACGCCACATCCGCCGTCACCGGCAAGCCACGGGCCTGGGCCTGGGCGATCAGGGCCACGCCCCGCGCGCTGGTCAACTGGCTGAAGTGCGCGCGCACGCCGCTTTGCTCGACCAGCAGCAGGTCGCGGGCCAGGGCCACGGTCTCGGCGGTCTCGGGGATGCCGGGCAAACCGAGGAAGCTGGCCACGGCACCTTCATGGGCCAGGCCACCTTCGGCGAGGTCGCGGTCCTGGGAATGGAAGATCACCGTCAGGTCGAAGGTGGCCGCATATTCCAGGGCGCGGCACAGGGTGCGAGTGCTGCGAAAGCTTTCCAGGCCGTTGCCGAAGGCCACGCAACCGGCGTCGCGCAGGGCGATCAGTTCGGCGAGTTGTTCGCCTTCCAGGCCTTTGCTCAGGGCGCCGATGGGGAACACTTTGCAGTTGCCGGCTTCACGGGCGCGGTCGAGGATCAACTCGGTCACCGCCGAGGTGTCCAGGATCGGCTTGGTGTGCGGCGGGCAGCACAGGCTGGTCACGCCACCGGCAGCGGCGGCGCGGGTTTCGCTGAGGATGCTGCCTTTGCGGCTGTAGCCCGGCTCGCGCAGGGCGACGTTGAGGTCGACCAGCCCGGGCGCGGCCACCAGGCCTTTGGCGTCGATGGTTTCAACGGCGCTGAAACCGGCCGGGGCGGCGCCGATGGCGATGATCTTGCCGGCTTCAAGATGCAGATCGGTGACTTGATCCAGGCCACTGGCCGGATCGATGACGCGGGCGCCGAGGATGCTGAGCTTCACTGGGCGTTCTCCTGCTCGAATTGACGTTGCGCGGTTTGCCCGCTCATGGCCATGGACAATACGGCCATGCGCACGGCGATGCCGTAGGTGACCTGGTTGAGAATCACCGACTGGGTGCCGTCGGCCACCGCCGACTCAATCTCCACCCCACGGTTGATCGGGCCGGGGTGCATCACGATGGCGTCCGGCTTGGCACCGGCCAGGCGCGCAGTGGTCAGGCCGAACAGGCGGTAGAACTCACCTTCGCTCGGCAGCAGGCCACCGGCCATGCGCTCGCGCTGCAGGCGCAGCATGATGACCACGTCCACATCCTTGAGGCCTTCGGCCATGTCGGTGTAGACCTTCACACCGTATTGCTCGATGCCGATGGGCAGCAGGGTTTTTGGCGCGATCACGCGGATGTCCGGGCAGCCCAGGGTTTTCAGGGCCAGCATGTTCGAGCGCGCAACCCGCGAGTGCAGGATGTCGCCGACGATGGCCACCGACAGGTTTTCAAAGCTGCCCTTGTGGCGACGGATGGTGAGCATGTCGAGCATGCCCTGGGTCGGGTGGGCGTGACGGCCGTCGCCGCCGTTGATGATCGCGACCTGCGGGCACACGTGCTCGGCGATGAAGTGCGCGGCGCCGGAGTCGCCGTGGCGCACCACGAACATGTCGGCGGCCATGGCTTCCAGGTTGCGCAGGGTGTCGAGCAGGGTCTCGCCCTTGCTCGCCGACGAGGTCGACACGTTCAGCGTGATCACGTCGGCCGACAGCCGTTGGGCCGCCAGTTCAAAGGTGGTGCGGGTGCGGGTGGAGTTCTCGAAGAACACATTGCAGATGGTCTTGCCGCGCAGCAGCGGGACCTTCTTCACCGCGCGGCCGCCGACTTCAAGGAACGAGTCGGCAGTGTCGAGGATTTCGGTGAGCAGTTCGCGGGGCAAACCGTCGAGGGACAAGAAATGTTGCAACTGACCCTGAGCATTGAGCTGCAGCGGGCGCTTGGCATCTAGAGGCGTCATCGCGGGGACTCTTTACAAGGCGGTTTAAAGGGCAAGGTCTTGCAGTTCGAGTTCGAGCGGCGTGGGACCGGACAATTTTACCCGCTGGTGGGGTTCCAGCGACAGCGTCGCGCCGACCACATCCGGGCTGATCGGCAATTCGCCGGCGTCCAGGTCCAGCAGACAGACCAGGGTCACGCTGGCCGGGCGGCCGTAGTCGAACAGTTCGTTCATGGCGGCGCGGATGGTGCGCCCGCTCATCAGCACGTCGTCGATCAGTACCAGGTGCTGGCCTTCGATCTCGAACGGCAGGGCCGATGGGCGCACTTGCGGATGCAGGCCGTTCTGGCTGAAGTCGTCCCGGTAGAACGACACGTCCAGGGTGCCGAGGGGCGCGTCGCTGCCCAATTCTTCCAGCAATGCCTGGGCGACCCACACACCGCCAGTGCGAATGCCGATGAAGCGTGGCTCGCTGATGGCGCGGTGTTGCAGATGGGCCGTGAGGTTTTTGGCCATTTGGCTGATCAGTTCGGCGGGGTTCGGCAAGCTCATGCAGGCTCCTTCAGGACCTTGGCGCAGGCAAGGTCCGGGCTCAAACGTAAAAAGACGCGGCAAGCCGCGTCAGTCAGGATTCAAATAAAGCGGTGTTTTCATCCAGCCAGCCCTGCAACAGCAAGGCGGCGGCGATGGCGTCCACCGGGTTGTCGCGGTAGCTGCCTTTCTGGCCGCCACGGTCGCGGCGTTCACCTTTGGCTTCAAAGGTGGTGAGGCGCTCGTCGTGGGTATAGAAAGGCAGGTTGTAGCGGCCATTGAGGCGGCGGGCGAATTTTTCGGCGCGCAGGCACATGTCGCTTGGGGTTCCATCCATGTTCAGCGGCAGGCCGACCACGACGGCGTCGGGCTTCCACTCCTTGATCAGGGCTTCGACCTGGTTCCAGTCCGGTACGCCGTTCTGGGCTTTCAAGGTGCACAGCTCGCGGGCCTGGCCGGTGATCACCTGGCCGACCGCTACGCCGATCTGTTTGGTGCCGTAGTCAAAACCGAGGATCAGACGCAAAGCCATCAGGCGTGCCCCGCCTGGCTGGTCAGCAGGCTGAGGTTGACCCGCAGCTTGGCCGCAGCGGCGTCAAGGCGCAGTTCCACGGGGGTGTTGAACAGGATGTCGGCGTCGAACGGGCAGGTCAGCCAGGCGTTGCTGGCCAGTTCGGCCTCCAGCTGGCCAGCTTCCCAGCCGGCGTAGCCGAGGGTGATCAGGCTGTGCTCGGGCCCCACGCCGTCGGCGATGGCGAACAACACATCCTGGGACGTGGACAGCGACACGCCGTCCAGGTCGACCGTGGCCTGGAACTTCGGACCGGTGGGGTGCAGGACAAAACCGCGATCGGTCTGCACCGGCCCGCCGATGTAGATCGGCACGCCCTGGCAGCGAGCCGGCGGGTCGGCCTCGGGGCGCAGTTGCTCAAGAATGTCCGCCAGGTTCAGCTCTTGCGGGCGGTTCACCACCAACCCCATGGCACCATTGGCGGTGTGCTCGACAATGTAGGTCAAGGTCTGCGCAAAGTTCGGGTCGGCCATGTGAGGCATGGCGATCAGGAATTGGTGCTTGAGGTAGGTCGGGCTGACGTTTTTCATGTCCGCTAGTGTGGCGTTGGAGGGGCGAACTGACAAGCCTGGCGTGTAGTGAGCGGGCTTGCCCGCGCTGGGTGGCGAAGCCGCCCCAAACGCTACGCCGCGGTGTTTCAGAAAGACCGAGGTGAATGGATTGGGGCGGCTTCGCCGCCCAGCGCGGGGCAAGCCCGCTCACTACAAGTGTCTGATTTAGTTGCTGGAGAGGCGGTCGCCCTTGGCAAACTTCCAGGTGCGGATGATTTCCAGGCGGTCGACGTCGTTCAGGTCGCCGGTAAACGGTGCAAAAGGTGCGGCCAGGCGCACGATGCGCTGGGCGGCCTGGTCCAGCAAGGGCTGGCCGGAGGACTCGAGTACCAGCACTTCATATAACGAACCATCGCGGTTGATCGACACCAGTAAGCGCAAATTGCCATAAATCTGCTGGCGACGGGCCTCCTCAGGATAGTTGAGGTTACCGATGCGCTCGACCTTCTTGCGCCACTCATCCTTATACCAGGCGCCCTTGTCACGCATGGTCGAGGCGGCATTCAGCCGGTAGATGCGCGGGCGCTTGGCGTACAGCTGTTGTTCGTTGGCCAGTTCGGCTTCGAGGCTGGAGATTTCGTCGGTCAGCGTCGAACTGTCGAAGGTCGGCGCCGGCTTGACGGGCTGGGGCTGCGGCTCGGTCTTGGCTTTTTCGCGTTGCACCGGCGCTTTCTGCGGTTTTGGCGCGACGGTGGTCACGGTGGGCTTGGGTACCGTCTGCTGGACCTCGGGCTTGGGCGTCGGCGGTGGGCTGACTTTGTTGACCTTGTTGTCCTGGAATGGCGCCACTTGCGTAGTCTTGGGCACCGCTTTCTTGTCCAGGGTGCCGCTGCCTTGCTGGTTGTCCTGGGCGAGAAAGTCGGCCTTCTCGGGCTTCTTTTCGCTCTTGAACGTGGCGAGGGTGATTTCCAGGGTCCTGGTGATCTGCTTGGGTTCGACCATGGTGAAACCCACGCCGAGGAGCAGGGCCAGGTGAATCAACGCAGCCAGGAACAGGGTAAATCCGAGCCGATCAGCCGGGCGCACCCTGCTGTGGGAGAGTTCGGGGGGCAGTTCGGACGGGAGTGTCATGACAGAGGAACCAACATCGCGCGTTTCACAGGTGGCGCATGATAACGCAATGTTGGTTTGTGTCCGGCTGTTCTATGTCACTTGGCTTGTAGCTTGCGATCGATGGCAGCCATCAGCATTTCGCCGATATTGGTGCCGAACGCGTTGTCGATCTCGCGGATACAGGTCGGGCTGGTGACGTTGATTTCGGTCAGGTGCTCACCGATCACGTCCAGGCCTACAAACAATAGGCCTTTTTCCCGCAGGGTTGGTCCGACTTGGGAGGCGATCCAACGATCCTTGTCCGACAGCGGCCGTGCTTCGCCACGTCCACCGGCCGCCAGGTTGCCACGGGTCTCGCCGGCTGCCGGGATCCGCGCCAGGCAGTAATCCACCGGCTCGCCGTCGATCATCAGGATGCGCTTGTCGCCGTCCTTGATCGCCGGCAGGTAAGCCTGGCCCATGATCTGCTGGGTGCCCAGGGCGGTCAGGGTCTCCAGGATCACCGACAGGTTCGGATCGCCGGCGCGGTGACGGAAGATCGACGTACCCCCCATGCCATCCAGCGGCTTGAGGATTACATCACCGTGCTTGGCGGCAAATTCACGCAACACGTCGGCACGGCGGCTGACCACGGTCGGCGGCGTGCATTGTGGGAACAGGGTGGCGAACAGCTTTTCATTGCAGTCGCGCAGGCTTTGCGGTTTGTTGACGATCAACACACCGGCGCGTTCGGCCTGCTCCAGCAGGTAGGTGGAGTAGACGAACTCCATGTCGAACGGCGGGTCCTTGCGCATCAGGATCACGTCCAGGTCGCTCAGGGAACTGTCGGTTTCGTCTCCCAGTTCGAACCACTTCTCGGGGTTGGCAAACACCTGCAGCGGGCGCATGCGCGCGCGGGCCTCGCCGTCGCCCTGGTACAGGTCGCGCTGTTCCATATAGAACAAGGTCCAGCCGCGGGCCTGGGCGGCCAGGAGCATGGCCAGCGAGCTGTCCTTTTTATAGGAAATGCTGGCGATAGGGTCCATGACAATGCCGACGCGAACGCTCATGGGGGATTTCCTCTAGCAAATTAGGGCGCATAAAAGTGGCGTCAGAGTGGCGCTGCGGCTGTTGTGGGTCAAGGAAAAACCACCTGGCCGGTTGCTCGATAGATTGCGCCCGGAGACTGTGCTAAAAAGACTGCCACAGCGCAGCAGCCCTTGAGATCCAAGGCTTGCGGCACTCACCCTGTGAGACGTCAGGCAGTACACACCGAAAACCGATTCGCTGTGGCGATGGTAGAGCAGATATGGAACAGCATTCCAACGCCTTGAGAGTGATGGTGATCGACGATTCAAAGACGATCCGCCGTACCGCCGAGACCCTGTTGAAGAACGCGGGGTGCGAGGTCATCACGGCCATCGACGGTTTCGATGCCCTGGCGCGGATTGTTGATCATCACCCGCACATTATTTTTGTCGACATCATGATGCCGCGCCTGGATGGCTACCAGACCTGCGCCCTGGTGAAGAACAACCCGGCGTTCAAGTCGATCCCGGTGATCATGCTGTCCTCCAAGGACGGCCTGTTCGACAAGGCCAAGGGGCGTATCGTCGGTGTCGATCAGTTTTTGACCAAGCCTTTCAGCAAGGAAGAACTGCTGGGCGCGATCAAGGCCTACGTGCCTGCCTTCGCCGCAGTAGAACAAGCACACTGACACCGCCCCACAAGGGCCGGCGTCTACCAAGTTAGTGGGGAAAACCATGGCACGTGTTCTGATCGTCGACGATTCGCCGACTGAAATGTACAAATTGACCGGCATGCTGGAAAAGCATGGCCACGAAGTCCTCAAGGCCGAAAACGGCGCAGACGGCGTGGCCCTGGCCCGCCAGGAAAAACCCGATGCCGTTCTCATGGACATCGTGATGCCGGGCCTCAATGGCTTCCAGGCCACCCGCCAGCTGTCCAAGGAGCCGGAAACCAACGGCATCCCGATTATCATCATCACCACCAAGGATCAGGAAACCGACAAGATCTGGGGCGCGCGCCAGGGCGCCAAGGATTACCTGACCAAGCCGGTGGATGAAGACACCCTGATCGCCACCCTGAACAAGGTGTTGGCCGGCTGACGGCAGGCGATCATGACCGAGTCGCAAACCGCCTTCGAGCTGTTGCTGGACATCGACCGCCGCTGCCGCCTGCTGGCTGCCGACCTGCCGTCCCAGGAAACCCGGCAGCAGGGTTGGAGCGGCATCGGCTTTCGCGTGGGCGCGCACTGGTTCGTCGCGCCCATGGGCGAAGTCGCCGAAGTCCTGCATGAGCCGCGCTGCACTTTAATGCCCGGGGTCAAGACCTGGGTCAAGGGCGTGGCTAATCTGCGTGGACGCTTGTTGCCGGTGATGGACCTCGGTGGGTTCCTCGGCCAGGCGCTGTCCAAGGCGAGCAAGCAACGGCGCGTACTGGTGGTGGAATACAACGACCTGTTTGTCGGGCTGTTGGTGGACGAGGTGGTGGGCATGCAGCATTTCGCACAAGACGCATTGCGGGTGAACGTCACCCCCGGCGCGCCGTTTATCCAGGGCCAGTTCGACGGCGATCAGCCATGGCAGGTCTTCAGCCCCTTCGCCCTGGCCCAGGCCCCTGGCTTCATGGATGTCGCCGCATGACCACCGCAACCACGCCCAAACCCCAGGCCGCCTCGCACAGCCGCTCACAGATCATCGTGCTGTTTATCGCGCTGATCGTGTTCATCATGCTGCTGTTTGCCAACTTCGCCTACCTCAACACCCAGTCCACCTACGACAAGCAGTACATCGGCCACGCCGGTGAATTGCGCGTGTTGTCCCAGCGCATCGCCAAGAACGCCACCGAAGCCGCCGCCGGTAAAGCCGCCGCGTTCAAGCTGCTCGGCGAGGCGCGCAACGACTTCGCCCAGCGTTGGGGCTACCTGAAAAAAGGCGACCCGCAAACCGGCCTGCCCGCCGCCCCCAGCGCGGTGCGCGCCGAGATGCGTGCGGTGCAGACCGACTGGGAAGCGCTGCTGAAGAACACCGACGCGATCCTCGCCAGCGAACAGACCGTGCTGTCCCTGCACCAGGTGGCCGCGACCCTCGCCGAAACCGTGCCGCAATTGCAGATGGAGTCGGAAAAAGTCGTCGACATCCTGTTGCAACGCGGCGCCCCGGCCAGCCAGGTGGCGCTGGCCCAGCGCCAATCGCTGCTCGCCGAACGCATCCTCGGTGCGGTCAACACCGTGCTCGCCGGCGACGAAACCGCCGTGCAGGCCGCCGATGCGTTTGGCCGTGATGCCAACCGCTTCGGCCAGGTGCTCAACGGCATGCTCCAGGGCAACGCCGGGCTGCGCATCACCCAGGTCGAGGACCGCGACGCCCGTGCGCGGCTGGCGGAGATTGCGGAGCTGTTCGAGTTTGTCTCCGGCTCCGTGGATGAAATCCTCGAAACCTCGCCGCAACTGTTCCAGGTGCGTGCGTCGGCGAGCAACATCTTCAACCTCTCGCAAACCCTGCTCGATGAAGCCTCGCACCTGGCCACCGGGTTTGAAAACCTCGCCAGCGGGCGCACCTTCGATACCATCGGCGGCTACGTGCTGGGCTTGCTGGCGCTGGCTTCGATCATCCTGATCGGCCTGGTGATGGTGCGCGAGACCAATCGCCAACTGCACGAAACCGCCGAGAAGAACGAGCGCAACCAGAACGCGATCATGCGCCTGCTCGATGAAATCGAAGACCTCGCCGACGGCGACCTCACCGTGACCGCCTCGGTGACCGAAGACTTCACCGGCACCATCGCCGACTCGATCAACTATTCGGTCGACCAGTTGCGCGACCTGGTCGCCACCATCAACCTCACCGCCGGCCAGGTCGCGGGCGCAGTGCAGGACACCCAGGCTACCGCCATGCACCTGGCCCAGGCCTCGGAGCATCAGGCCCAGCAGATCGCCGAAGCGTCCACCGCGATCAACCAGATGGCCCAGTCCATCGACCAGGTTTCGGCCAACGCCGCCGAATCTTCGGCGGTGGCGGAGCGCTCGGTGGAAATCGCCAACAAAGGCAACGAGGTGGTGCACAACACCATCCACGGCATGGACAACATCCGCGAGCAGATCCAGGACACCGCCAAGCGCATCAAGCGCCTGGGCGAGTCGTCCCAGGAAATTGGCGACATCGTCAGCCTGATCGACGACATCGCCGACCAGACCAACATCCTCGCGCTCAACGCGGCGATCCAGGCGAGCATGGCCGGGGATGCCGGGCGTGGTTTCGCGGTGGTCGCCGATGAAGTGCAACGCCTGGCCGAACGTTCCTCGGCGGCGACGCGGCAGATCGAAACCCTGGTGCGCGCCATTCAGGCCGACACCAACGAAGCCGTGATCTCCATGGAGCAGACCACCACCGAAGTGGTACGCGGCGCGGGGCTGGCGCAAGACGCCGGGGTGGCGCTGGAAGAGATCGAAGGCGTGTCGAAAACCCTGGCGGCGCTGATCCAGAGCATCTCCAATGCGGCGCAGCAACAGACGTCTTCGGCGGGGCAGATTTCGCTGACCATGAACGTGATCCAGCAGATCACCAGCCAGACGTCTTCGGGCTCGACCGCGACCGCCGAGAGCATCGGCAATTTGGCGAAAATGGCCAGCCAGTTGCGCAGGTCGGTGTCGGGGTTCACCCTCCCGCCCGCCAAGCAGGTGGATGATTGAAATACCATCCCAATGTGGATGCGGGCTTGTGCGGGAGCGGGCTTGCTCGCGAATGCGGTGGGTCAGCCAATACAGATGCCGGCTGACCCACCGCATTCGCGAGCAAGCCCGCTCCCACAGTTGATCTCCTCTGGTCTGGAGAGCGATGCACTACCAGCAACCCACGAATTCTAAGCGGAGCAGTTATGGTTGATCGGCACGACTACGTGGCCCTCGAATGGGTCAAGGGCGACATTGCCGAAACCCTGAAACAGGCCCGTTCGGCGCTGGATGCGTTTGTCGAAACCAACGACAGCGCCGTCATCGACCAGTGCCTGGCCGGTATCCACCAGGTGCATGGCGCGCTGCAAATGGTCGAGTTCTACGGCGCGGCGCTGCTGGCCGAAGAGATCGAGCACCTGGCCTTGGCCTTCCAGGCCGGCCAGGTCAGCCAGCGCGACGAAAGCGTGCGCCTGCTGCAACAAGCCCTCGGCCAACTGCCGCTGTACCTTGACCGCGTGCACAGCGCCCGCCGCGACCTGCCGCTGGTGGTGTTGCCGTTGCTCAACGACCTGCGCAGTGCGCGGGGTGAAAGCCTGCTGTCGGAAACCAGCCTGTTCAGCCCGCAACTGCTCTCGATTGCGCCGCTGCCCGACGACGTGCTGGCCCAACGTGCGCCACCCGACCTGCAAGAACAACTGCGCCAGTGGCACCAACTGCTGCAACAAGCCCTTGCCGGGCTGCTGCGTGAAGACCACGGGCCCAGCAACCTGGAAGACATGGCACGGGTTTTCGCCCGCCTCGAAACGCTGTGCCAGGGCGCGCCGTTGTTGCCGCTGTGGCAAGTCACCTCGGCGCTGGTCGAAGGCATGCTCACCGGCGTGATCGCCAACAGCCCGGCACTGCGCAGCCTGCTCAAGGCCAGTGACAAGCAACTCAAGCGCCTGTTGGCCCAGGGCATCGGCGGGATCAACCAGCCGGCGCCGGATGACCTGCTCAAGAGCCTGCTGTTCTACGTGGCCAAGGTCACCCGGCCGACACCGCGCATGCAAAGCCTGAAGGAACGTTACGGTCTCGACGAAGCCTTGCCCGACAGTGCCGTGGTAGACGCCGAACGCGCACGGCTGGCCGGGCCGGATCGCAACGCCATGGGCTCGGTGCTCGGCGCCTTGTGCGAAGAGCTGGTGCGGGTCAAGGAGCGCCTCGACCTGTTCGTGCGCAGCGACCGCCAGCACACCAGCGACCTCGATGCGCTACTCGCACCACTGCGGCAGATCGCCGATACCCTGGCAGTGCTGGGCTTTGGCCAGCCGCGCAAAGTGATCATCGACCAACTCGCCGTGGTGCTGAGCCTGGCCCAGGGCCAGCGCGAACCCAACGACGCCGTGTTGATGGACGTCGCCGGTGCCTTGCTCTACGTCGAAGCCACGTTGGCGGGAATGGTCGGCACGGTCGAGCCGGAAAGCCGCGAGGAAAGCCGCCTGCCCACCACCGACCTGACCCAGATCCACCAGTTGGTGATCCGCGAGTCCTGCCAGTGCCTGCGCCAGGCCAAGGAACTGGTGATCGATTGCGTCGAAGCCGACTGGGACAGCCAGCGCCTGGAGTCTTTGCCGGAACTGCTCAGCCAGGTGCGCGGCGCGCTGGCGATGATCCCGCTGCCACGGGCGGCGAGCCTGATGCGCGGTTGCACCCATTACGTCGACGAACAGTTGATGGTCAACGAGGTGCCGCCGTCCGAAACCGAGCTGGGGCATTTTGCCGATGTGATCAGCAGCCTGGAGTACTACCTCGAACGCATGCTCCAGGACCCCGACACCGATGGCGAACGGGTCCTGGAAACTGCCACCCAGGGCCTGGCGGCGCTGGGTTACCTGCCGGCGGAGAAACCCTGGCGCCAGGCGCTGGCGGCACCGGACGGCGCGTTGACGGTGGACGCCACGCCGAGCCAGTCGCAGTTCGATGCCCTGGCCAACCCCACGTCGCGGCTCAACCCGCCGGCGCTGCAACGCCCCGGCAGCCTGCTGCCGCCACCGGCCGACGAAGAACCGATCGACGATGAACTGCGCGAAGTGTTCCTCGAAGAAACCGATGAAGTCCTCGACGTGCTACACCGCCACCTGTCCAACGGCGCCGACAAGGCGGCTTTGGGCGAAATGCGCCGCGCCTTCCACACGCTCAAGGGCAGCGGGCGCATGGTGCGTGCGCTGGTATTGGCGGAGCTGGCCTGGGCCGTGGAAAACCTGCTCAACCGTGTGCTGGAACGCAGCGTGGCGCTGGGGCCCGACGTGCAACAGGTGCTGGACGACGCCGTCGCCCTGCTGCCGGAATTGATCGCCGACTTCGCCACTGACGACCAGCACCAACGCGATGAAGTCGACGCCCTGGCCGCCCGCGCCCACGCCCTGGCCAGCGGCGCGCCGGCACCTGCCGCCGAACCCCACGACCCGATGCTGCTGGAGATCTTCCGCAACGAGGTCCAAAGCCACCTGGAAAGCCTCAACCACTTCCTGCACCAGGCCGCCGAGCATGTGCCGCTGCAAGTCAGCGATGAACTGCAACGCGCCCTGCATACCCTCAAGGGCAGCGCCTATATGGCCGGCGTGTTGCCCATCGCCGAACTGGCGCGCCCGCTGGATCACCTGACCCGCGAGTACAAGGCCCATCGCCTGCCGCTGGATCTGGATGAAGTGGAGTTGCTGCTGGAAGCCGAGGGCCTGTTCCAGCGCGGCTTGCGCCACCTGGACCGCGACCCGCTGGCACCGATCAAAGGCGCGCCGGACCTGATCAAGCGCATCCAGGCCCTGCTCGATCATCAGTTGGCCGCGCTGCTCGATGCGCCGAACACCGGCCTGCGCATCAAGCGCGACCCACAATTGATCGCCAACTTCCTGGCCCAGGGCATGGACATCCTGCTCGATGCCGAAACCCTGCTGCGCCGCTGGCAACAGCACCCCGGCGAACGCCAGGAACTCACTGCGCTGCTTGACGAGCTGACCACGCTGGGGGAGGGCGCGCACATCGCCGACCTGCACGCCATTGACGAACTCTGTGAAGCGCTGCTTGATCTGTACGGCGCCGTGGAAGAGAGCAGCCTGGCGGTCAGCGAGCGCTTCTTCCACGAGGCCGAACTGGCCCATGACGCGCTGATCAACATGCTCGACCAACTGGCCGCCGGCCAGGAAATCAGCCCGGTGCCCACCCGCCTGCAAGCCCTGCGCGAACTGCTGGACGAAGCCCTCGACCCGTCCGCCACTGGCCTGGTCAAGAGCGACGGCAGCCACGCGCTGAGCATCGCCGAACTGGGCGCCGCCACGGCGAAACTGGAACACGAGACGGCAGTGGACGACGAGATCGTCGAGATCTTCCTCGAAGAAGCCGTGGACATCCTCGACAGCGCCGGGCAGTCCCTCAAGCGCTGGCTGCTGGAGCCCGAGAGCAGCGCACCGTTGTCGTCACTGCAACGTGACCTGCACACCCTCAAGGGCGGTGCGCGCATGGCCGAAATCGGCCCGGTGGCCGAGCTGGCCCATGAGTTGGAAGGCCTCTACGAAGGCTTGGTAGACCGCCGCTACAGTTACTCCGCCGAGTTGGCCCAGGTGCTGATGGCCAGCCATGAACGGCTGGCCTTGCAACTGGAAGAACTGCAACACCAGCAGCCCCTGAGCGACAGCGCCGAACTGGTGGCCAAGGTGCGTGCCTTGCGCCAAAGCGCGCCGCCGCCCACCGCGCCCCAGGCGCTGGAAAGCCCCGGCGCCGACCCTGAGTTGCTGGATATTTTCCTCGAAGAAGCCGCCGATATTCTCGACAGTTCCGGCAGTGCCTTGCTGCGCTGGCAGGCCGAGCCAGGCAACCGCCAGGAAGTCGAAACCCTGCTGCGCGACCTGCATACCCTCAAGGGCGGCGCGCGCATGGTCGAGATCGGCCCGATTGGCGATTTGGCCCACGAGCTGGAGTTTCTTTACGAAGGCTTGTCGGCCGGTTTGCTCGCGCCGTCGGCGGAACTGTTCGCGCTGCTGCAAGGTTGTCACGACCGTTTGGCGCAGATGATCGATGCGGTCGCGGACGGCTTGCCGGTGGGCTCGGTGGACAAACTCATCGAACGCATCAAAAGCCTGGTGCACCCGAGCAACGAGCCGGTGCTGCCGGTGGCGTTGCCGGCAGGCAAGGCCGAGACGGTGGTTGATCCCGCTGCCGACATGGTGAAGATTTCCGCCGACTTGCTGGATGACCTGGTCAACCTGGCCGGTGAAACCTCGATCTTCCGTGGGCGTATCGAGCAGCAGGTCAATGATGCGCGCATTGCCCTGAGCGAGGTGGAAACCACCATCGAGCGCATGCGCGACCAACTGCGGCGCCTCGACACCGAAACCCAGGGCCGTATCCTCAGCCGCCAGCAGGCCGAGGCCGAGCGCCTGGGTTATGAAGAGTTCGATCCGCTGGAAATGGACCGCCATTCGCAGTTGCAGCAACTGTCCCGCGCCTTGTCTGAATCGGCCTCCGACCTGCTCGACCTCAAGGACACCCTCGAGCGGCGCAACAGTGATGCCCACGATCTGTTGCAGCAACAGGCGCGCATCAACACCGAGTTGCAAGAAGGCCTGATGCGCACGCGCATGGTGCCGTTCGAGCGCATGTTGCCGCGGCTCAAGCGCATCGTGCGCCAGGTGGCGGGCGAGCTGGGCAAGGACGTCGAATTCATCGTCGGCAACGCCGAAGGCGAGATGGATCGCAACGTGCTGGAACGCATGGCGGCGCCGCTGGAACACATGCTGCGCAACGCCGTCGACCACGGCCTGGAGTCCCGTGATGCGCGCCTGCTGGCGGGTAAGCCGGAGAAGGGTCGCATTACCCTGGACCTGACCCACGAAGGCGGTGACATCGTTTTCGACATGCGCGACGACGGCGCCGGTGTGCCGCTCGAAGCGGTGCGGCGCAAGGCGATCAAGCGTGGCCTGCTCGACCCCAACCAGGAGATCAGCGACCGCGACGTGTTGCAGTTCATCCTGCAACCGGGTTTTTCCACGGCGGAAAAGATCACCCAGATTTCCGGGCGCGGCGTGGGCATGGACGTGGTGCATGAAGAAGTGCGCCAGCTCGGTGGCTCGATGTTTATTGAGTCGACGCCGGGTGTCGGCGTGCACTTTCGCATTCGCCTGCCGTTTACCGTGTCGGTCAACCGGGCGCTGATGGTGCAGTGTGCGGACGATCAATACGCGATCCCGCTCAACACCATCGAGGGCCTGGTGCGGGTGCTGCCCCACGAGCTGGCCGGGCACTATCAGCAAGATCCGCCGCGTTATGAATACGCCGGCCAGCGCTACGAACTGTTTTACCTGGGCGACCTGCTGCACACCGTCAGCCGTCCCAAGCTGCTTGGCCAATACCAGCCGGTGCCGGTGCTGTTGGTGCAATGCAATGAACGGCGGGTGGCGGTGCATGTGGATGCCATGGCCGGCACGCGGGAGATTGTGGTCAAGGGCCTGGGCCCGCAGTTTGCCGGGGTACAGGGCTTGTCCGGCGCGACCATCCTCGGCGATGGCCGCGTGGTGCTGATCATCGACTTGCTCGCGCATATCCGTGCCCGCCAACCGGCCTTGCCGGCGCAGGCAGTGGACGCGCCGCTGGTGCTCAACGACCCGCTGAAAAAACGCCCGCTGCTGGTGCTGGTGGTGGACGATTCGGTCACCGTACGCAAAGTCACCAGCCGCCTGCTGGAGCGCAATGGCATGAACGTCCTGACCGCCAAAGACGGCATCGACGCCATCGCCGTGCTTGAAGAACACACCCCGGACCTGATGCTGCTCGACATCGAAATGCCGCGCATGGACGGCTTCGAAGTGGCGATCCAGGTGCGCAACGACCCGCGCCTGATGCGCCTGCCGATCATCATGATCACCTCGCGCACCGGCCAGAAACACCGCGACCGCGCCATGGCCATCGGCGTCAACGACTACCTCGGCAAGCCGTACCAAGAGTCGGTGCTGCTGGAAAGCATCGCCTACTGGAGCAAGTCCCATGCTTGACCACCGCACCAGCCAACTCACCGGCCTGTTGTTGCCCCTGGCCGACCGCCACCTGGTGCTGCCCAACGTCGCCATCGCCGAGCTGATCGACTTCCAGCGCGGCGAACCGGCCAGCGATGCGCCACCGTGGTATCTGCGCCAAGTGACCTGGCGTGATCAACAACTGCCGCTGATCAGCTTTGAAGCCGCGTGCGGCGAAGCGGTCGTGACCGCCGAGCGCTCGCGGATCGTGGTGCTGAACGCCCTGGGTGGGCGGCCGACGTTGAAGTTCATTGCGCTGGTGATCCAGGGGATTCCGCGTTCGTACAAGCTCGATAGCCAGTTGAGTTATGTGGACGTGCCGCTGTGCCCGCTGGAGCTGGCGGCGGTGCAGGTGGGCGAGCATGTGGCGAAGGTGCCGGATTTGCTGGGGTTGGAAGCGTTGTTGGTGGAATCAGGCTTGGCCTGAGCCCCTCCCACGTTTGGTCTTCTGTGTAGGTCCAGTTATCAAACACTGTCTGAAATGTCTGTAAGTTGGTTTGCTGAGTTTTTGCCGATTTTTGAGTGCTAGTTTTCAGCACTCATCTCCATCCGCAAGGACTCGCAAATGGCTGTCCCTCCTACGCCTCCGGGCGTTTCGCTGCAAGACAATATCGCCTTGGCCAATAACCGACGGTTGCATCTGAAACCGGGTTCGGCGTTTACCTATTCGTGGTTTTACTCACAGGTCCGAGGGCGTGGCCCCTGGGATTACAAACAGAAAAGTCGGGAATACGAGGCATTCGGCAACTTCAACTATGGCGTCACCGGAACGGTGCTGGGCATTCCTGAAGGTGTCTTGCTAAGGGCCGCAGGCGCCGCGCAAAAGGCAGCTGGCACCTCCCGAGCGGAATTTGGCGATTGGTGGGGCGATGCGCCATACGGCGATGACCATAGTGATCAGTATTGGATCAAGGAGGGTATCGAATATGCCAGGTCCCAAGGCTACTAATCGGCTGGTACAGGGCCTGCTCAATGGGCTGCTAGTGGTGTGTCTCGGCTACCTGGGGGTTGGCTGGTTGATGAGCCCTGGCACGCCGGAATTGGATCAAGTGGTGTTCAAGTATGCGTTGGATAACGGTAGGTCGATCTATGGGGTTCGGGACGGGCAGGGTGGGGCGACCGTGGGTTTTTCCTACAGGTACTATGTGCATAAGGACTTGGGCAGTGATCAGGAGATATTGGCAGCGCTGGTTTCTGCCCATCCTTTTATGAAAACCAAAGAGCCTGACGTCCAAGTGAACCGGGTGGACGGAGTTATCCACCTGATTGTTCATGGAGAAGTCCACGAGTACCGAAGCTATCCGCTTGAAGGTTTGGGAGCGGTGAAAATAGACATGCAGTTGTAACTGCGGCCAGACCTGCCCGAGCAACAGCCTCAAACAATGCATGAATCTGCCTGCCGAACTCTATTGTGGCGAGGGAGCTGGCGGCGGTGCAGGTGGGGAAGCATGTGGCGAAGGTGCCGGATTTTCTGGGGTTGGAAGCGTTGTTGGTGGAGTCCGGATTGGCCTGATTTCAAGCCCTGTGAAGATAGAATGTGGGAGCTGGCTTGCCTGCGATAGCGGTGTGTCAGATGTTGATGCTGTGACTGACACACTGCAATCGCAGGCAAGCCAGCTCCCACAGTGGATCTTCTGTGCCTTGAGCGCTGTGCCCGTTACTCAATCCGCGCAAACCGCTCAATCACCGGCTGTTCCCGATGCTCGGCCTGCCACAAATCATAGGCACTCTGCATCGACAGCCACAGCTGCCCAGTGCTCACGCCTGCCCGTTCCAGCCGCACCGCCAAATCCGGGCTGACCGGCGCACGCCCGTGCAAAATCCTTGAAAACGTCTCACGAGCAAACCCCAGACGCCGGGCCATTTCGGTGATGGTGATGCCTAGGGCAGGGATCACGTCTTCAAGCAGGATTTCGCCTGGGTGAGGGGGGTTGTGGATGCCCATATAGATACCTCTCCTCAGTGGTAATCAAGATAATCAACCAGTTCGACTTGGTCGTCGAACATCCGAAAAATGATGCGCCAGTTACCACTAATGCTGACGGACCAATAATCGATCAAGTCGCCTTTCAACCGATGGAAGCGCCATCCCGGCAAGTTCAGCGCAACGGGGTGCTCGGCTTTGTCCAGAATGAACAGAACTCGGCGCAAGCGCTTGGCATGATTTGCGTTGATGCCGCTGGTTGAGCCGGTCTGATAAAAGTCTTTGAGGCCTTTATGCCTCCAACTGACGATCATGGCGCGATTGTGATGTGGTACATCACGCTCTGCAATTGCCGCGTATCGGTTTGATCGGTCGGTTTCATGATGGATTTCCA
Source organism: Pseudomonas sp. AF03-9 (assembly GCF_020515815.1). Lineage (NCBI taxonomy): Bacteria > Pseudomonadati > Pseudomonadota > Gammaproteobacteria > Pseudomonadales > Pseudomonadaceae > Pseudomonas > Pseudomonas sp. AF03-9. Next base: position 217,036 of record NZ_JAHPJF010000001.1, on the reverse strand, counting down.
TGGCACGATTCGGACCGAAAAGGCTAGAGAGACGGATTCCTAGCAACAACCTGAAAGTCCTGTCGGAGCATTCCCTGCAGTTTGTCAGGGCGGTCAGTGTGAGGAGGGCTCTAGGATTTTTCCTGCAAGATTTTGGGCCAGGCGTGAACTTGTCGCGTGCAGCCAGCGCGCCTAGTCTTCGTCCCGTCATCGCAAAAAACGGTGACACGGACGTGCAAGTCCGACGAAACTGTTTAGGCGTACAGACGCCCAGCCATCCAACGGGCGTTTTTTGTGCTCGCTGCTTTATGGCGGCTGCGCGCAGGAGGTCTTCGGACCTGCTGGGTGTCCTAAACAGGCCCGGTCTTGCACACCTGCGCACGGTCGCCACCCTCATTCGCGTGCAAGCGAACGGTGGCGCTCCTTACTCACTGTTTAGGAGCTTCATCATGATCAAACCCACCCCCAATCCCCCCAGGCACCTCTTCACCGTCAACCCTCACCAAGACACCGAAGCGCTGCTGGTCAACGCCAGCGAAACCTTGTCGTCCCTCAACGCCATGACCTGCAACCTGGCCTTCGACCTGGACACCTCCCAGCGCGCAATCCTGCTCGGGATCCTGCAAATGGCAGAGCTTGGGCAGTTGTTGGTGGACCGGGCACTGGAACAGATTTCCCCTTCCTCTGCGGCTTAACACTTGAGCGTTCCCAAAAAGGGACTCATCGGTCCCTTTTTGGGACTCTTTGGCTAGCCCCTTGCACTCTCCCCCACAACGCTGGACCCTAGCCCCTCATTGCTAACGGGAATCGGAGGTCAGTGGCGCATGTATCACGGTGAACGATTCAACGCCTGGAGCCACCTGCTCGGCGCGGTGGCGGCTTTTGCGGGGGCGGTGTGGATGCTGGTGGTGGCGAGCCTGGATGGCAGCCCCTGGAAGATCGTCAGCGTGGCGATCTATGGCGTCACGCTGCTGGTGTTGTACAGCGCGTCGACCGTGTACCACAGCGTGCGCGGGCGACGTAAGGAGATCATGCAGAAGGTCGATCACTTTTCGATCTACCTGTTGATCGCCGGCAGCTACACGCCGTTTTGCCTGGTGTCGTTAAGGGGCCCGTGGGGCTGGACGCTGTTCGGCATCGTGTGGGGGTTGGCGGTGATCGGCATCCTGCAAGAGATCAAGCCCCGTTCCGAGGCGCGGATCTTGTCGATCGTGATCTATGCGGTGATGGGCTGGATCGTGCTAGTGGCAGTCAAGCCGCTGATCGCTGCGCTGGGCACGGCGGGTTTCACCTGGCTGGCGGCGGGCGGGGTGTTGTACACCGTCGGCATCATCTTCTTTGCCCTGGAGGACCGCCTGCGGCATTCCCATGGGATCTGGCATTTGTTTGTGATTGGCGGGAGTTTGCTGCACTTTGTGGCGATCATGCGCTACGTACTCTGACGGCCGACTCGATCAAAAATGTGGGAGCGGGCTTGCTCGCGAATGCGGTGGGTCAGCTAATAGGCTAATTGACTGATACACCGCTTTCGCGAGCAAGCCCGCTCCCACATTGGTTTTTCATTGGGCTTGAGAATGCTGTTCTTAGAGGCGTTGCAGCAGCTCTTGGGCACGCTGCCCAACAATCCCCAACAACTTGGCCAACATATGCGGCGGCGGCTCATCTGCGCGGGTCAGGGCGTACAAGGTGATCGGCAACGGTGGTGTGAGCGGGCGGATGCAGGTGGTGGCGGTCGAGGCGCCGAGGGCGGTGAAGGGGTCGATGACCGTCAGGCCAGCGCCGGATTCGACCATGGCGCGGGCCAGGGAATAGGTTTGCACCGAGATTGTCACTCGGGGCGCGGGGTCGACGTTTTCCAGGTAGCTGTCGAGTTTGGCGGCCAGCGGATCGGCGCTGGAAAGGCCGATCAACGGCGCACCCGCCAGGTCCGCCAGGGGCAATGGCGTGCTCAGTTCGGCTTCGCTCCAGTAGCCTTTGGACGCCAACGCCACCAGCACACCGTTGGCCAGCACTTGGGTGGTCAACCCCGGGTGCCCGGAGAAGTTGAGGGTCAGCGCCAGATCAATCTCGCGCATCAGCAGTTTCTGCACCAGCTCGCGGCTGTGGTCGCTGGACAGCTCGCAGGCCATGTCCGGGTAATCGCGGGTCCATTCCAGGATCGCCGGCGGCAGCAGCGACAGGGCCAGCGCCGGGATCGCCCCGATGCGCACGCTCTGGCCCGGCGCGCGGCGCAAGCTCTTGGCCAGGCGCCGCACGGCTTGCAGGCTGTCGGTGACTTTATCGACTTCGCGCTCCAGCGCCAGCGCTTCCGGCGTGGGCTGCAACTTGCCGCGCACCCGCAGAAACAACGGGAAACCCAACTGCAACTCGGCGTGCTGCAGCACCTTGGTCACTGCCGGTTGTGACACGTGCAACAACTGCGCGGCAGCGCTGACGGAGCCGGTCTGGCGGATAGCCTGGAAGATTTCGATATGACGCAGGCGCATGGCAAGTCCATAACCTTTGTTTATAGGTGAGCCATCTTTATTCATTGTCGCTGGCCTGTCACCTGCCCCTAGGCTGGAACCCTCTTAATGCAACGGCAGGTGGCGGGGATGGTGTGCATCATCGGCGGTGGGGTGATCGGTCTGGCCAGTGCCTATGCGCTGGTGCGTGCGGGCCATGAAGTGACGGTGATCGATGCGCGCGACACCCTGGGCAGCGAGACCAGCTTCGCCAACGGCGGGCAATTGTCCTACCGCTACGTCGCCCCGCTGGCGGATGCCGGTGTGCCGCTGCAAGCCATCGGTTGGTTGCTGCGTGGTGACTCGCCGCTCAAGCTGCGCCCGCGCCTCGACCCTCGGCAATGGCGCTGGATGGCGGCGTTCCTCGGCGCTTGCCGTGGCTCGGTGAACCAGCGCAATGCCGCGCACCTGCTGCGCCTGGCGGCCTTGAGCCAAGCGACGTTGCAGCAATGGCGCGAGGAGGATCGCCTGGACGGTTTCGACTGGCGGCGCAACGGCAAGCTGGTGACCTTTCGCACTGCGGCAAGCTTTGAATCGGCGCGCAATAAAATCACCGACATCCTGCAACAGCAAGTGCTATCCGCCGCCGATTGTGCACGTTTGGAACCGGCGCTGGAGGGCGGTGGTTTTGTCGGCGGGATCTACACACCGAACGAAGAAGTGGCCGACTGTCATGCCTTCTGCCAGCGTTTGGCGGCGCGGCTGCAAGCTTCGGGGCGTTGCCGCTTTGAGCTGGGGCGCAAGGTCACTGGCATTCGTCATGCCGACGGCGCGGTGCAGGCAATCGAGTTGGGAGATGAGGTGATGCCGGTCGAAAACCTGGTGCTGGCCGCCGGTTATCGCAGCGCTGAACTGGGGGCCTCGCTGGCGCTGTACCCGCTCAAGGGCTACAGCCTCAGCGTGCCGATTGGCGCGCAGCATCGGGCGCCGAACGTGAGCATCACCGACTACGACCGCAAGATCGTCTACGCGCGCATCGGCGAGCAACTGCGGGTGGCGGCGATGGTGGACATCGTCGGTTTCGATGCCAGCCTCGACCCCAAACGCCTGGCGCTGATGAAACGCCAGGCCCTGGAGACTTTTCCCCTGGCTGGCGACTATGCCCATGCGGTGGAATGGGCCGGCATGCGTCCGGCCACCCCGACCGGCGTGCCGCTGATTGGCGCCGGTCAATATCGCAACCTGTGGCTGAACCTGGGCCACGGTGCGCTGGGTTTTACCCTGGCCTGTGGCAGCGGCCAACTGCTTGCCGAGCTCATCGACCAACAGGTCACTTCCATTGATATGCAGGGCCTGGCGCCCCGCGCGGCATAAGGATGCCCCCATGACCATCAACCGAATCAGCAGCAATGAACGCCTGAGCGGCGCCGTGACGTTCAAGGACTTGGTGTTCCTCTCCGGCCAGGTGCCAGGCGACGGTGAGGACGTGGCGACGCAAACCCGCGAAGTCCTCGCCAAGATCGATGGGCTGTTGGCCCAGGCAGGCAGCGACAAGGATCATCTGCTCAATGCAACGATTTATCTGAAGGACATCAGCAGCGGTTTTGCACCGATGAACGCGCAGTGGTCTGCGTGGCTTTCGCCAGGCATGGCGCCGACCCGCACCACCCTGCAAGCGGAACTGGCTCGACCCAGTGTGCTGGTGGAAATCAGCGTGATTGCTGTACGTAAATAACTCAAAGACCAACGGAGAATAACAATGAAAAAGATCCTGTTGACCGGCTGCACCCTCGGGCTGTTATTGGCCGCACAGGCCCAAGCGAGCACGGCCCCGCTGGACGGCACACTGGCCAAGATCGCCAGCGCCCAGTCAATCACCCTGGGTTATCGCGATGCGTCGGTGCCGTTTTCCTACGTGGGGGATCACAGTGGCAAACCCATGGGCTATTCGGTGGAGCTGGCGAACAAGATCGTCGAGCGCATCCAGCAGAAAACCGGGGTGGCCAACCTGAATGTGAAGTACAACCTGGTGACATCGCAAACCCGTATCCCGCTGGTGCAGAACGGCACCGTCGACCTGGAATGTGGCTCTACCGGGGTGACCGCCGAGCGGCAGAAACAGGTGGCGTTTTCCTACGGGTTTATCTATGTGAAGGGCCAGTTGCTGACCGCCAAGGACAGCGGCATCAAAGGCTTCGGCGACCTTTCCGGCAAGAACGTGGTGACCACTGCGGGTACCACCAACGAGCGCTTTCTCAAGAGCTACAACGCCGAGCACAAAGCCAACATGTTCGTGATCAGCGCCAAGGACCACGGCGAGGCGTTCAAGATGCTGGAGACCGGCCGCGCGGCGGCGTTCTACATGGATGATGCGTTGCTTTACGGCGAACGTGCCAAGGCCCGGGACCCGCATAACTGGGTGGTGGTAGGCGAGGAGCAGTCGCGGGAGATCTACAGCTGCATGGTGCGCAAGGATGACCCGCAGTTTCTGGCGGTGGTCAACGAGACCCTCGGTGACCTGTACCGCAGTGGGGAAATCAACGGGATTTACCAGCGCTGGTTTGAACAGCCGATTCCGCCCAAGGGCTTGAACCTTGAGTTCCCGATGACCAGCGAGCTGAAGGCGATTATTGCCAAGCCGGTCAGCGATCCGGTGGAGTAGTTGCCTGGCAATCCAATCCAAATGTGGGAGCGGGCTTGCTCGCGAATGCGGTGTGTCAGCCACAGTTAAGCTGACTGACTCACCGCATTCGCGAGCAAGCCCGCTCCCACATTTTTGATTGGGTTTGCAAAGGCAGAGGGTTAGAAATCACCCCATAGCTGTTGAGCGACAGCCAATGCCACCACTGGCGCGGTTTCAGTACGCAACACCCGCGGCCCAAGGCGCGCAGCGTGGTAGCCGGCGGCTTGGGCGACCTCGACTTCATTGTCCGTCAACCCACCCTCAGGCCCGATCAAAAACGCCAGGCTCGATGGCTTGGCATGGCTGACCATCGGCTCGGCCACCGGGTGCAGCACCAGCTTCAACTGCGCCTCGGTCTGCTTCAACCAGTCTGCCAGCAGCAGCGGCGGGTGAATCACCGGCACCGTCGAACGCCCGCATTGCTCGCACGCGCTGATCGCCACCTGGCGCCAGTGCAGCAGGCGTTTGTCGGCGCGCTCGTCCTTGAGGCGCACTTCGCAGCGCTCGCTGAAAATCGGCGTGATCGCGTTGACCCCAAGCTCGGTGGCTTTCTGGATCGCCCAATCCATCCGCTCGCCCCGGGACAGGCCCTGGCCGAGGTGGATGTGCAGCGGGGATTCGGCCTGGCCCGCGAAGCTTTCGCTCAGTTGCACGGTGACGCGCTTCTTGCCGACTTCCAGCAAGCTGCCGAGGAATTCCTGGCCGGAGCCGTCGAACAATTGCACGGCGTCGCCTTCGACCATGCGCAACACGCGGCTGATGTAATGCGCCTGGGCCTCGGGCAGTTCTACGTCGCCGAGGCTCAGCGGGGTGTCGGTGAAAAAGCGGGACAATCTCATTTCTGTTCTCTGGAAAATTCTGTGCAGGAGCAAGATAACGGTGGCGAGGGTGCCTAAAAAGGTGGGGAATCAACCCGGATCGCGAAAGCCTGGGTGGAAGTCCTGTGGCACCGCGACGCTGACGCTGCTGTTGGTGGCGATGTCGATGCCTTCACTGGCCACTTCGGCGAGGAAGTCGATCTGCTCCGGCGTGATCACATATGGCGGCAGGAAGTACACCACGCTGCCCAACGGCCGCAACAGTGCGCCGCGTTCCAGGGCGTGTTCGAACACCTTGAGGCCTCGGCGTTCCTGCCACGGGTAGGCGGTCTTGGTGGCCTTGTCCTGAACCATCTCGATGGCCAGTACCATGCCGGTCTGGCGCACTTCCGAGACGTGCGGGTGGTCGACCAGATGCGCGGTGGCGCTGGCCATGCGCTGGGCCAGGGCCTTGTTGTTTTCGATGACGTTGTCTGTCTCGAAAATATCCAGCGTCGCCAACGCCGCCGCGCACGCCAGCGGGTTGCCGGTGTAGCTGTGGGAATGCAGGAAGGCGCGCAGGGTCGAGTAGTCGTCGTAGAAGGCGTTGTACACGTCATCGGTGGTGAGCACGGCAGCCAGCGGCAGGTAACCGCCGGTGAGGGCCTTGGACAGGCACAGGAAGTCCGGGCGGATGCCGGCCTGTTCGCAAGCGAACATGCTGCCGGTGCGGCCGAAGCCCACGGCGATTTCATCGTGGATCAGGTGTACGCCATAGCGGTCGCAGGCTTCGCGCAGCAGCTTGAGGTACACCGGGTGGTACATGCGCATGCCGCCAGCGCCCTGGATCAGCGGCTCGACGATGACGGCGGCGACGGTGGCGTGGTTTTCCGCCAGGGTCTGTTCCATGACCAGGAACATGTTGCGCGAGTGCTCTTCCCAGCTCATGCCTTCGGGGCGCAGGTAGCAATCCGGGCTGGGCACCTTGAGGGTGTCGAGCAGCAGCGCCTTGTAGGTCTCGGTAAACAGCGGCACGTCGCCCACCGACATCGCGGCGATGGTTTCGCCGTGGTAGCTGTTGGTCAGGGTGACGAAGCGCTTCTTGTCTGGCTGGCCGCGGTTGAGCCAGTAGTGAAAGCTCATTTTCAGCGCGACTTCGATGCACGATGAGCCGTTATCGGCGTAGAAACACCGGGTCAGGCCTGCGGGCGTCATCTTGACCAGGCGCTCGGACAACTCGATCACCGGCTGGTGGCTGAAACCGGCGAGGATCACGTGTTCCAGCTGGTCGACCTGGTCCTTGATGCGCTGGTTGATGCGCGGGTTGGCGTGGCCAAACACGTTGACCCACCAGGAACTGACCGCGTCGAGGTAGCGCTTGCCTTCGAAGTCTTCCAGCCACACGCCTTCGCCGCGCTTGATCGGGATCAGCGGTAGTTGCTGATGGTCTTTCATCTGGGTGCAGGGATGCCACAGCACGGCGAGGTCGCGTTGCATCCACTGGTTATTCAAGCCCATCTTGCATCTCCTCAAGCAACAATCGCGCAAGCCTATGCAATGGGCGGCCGTGTCACAACCCTATAAGAATTAATTCGCGGTAAACGCAGGACGGTCTGTCACGTTTCTTAGGAATAGTCTTAATGCCTTGTTAATTTATTATGCATAGTCTCTTGATCGTATTTCTCGATATTTCAAAGCGAAATTTTCGGCTTTAATTCGATAGGTAAATCGCTAGTCTTGAGCGCAGCTCTTACGGGATTAAGTACATGCAGTTACGCAATTCACCGGCCCGCTACGGCTGGGTCAGCATGGTTTTGCACTGGGGCGTGGCCCTGGTGGTGTTTGGCTTGTTTGCGCTGGGTTTGTGGATGGTCGGCCTCGACTATTACAGCGCCTGGCGCAAAGACGCACCGGACCTGCACAAGAGCATCGGCATCACGCTGTTCGCCATCATGCTGGTGCGTATCGTCTGGCGCCTGGTCAGCCCGCCGCCACCACCGTTGGCCAGCTACAGCCGCATGACTCGCATGGGTGCCGCGTTTGGCCACGCGTTCCTCTATCTCGGGCTGTTTGCCGTGATGATTGCCGGTTACCTGATTTCCACCGCAGACGGTGTCGGGATCCCGGTGTTTGGCCTGTTCGACATTCCCGCCGTGGTTTCCGGGCTACCGGACCAGGCAGATAACGCCGGCCTGGTGCACCTGTACCTGGCCTGGGTGTTGGTGGTCTTCGCCGGCTTGCATGGCGTGGCTGCATTGAAACACCACTTCATTGACCGTGATGCGACCCTCATGCGAATGCTGGGGCGCAAAGCCTGATGTTCAACCTCGACTCACAAGGAATAGAAAGCATGTTGAAAAAGACTCTCGCCGCACTGGCACTCGGTTCTGCGCTGTTGTCCGCCGGTTCCGCGATGGCCGCTGACTACAAGATCGACAAAGAAGGCCAGCATGCCTTCATCGATTGGAAAATCAGCCACCTGGGCTACAGCTACATTCACGGCACCTTCAAGGATTGGGATGGTTCGTTCAGCTGGGATGCCGCCAAGCCTGAAGCCAGCAAGATCGCCGTCGATGTGAAAACCGCCAGCCTGTGGTCCAACCACGCTGAGCGTGACAAGCATATCGCCAGCAAAGACTTCCTGGACGTTGCCAAGTTCGCCGATGCCAAGTTTGTTTCCACCGCGGTTAAACCGACTGGTAAAGACACTGCTGACGTGACCGGCGACCTGACCTTCCACGGCGTGACCAAGCCAGTGACCTTCAAGGCCACGTTCAACGGCGAAGGCAAGGACCCATGGGGCGGTGAACGTGCTGGCTTCAACGCCAAAACCACGGTCAATCTGAACGACTTCGGCATCAAAGGCCCAGGTCCTTCTTCGCAGACCGTTGACCTGGACATCTCGCTGGAAGGTGTAAAGCAGAAGTAATTTCTGCTCGCACATAAAACCGGGTCGAAAGACCCGGTTTTTTTATGCCTGCGAGTTCCAGACAACCATTGAGCTGAAATGGGATCCCCTGTGGGAGATTCTATGGTTGAGGGGAAATGTCTCTACCAGCAGTGCCGCCGCCTTCGCAGCCTCGCTAAAGCTCAGAGGACTAGCCGTGTCTGGGCGATCTCCAGCCGAGTGCTGACAGCCCAGCAACACCAATCAACTGTGGGAGCGGGCTTGCCTGCGAAAGCGGCGGGTCAGGCAGCACATCTTTAACTGACAGACTGCTTTCGCGAGCAAGCCCGCTCCCACACAAGCCCTGGCCCAGGTTTGATCGGCGTCGAGCCCATAAAAAATGCCCCGCCTCAAAAGAGGCGGGGCATTTTTATATCGCGTTGAAACTCAGCGGTTGCGAGTCAGCAGCGCTGGCTTCTCACCACGAGGACGGCCTGGCAGTTGATCCAACTGCTCGGGTGTCGGGAAGCGATCCGCTTTCGACTCCTTGTGGATGATCTTCGGCGCCGGGCCGCCACGCGGGTTTTGCACGGCTGGTTCGGACGAACGTGGCTGGTCGTCACGGGACGGGCGGCGGTTGTTGCTGCGCGAGTCTTCGCGACGCGCCTGGCCGTCACGGGGTGCACCACTGCGTGGGCCGCTGCGCTTGGCCGGTGGCGTACCAGTGGTGCCGCCGCTGCTGTTGCGTGGGGCGTTTTGGCGGCCGCCTTGCGGTTGACCATTGCGCGGTGCACCTGCACCGGCGCCTTGGGCCGGGGCACCTGGACGACGGCCACGGCCTTGGGCCGGTTTGGCTTGGGGCACGTAGTCAACGCGGTTACCGAAGTTGTCCACGTCGTCGTCGAGGAACTCGTCCGGGGCGCGGTCGGCTGCGGCGCGTGGCGGCTGGCTCGGCTGGCGCTGTTCGCGGGCCGGGGTGCCTTCGCGGGGCTTCTGCTCGCGGGCCGGGCGTTCGCCACGGCCGTTGGTCGGCGCTTTTTCCTTGCCGCCCTTGTCCTTGCCCTTGTCGCGACGACCGCCGCCGCCCCCGCCGCCGTTCGGGCCATCGCCCTTCGGACCGCGTGGGTTGCGTGGGTTGCGCACGTCCGGACGCTCGCGCACTTCTGGCTTCTCGGCCTCTACGGCGCTGGCATCGAAGCCCATCAGGTCGCCGTCGGCGATTTTCTGCTTGGTCATGCGCTCGATGCTTTTCAGCAGTTTTTCTTCGTCCGGTGCAACCAGGGAGATGGCTTCACCCGAACGACCGGCACGGCCGGTACGGCCGATGCGGTGCACGTAGTCTTCGTCGACGTTCGGCAGCTCGAAGTTGACCACGTGTGGCAACTGGTCGATGTCCAGGCCACGGGCAGCAATATCGGTCGCCACCAGGATACGCACGCTGCCGGCCTTGAAGTCGGCCAGGGCCTTGGTGCGTGCGTTCTGGCTCTTGTTGCCGTGGATGGCTACGGCGGTGAGGCCGTGCTTGTCCAGGTATTCGGCCAGGCGGTTGGCGCCGTGCTTGGTGCGGGTGAATACCAGCACCTGTTCCCACGCACCGGCAGTGATCAGGTGCGCCAGCAGCGCACGCTTGTGGCTGGCGGCCAGGCGGAACACGCGTTGCTCGATACGCTCGACCGTGGTGTTCGGCGGCGTGACTTCGATGCGTTCCGGGTTGTGCAGCAGTTTGCCGGCCAGGGCGGTGATGTCGTTGGAGAACGTGGCCGAGAACAGCAGGTTCTGGCGTTTGGCCGGCAGGCGCGCGAGGACTTTTTTCACGTCATGGACAAAGCCCATGTCGAGCATGCGGTCGGCTTCGTCCAGTACGAGGATTTCCACGTGGGACAAGTCGACGCTGCCTTGGCCGCACAGGTCGAGCAAACGACCCGGGCAGGCGACCAGCACGTCCACACCACGGGACATGGCCTGAACCTGTGGGTTCATGCCGACGCCGCCGAAGATGCAGGCACTGACGAACTTCAGGTCGCGGGCATACAGCTTGAAGCTGTCGTGCACTTGGGCGGCGAGTTCGCGGGTTGGGGTCAGGACCAATACACGCGGTTGGCGCGGGCCGTGACGCTGGGATTTGTCCGGGTGACCGTTGGGAAACAACCGCTCCAGGATCGGGAGGGCGAAGCCGCCGGTTTTACCAGTACCTGTCTGAGCCGCAACCATCAGGTCGCGACCTTGCAACACGGCGGGAATGGCCCGCTGTTGCACCGGAGTAGGCTCGGTATAGCCCGCTGCCTCGATGGCGCGGACTAAAGCCTCGGAGAGACCGAGGGAAGCAAAGGACATGAGTAATCCTGTTCTAGTTAGGGCTTGGCCCAAAGGGATAATCTTGCCGGGCGTGAATGGCGCTTAGGGGAGCGCAATCCCGTCCGGTCCTGCTGCGTCTGGCGGGCACTCCACCGGCTCGCGCGGGGCTGAAAGCTGCGCTGTAGCGGGGTTGGGTGCCTTTTTCAAGACCTCAGCGGCCGGGCGTAAGCCTGGCGGAAAGGCCGGAGTATAACAGAGCAATCACGGCGCGCTGCTTTCCTGCTGCTCAACGGCGTGTTCCAAGGCCGTACTGGCTTGAAATCCACCGTATTGGGCGCTCAGAGCGATGTACGCGGGCTCCTGCTTGAAACGCTTGAGTTCGGCGGCAAAGCGCTGCACCAGCAGGTCCATGCCCGCGCCCCGGCGTACGGCCAGAAATTGCTGTTGGCGGCTGACCACCACCGGCGCCTGGCTGACTTTGCCCTCCAGGCCCAGGGCCTTGATTACATGCTGGCCGACGCGGCGGTCAGTGATCACCAGATCGACGCGGCCCAGCAGCAATTTGCCGAAGTTGGCTTCGTGGCTGGGTGCCGGTTCGCGGTTGAACAAGCTGGAGCTGCTGAAGGCATCGCCGTAGAGGTAGCCCGGCGAGGTGCCGACTGTCAGGCCGCGCAGGTCGTCAAGGGTGTCGGCAGGGTGGGGGCGGTCGTTGGCGTAGTACAGCACGAACTGGACTTCCGACAGCGGCTCGCTGGGGTAAAGCAGTAGGGTGTCGCGCTCGTGGCTGTGGAAAATATCCAGCGCGCCGTCGGCATGGCCTTGTTCGAGCATCGCCAGGCAGCGCTTCCAGGGCAGGAACTGCCACTCCACGTCGACCCCAAGGCGCTGGAACACGATCACCGTGGTTTCGTAGTCCAGCCCGCGCATGGTGCCGCGGTCGTCATAGACGTAGGGCGCCCAGGGCTCGGTGACAATGCGCAATTTCTCGCCGTAAGCCGCCAGGCTCAAGCAAGTCAAAAGGGCAGCGGTCGCAAGCTTCAGAATCACGGGCATGCCCTGAGGTTACGTCGCTCGGGCCCTAAAGAAAAGCTCTGGCACAAGCATCTGCGGGCTGCGCTATTTTGTCTCCGAGGTCATCAGGTGGGCATGGATCGCCGCACGGCGCTCGCCCAGAATCAGGCGCACCAGGGGATTGGCGAACCAGCGCTCCAGTTGATGAGCATCCACGGGGGATTTCTGCCGCTCTGCCTGATTTTGCCGGGCCTTGTCCCACCAAACCGGGCCGCACGCCTGGTCGAACTCGTTTTCGTGCTCGTAGCAGCCGTAGAGGATTTCGCGAATGAACTGCTGCTTGCGCTTGGGCAGGGCCAGGGTGATCAGCTTGTACATCAGGCGTTGCAGGCGTGGTGGGCGCGGCAGGTGGGCGGAGACCTGGCGAGTGTCGGCCAGGGCGTGCGCGCAGGTCGGTGCGGCACCGTGCTTGGCGATCCACGCCCTGACCTTGGCCCGGAACAGCTGCTTGCGGCTCCAGTAGTGGTGGATCAGGTCCGGGCACTGGCGCACGTTGACGCTGCGGTAGGCGACCACCGACAGGCAGAACTCTTCCAGGGTGTAGGCGCCCTGGGCCAGGGGGAACAGTTCGTCCATCAGTTCGATGGAACGGTCCAGCAGGTGCGCATCCTCGCGAGCCATGCCCATCACGCCGGAGTTGAGCAGTGGCATGTCGTCATCGGCCAGGCCCTTGTCGGCCAGGAGCTGGGCGAGGGTCTCGTACAGCACGCTTTCGCGGTTATCGCCGTACTTGGCGTGGAACGCGTTGCACAGCACGGTGCCGGGGGCGACGCGCTCGAACAGGGCCATGGGCGAGTCGTGGAAAAACGTGTCGGTGTCGATCAGCAGAGCGCGCTCCGCGGTCTCCAGGACCTGGCGCAACAGCACGTGCTTGGTGCGGAAATGGTAGCCGTGGGGCTCGCTCCAGCGTTTGCGGGTGGCGTCGTCCAGGGTGTGGACGTGCACCGGCAGGTCGCGATAGGGCTCGGGGTTGTCGCTGAATACCTGGATGTCCAGGGGCATGTCCTGGGGGCCGCCCAGATGGGACAGGGCACTGGCGATGCTGAATACCGCTTCCTGATGATAGGTCTCGGCGCCGAATACCAGATAAACCAGCTGCGGGCGGGGAGTCGGGGATGCTGTATTCATGTACTGCAGGCTTCCATTCCGGGAGGTATGAACAAAAAAAGCCCCCGTATCAACGAGGGCCCGGGTGCGACCGAACGGGCCTTAGCGTGGCAGCTTGAGGTTGTTCCAGATCGCCAGACTAGGGTCAGCCTGGTTGAGGGTATAGAAGTGCAGGCCGGGTGCACCACCTTGTAACAAACGTTCACACATTTCGCTGATGACCTGCTCGCCGAACGCCTGGATGCTCTTGACGTCGTCGCCGTAGGCTTCCAGTTGTTTGCGCACCCAGCGTGGGATCTCGGCACCGCACGCGTCGGAGAAGCGTGCGAGCTTGCTGTAGTTGGTGATCGGCATGATGCCCGGCACGATCGGGATGTTCACACCCATGGCCCGTACACGCTCGACGAAGTAGAAGTAGCTGTCGGCGTTGAAGAAGTACTGGGTGATCGCGCTGTTGGCGCCGGCGTTGGCCTTGCGCACGAAGTTCTGCAGATCATCTTCGAAATTGCGTGCCTGGGGGTGCATCTCCGGGTAAGCCGCCACTTCGATATGGAAGTGATCGCCGCTTTCTTCACGGATGAAACTCACCAGGTCGTTGGCGTAGCGCAGCTCACCGCTGGCGATACCCATGCCGGATGGCAGGTCGCCACGCAGGGCAACGATACGTTTGATGCCGGCTTGCTTGTATTGGGTCAGCAGGCCGCGCAGGTCGGCCTTGCTGTCGCCCACGCAGGACAAGTGCGGAGCGGCAGGAACTTTGACTTCGCTTTCCAGCTGCAACACGGTATTGATCGTGCGATCACGGGTCGAACCGCCGGCGCCGTAGGTGCAGGAGAAGAAGTCGGGGTTGTAGCTGGCCAACTGCCTGGCAGTCGCCATCAATTTTTCATGCCCAGCATCGGTCTTGGTCGGGAAGAACTCGAAGCTGTAGCGACGGTCTTGGGACATGGTAATAACCCTATGAAACTCAGATACCGGAAGTCATGCACCGATTTAATGTGGGGGCGGGCTTGCTCGCGAAAGCGGTGTGTCAGTCACCGGATGCATTAACTGACATAGCGCATTCGCGGGCAAGCCCGCTCCCACACAAGCCCGCGCCCACAAGGGCAGCGGGCCGCAGGCAAATCAGTAGCGGTAAGCGTGCGGCTTGAACGGACCTTCAACGGTCACGCCGATGTAGTCGGCCTGGGTCTTGGTCAGTTGAGTCACGACGCCGCCAAAGCCGCGGACCATTTCCAGGGCCACTTCTTCGTCGAGTTTCTTCGGCAGTACTTCCACGGTCAGGCGCTCGGCTTTCTGGGCTGGCGACAGGTCGGCGTATTTCTGCTCGAACAGGAAGATCTGCGCCAGTACCTGGTTGGCGAACGAGCCGTCCATGATGCGGCTTGGGTGGCCAGTGGCGTTGCCCAGGTTAACCAGGCGGCCTTCGGCCAGCAGGATCAGGTAGTCGTCGTTCTGCGGGTCGAAATCGCCAGCGCCGGTACGGTGAACCTTGTGCACCTGCGGCTTCACTTCTTCCCATGCCCAGTTCTTGCGCATGAAAGCGGTGTCGATTTCGTTGTCGAAGTGACCGATGTTGCAGACCACGGCGCGCTTCTTCAGGGCCTTGAGCATGTTCGAGTCGCAAACATTGACGTTGCCGGTGGTGGTCACGATCAGGTCGATCTTGCCCAGCAGAGCCTTGTCGATGCTCGCTTCGGTGCCGTCATTGATGCCATCGATGAACGGCGAAACCACTTCGAAGCCGTCCATGCAGGCTTGCATGGCGCAGATCGGGTCAACTTCGGAAACCTTGACGATCATGCCTTCCTGACGCAGGGACTGGGACGAACCCTTGCCCACGTCACCGTAGCCGATCACCAGGGCTTGCTTGCCCGACAGCAGGTGGTCGGTGCCGCGCTTGATGGCGTCGTTCAGGCTGTGACGGCAGCCGTATTTGTTGTCGTTCTTGCTCTTGGTCACCGAGTCGTTGACGTTGATGGCCGGGATTTTCAGCTCGCCCTTGGCCAGCATGTCCAGCAGGCGGTGTACGCCGGTGGTGGTTTCTTCGGTCACGCCGTGGACGCGGTCCAGGATGGCCGGGTATTTCTTGTGCAGCAGCTCGGTCAGGTCGCCGCCGTCGTCGAGGATCATGTTGGCATCCCAAGGCGCGCCATCTTTCAGGATGGTTTGCTCCAGGCACCACTCGTACTCTTCTTCGGTCTCGCCTTTCCAGGCGAATACCGGGATACCGGCAGCAGCGATGGCGGCAGCGGCCTGGTCTTGAGTCGAGAAGATGTTGCAGGACGACCAACGCACTTCGGCACCCAGGGCAACCAGGGTTTCGATCAGCACGGCAGTCTGGATGGTCATGTGGATGCAGCCGAGAATCTTCGCGCCCTTGAGCGGTTGCTCGCTGGCGTATTTGCGGCGCAGACCCATCAGGGCTGGCATTTCGGATTCGGCGATAAAGGTTTCGCGACGGCCCCAGGCAGCGAGGGACATGTCGGCGACTTTGTAGTCGGTGAAATCTGCAGGCGTGTTGACAGCGCTCATAGAGAGCCTCCATTCGTAGTGTGCGAATGGGCGCCGTTGTGCGTTTAGTATCAAGCCCGATGAACCAGGCCGGACAACGCCCCATCCGAGCCTGACAGGTTGAACCTGCTGCAGCGCCCCTCGGACAGGTGGCGGGAAAACGGTAACAAGTGGATATGACCGTTTTGAAACGGCGCCGATTATAGCCGTGTGCGCCGCACTTCCCAAGCCTTTCTGTCGGACACATGAAGATCGCTCATGGACTTGATAGGCAATGCTTCATAGAGCTCTGGCGCGGCCTCTGCCATGATGTCGCCCATCATTCGGCAAGACGCTTTGGAGTGACCATGAACTTCCACACCCGCAAATGGGTAAAACCTGAAGACCTCAACCCCAACGGCACCCTGTTCGGCGGCAGCCTGCTGCGCTGGATCGACGAAGAAGCGGCGATATACGCGATTGTCCAACTGGGCAACCAGCGCGTCGTCACCAAGTACATCTCCGAAATCAACTTCGTCAGCGCCTCGCGCCAGGGCGACATCATCGAACTGGGCATCACCGCCACCGAGTTCGGCCGTACCTCCATCACCCTGACCTGCGAAGTGCGTAACAAGATCACCCGCAAAAGCATCCTCACCGTGGAAAAAATGGTCTTCGTCAACCTCGGCGAAGATGGCTTGCCGGCGCCACACGGGCGTACCGAGATCAAGTACGTGAAGGATCAGTTTCAGGACGAAAGCATCAGCGAGTAGGGGGCTGCGCGGGATAACTATTTCCAGAAGCCACGAGAGGGATCTTTCATCGGCGCTCGCGTTACTCAGGATTAAATCCTGCAGAGAGCGCCACCATGAAAGTCTCACCTACTCCCCTGCTTGTATCCTACCCCGCACCTCAATCCGAGACTGCCGCTGACAAAACCGTATTGGTGGCGAACAGTGGCAAGCGTGCCTTGACCCTCAACCGGTATCGAAATGGCCAGGTAGAAATGCTGCTGTCGCGCCCGCCCGCGACGCAGTTGGTGGCCAGCGGCGGTGGGGCCAAGGGCGTTGCCTATTCCGGAGTGGTGCAGGCCCTGGAGGAGAGGAACGCTCTGCGTGACATCCAGACGGTTTCCGGCTCGTCGGCCGGGGCGATTTATGGCGCGCTACTGGCCAGTGGCATGGGGGCCGAGCGGTTTGACCTGCTGTCGGACAACTTGGAGCTTCCGACGCTGCTCAATAGCGACAGGACCTGGGTCCGGGCGTTGCAGAATGCCTACACCGACGTGGGACGGATGGTGGGTCGCTTACCGGCGCCTGTAGGCGATGTCCTGCAAGCTCTCTACACGCTGCTGCCACGCCTGCAATCCAGCGCGCAGCCCCTGGAACGCTTGATCCGTGACGAGTCGCGCCAGGCGGTGCTGGAACGAATCGCCGAGCTGCCCAGGGACGCGCGTTCGACCAGCACCATGGCCATCGCCGACCGGCTCAGTGCCGGCGGGGCCACTACGTTTGCCGACCTGGAGGCCTTGAGTCGGCAGATTCCTGCAATCAAGCCGCTCAATATCACCGGTACGGCGATGTTTGCCGGCAGACCGCAACTTGTCGTGTTCAACGCCAGCCTGACGCCGGATATGGACATTGCCCGCGCCGCCCACATTTCCGCAGCCCTGCCGATCCTGTTCAAGTCACCGCAAGAGCGGGGGCATGGCTTCCAGGCGCAAGGTGAAAAAACGGCTTTCCAGGACGGCGGCGTCTTGCTCAACACGCCGGTGGCGGACCTGTATCAGCGCCAGCCCCACGGCAACGCAGTGACCGATGTCGAGCGGTTGATCCTGCGATTGGACGACGTGACGGTGCCCAAGCCGGGTGCGGGCCTGATGGATGCGGTCGCGGACGCCGTCACGGGAACCGCACACACCGCCAACGGCGAACTGATGCGCGCTCGGTTGAAGCCCTTTGCCGATCAGACGGTGAGCCTGCCTTTGAATACCGAATTGGGCGATTTCCGCGGCACGCTCAAGGGCACACTCAACTTCGGCATGCCGCAGGATGTAAAAAATCATCTGCAAAAGCGCGCCTTTGATGCGGTGAGCGAGCACTTGGACAAGCGCGAAAACGTACGTGAGCAGTACATGTTTGACTCCGTCCACAGCGCCATTCTGGCCCTGGACGACGAAACGTTGGCCAGTGCCGCACCGGATCTCGCCAAGGACGAAGCCTGCAAGCCGGTGCTGCGTTTCCGGCATGAGGCGCGCCAGGTATTAGCGGCTCTGGACAGCGCCATCAGCGCGTCCAATCAGGGTGATCGGCTGGAACTGAGCGCAGCGCTGGCCAGTGCCTTGCGCAATCTAGACCGCCTGGCTGATCGGCCGGAGTCGCTGGACTGGCTGGCGACGCAACTCAATGCCCCGGGCAACGCCAACTTCCAGCAATTGCTGCAATCGACACACGGGCATATGTCCAAGGTGCTGCGAAGTGGCATGGCTGAGATGAAGCGGCGCGATGTGGCAGCGGCGGCCGATAACCTGGTGCGCGAAGTGATTTATCCATCCTTGTTCCGCTACGGTCAGTCGGATGCCAACGCGACGCTGTTGCGCGACGCCGTGCGTGATCTGGAGCGTGCGACGACGCCAGCCGAAGTGAACCAGGTGCTGGATAACATCATTAACAACTATCAGGCGCGTAACAAACCCTGGGGCAAACTCTTTAGCTCAACCACCGTGGAAATGGCCAAGACCTGGCGCCTTCCGGTTTAAATGAACAGCCACGCTCGCGGCATGTCGTATCTTCAGGCACCCCTTGGACGCACACGATCATGGCCACTCGAGACGACGGCAAGACCCCCAACCTGTCGCGGGAAGAACAACAGGATGTGGACGAGAACCAGCCGCCCCGCGCGGCGGTTCTGCATGAAATCATCCGCACCCAGGGCGACCAGGAGCTAGAGCGCAATGTCGCGGCCTTGTGGTGGTCGGCGTTGGCCGCCGGCCTGACCATGGGCTTGTCGCTGATGGGCATGGGGCTGCTTAATTCGCGGTTGCCGGACGGCGAAGCATTCAAGGTGATCGCCAGCTTCGGCTACTGCGCAGGCTTCCTCGCGGTGATTCTTGCGCGCCAGCAACTGTTCACCGAAAACACCCTGACCGCTGTGTTGCCGGTGATGAGCAAGCCCACCCTGGCCAATGCCGGGCGCCTGTTGCGTTTGTGGACGGTGGTGCTGGTGGGCAACCTGTGCGGTACGTTGCTGGTGGCGTACGTGATGTTGCACTTGCCGATCTTCGACACCAAGACCGACCTGGCTTTTTTGGAGATCGGCCGCAAGGTCATGGAAAACGACCCCGGGCAGATGTTCGCCAAGGGCATCGTCTCCGGCTGGATGATCGCGACCATGGTGTGGATGATCCCGTCGATGGAAAGCGCCAAGCTGTGGATCATCATCCTGATCACCTACCTGATGGCACTGGGCGACTTCACCCATATCGTGGTTGGGTCGGCGGAAGTGTCCTACCTGGTGTTTGCCGGCGAGTTGCCATGGAAGGATTTCTGGCTGGTCTTCGCCGGGCCGACGCTGGCGGGCAATATCATCGGCGGCAGCTTTATTTTTGCGCTGATCAGTCACGCGCAGATCCGCAGTGAAAGCAGTTTGCCTGGCAAAAAAGCCGCGGACCCCAGGCACCCGCAACAGATCGACAAGCAATAACCCGCAGGGTGGTACTCCCTTGTCACCCAGGGTTTCGATAGGTCGGCACGCTGGCTCGGCGGGCTGACTGGCCGAGCTTCACCCACCAGGCATTCAGGGCCCGCGTCTTTTCAAGGACGTGACCAATGGCCAAGACGCCTCATTCGCTGTATCACCTGATGCCCCTGCGGCGAGCCGCCCGGGATATCCAGGCGCTTTTTTCCACTCGATCCTCCCTGCAAGTGATTGCCCTGCAAGCCCTGCAGCGCACACTGCGCGCAACGTACCCCACGGTGGCTATCACGGACACCGCCCCCGTGGTGCTGACGCCGCGCTATCGCTACCAGAACCAGGTGATCGACCTCGCGGGTTACGAACGTTTGACGTTGGTTGATGCGTTGATCAATCGTTTCGTCGACGGTATCTGGGTCGATTACACACGCGGCCAACTGCTGACGGAGCAGCCGGACAGCGAGCCGATCAAGATCTTGGCGTTGAAAAACCTGGACGCCCAGGCGTCCGTCAACCAGCTTGGACCCTTGTTGCTTGAGCATTGCCAGCGGGCGTTGATCGATGACTGGAGCGAGCTGTCCATCGAAGCGCGCAGCCGCTTTGAGTCGCTGTCGCTGCGCTTGAAAGAAACCCTGAGGCAGTTGAGCGTGCCCACGCTTGTCAGCGACCCCGGCCAGCGCCAGATGATCAATGACGTGCTGCAAGTCCCCGACAACAACTTGCGCGGCGGCACTACCCGGGCCTATCTGGTAGACCAATGGGGAGAGGCGGGCAGCGACGCGTTGGAATTGTTGCGCGGCATGGTACTTGTCGGTCCTGCCGGCAGCGGCGAGACACTGCTGCTCTTTACCTTGAGTGCGGGCATTGAAGTGTTTACTTCCCGTGCCGCCTTGGGCGCAGCGTTGCGCACGCGTCTGGCCGGCTTGGCGCCGGGGCGTGCAATGCAATGGCGGCTGTATGAGCCGCGCTCGAATATTTTCGATGGGTTTGCCTTGAGCTTTCTGGCCAAGCAGTTGAGCGACCTGCGGTGGGGCGTTGAGCTGGGGCGTCGATCCCCCTACTGGAGCGCTGCCTTGCTGGACATGGTGCAGTGGCTGGCCACGGGGGATTTCGACAGTTTGCAGCTCGAGACCGACGCTGGGCTGCGCAGGCTTTACGGTGCCCTGCCGGGCTGGGTGAAACAGGCCAGCCGTGAGGTGCGCGGCTTGTTTTCCCAGTATTTGAACAGCTTGGGCAAGCTGTTCAGTCAACCCAACTGGCGCTTTTTCGACGATGGGGTGCCGTCGTTGCTAGCGTTCACCCGGGAGCGGCTGATGGCAGCGTACCCCAAGGCCTCGCCCCTGGAACCGAATGACGTGATCATCACGGTGCATACGGTCAGGGGCGTATCGGCCGTGGGCGGGCTTCCAGTCAAGCTCATCACCACCTTGCTCAAGGTTGCGTTGGAAAACCTGGCGAGCCTGCCGGGAGACTCGATTGAAGTGACGTTGCGTAACGGCGCCGAGCCGCCCCATTGGCTGACGCCTAGCGCCATCAAGCGCTTGGTGAGCGAGGTCGATATCGGCGAGCACTACCCCAACCTAGTGGCGCTAGCGCTCAGGGATTCACCCGCCGAAGTGCGATGGCGCAGCCGCAGCTTTATCGCGCAACTGCGCATTGAACTGCCGCTGCTGGCGCTAGAGTTCTACACCCGTGGCCAATGGGGCTTGAGCCGCAAGGGCTACGAAAGCGTTGTCGCCGTGATGCAGGCACAGGAGATCGATCGCTACCTGGGCAACCAAGTCATCGTGCTCAGGCCCCTGGCGTTCAAGGCCACTGCCAGCGCGTCCGCCGATGTGGTCACTAACATGTTTGTCATCGGGCCCCAGTCCCTCGATGCCGGGCCAGTGGTGTTGTACCGGCCGATGGCGCAGCCCAAGTTGATGGAGTTCGCCAGCCGGCAAGACCTGCTCAAGGCCATCGACCAGCCGGGTGAACTGCAGCAACAGGTGCTGGCCTGGATGAGCGCCGACGCGCGCGCCACTTACCGGGGCAGCGGGTTCCTCGCTCCCCACTTCAATACGATGGACGGGTTGGCGTTGCTGATCGATGCCCTGACCAGCACCCCGGCGATGTTGGCCACTGACAAGGTGCAAGGTGACTACGGGCAACATCTCTATCAAAGCCAGGTGCAGGCAATTCTCGAACAAGCAGACCGGCAGTCGGTGTCCAACCGTGAAAACCTCTGGGCGCGGCGAATGGAGGGGCTGTCGCTGGGGTTGAACAGCGTCATGCCGTTGGTTACAGGGCCGCTGGCGGTGGTCGGATGGTTGCAGGTGGCGTGGTCCGTGCACGAGCAACTCGGCGCCGCCGCTCGCGAGGACAATGAAGATGAGAGCGCAACCTTGGTTGGGTTTTTCCTGAATATGGCGTTGGTGCTGATGCACTACTCCAATGATGCGCTCAGCGATCGCGTCAACAACGCCCGGCGTGAGGGCGAAATCGAGGCGCCGCAACGTCCAGAAATCATCGAGCCCCCCGCGCCGAGCGTGGACAACCCCGTGCAGGAATTGCCGGCCATGGACGCTGCGCGTGACGTGAGCCAGGCTTATATGGCTGTCGAATATGGCTGGTTGCCCACGTCCAGTCGCTTGACGCCTTCCCAACTGGCCGACCTGCAAACCTTCAGGGTGGCCAAGCCCACGGCGGCAACCCGGGTGATCAGCGGTGCCAGGTCCGGCCTGTTGCAGAACGATGGCCAGTGGTACGCCGAGGTTGATGGGAATTGTTACAACGTGAGCATCGAACACGACGACGTACGAGTCGTTGCCGGCAATGGGCGCCGGGGGCCTTGGCTCAAGGCTGATGGTAAAGGGCACTGGAGCCTGGACCTGCGGCTGCGGTTGCGGGGTGGCGCGCCGGGCGCAGACGCCGAGGGCATTGCCCAGGCGCGTGAGCTCAAAAGCCGGTTCGATACGCTCTACGCCCAATACACTGAGGCGCAGATGCCTGGAGCCGCAGTGATCGGGCAATTGCTGGCGGAAGTCGCGTTGTCGGAACGTGTCACGCGGATTGAGCGCGAGATCGATAACGTCGCCCTGTTGCAGCAGCGCGCCAAATTGCTGCTGGGTCTGCTGGAGCAACGCCGCCGTTTGGACGTGGTGCAGGATTACACGGCGCTGCGCCATCACTTCCTGGCAACCCAGGTGAATTGCCTGCGTTTTCAGGTCCGGTTGATGGAGGTTATGCGCAGCACGCGTTACAAGCAGATCAGTGATCCTGCGGAAGTTTACCTGCTTACGCTGCATGAGGTCATGCGGGCCACGTTCCCCGAATCCACGCGTGTTGGCCTTCGTGGGATCGCCAGGTTGCATGGCCAGGCGGTGCAACTGTGCCGTGAGCAGCGCGTGGCCTACGAGGCGCTGCTCGAAACAGTGCGCCCGCAAGATACCCAGATAAGTGCGCTGGATACACCGGAGTGGCGTGGTAAGGCGCCGATTCTGGCCTGGCTTGAAGCCGGGCTGCGGCCGATGGTGCTGCGCTGCGTGTGGGCAAAGGTCGAGGCGCCGGGCGCGCAGGTGTTGAGCCTGCTACAAGACGTCAACCTGCGTTGTCGCTTGAGGCTATCCAGCTACCGCCAGCTCTGTACCAACCAGAACTTCAGCGTTGGCCAGCGCCGCCAATTGCTCGACGAAACCGTCGACGAACTGGCCTGGCTGGATGTGCGCCTCGCACAGGCTGCCGCCATCCCCAGCAGTTTCATCGACCGCGTTGCGCTGGATGAGTATCGCGCCTATATCCAAACAATTCGTGAGGAAATCGTGCAGGACACCCTGCAGTTCTATGCCGAGCAAACCGCGCTGCCGGCCACCAGCGGTACGGTCGCAGAAGGGATTGTCCAGAGTCGCCATTTCGGCGCGTTGGCCGCCACACAACGTGGTTCTTTGGGTGGCAGTTCTTCGAGCGCGCCTGAGGAAGAATCGGTAGAGTTTGTTGACCCCTATACCCGTCATGTTTACGCGCGGTTCGTCAAAACCCAGACAAGTGACGGGGTTGATTGGGTCTACCAGGCAACCCCCGTTGTTCAGGCCATTCACTGGCAACCTCAAGGCTATATCAACAGTTGGCGATTGATCCAGCACGGGACGGACGCTCTGAAGGCGTTGCCAAGCCTGGAGCAAAACATACGGGTTGCGCCTCGGGCGGTGCGGGGCGATCTGGAGTTGCTGGCCGAGCGGATGTTCGAGGACGTACGACGTTCCCTCGCAAGTCGCAAAGATGCAGAACACGTCGATCCGTTGAAAGCGTTGCTGGAGAAGAACCTGACAGACAAGGCCAATGAGCTGATCAAGGCGGGCCGCGAGGCTCATCAACGTATGGTGCTGGCGCGTGAGCCGACCACCACCGGCATCGCTGACCTGCTGGCCGAGGGTGTCGTCGAGATCAAGGAAGTGCCTGAAACCCGACGTGCACCCGGCGCCGGTTCGCCGCCGCTGTTTCGCAGCTTCTACATACAGAAGGTCAAGGCCAGCGGCCAGGTGCCGGAGGTGCTCTGGTTTGCGCACTTCCATTACCCGGCCGATTACAGCGCAGGGGCGCTGGGCTTCAAGTTCGCGCATCTGAAACCTGCAGGCACGCCCGTCGGCAGCTTTGAACAGCGACTACGGGCGGCCCGTGGTGATAACGAGCGGTTATTGTCGATCTTTCGCACCACCATCGAGCCTGAGGCGGCGCAAACACTGTTCTTCAGTAACGAGGAGGCCTCGGCTCAATGAGTTGAGGTGCCAGGCGCGGGCTCGTCGCGGGTCACGCGCTTGACCAGCTTGCCGATGCTCAACCCCTGCAACAGGATCGATGACAGCACCACGATATAGGTGATGCTCAGCAGCAGGTCACGCTCGGGGCCCAATGGCAGTGCCAGAGCCAATGCCACTGAGACCCCGCCGCGCAAACCGCCCCAGGTGAGGATGCGGATAGTGCCGCGGGGCACCGTGCGCCAGCGGCGTAGCAGCAGGATCGCCGGGGCTACCGTCAGCAGACGCGAGAGCAGGATGGCCACTGCGAGCAAGCAGGCAGCGAACACATGCAGCCAGTTGAACGGCAACAGCAGCAACTCCATGCCGATCAAGGCGAACAGCAAGGCGTTGAGCATGTCATCGAGCAATTCCCAGAAACCGTCGAGGTAGCGGCGGGTCATGTCGTTCATTGCCAGCTTGCGGCCCAGGTTGCCAATGATCAGGCCCGCGACCACCATCGCAATCGGTGCCGAGACGTGCAGTTCGGTGGCCAGCGCCGAGCCGCCGATCACCAGGGCAAGGGTCAGCATCACTTCGATCTGGTGCTGCTCGATGCTCTTGATCATCAGGTACACGAGGTAGCCGATCAGGCCGCCGAACACCACGCCGCCAATCGCTTCATGGGCGAACAGCATCGCTGTGGCGCCGACGGTGGGGGTTTCGCCCAGCTGTGCGATGCCGAGCAAGACGGTAAACACCACCACTGCCGTACCGTCGTTGAACAGCGATTCGCCGACGATGGTGGTTTTCAGCGGCTTGGAGGCATTGGCAGTACGCAACACGCCCAGCACCGCAATCGGGTCGGTGGGCGAGATCAGTGCGCCAAACAGCAGGCAGTACAGGAAGCTCACGTGCCAGCCAAACAGGGCAAAGATGTAATACGCCAGGCTGCCGATCACCACGGTGGCGATCAACACGCCAAAGGTCGCGAGCAGGCCGATGGGCCAGCGGTAGCTGCGCAGGTCGTTGAGGTTGACGTGCAGGGCGCCGGCAAACAGCAGGAACGAGAGCATCCAGTTCATCAGCAGGTCGCCGAAGTCGATCTGGCCGATCAATTGCTGGATGCGTTCCTCCAGGCCCGGGTAGCCGAGGACACTCAGGCCTTGCAGGAACAGGGAAAACACCAGGGCCGTGACCATCACACCGATGGTGGGCGGCAGGCCGATAAAACGGAAGTTCACGTAGGTGAGCAGGGTGGTGAGGCAAATAAACGCGGCGACAAGTTCAAGCATCCGGGGTCCTTGGAAGTTGGGTGGCGGATCATTGGTGGGGGGATGGACCGCAGCAGCGGCGGGAGGTTGCAGGGCAAGCGGCAAGTCGACGATAGAACCTTTCGCGCGGCGGTGGTTCATAGCGGTGAGTGCGGCGTGCCATATTTAGTGCTAAAACTCTAATTTCTGTTTAAAAACCAAAAAAGGAAGCAGTGATGACGGTGGCCTTCTGGTGTGTGTTGATTGCGATTTTCCTGCCTTACCTGTGCACGGGGGTGGCCAAGTTCAGCGGCGGTAAGTTCGGGCCCCGGCAGAACCATGATCCGCGTGCGTTCCTGGAGACGCTTGATGGGGTCGCCAAACGTGCGCACAACGCGCAGCTCAACAGTTTTGAAGTCACCCCGGCGTTTGCGGCGGCGGTGATTGTCGCGCACCTGGCCGGCACGGCTGAGCTGGTGACGATCAATGTGCTGGCGGTGTTGTTTATCACCAGTCGCCTGCTGTACATCATTTGTTACCTGGCGGACTGGGCGATGTTGCGTTCACTGGTGTGGTTCGTGGGCATGGCGTTGATTGCGAGTTTCTTCTTCATCTCGATCTAAAGCCTGATAACGATCCCCTGTGGGAGCGGGCTTGCCCGCGAATGCGGTGGTTCAGCATCAGATGTGCTGACTGACACGCCGCTTTCGCGAGCAAGCCCGCTCCCACATTTTTGATCTTCAGCGCTTGTCAGCTCCCGGTAGTGACTTGCGGCACTTGTGGCAATGCTGCGCCTTTAGGCCACAACATCCAGATCTGCCCCTGCTGCTTCATATTCCCCGCCAGCTCACCCGCTGCTGCGCCAGTGCCCCAGAACAAGTCTGCACGCACTTCGCCGGTGATTGCACCGCCCGTGTCTTGCGCGGCTACAGGTCGCGCGATGGGCGAGCCATCCGGCTTGGTGGTGGACAGCCACAACAGACTGCCCAACGGAATCACCTTGCGATCCACCGCCACGCTGTAGCCGGCAGTCAAGGGTACGTTCAACGAACCGCGCGGGCCTTCGTTGCTGTCGGGGCGCACGCTGAAGAACACGTAGCTGGGGTTGCTCGCCAGCAGTTCCGGGATGCGCTGCGGGTGGGCCTTGGCCCAGGCACTGATGGTGCCCATGGTCACGTCTTCTTTCTTCAACTCGCCTTGCTCCACCAGCCAACGCCCGATAGGGCGGTAGGGGTAGCCGTTCTGGTCGCCATAACCGATGCGCAGTTGGCGTCCGCCGGCCAGTTGGATACGGCCCGAGCCCTGGATCTGCAGGAATTGCAGGTCCATCGGGTCGGTCAGCCAGGCAATCGGCTTGGCGGTGGAGCCCTGGCCATTGATCGCACTGGCGTCGTCGTAAGGCTTGAGTACCCGGCCTTCGAGGCGGCCGCGCAGGCGCTTGCCCTTGAGTTCTGGGTAGATGCTTTCGAGGTTGACGATGATCAGGTCATCCGGCACGCCGTACACCGGCACGTCGGCTTTGGCGGTCTTGGTCAGGCTGCCGGGGTAGACCGGTTCGTAGTAGCCGGTGATCAGGCCGTTAGGCGTGTTGTCGGCCGAACGCAGGCCGAAGACATCCAGGCGCTCTTTGAGAAAACCGCGTACCGCCTCGGCATTTCCCGGCACCGTAGCCGCTGCGGCGCAGGTCGCGCCCCAGATCGGGTCGGCCTTGAGGCGTTGGCAGGCACTGCGCCAGGATTCAAAACCGGCCAGCAGGTCGCTGTCGGATACCGCCGGCAAGGCTTCCCAGGGCGCGCTCACATAGGTGGCCACGGCGTGGGGTTTGGAAGTTTCATCTTTGGCTGTTTCTTTCCCCGCATCGCAACCGGCAAGCAGCGCGATCAGCGGTAGAGCCCACGCCAGGCGGCGGCTCCAAGGGTTGAGGGTGATATTCATACGCGTATTTCCTGAAGCGATTGCCCGCGCCGTAGCGCCTGTTGGGCAACCCTTATTATTAATAGGGCTATTGGTCTTTGTGGGCTGGGCGAGGATACTGGCCGCCGTTTCCCGTGACCCTGAAGCCACCATGACTTTTAAACGATTGACCGTTGTATTGCTGGCCTGCCTGACACTGTCTGCCTGCGGCGGCGTTGATCCGAATTCGCCCTTGGGCCAGCGCAAGGCGATCTTCAAACAGATGCTCAAGACCGGCGAAGACCTGGGCGGCATGCTGCGTGGGCGCATCCCGTTCGACGGCGCCAAATTCGCTGAAGGTGCGGTCAAGCTGGACGCGTTGTCCCATGAGCCATGGAAGCACTTTCCGAGCGTGCGCGAAGAAGACCATAGCAGCGCCAAAGATGATGTCTGGCAGAAACAGGCGCAATTCCAGGAATTGGCCCGCAACCTTGAAACGGCCACCGGTGAATTGGTGACCGCCAGCCAGGTGCAGCCTTACAAGGCCAGCAACCTGGGGCCTGCGGTGCAGAAAGTCGAAGATGCCTGCAGCGCGTGCCATAAGCAGTTCCGCGACCACTAAGCGATTTTACTGGTCGAGCTCTTCCACAGCGTCCTGCAGCTCTTTACGCGACTCGGCAAGCTTGTCCTTACGCTTGTTGATCTTGTCCGCGTCGCCTTTTTTCATGGCCTTGTCGAGGTCGGCCTGACGGCGACTGACTTCGTGCTTGGCGTCGAGTACCTTGTTTTCCCGTTCCTTTTTCAAGGAGGCGTCGGTGCAATTGGCGGTGACTTCGCTCAGGGCTTTTTCCAGGCCGGCTTGCTGGGCGCTGTTGCCGTGGGCCTTGGCTTGTTCGATCTGGGCGCTGATGGCCTGGCGCTTGGCGGCGCAGCCGGTGAGTTGCGGGGCGTCTTCGGCGGCCAGCAACGGCGTGGCCATGAAGCTTGCGACGGTCAGCAGGGCAAACGGTGCGAGAAATTTCATGTGGAGCTCCAAGGTCGCAATCTGATGGCCGGGCGGGTTCAAAACCCGTCGATCCCGGCCGCGCGTAATGTTTCAGCCATGGCCAGCACCTGCGGGTCGCGAAAAAAGGCGCTCAATTGCGCCGCGCGACCGGGGCCGATGCCGTCGGTTGCCAGCCAGGCTTGGGTGTCTTTGGCAGCCAGGGTGTGCCAGCCGCCTTCCAGGTTGTTGCGTGCCGTAGGCGGTACGCCGAGGGCTTTGAGCCATTGTGCAAAGGGCCGTTGTCGCGCGCTGCGCAGGCTGTCGAGCACTCGCGCGCGACTGCGATCACCGAGGCCGTCAATGTTAGCAAGCTCTGCCGCATCCAGGGTCAACCAATCGAGAAAGCCTGCGATTAGACCGGCCTGGATCAATACGTTCCACGTCTCGCGGCCCACATGGGGCAGCGCCAGGCCCTGATTACTGCTGAGCCAGGTGAGGCGGGCGAGCAATTGCTCTTCGCAACCGGGGTCCAGTTGCCAGCAACTGAGGGCGTGAAAGGCGCCGGCGTCGGGGGCGTGCACCTCGACACGCTCGGTGTTGCGCAAAATCACCTCGTCCAACCGCGGGATCACCTGGCCTGCGAGGCTGATGGACACCTGATCGCCGGGGCGTATGTCCAGCGCTTGCCAACGTTTCAATGAGCCGGTGCTGACGCGACTGATCTGCCGGTCATCCAGGCGCACCGGTTCCAGTTCCAGGATCGGCGTGATGCGCCCGGTGCGGCCGATCTTGAACTGCACCTTGCGCACCAGTGCCAGGGCCTTGGTGACCGGGTACTTCCACGCGACCACCCAGTAAGGCGCGCTGACTTTCCAGCGCTCGGCCGGTGCGCGTAGTGCCTGGTGCAGTACCACCCCATCGCTGGCGAAGGGCAACGGGTGGGTGTACCAATAAGTGCGCCAGTGCGCGGCTTCGCTGATGCTCCGGACCGGCTGGCTGTAGCGCTGGCTGTCGGTGAAACCCAGGTGTGCGAGGGTATTCAGGCGTTCGTTGAATGAGGCCGGGCCGTCGGGCCAGGCCCAGACAAACAGGCCGATACCGGCGGCGTCGGCGTCGCTCAGCTGTTGGCGGTTCATCAGCCCGGCCACCTTGCTGCGGGCATTGAGCCCGCCGTGTACCGATTGCACATGGTCGGTGAGGCGCCAATAGAGTTCACCTTGCAGGACCAGGTCGATGGGCTCCGGCAGGTGCTGGACAATGCCGGGGATCCTGCGTGCGGCGGCTGACCAGTCCTGGCCCTGGAGACCGTCGCCGCGGCTGATCAACCGGCTCAGGCGGCCCTTGCGATACACCAGGGTCACAGCCACGCCATCGATCTTGGGCTGAATCCAGACATCCTGGCGGGTGCTCAGCCAGGCCTCGACAGCGTGTTCATCCAGGAGTTTTTCCAGGCCGGTATGGGCGACGGGGTGGGGGTGGGTGCCCCGGGAACTGGCCAGGGGGTTGTCTGCTGGCGCCGTGGGTTGGGGCGCGCACTCGCGCCAGCGGGCCAGGCGTTGGCGGGCCTGGTCGTAAAGCTCGTCGCTGATGGGGGACTGCCCGAGCCGGTGGTAACTATCGTCCCACTGGCGGATCTGCGCGGACAGGCTGTTGATCTGTGTCCGGGCGTCATCGGGGCAATCCTCGGCCCACGCCCAAAAAGCGCACATGCTGAGTAAAAGAGCCATCACTGAACGCATCATGAGCATCCTTGCTCGGAAGGGGAACCCAGCCTAAATGATCCACACGCCCACAAAAAAGCCCCGACGGTGCGGGGCTTTTTACGGGGTGTTTCTGCTTACTTGAACAGGCCGCCCAGTGCTTTCACGGCGTCGTTCTTGTCGGCCTTGGCTTCGGTGGTTTGCTGCTTGGCGTCGGCCTTGGCCTGGGTTTCGGCGAGTTTGTCACAACCTTTGTTGACTTGGTCCTGCGCCGCTTTGAAGGCCTTCACGGACAGCGTGTCGTTCTTGGCTTCGGCGGCATCGATCTTGGTTTGCAGGTCTTTGGCGTGTTGTTGGCAGTCGCCGGAGTTGCCGCCCAGTTGGGAACTCAGGGCGCCGCTCAGTGCGCTCAAGTCGGTGCCGGCGTGAGCAGGCAGGGCGAACAGGCTGAGCAGAAGGGCAGCAGGGGCGAGCGTGGAGATGCGCATGAAAAACCTCAATGTTCGATTGCTCGCGCGCGGATGAATCCCGGGCTGGCGCAAGGCAATATCCAAATAAGGTGAAGGCCCGAGAGGGCGCGGATTCTAGTGGGCCATTATTTGGCCTGCAAGGTTTGGATCCAAAAAATGTGAACATCACCGCGAATCATCCGGCAATAAAAAGCCCCGCCGGGCGAACCCGGCAGGGCTTTGGGTACTGCGGGCGATTACAGGCCGGCAGCGACGCGCAGGTCGTTGGCGCGGTCGGTTTTTTCCCAGGTAAACGTGGTGAAGGTGTCGTCGCCAACCGTCTTCTGTGCAGGGGTGCGGCCGAAGTGGCCGTAGGCTGCGGTTTCCTGGTACATCGGGTGCAGCAGGTCAAGCATGGTGGTGATGGCGTACGGACGCAGGTCGAAGACCTCACGCACCAACTTGACGATCTTGTCATCGCTGATCTTGCCGGTACCGAAGGTATTCAGCGAGATCGACGTAGGCTGGGCCACACCGATAGCGTAGGAAACCTGGATCTCGCAACGCTCGGCCAGGCCGGCCGCCACGATGTTCTTGGCCACGTAACGACCAGCATAGGCCGCCGAACGGTCAACCTTGGATGGGTCTTTGCCGGAGAACGCGCCGCCGCCGTGACGGGCCATGCCGCCGTAGCTGTCGACGATGATCTTGCGGCCGGTCAGGCCGCAGTCGCCCACGGGGCCACCGATGATGAACTGGCCAGTCGGGTTGATGTGGAACTGGGTGTCTTTGCTCAGCAGTTCGGCCGGCAGCACGTGCTTGACGATCAGCTCCATCACGCCTTCGCGCAGGTCGGCGTAGGACACGTCCGGGTTGTGCTGGGTCGACAGTACGACAGCGTCGATACCGACGACTTTGCCGCCTTCGTAACGGCAGGTCACCTGGGACTTGGCGTCCGGACGCAGCCATGGCAGCAGGCCGGATTTGCGCGCTTCAGCCTGACGCTGCACCAGTTGGTGCGAGAAGGTGATCGGGGCTGGCATCAGCACGTCGGTTTCGTTGCTGGCATAGCCGAACATCAGGCCCTGGTCGCCGGCGCCCTGATCTTCAGGCTTGGCGCGGTCGACACCCTGGTTGATGTCGGGGGATTGCTTGCCGATGATGTTCATCACGCCGCAGGTCGCGCCGTCGAAGCCGACGTCGGAGCTGTTGTAGCCGATGTCGGTGATCACATCACGGACGATCTGCTCCAGGTCAACCCAGGCCGTGGTAGTCACTTCGCCAGCGATGATCGCTACACCGGTTTTCACCAGAGTCTCGCAGGCCACACGGGCGTGCTTGTCTTCAGCAATGATGGCGTCCAGCACCGCGTCAGAAATCTGGTCGGCGATTTTGTCCGGATGCCCTTCAGACACGGACTCGGAGGTGAAAAGGGAGTATTCGCTCATCTCGATGTTTTCCTGATATTTACCGATGGTGAGTGTCGCCAGCCGGTCGCTGAAAATGGCGGACCTGGATCTGGAAACCATTACGTAAACCTACATAGAGGCTTTCCCCGGGAACGAGTCCCGCAGCGGTGGCCCAACGGGCCAGATCGTCCTGTTCAAAACCCAACCAGAGATCACCGCAGGCCTCCTTGGCCCAATTCTGGTTGTGGCTGCATAAATCCGTAACCAACAGGCTACCGCCGGGGTGCAGGAGCCCGGCCATTTGCTTGAGGGCGTCGGCGGGGGCGGCGAAATGGTGCAAGACCATGTTCAGCACCACGCAGTCGGCCTGCAGGGTTGTGCCATTGAGCGCGTCAGCCAGTTGCAGCGTGACGTTGCCCAAAGCCTCGCGCTCGCAGAGCTGGCGCGCCAGTTCGAGCATCGCCGGGCTGTTGTCCAGCGCACTGACGTGCTTGAAACGGCATGCCAGGTCTGGCAGGAAACCGCCATCCCCAGGGCCGACCTCCAGCGCGCTGGCTTCATCACTGAAGCTCAGCTTGTCCAGTAGCGCCAGTACGCTTTCGCGGTATTGGGGCAGACCGGCGATCAGGTCCTGTTGGGCGCGAAACTTCTCGGCCACCCGTGAGAAAAAGTCCTGGCTGGCCGCAGCACGTTGCCCGTGGACCTGGGCGATGCGCGCTTGCACGTCGCCCGGCAGGTTCAGGCCATCGACTTCTTCAAGCAGGGCGGCGTGCAGCTTGCCGCCGAGCAGGTCGGTGTGGGGCAGGGCGCGACGGTAGAAGATTGCGTTGCCTTCGCGGCGGGTAGCCACCAGTTCGGCCTGGGCCAGCACCTTCAGGTGGTGGCTCATGCCGGATTGACCGATGGCGAAGATCTGCGCCAGTTCCAATACGCCAAACGAGTCGTTGGCCAGTGCGCGCAGTACGTTCAAACGCAACGGATCGCCGGCGGCCTTGCACAAGGCTGCCAGTTCATCGCCGTCATCGGGACGCAGGGAGGGCACGGGTAGATTCATAAGGCCAGCAGTCTAGTGACGGGTGCAAGGCATCGCAAGGTCAATATCAAAAAGTTTTGATATTGATCGATAAGTGGCGGTCATAAGCAAGCACTCCAGCCTTTAGACGAACGGGTGGCCGATTTCTGCAAGGGATTGGCGCACAAAGGGCAGGAAAAACCGCTCAAGTGACTATCTGTCATTGCCCGCAGGCGGTGGCTGAGGGAAAATGCCGGTCCTTTTTTCCGTTTCTTTTTATTCAAACCCCAGGAGATCAGCGATGCCCAGCCGTCGTGAGCGTGCCAACGCCATTCGTGCCCTCAGCATGGATGCCGTGCAAAAAGCCAACAGCGGCCATCCCGGTGCCCCGATGGGCATGGCGGATATCGCCGAGGTACTTTGGCGTGACTACCTGAAACACAACCCGAGCAATCCATCGTTCGCCGACCGTGACCGCTTCGTGCTGTCCAACGGCCACGGCTCGATGCTGATTTACTCGCTGCTGCACCTGACCGGCTACGACGTCACCATCGATGACCTCAAGAGCTTCCGCCAGCTGCACAGCCGCACCCCGGGTCACCCGGAATTCGGCTACACCCCAGGCGTCGAGACCACCACCGGTCCCCTGGGCCAAGGCCTGGCCAACGCGGTTGGCTTCGCGCTGGCGGAAAAAGTCCTGGGCGCACAATTCAACCGCCCTGGCCACGACATCGTCGACCACCACACCTACGTGTTCCTGGGTGATGGCTGCATGATGGAAGGCATTTCCCACGAAGTCGCGTCCCTGGCCGGCACCCTGGGCCTGGGCAAGCTGATCGCCTTCTACGATGACAACGGCATCTCCATCGACGGCGAAGTCGAAGGCTGGTTCACCGATGACACCCCGAAGCGTTTCGAAGCCTACAACTGGCAGGTGATCCGCAACGTCGACGGCCACGATCCGGAAGAGATCAAGACCGCCATCGACACCGCTCGCAAGAGCGCACAGCCGACCCTGATCTGCTGCAAGACCACCATCGGCTTCGGTTCGCCGAACAAGCAAGGTAAAGAAGACTGCCACGGCGCCCCACTGGGTGACGCGGAAATCGCCCTGACCCGTGCTGCGCTGAAATGGAACCACGGCCCGTTCGAAATCCCGGCCGACATCTACGCCGAATGGGATGCCAAGGAAAAAGGCCTGGCGACCGAAGCCGAGTGGGACCAGCGTTTCGCGGCCTACTCCGCCGAGTTCCCGGAGCTTGCCAACGAGCTGGTACGTCGTCTGGCCGGTGACCTGCCTGCCGACTTCTCGGAAAAAGCCTCGGCCTACATCGCCGAAGTCGCGGCCAAGGGCGAGACCATCGCCAGCCGTAAAGCCAGCCAGAACACCCTGAACGCCTTTGGCCCGCTGCTGCCGGAGATCCTCGGCGGTTCGGCCGACCTGGCCGGTTCCAACCTGACCCTGTGGAAAGGCTGCAAGGGCGTGACGGCGGAAGACGCCAGCGGCAACTACATGTACTACGGCGTACGTGAGTTCGGCATGAGCGCCATCATGAACGGCGTGTCCCTGCACGGCGGCCTGGTGCCTTACGGCGCGACCTTCCTGATGTTCATGGAGTACGCACGCAATGCCGTGCGTATGGCTGCGCTGATGAAGAAGCGCGTGATCCACGTTTACACCCACGACTCCATCGGTCTGGGCGAAGACGGCCCGACACACCAGCCGGTCGAGCAGCTGACCAGCTTGCGTACCACGCCGAACCTTGACACCTGGCGTCCAGCCGACGCGGTGGAATCCGCCGTGGCCTGGAAGCACGCCATCGAGCGCAAGGACGGCCCTTCGGCGCTGATCTTCTCGCGTCAGAACCTGCAACACCAAGTGCGTACCGACGCGCAGATCGCCGACATCGCCCGTGGCGGTTATGTGCTCAAGGACTGCGCTGGCGAGCCGGAGCTGATCCTGATCTCCACGGGTTCCGAAGTGGGCCTGACCGTTCAGGCGTACGACAAGCTGACTGAGCAAGGCCGCAAGGTGCGTGTGGTTTCGATCCCGTGCACCAGCGTGTTCGATGCCCAGGACGCCAGCTACAAGCAATCGGTCCTGCCGTTGCAGGTCAGCGCGCGTATCGCCATCGAAGCGGCTCACGCCGACTACTGGTACAAGTACGTGGGCCTGGAAGGCCGCGTGATTGGCATGACCACCTACGGTGAGTCGGCGCCGGCGCCAGCGTTGTTCGAAGAGTTCGGTTTCACCCTGGACAACATCCTGGGTCAGGCTGAAGAGCTGCTGGAAGACTAAGGCTGTAAATTGGGGTGGCTGTACTGACGCCTTCGCGAGCAAGCCCGCTCCCACACTTGACCGAGTTCCAGCATGAGAATGCGGTCAAAATGTGGGAGCGGGCTTGCTCGCGAAAGCGGTCTAACAGTCACCCCTCTACCCAAGGTAATCGAGAACCCCATGCCTCAACCGCGTCCCTACAAAGTTGCACTCAACGGCTACGGCCGCATTGGTCGTTGCGTCTTGCGTGCTCTGTTCGAGCGAGGGGCGGCTGCCGGGTTTGAAATTGTTGCGATCAACGATCTGGCCGACATGGCCAGCGTCGAATACCTGACACGCTTTGACTCCACCCACGGCCGTTTCCCAGGCGAAGTGCGGGTCGAGGGCGATTGTCTGCATATTAATGGCAACTGCGTGCAGGTCCTGCGCAGTGCCACCCCCGAAGGCATCGACTGGAAAGCACTGGGCGTCGACCTGGTGCTGGAGTGTTCCGGTGTCTATCACACCCGTGCCGATGGCCAGCGTTTTCTCGACGCCGGCGCGCCGCGTGTGCTGTTTTCCCAGCCGATGGCCAGCGAGGCGGATGTCGACGCCACCATCGTCTACGGCATCAACCAGGATTGCCTGACCGGTGCGGAGCTGTTGGTGTCCAACGCCTCCTGCACCACCAACTGCAGCGTGCCGTTGTTGCGCCTGCTGGATCAGGCGATTGGTGTGGACTACGTGTCGATCACCACCATTCACTCGGCGATGAACGACCAGCCGGTGATCGACGCCTACCACCATGAAGACCTGCGTCGTACGCGTTCGGCGTTCCAGTCGGTGATTCCGGTGTCTACCGGCCTGGCGCGTGGTATCGAGCGACTGCTGCCGGAACTTGCCGGGCGAATCCAGGCCAAAGCCGTACGGGTGCCGACGGTGAACGTGTCTTGCCTGGACATCACCATGCAGACCGTGAGCGACACCGATGCGACGGAGGTCAACCGAATCCTGCGCGACGCCGCCACCAGCGGCCCGCTCAAAGGCCTTTTGGCCTACACCGAGTTGCCCCACGCCAGTTGTGATTTCAACCATGACCCGCATTCGGCGATTGTCGATGCCAGCCAGACCCGCGTTTCCGGCCCGAGGCTGGTGAACATCCTGGCCTGGTTCGACAACGAATGGGGTTTTGCCAACCGCATGCTGGATGTTGCAGGACACTATCTGCACATCGCCTCCAAACAACCTCAACAGTAATTCAGGAACTGCGACCCATGACCGTGTTGAAGATGACCGACCTCGATCTGCAAGGTAAGCGCGTACTGATCCGCGAAGACCTCAACGTCCCAGTCAAGGACGGTGTTGTCACCAGCGATGCGCGAATCCTGGCCTCGCTGCCGACCATCAAGCTGGCCCTGGAAAAAGGTGCGGCCGTGATGGTCTGCTCCCACCTGGGTCGTCCGACCGAAGGTGAGTTCTCCGCCGAAAACAGCCTCAAGCCTGTAGCCGATTACCTGAGCAAGGCCCTGGGCCGCGAGGTGCCGCTGGTGGCTGACTACCTGGCTGGCGTCGACGTTAAAGCCGGCGACATCGTGCTGTTCGAAAACGTGCGCTTCAACAAGGGCGAGAAAAAGAACAGCGACGAACTGGCCCAGCAATACGCAGCGCTGTGCGACGTGTTCGTGATGGACGCATTCGGCACCGCTCACCGTGCCGAAGGTTCGACCCACGGCGTGGCCAAGTTCGCCAAAGTCGCCGCTGCGGGCCCTTTGCTGGCCGCTGAACTGGACGCACTGGGCAAGGCCCTGGGCGCGCCGGCGCAACCGATGGCGGCCATCGTTGCCGGTTCCAAAGTCTCCACCAAGCTGGACGTGCTCAACAGCCTGAGCCAGATCTGCAACCAGCTGATCGTTGGCGGCGGTATCGCCAACACCTTCCTGGCCGCCGCCGGCCACCCGGTGGGCAAGTCGCTGTACGAGCCGGACCTGCTCGACACCGCCCGCGCCATCGCCGCTAAAGTCAGCGTGCCATTGCCGGTAGACGTGGTCGTCGCCAAGGAATTCGCCGAGAGCGCCGAAGCCACCGTCAAGCTGATCGCAGACGTGGCTGCCGACGACATGATCCTGGACATCGGTCCGCAAACCGCGGCCAATTTCGCCGAACTGCTGAAAGCCTCCCAGACCATCCTGTGGAATGGCCCGGTCGGCGTATTCGAGTTCGACCAGTTCGGCAACGGCACCAAGGTGCTGGCCAAGGCCATCGCTGAGAGCTCGGCGTTCTCGATTGCCGGCGGTGGCGACACCCTGGCGGCCATCGATAAATATGGCGTTGCTGATCAGATCTCCTACATTTCTACCGGGGGTGGCGCGTTCCTCGAGTTCGTCGAAGGCAAAGTCCTGCCAGCGGTTGAAGTGCTGGAAACACGGGCCAAAGGCTAAGGCGCGTGATCCGGAAAAGGAGCATTCCCATGATCAAGACGTTGGCACTGGTGATCGCAGCGGGCCTGTTGGCCGGCTGCGGCAGCACGCCGAACGCGGCGTCCGAGGCCGGAACGCCTGGGGCGCAGCCGAAAAAAAGCTGCTACCAGGCTGACTGGCAAGCCGAGACCATGCCGGTGATCAACAAGCGCATCGGCAATGAACGGCTGGAGAAATACGACGCTGCGCCCAACGGTCAGGAACAGGGTTGTCCTTGACGGGTCTGATCAATTGGCGGCCGTTGGTCGCCTCACGAGGATTGGCAATGAAAGGCGTTTTCGCCCTGGCAGCCCTGGCCCTGTTGGCCGGCTGCAGCAGCATGAACATGTTCAACAAGGCAGAGCCTGCCGACAAGTGGACCACCTGGACCTGCGACAGCAAGGCCGAGGTCAACTGGCGCTTTGCCAATGCAGCCCGCAGTGAGGTGGACGTACGCCTCGGCGGTTCTGACCAAGTCTACCGCCTCAAGCAAGACGTCGCCGCCTCGGGTGCGCTGTACGCCAACGACCAATTGGCGTTTCACACAAAAGGTGAGGAAGGCCTGGTTTACTGGGTCGCCACCGACGATTTGATCGGCCGTGGCTGCAAGGCCCAGTAAGAACTCGATCTCAAGACAAATGAGATCCAAATGTGGGAGCGGGCAAGCCAGCTCCCACATTGACCCCGTTTCAAATTGAGATGGGTTAAATCCAATCAGCAATAACGATTCAGCAGGCCAGGCATGCAAACCCTGACCGGCAATAACTTGAATAGCAGCCGCCGCTACGGCAGGCTTGCACGATTAACGACCCTCGACCGGGAGAGACAACACAATGGCACTTATCAGCATGCGTCAAATGCTGGACCACGCAGCCGAATACGGCTACGGCGTCCCAGCCTTTAACGTCAACAACCTTGAGCAGATGCGCGCCATCATGGAAGCCGCTGACAAGACCGACTCCCCCGTGATCGTCCAGGCTTCGGCCGGTGCCCGCAAATACGCCGGCGCGCCGTTCCTGCGTCACCTGATCCTTGCCGCGATCGAAGAATTCCCGCACATCCCGGTGTGCATGCACCAGGACCACGGCACCAGCCCTGACGTGTGCCAGCGCTCCATCCAACTGGGCTTCAGCTCGGTGATGATGGACGGCTCCCTCGGCGAAGACGGCAAGACCCCGACCGACTACGAGTACAACGTACGCGTTACTCAACAAACCGTCGCCATGGCCCACGCCTGCGGCGTGTCGGTTGAAGGCGAGTTGGGCTGCCTGGGTTCCCTGGAAACCGGCATGGCCGGCGAAGAAGACGGCATCGGCGCCGAAGGCGTGCTGGATCACAGCCAGATGCTGACCGACCCGGAAGAAGCCGCTGACTTCGTCAAGAAGACCCAGGTCGACGCCCTGGCCATCGCCATCGGCACCAGCCACGGCGCCTACAAGTTCACCAAGCCACCTACCGGCGACGTGCTGGCTATCGACCGCATCAAGGAAATCCACAAGCGCATCCCCAACACCCACCTGGTGATGCACGGTTCTTCCTCGGTGCCGCAAGAATGGCTGGCGATCATCAACCAGTACGGCGGCGACATCAAAGAAACCTACGGCGTACCGGTTGAAGAAATCGTCGAAGGCATCAAGCACGGCGTGCGCAAGGTCAACATCGACACCGACCTGCGTTTGGCGTCCACCGGTGCGATGCGTCGCCTGATGGCCACCAACCCGAGCGAGTTCGACCCGCGTAAGTTCTTTGGCGCCACGGTGACTGCGATGCGTGATGTGTGTATCGCGCGTTATGAAGCGTTTGGTACTGCCGGTAATGCTTCGAAGATCAAGCCGATCTCGTTGGAAGCGATGTACCAGCGGTATTTGAAAGGTGAGTTGAACGCCAAGGTCAACTAAGCCCCGAGCGTTTGAAAAGAAGCCCGCAGCGATGCGGGCTTTTTCGTGCCTGCTGATTCAAACAACAGTGAAACGTAGATTCTGCGAGATGACAGTGTAAGTTCCGGATGCGTTTGTCTGTTCGAAATAAATATCGTAGATACCAGGTAAGCCGAATTTGAACCGTACCTCCGCCTCGTAGTGCTCGCGTTTATTGGTAATGAATGCCTGCAAGAGGGCAGGGGTCAGCAGCGTGGTGATAACAGTCACCGTGGGGAAACCGGCAGAGGGAACCGGGTACAAGTAATAGGTGATCGTGTCATTGATCCGGGTGTCTATGTCGAGCAGGTGATAGAGGACGAGATACCTGATATTGATACTGACTACCGGCAAAGTCTGAGGGCCGGTGAAAAAACTCCCAGGCGGTACCGCGTTATATATTTTGGGTTGGTTGCCCGATGAAAATCCAGAGACAGGAGCTTGAGCAATAGTAATTAAGCTGGGCATCAACTACTCCGGGGTAACGTGGCTATCGGTAGGGCAATCTCTGGCTCAGTCACTCAACTGCGTCCGACGTTGTGATCTGAGTGCGGTGCCGTGTGCCAAGTCTAAAGGGAGTTGATGTGCCCTCCACCTGTGAAACTTGACAGTGTTTTATAGAAGTTGGCTATATCGATGGTTTTTTCCATTCCCCAGTGTGCTGAAGAATGAAAAAAACCGTGCTGACAGGGTGTCGGTGTTCAGTCGTGATCAATATCCAACTTTGCAAAGGTCACCTTCGCGCCTTCCTTGCTATCTCCACTGTTGTCCTGCACATACGCCCCCGCCTTGAAATACAACGGCTTCGCCCCCCACGCCGCACCAATGCGTTCGTTCCACTCGCCATCCGCGGCATACACGCTGAGCAACCCTGCCTTATTCAGATTGATCACGTAGGTGAAGCTCTTCTCCAGCGGCACATTCGAAGCGACGATCACTACCCGCCCTTCATCCTCATCCGGGCGCATGCGCACTTTGGCGACGATGTTGCCGGTCTGGGTCTTCTCCTTGAATTGATACTCCAGCTTGATCAGCGGTTTCTGGCTGTCGTAGGCGTGAATCTGCCCGATCACGATCTTGCCCGAGGATGGCACTTGATTGACCGCCAGGGTCGCGCGCAGGAAGTTGTCCGCATCCGGGTAGGTCCAGTTGCGCAAGCGCCCATCGGCGTAGGTTTCGCGCAGTTCGCTGCGTGGGTAGATGGCGTTTTCGGTGCGGGTGCCGGTCACGGGGGTCCAGAACTGCACGTTGCTGCCTTCGGCCTGGAAGTATTGATCGTTAAAGCCGCTCATCAGCTTTGGCGTATCGATGGTCGCAGGTGGGGAGCCGACAGGGATGCTCAGGTTCCAGGTAGAGAGGTCGATCATGGCGTAGGCCTTTTTACAGAGGGGTGAAAGCTTTGGCCCGGAGGCCAGACAAGTTCTTTATAGGCGGTGCTTGTCCGGTTGTTAAACACTGGTTGGCAACTTATTGGCGTCAGCGAAATGTCAAAAAGCCATGTTTCCCATGAACCGCGGGCTGTAGCGGTTGACCGTTAGTCGGCTGACTGAACTTTGCGTCTATCATGGCATCCACGTCACTTCTGATTTTCAGGAACCGGGTCTAGAGTGACGTCTCAGGGTTTGTCCGGGTTTTCTCTCAAAAATGACCGGAATTGCACCTTAAGGAAGAGAAGCAGCATGGATTGCGCTCCACACAACGGCGATGGCAGTTCGGTTCTTTTGGTGGTCGACGACTACCCGGAAAACCTCATCAGCATGCGTGCGCTTTTGCAGCGTGAAGATTGGCGGGTGATGACCGCCGCGTCCGGCATGGAAGCGCTGGAATTACTGTTGGCCCACGAAGTCGACCTGGTCTTGCTGGACGTGCGCATGCCCGGCATGGACGGTTTTGAAGTGGCGCGGCTGATGCGTGGCAGCCAGCGCACGCGCATGACCCCGATTATTTTTCTCACCGCCAATGCGCAGTCGCCCGCCGCCGTGCAGGAAGGTTATGCCAGCGGGGCGATCGACTACCTGTTCAAACCGTTTGACCCGCATATCCTCAAGCCCAAGGTCCAGGCGTTGCTGGAACACCAGCGCAACCGCCGGGCCTTGCAGCGCCTGAGTCATGACCTGGAGTCCGCCCGCGCCTTTAATGCCTCGGTGTTGGACAACGCCGCCGAGGGCATTCTGGTGGTGGGCGAGGGCAGTGTGATCCAGTACGCCAACCCGGCGATTTCGCGGTTGTTGAACGCCACGATGCTCGAGTTGCAGGGCGAGAGCTTCCTGAGCTTCCTGCAAAAGCCCCACGTGCCCGCCTGGCTGAGCTTCCCCATGTATGAGGCGTACTGCAAAGGTGAGACGTGGCGCCAGCACGACGCCATTTTGCGCACCAGTCGCGGCCAGCAGGTGGCGGTGGCCTTGTCCAGCGCGCCATTGCCCGCCGAGCAGAAGGCCATGGTGGTGACGGTGCTGGACATGTCCGAAGTGCGCCACCTGCATCAGCAGCTGGAGTTCCAGGCGGTGACCGACCCGTTGACCGGCCTGCTGAACCGGCGCGGCTTCTACCAGGCGGTGGAAAGCACGTTACTGCGCAGCGAACGCAACGAGAACGCGCTGGTGCTGCTGTACCTGGACCTCGATGGTTTCAAGCGGGTCAACGACTCCCTTGGCCATGATGCGGGGGATCGTGTATTGCGTTGGGTCTCGGAACAGATGCAGGCATGCCTGCGCTCCTACGACATTCTGGGGCGCATGGGGGGCGACGAATTCACCGCGCTGCTGGAGCTGGAATTCCCCGAGCAAGCGGCGAAGATTGCAGAAAAACTCATCGAGCGCGTGTCGATCTGCCAGCAGGTTGACGGCCTGGATGTGATGCTTGGCGTGAGCATCGGCATCGCCACGTTCCCCGACTGCGGCGCGGACTTGAGCGGCCTGTTGCGTGCAGCCGACATCGCCATGTACGAAGCCAAGCGCGCCGGGCGTCAGCAGTATCGCTATTACGATCAAGACATGAACGGCCGCGCCCGCTCACGCCTGATGCTGGAAGACAGCGTGCGCACGGCCATCGAGAACAGAGATTTCACACTGGTGTACCAACCCCAGGTGTCACTGCTGGACGGGCGTTTAC
This sequence comes from Pseudomonas sp. AF03-9, assembly GCF_020515815.1. Lineage (NCBI taxonomy): Bacteria > Pseudomonadati > Pseudomonadota > Gammaproteobacteria > Pseudomonadales > Pseudomonadaceae > Pseudomonas > Pseudomonas sp. AF03-9. Next base: position 174,434 of record NZ_JAHPJF010000001.1, on the reverse strand, counting down.
GTGGCGTCGAGGCGTTGTTGCGCTGGCAGCACCCCAGTGTCGGTGATGTGCCGCCAGGGCTGTTTTTGCCGCTGCTGGAAGAGGCGCGGTTGATCAGCCAGTTGAGCGCCTGGATCTACCAGCAAGTCGCCGCCCAGCGCCAGGCCTGGCAAACGTTTGACCCGGAGTTGGTGCTGAGCGTCAGCCTGAGCGGCAACCAGTTCAATATGCCCAACCTCGCCGCCCAGTTGCAGCAGGTGGTAGAGCGCCATGGATTGCAGGGGCGCCAGCTGGAAGTGGAGATCAGCGAAGACTGCCTGACCAGCAACCTGGAAGAGTCGGCCAAGCAACTCAAGCTGCTGCGCCAGATCGGGGTGCGCATCGCGCTGGATGACTTTGGTTGCGGCCATTGTTCCCTGGCCCATCTGCGTGACCTTGAGTTCGACACCCTCAAGCTCGACCCGCAACTGGTCGCCCGTCTGCCGGGATCGACCCGGGATGCGGCGATGGCGCGCAGCATCATCGAACTGTGCGGGCACTTTGATGTGCTGGTGGTTGCCGAAGGGGTGGCCACCCAGGCGCAGGCGGATTGGCTCAAGTCCAATGGTTGCGCGTTTGCCCAGGGCCCGCTGATTGCGCAACCGCTGATGGCCGACGAAGTCGCCAGCTGGCCGCACCCTCGGCAGGTCTGAATTCGTTACACTGGCGGCCATTCGAACCCTGTTGCAGACCCCATGACCGCGCTGAAATACCTCCAGGCCTATCCCGCTGCGCTCCAGGAGCAAGTGCGCCAACTGATCGCCAAGGACCAGTTGGGCGCCTACCTTGAGCAGCGCTACCCTGAACGTCACGCCGTGCAGAGCGACAAGGCCCTGTACGCCTACGCCCTGGCCTTGAAGCAGGAACACCTGCGCAACGCGCCGGCCATCGACAAAGTGCTGTTCGACAACCGCCTGGACCTGACCCACCGCGCCCTCGGCCTGCATACGACGATTTCACGGGTGCAGGGCGGCAATCTCAAATCCAAGAAAGAAATCCGCATCGCGGCGCTGTTCAAGGACGCGGCGCCGGAGTTCCTGCGCATGATCGTCGTTCACGAACTGGCGCACTTCAAGGAATCGGACCACAACAAGGCGTTCTACAAACTCTGCGACTACATGATGCCGGGCTACCATCAGGTGGAATTCGACCTGCGGGTGTACCTCACGTATCGCGACCTGCAAGGCAAGCCCTGACCGCATAAGGCGACCGACCATGGATGTGAGCAAAACCAAGAGCAGCTTCTACCGCCGCCTGTACGTGGCGTACCTGATCGACAGCGGGCTGGCGAGCAATGTGCCGGCATTGACCGACGTCACCGGCATGCCCCGGCGCACGGCGCAGGACACGATTGCGGCGTTGGCCGACTTGGACATCGTGTGTGAATTCGAGCAGGAAGACGGGGCGCGCAATCATGCGGGGCAGTATCGGATCCGCAGCTGGGGGGCGATTGATCGGGGGTGGATTGCGGGGAATCTGGCTTCGGTGAAGCAGGTGTTGGGGTATCCCTGAAGTTTTGTGGTGAAGGGGCTGGCGTTATCGCAGCGATGCGGCGACCCGACAAGCCAGCTCCCACATTTTGACTGTATTCACAAATCAGAATGTGGGAGCTGGCTTGCCTGCGATGCGGCCCTCAGACCCGCCGCATCCCAATATGCGGAATGTCATCCTCCAGATATTCCTCTCCCGCCACCACAAACCCATACCGCCCGTAATACCCCTGCAAATGGGCCTGGGCCGACAGAAAGATCGGCGTCTCGGGCCAGATGTCGGCAATCCGCTTGAGCGTCTCTTCCATCATCTGGTGGCCCAACCCGGTGCCCCGCGCCACCGGCGCCACGATCACCCGGCCGATGACCACATCGCCGCCCTGGGACTCCGGGTCCAGCAGGCGCAGGTAGGCCACCAACTGGTCATCCTGCCAGGCCATCAGGTGGTGGGTGTCGCCTTCCAGATCCTGCCCGTCGATGTCTTGGTAGACGCACTTTTGCTCGACGACGAACACCTCGCCACGCAGGCGCAGGATCGCGTACAACTGCTCCTTGCCCAGGTCGGTGTGATGTTTGCAGACCCAATCGACTGTCATGGCGAAATCTCTTATCAGTAGGTGTTCTGGATAGTAAGCGCGACGAGCGATTGTGTCTAAATCAGCTATTTTTTGTGAGTGAAATCAATTTGCCATCATTGGGTGCATTCGCCGCCCGTTTCTTTGTGTAATCTTGAGCTACTGTTAGAACCTCTGGGCCCGCCAAGGATGTTGAGCATGCCGCGATTGTTTCGTGCCGTTGCTTTGATTGGAGTGTTGTTGCTGGCCCAGCCGGCGTTCGCACAGCGTTTACGCTTGGTGGCGGATGCCTGGCCTCCCTTTACCGATGCCACCTTGATCAATGGCGGCTTGGCCACCGACATCGTCAGCACGGCCTTGGCCCGTGCCGGCTACGCCAGTGATTTCGAGCAGGTGCCCTGGGCCCGTGCGCTGATGGGCGTGGGTGACGGGCGCTACGACGTGCTGGTCAACGCCTGGTACGACGATGCCCGTACCCGGCTGGGCCAGTTTTCCGGCGAGTACCTGCTCAACCGCGTGCGTTTCATCAAGCGACGCGACGACCCTATCGAGTTCAACAACCTTGAGCAATTGCACGCGTACCCCATCGCGGTGGTGCGCGGCTATGCCTACTCCGCAGCGTTCGACGGCGATGCGCAGTTGCAGAAAGTCCCGGTGCACAGCTTCGCCATGGCCGTGCGCATGCTGGCGGCGCAACGGGTACGGCTGACGGTGGAGGATGAATATGTGGCGCGCTATTACCTGGCACGGGAGTCGCCCAAGGTGCGCAATGCGGTGGAGTTTCTACCCACACCGTTGAGTGAAAACAGCCTGCATATCCTGGTGAGCCTGAAGAACCCCGAACACGCGCAGATCGTTGCCAGTTTTGATCGGGAGATTGCCCGGATGAAGGATGATGGCAGTTATGCGCGGTTGATGAAGGCGCATGGGATGTAGTGTCTGGAAGGGCCTCTTCGCGAGCAAGCCCGCTCCCACATTGAAACGCGTACATCATTTGGAATGCGGTCAAATGTGGGAGCGGGCTTGCTCGCGAAAGCGATTTAAGCCTCGCCAGTCTCTTTGATCAAATGCGCCGCCAGAGTCCGCAACGGCCCCAACTGCCGACAAATCAACGCCAACTGCGTCTGCACCAATCGCTGCCCCTCATCAATCTCATCCGGCATCTGCTCCAGCTCCGCCGCCAACGCTTCCTCGGCATCACTCTGAATCGCAATCGGCTGCTTGTTCGCCAGCCCCGTGGCGATTTCATCGATGCTCGTCGCCAATGTCTTGCCGGCGCCGTCGATCAGATGCTCGCGCACCTCGGCCGGCAACTGCGTTTCGCGGTGCGCCCCCAGCCCCGACAAGTAGCTGAGCAAGGTGTGTGACAGCACCAGGAAGCGAAAGCCCACATCGGCTTCCTTGCGGAAGTGCCCCGGCTCCATCAGCATGTTCGCCAGGGTGGTGGACAGCGCCGCATCGGCGTTGTGCGCGTTGCGCCGGGCCAGGCGATAGGCGAGGTCGTCGCTCTTGCCGGCGGCGTACTGCTGCATGATCTGGCGCAGGTAGATGCTGTTGCAGGTCAGGGTATTGGCCAGCACCTTGTTCAGGCGTCGACCTTGCCAGTCCGGCAGGAACAGGAACACCGCCAGGCCGGCGATCAGGCTGCCAAGCAAGGTATCGAACAGGCGCGGCAGGAACAGCCCGTAGCCGTCGCCCACCTGGTTGAAGCAGAACAGCACCATCAGGGTGATCGCCGCCGTGGCCAGGGTGTAGCGGGTGGTGCGGTTGATAAAGAACACCAGGCCGGCGGCGATGGCGAACATCGACTGCACCAGCGGGCTGGGGAACAGATCAAACAGCGCCCAGGCCACGGTCAGGCCGATGGCGGTGCCGATGATCCGCTGGCCGAGCTTGCGCCGCGTGGCGCCGTAGTTCGGCTGGCACACGAACAGTGTGGTGAGGATGATCCAGTAGCCTTGCGAGGCGTGGATCGCATGCAGCATGCCGTAGCCGACGGTCAGCGCCAGGGACAGGCGCAGCGCATGGCGGAACAGCAACGAGGTCGGCGTCATCTGCGTGCGCAGGCGCGTCCACATTTCCTTGAAGTTGCGCGGGGCACGGTCGAGCAGGTTGCTGTCGGTGGCGTCGGCCAGGCTATCGGGGTTGCTCGCGTCGCCGAGCAGGCGGTCCAGTGTGGACAGGTTGGCCGCCAGCGCCCGCAACGAACGCAACAGGCCGCGCCAGGCCGGGTTGCTCTGGATGCGCAGGTGTTCCAGGGATGCGTTCAGGTCACCCAGGGCTTCGGCGAAGCTGGCGTCATAGATGAACGGCTGGCGCAGTTGGATCGACTCGGCCAAGGCCTGGCAGGCCTTGCCTTGCTGGCGCAGCAGGCGCTGGCAGCGGAACAGCACGTCACTGTGGAAAAAGGCTTCGGCCAGGGCGTTGTAGGGGTAGTGCGACGAGCTGGCGCGTTCGTGGATGTCCTGGGCGAGGAAGTACAGCTTGAGGTAGCGACTGACCTTCGAACCCGGTCGGCCATTGCCCACGCGGTGCAGGATGATTTCCTTCGCGGCATTCAGCGCGGCGACCACCCGGCCGTTTTGCTGGGCCAGTTCCAGGCGGCGCGCTTCCACATCCAGCTGGCGGATCGGTTCGAACAGCGACGATTTGAGCTTGAGGTAGCGCCCCAGTTCGCGGAACAACCGCGCCAGGCTCTGCTGCACCGGCTGGTTGGAAAACAGCGCCTGCCACAGCACCGACAACGCGCCATACCAGGCCGCACCGGCCACCAGCAGCAGCGGCTCATGCCAGAAGTCCGAGACCGCGCCACCGCGCTGGTCCACACCGATCATGGTGTACACCGACAGGATCAGCGTCGCCGAGGCAATCGCCCCGTAGCGTTCGCCCAGGGCGCCGAGCATGGTCAGGCAGAAGGTGGCCAGGGCCAGGGAAATCGCGAAAATCCACGGGTAGGGGAACAGCAACTCCACGGATAGCGCGGCAATGCTGAAACACACCAGCGTCACTGCCAGGGCGTTGAGGCGGCCTTGCCAGCTGTCGTCGGTCTCGGCCAGGGCACTGGCGATAATCCCCAGGAACAGCGGGATCAGCAGGGTCATCTCATCCTGATACCAGCACAGCGCCATACTGCCGGTGAGGGCGATGAACACCCGGATGCTGTAGCTGAATTTATCCAGCGCCCACAGGCGGCGCAGGGACTGCTTGAACGAGGTCGATGACATGAAGGCTGGAGTCTTCCGGGACGATGCCGTTAAGTTGGCGCATCAGTGACGCCACGGCAAGGGTCGTGATCACATCTACTCGCAATTATTTCAGCAACACCCCATAACCCTGTGGGAGCTGGCTTGCCTGCGATAGCGGTGGTGAATCCACCACCGCTATCGCAGGCAAGCCAGCTCCCACAAGGGATTGCCTTTCAAAGGTTGAAACCGTGGTGTCAGGCGTATTGCGCGGCGGCGTAGCCCGAAGCCCACGCCCACTGGAAGTTGAACCCGCCCAAGTGACCGGTCACATCCAGCACTTCACCGATAAAGTACAGCCCAGGGCTTTTCAGGGATTCCATGGTCTTGGACGACACCTCCCGCGTATCCACCCCGCCCAGCGTTACCTCGGCCGTGCGATAGCCCTCGGTGCCGGCTGGCACCAACTGCCAGCTGCCGAGTTTCTGCGCGATGTCGGCAATCTCGGCATGGGTGTACTGCTTCATCGGCTTGGACACAAACCAGGTTTCCGCCAGCAGGTTGGCCATCTTCTTGGTGAAGATCTCGCCCAGCAGGGTTTTCAGCTCGCTGTTCGCACGCTCGGCCTGTTGCTGTTGCAGCCAGGTGTGGGCGTCGTGGTCGGGCAGCAGGTTGATCTCCACGGTGTCGCCGGGTTCCCAATACGAGGAAATCTGCAAGATCGCCGGGCCGCTCAGGCCGCGGTGGGTAAACAGGATGTTCTCGCGAAAGCTCTGGTCGTTGCAGCTGACCAGGCAATCCACCGAGGTGCCGGACAACTCGCCGCACAAGTCCTTGAGCTGGTCGGTGATGGTGAATGGCACCAGCCCGGCGCGGGTCGGCAGCAGTTCGTGGCCGAATTGCCTGGCCACCTGGTAGCCAAAGCCGGTGGCGCCCAAGGTTGGAATCGACAGGCCGCCGGTGGCGATCACCAGGGACTCGCAGCGCAGTTCGCCGAGGGTGGTCTGCAATTGGTAGCCGCTGTCGACTTTGGCGATCTCCTGGATGGAGGTGTCCAGGTGCAGGCTGACGCCGGTCTGGATGCATTCGTCGAGCAGCATGCCGAGGATGTCGCTGGACTTGTTATCGCAGAACAGCTGGCCGAGTTTTTTCTCGTGGTACGGCACGCCGTGCTTGGCCACCAGCCCGATGAAATCCCATTGGGTGTAGCGCGCCAGGGCGGATTTGCAGAAGTGCGCATTGTGCGAGAGGAAGTTGGCCGGCTCGGTGTACAGGTTGGTGAAATTGCAGCGGCCACCGCCGGACATCAGGATCTTCTTGCCGGCCTTGTTGGCATGGTCGATCAGCATCACCTTGCGCCCGCGCCCGGCGGCGGTCAGTGCGCACATCAAGCCTGCGGCGCCGGCGCCAATGATCACAACTTCGGTCGAGCGCAAAACGGTGTCCTCATACAAGTGCTGATTTGAAATACAGTCCAATGTGGGAGCGGGCTTGCTCGCGAATGCGGTGTGTCAGCCACTGAATAAGTTGACTGGTCCACCGCATTCGCGAGCAAGCCCGCTCCCACATTTTGATCTCTGTATGGCGTGAAAGCTTTACAGGATGCGCACGCGCAACGAACGGCCCTTGATCTTGCCGTCATTCAAACGCTGCAACGCCTGCTTGGCGATGCCGCGTTCCACGGCCACAAAGGCCTGGAAGTCGAAAATCGCGATCTTGCCGACCTGGGCCCCCGGAATCCCGGCTTCACCCGTCAGTGCACCGAGGATGTCACCCGGACGCACTTTGTCTTTACGGCCAGCGGCGATGCACAGGGTGCTCATGACTGGCAGCAACGGCCCACCACTTTGCGGCTTGAGGTTGTCCAGTTGGTCCCAGTTCAACGGCGACTTCTGCAACTGCTCGATAGCCTGGGCGCGGTGCGCTTCGGACGGCGCCACCAGGCTGATCGCAATCCCGGTCTCACCGGCACGGCCGGTACGGCCGACGCGGTGGATGTGGATTTCCGAGTCACGGGCCAGTTCGACGTTGATCACCATGTCCAGCGAGTCGATGTCCAGGCCACGGGCGGCGACGTCGGTCGCTACCAGCACCGAGGTGCTGCGGTTGGCGAACATCGCCAGTACCTGGTCGCGGTCGCGCTGTTCCAGGTCGCCATGCAGGCCAACGGCGGAGATGCCCTTGGACGTCAGGTGATCCACGGTTTCCTGCACTTGCTGCTTGGTAAAGCAGAACGCCACGCACGAAGCCGGGCGGAAGTGCGCCAGGACCTTGGTCACGGCATCCATGCGCTCTTCCGGCGAGATCTCGAAGAAACGCTGTTCGATCTGATCGTCGGAGTGGAACGCCTCGGCCTTCACTTGCTGCGGCGCGCGCATGAACTTGGAGGCCAACTGCTTGATGCTTACCGGGTAGGTGGCCGAGAACAGCAGGGTCTGGCGGCGTGCCGGGGTCTTGCTGATGATGTCTTCGATGGCATCGTAGAAGCCCATGTCGAGCATGCGGTCGGCTTCGTCGAGGATCAGCGTATTCAAGCCATCCAGCACCAGCGAACCCTTGCGCAGGTGCTGCTGGATCCGGCCCGGAGTGCCGACGATAACGTGGGCGCCGTGTTCCAGGGAGGCGATCTGCGGGCCGAGGGACACGCCACCGCACAGGGTCAGGACCTTGATATTGTCTTCGGCACGGGCCAGGCGACGGATTTCCTTGGCGACCTGGTCGGCCAGCTCACGGGTCGGGCACATCACCAGCGCCTGGCAGCCGAAGTAACGCGGGTTGATCGGGTTCAACAGGCCGATGCCGAAGGCGGCAGTCTTGCCGCTGCCGGTCTTGGCCTGTGCGATCAGGTCCAGCCCCTTGAGGATCACCGGCAAGCTTTGCGCCTGGATCTGCGTCATCTCGACATAACCCAGCGAGTCGAGGTTAGCCAGCATGGCGGCGGACAGCGGCAAAGTATTAAAAGCGGTGGCGATGGTAGTCACGGGACTGGCTCTGCAAAACAAAATGTCGCGCAGTGTACCAGCCCTGTGGGATTTTCCCCGCAAGTTCTAGACGAGACGCCACTTAATGCTCGATGTGCTGCTCCGGGCTGGCCAGCCGTTTGCCGTCTTTTGGCGATAATTGCAGGAAGATCGCCGCCGCCAGCATCGCCATGATGCCTACGGTGAGGAAGGTCAGCTGGAACGCGCCGAGCACGCTTTCCACGCCATCGTTGCCGGTTTCTGCGGTGAACCCGCCGAGCAATGCACCGGCGCAGGCCACGCCAAGGCTGAGGGACAATTGCGCCACGACCGACAGCAAACTGTTGCCGCTGCTGGCCTGGGCGTCGTCGAGGTCGATCAGGGTGACGGTGTTCATCGCGGTGAATTGCAGCGAGTTGATTGCCCCCAGCACCGCCAGCATGCCCAGCAACAAAGGGTAGGGCGTGTGTTCCGTGACCAGCCCCATGCTCGCCAGCATGATGCCCAGCGCGAGGGTGTTGCCGGTCAGCACGATGCGGTAGCCCACTCGCTCGATCAACGGCCGCGCGATGGACTTGGCAAACATCGCCGCCGCCGCCAGCGGCAACATGCTCATCCCGGCTTCCGACGGCGAATAGCCCAGCGCCACCTGCAACAGCAGCGGCACCAGGAACGGCAGCGCGCCGCTGCCCAGGCGCGCAAACAAGTTGCCGAGGATGCCCACCGCAAAGGTGCGCGTCTTGAACAGCACCGGCGAGAACAGCGGGTTATCGATATGCCCGGCGCGCAGCCAGTACGCCGCCAGGCACGCCAGCCCGCTGAACAGCAGCAACATCACCCGCAGGTGCGGCAGGTGCAGTTCGCCCAGGCCTTCCATGGCGATGGTGATCAGCACCATTGCCGCGCCAAACAGCAAGAAACCCAGGCTATCAAAGCGAGTGCGCTCGCTGCCGCGCAGGTCGGGGATGAATTTCCACACGGCGTAGCAACCGATCATGCCCACCGGCAGGTTGATCAAAAAGATCCAGTGCCACGTCAGGTATTGCACCATCCAGCCGCCCATGGTCGGGCCGAGCAGCGGGCCAAGCAGGCCGGGGATGGTGATAAAGCCCATGATCCGCACCAGCTCGGAACGCGGGTAGGCGCGCAGTACCACCAGTCGCCCGACCGGCAGCATCAACGCACCGCCCAAGCCCTGGATGACCCGCGCGCCCACCAGCATGCTCAGGCTGCTGGACAGCGCGCACAGCAGCGAACCGATGCTGAACAGCATGATCGCGCCAAAGAAGATTTTCTTGGTGCCGAAGCGGTCGGCGATCCAGCCCGAGGCCGGGATCAGCAAGGCGACGGTGAGCATGTAGGCGATCACCACGCCTTGCATGCGCAGTGGGTTTTCCGCCAGGTCCCGGGCCATGGCCGGCAGTGCCGTGTTCAGAATCGTCCCGTCCAGCGACTGCATGAAGAAGGCAATCGCCACCACCCAGGGGAGCCAGCGGGCGGTCTTGGCATCGAGCGGGACGCGATTCGGCATAGAAAACCCTTTTTGTTAGCAGGCTATGTGTCGGCGATTATGCGCCATCCGTCGTGCGTTTTCCCACCAGGAAATCCAGCAGTTCACGGTGCACCGCCGCGGCGGCCTCACTGGATTCGAGGTCGAGCAAGTGCCCGGTATGTTCGGCCACGGCAAAGCTGCTGCGCCCCACATACTGCTTGAATACCTGCGCCTCGGCGGCCGGCGTGTATTCATCCAGCGCGCCGTTGATGAAGTGCACCGGCGTTTCAATCTTCTTGAGTTCCGGCAGGTAATTGCCATCGCCCAGCGCCAGCACCTGATGAATATGAAAGCGCGCCTGGCGGTATTCGGTGGTGGCCATGGTCGACAGGTGCCGATGGTTATTGCGCTTGAGCCGAGGCGACAGGTATTTGCCCACCGTCTCGTTGAGCAGATGGCCGACGGCGGATTTGTCATCCGCCTCGATCAGCACGCGCACGCGCTCCACGTAATCGAGCATCGCCCTGTTGAGGTCTGGCGCCAGGGCCATCACCACCGAGCTTTTGATCGATGGCGGGTTGTGCGCCAGGGTCAGCAGCGTGGAGATGCCGCCCCAGGAGGCCGACACCAGATGGTTGACCTCGAAGCGCTCCACCAGGGCGCGCAGCATCTGGACTTCATCGTCCTTGGTCACCAGATCCAGGTCGGTGTTGTGTTCGCGGGAATAGCCCGAGAAGGGCAGGTCGAACAACAACACATTGAAATGCTCGGCCAGGCACTTGCTGGTGCGGGCGAACGAGCGGGTGGTGGACAGCGCGCCATTGACCATCAATACGGTGTCTTTCTGCGGGTCGTTGCCCAGTTGCTCAACGTGAACGTTGTAGTGCTTGAACAGCTTGTTGATGACGAAACTTCCGTGGTCCATGTCAACGCTCACTTCCTGTGGGTGGCGGTATGCCACTAACCGTTATAGCGAGGTTTTTTGCAGGGGACAACAGAGCACGGGGGAACAAGTGCGAGATGGGATTTTGCGGTAGGAAGGTGCTAAGCGAGGTATCAGAAACCTGCACAGTGCAATGTGAGAGTGGGCTTGTGTGGGAGCGGGCTTGCTCGCGAAAGCAGTGTGTCAGTCACTGAATGAGTTGACTGACCCACCGTATTCGCGAGCAAGCCCGCTCCCACACAAGCCCGCACCCCACAGGGGGGGTGTTGTGTTTAGAGGGTCAAGGTCAGGCGTTTGACCAAGGCGCCCGGGAGCAGGTTGGATGAGGTATTGCGCTGGCTGTAAGTGCTCGGCGACAGCAGCAACTCCCGCTCCGCCGTCAGCGCCTCCAACTGCGAACCGAGCAAGCTGTACACACTGTCATCAAAGCGCATGGTACTCACCGGTGCCTTGATCTCGCCGTCCTCTACCCAGAACGTCGCAAAGCGCGTCATGCCGGTCAGGCGCGCCGCCGGCAGGTCGGAGTAGTTCAAGTACCACAGGTTGCTGATGTACAAACCGGTGCCCAACCTCTTGAGGATGTCGGCCTGGGCCAGGTTGCCCGCCGCCATCTGCAAGGCGCTCGGCGCTTCGTCACGGCTTGCGCCGTTGGTGCTCAGGCCGTACTCGGCGGCGCTGCGCGAGTTGATCAGCTCGCCTGCGGCCTGGCCCGCGTTGATCAGCGTGACATCGCCCCGCGGATAGCCTTCGCTGGAAAACGCTTCGCTCAGGGAGCCGCTGATGCGCTCATCCACCGTCACCAGCGGGCTCAGGGATTGTTCCCCGGCATACAGTTTTTGCAGCGAACTGCTTTTGCTGGCGATGGCCTGGGCGGAAAAACCGCCCCAAGTGATGATGCTGATGATTTCTTCCATGGCCGCCGGAGCGAGGTAGGCGCGGTACTGCCCCGGTGCCAGCTTGTGCAGTGGGCGGCCAAGGAACTCGAGTTGCTCGCGGGCCTGTTGCAAGCGTGCGGCAAACGCTTTGCTGTCCCAGGTGTGCCCGGCGTAGCTGGCTTTCACCGCTTCGCCATTGGCGTGGAACAGGCTGAAGTCGAAGTTGAAGCTATTGGCCTGGTGCCAGCCGAACGCCCCCGAAGAGCTGGCAAAACCACGGCTGATCGGGCCGGCGGCGTAGAAGCCAACCAGGTCCACGCCGTCGGCGGCGCGGCTGATGTCGTCCAGCACCTGGGCCAGCGCTGGCAATGGCTGTGCCTGTTCGTTGCGGCTTTGCCAGGCGTTGTGGTTCAGCAGCAGGTACGGGTCTGGCGGCAGCAGCGGCAGGGTTTCGCGCAACTGTTGCAAGCCATCGGCGAGGCGCTGGCGGTCCAGTTGCGGTGCACCGGCGAGGGTGATGTTCAGGTCGGCGTGGCGGTCAGCGTTGATCAGCTTGAGCGTGACGCTGGCCTGCTGCACCTGCCCGGCCTGGCGCACCTTGGCGTGGTTGAAACGTACGAACTCGGACGCTTCGGCGGCGTAGCCCAAATGAAACTGTTCGTTGTCGGTGATGGCCTGCTTGAGCCATTCCACCAGTGCCTTGAAGTCGTTCATCAGGCATCTCCCCCAAATACATCGACATCACTGAACACACAGGCCGGCGACGCATGGCCGACGCGGATCACCTGGTTGGGTTCGCCTTTGCCGCAGTTCGGCGTACCCAACACCTTGAAGGTGCTGGCATCGCCGACGGCGCTGAGGTTGCGCCAGAACTGCGCGGAAATTGCCCGGTAGTTGGGGTTTTTCACCACGCCCTTGAGCTCGCCGTTTTCGATCAGTTGGCCCCATTCGCAGCCGAACTGGAATTTGTTGCGCGCATCGTCGATGGACCATGAACGGTTGGTCGACATCAGGATGCCGTTTTCGATGCCGCCAATCATCTGCGACAGGCTCTTGTCACCCGCCTCGATATTCAGGTTGGCCATGCGGTCGATGGGCGCGCGGTTCCAGCTGCTGGCGCGGCTGTTGGCCACGCCTTGCATGCCCGCACGGAATTGCGACAACGCACCGCCCAGCGGCTTGAGCAACAACCCTTCGCGGATCAGGAATTGCTTGCTGGCGGCGGTGCCGTCGTCGTCATGGCCGTAACTGGCGAGTTGCTCGGGGATCTGCGGGTCGAAGGTCACGTTGAGCAGCGGTGAGCCGTATTGCAGATGGCCGAAGTCGCTGGCCTTCACAAAACTGGTGCCGGCGTAATTGCGCTCGTCGCCAAGGATGCGGTCCAGTTCCAGTGGGTGGCCGATGGATTCGTGGATTTGCAAAATCATCTGGTCGGGCATCAACAGCAGGTCGCGCGGGCCATTGGGCGTATTTGGCGCGAGCAGCAGTTGCAGGGCTTCATCGGCAATGCGCGGCGCGGCGCCGACCAGGCCGAAGCGGCTGATCACGCCAAAGCCGCCTTGCTGGCCGAAGTTGCTGCCGCCCAGGGTGCGGGTCTGGCTGTCGTGGCCGTCGTAGGCGGTGACGTTGACGCCGGGGAACACGAAGCGTTGGGCCTGGCGCAGTTCGGCACCGGCAGTGTTGAGGTAGATCTGCTCGACGTGGGTCAGGCCCAGGCTGACTTCCCAGTTCACCAGGCGCTCGTCTTTGGGCACCGCAGCGGATTCATCGCCGAGCAGTTGGTAGCAGTCGCTCAAGGACGGGAAGGCTTGCTCGAGATCGGGCGACAGGTAGTCGGCCACGTCGCTGGACACCGGCTGGTCGCGCAGGTCGAGCAGGGCGTGGGCAGCGATCTGCCGGGCTTGCTGTTCGGCGCGCTCAAGGGCGGCTTGCAGGCCGGCGAGGGAAATGTCGTTGGTCGCGGCGTAGGCTTCCACACCGTTGACGCGCACGGTGAGCATGGCGCCCTCGTCGTGGTTCAGGTGCGGCGGTTCGGCGACGTTCTTGCGCACGGCCAGGTAGTGGCCGGATTCGCGCACGTAGCGCAGGGAGAAGAATTCGGCGCAGGAGCGCAGGGCACTGAAGTGCTGTTTGAGGATGGAGTGTTTATCAAACATGGGGCCTTCCTTGTGGGCGGCTCGTCGCGGGCAGGCGGACAGAGTAGGCCTGGGCTGGGAGCTGATCAAGGAAAGTGTAGGCGGGTGGTTTTGTGGTGTCTGGTCGGGCCTCATCGCGGGCAAGCCCGGCTCCCACAGGTGATCGAGTTATTTAGACGAACTCGGTCAACTGTGGGAGCTGGCTTGCCTGCGATACAGGCGACGCGGTGTCTCAGTTACTGCGCGGTAGGGCCCACTTCACGCAGCGGCTTGCCACGCACTGGCGCATCGCCGGCCACGTAGTAGTCGGCAGTGCTGCGTGGCAGCGGCTGGCGGCCACGGATCTTGTCGGCGATTTTCTCGGCGATCATGATCGTCGGCGCGTTCAGGTTGCCAGTGGTGATGATCGGCATGATCGACGCATCCACCACACGCAGACCTTGCATGCCGTGTACACGGCCTTCGCCGTCCACGACTGCCATCTCGTCGGTGCCCATCTTGCACGAGCAGGACGGGTGGAACGCAGTCTCGGCGTGCTCGCGGATGAACTTGTCGAGCTGTTCATCGGTTTGCACGTCGATGCCCGGGCTGATTTCGCGGCCACGGTACGGGTCCAGGGCCGGCTGTTGCATGATTTCACGGGTCAGGCGAATGCCGTCGCGAAATTCCTGCCAGTCCTGTTCGGTGGCCATGTAGTTGAAGAGGATGCTCGGGTAGTCGCGCGGGTTCTTCGACTTCAGCTGGATGCGCCCACGGCTCGGCGAACGCATGGACCCCATGTGCGCCTGGAAACCGTGTTCTTTCACACCGTTGCTGCCGTTGTAGTTAATCGCCACCGGCAGGAAGTGGTACTGGATGTTCGGCCACTCGAATTCTTCACGGGTACGGATAAACCCGCCCGCTTCGAACTGGTTGCTGGCGCCGATGCCGGTGCCGTTGAACAGCCACTCGGCACCGATCGCCGGCTGGTTGTACCAGAGCAGCGACGGGTACAGCGACACGGGTTGGGTGCACGCGTATTGCAGGTACAGCTCAAGGTGGTCCTGCAGGTTCTCGCCGACGCCGGGCAGGTCGTGGACCACCGGGATGTCGAGGCTTTCCAGCAGTTTGGCCGGGCCGACACCGGAGCGTTGCAGCAGTTGCGGCGAAGCGATCGCACCGCTGCATACCAGCACTTCCTTACGGGCGCGGGCTTCGACGCGTTCTTCGGCGGCACCGATCAGGTAACGCACGCCGACCGCACGCTTGCCTTCGAACAACACTTTGTCGGTGAGGGCGTGGGTGACGATGGTCAGCGTCGAACGCTTCTTGGCGGTGTCCAGGTAACCGCGTGCGGTGCTGGCGCGACGGCCTTTAGGCGTGACGGTACGGTCCATCGGGCCGAAGCCTTCTTGCTGGTAGCCGTTCAAGTCTTCGGTACGCGGGTAACCGGCCTGCACGCCGGCTTCGACCATGGCGTGGAACAGCGGGTTGTTGCCGGCCTTTGGCGTGGTCACGCTGACCGGGCCATCGCCGCCGTGCCAGTCGTTAGGACCGATGTCGCGGGTTTCGGCCTTGCGGAAATACGGCAGGCAGTCGAGGTAGGTCCAGTCTTCCAGGCCTGGCAGCTTCGACCAATTGTCGTAGTCCATGGCGTTGCCACGGATGTAGCACATGCCGTTGATCAGGGAAGAACCACCCAGGCCCTTGCCGCGACCACATTCCATGCGGCGGCCATCCATGTGTGGCTCTGGATCGGTTTCGTAGGCCCAGTTGTAGCGGCGGCCTTGCAGTGGGAACGCCAGCGCGGCTGGCATTTGCGTACGGAAATCGAAACGGTAGTCCGGGCCGCCGGCTTCCAGCAGCAGGACGGTGACGCCTTCGTCTTCGGTCAGACGGGTCGCCAGGGTGTTACCGGCGGAGCCGGCACCCACGATGATGTAGTCGTATTCTTGGGACATAAATGCACCCTCTTTGGAGATGGTCAGGTCGGGCCTCATCGCGGGCAAGCCCGCTCCCACAGGGGAACGCATTCCAAGTGTGGGAGCTGGCTTGCCTGCGATAGGGCACTCACAGGCAATACAAGGCTCGGGTGTTAGAACACCGAGGCGTAATCGCCCAGCTCGACCTGTACCGATTTGATGCGGGTGAAGTTGTTCAGCGAGCTGATGCCGTTCTCACGGCCCACACCGGATTGCTTGTAGCCGCCCACCGGCATTTTCGCGTCGGACTCGCCCCAGGCGTTGATCCAGCAGATACCCGCTTCCAGCTGATGAATCACGCGGTGGGCGCGGTTCAGGTCCTTGGTCACCAGGCCGGCGGCCAGGCCGAAGTCGGTGTCGTTGGCGCGGCGGATCACTTCTTCTTCGGTTTCGTAGGTCAGGATCGCCATGACTGGACCGAAGATTTCTTCACGCACGATGACCATGTCGTCGGTGCAGTCGGTGAACACGGTCGGGGCCACGAAGGCGCCTTTGGCGAAGTCGCCGTCGGTCAGGCGCTCGCCGCCGCACAGCAGGCGTGCGCCTTGCTCTTTGCCCTTGGCGATGTAGCCCAGCACGCTTTCCATGTGGGCAAAGCTGACCAGTGGGCCGAAGTTGGTGTTTTCGTCTTCCGGGTTGCCCACGCGAATGCGCGCGACACGCTCGACGATCTTGGCTTCGAACGCCGCTTGCAGGTGCTTGGGCACGAACACGCGGGTGCCGTTGGTGCACACCTGACCGGAGCTGTAGAAGTTGGCCATCATCGCGGTGTCGGCGGCGCGGTCGAGGTCGGCGTCGTCAAAGATGATCAGCGGGGACTTGCCGCCCAGTTCCATGGTCACGTCTTTGAGCGAGGAGCTCGACGCGCTGGCCATGACTTTCTTGCCGGTGTCGGTGCCGCCGGTGAACGAGACTTTCTCGATGCGCGGGTGCTCGGTCAGCCAGGTGCCGACTTCACGGCCGCTGCCGGTCAATACGTTGAACACGCCCGCTGGTACGCCGGCTTCGGTGTAGATCTCGGCCAGTTTCAGGGTGGTCAGCGAGGTGACTTCGCTTGGCTTGAAGATCATCGCGTTACCGGCGGCCAGGGCCGGTGCGGATTTCCACAGGGCGATCTGGATCGGGTAGTTCCACGCGCCGATACCCGCCACCACGCCCAGCGGCTCGCGGCGGGTGTAGACGAAGGAAGTGTCGCGCAGCGGGATCTGCTCGCCTTCGATGGCGGGCACCAGGCCTGCGTAGTATTCCAGCACGTCGGCGCCGGTGACGATGTCGACGTACTTGGTTTCGGAGAACGCTTTACCAGTGTCCAGGGTTTCCAGGGCGGCCAGTTCGTCGTTGCGCTCGCGCAGGATGTCGACGGCACGACGCAGGATGCGCGAACGCTCCATGGCGGTCATCGCGGCCCAGATTTTCTGGCCTTTTTCGGCGCTGACCACGGCACGTTCAACGTCGTCTTTCGTCGCGCGTTGCACTTGGGCGAGAACTTCACCGTTAGCCGGGTTGATGGCTTCGAAGGTGGCATCGCTGCCAGCGTCGCTGTAGCCGCCGTCAATGTAGAGTTTTTGCAGTTCGAAACGGGCCATAAAGTCCTCGCAAGTGCATAAGTGGTTGGCGTTGACCACCGCACCGTAGGCCGGTGCGGCAGCGTTCAGGGGTTGAGCGTCTATGTGTGCTCTAACTCACCTGCTTGGCCAATTGGAAATCCATGTATTCGTAAGCGATCCGTTGCGCCTGCGCCGTGTCGAAAGCGTCTCCCGACAGGGCGCCGCGCAACCACAAACCGTCGATCAGGGCCGCCAGGCCTCGGGCTGCTTTGCGTGCGTGCGGCAGCGGCAGCACTCGGCGGAACTGGCAGCACAGGTTGGAATACAGACGTTGATCGTTGATCCGCTGCAACCTGTGCAATGACGGGTGGTGCATGCTGGTGGCCCAGAAGGCCAACCAGGTTTTCATTGCCGGGCCGTTGACCTGGCTGGCGTCGAAGTTGCCCTCGATGATCACCTGAAGGTGTGCCCGTGGGCTGTCGTCCGTCAGCGCGAGCCTGCGTTCGTGGACGTTGTCGATCAGCGCGTTCATCAAGTAGCGCATCGTCGCTGCAATAAGGCCGTTCTTGTCCTTGAAGTAGTGACTGATGATGCCGTTCGAGACGCCGGCCAAACGGGCGATCAGCGCAATGCTGGCATCTCCCATCCCGACCTGATCGATGGCCGTCAAGGTGGCTTCGATCAATTGCTGGCGGCGTATGGGTTGCATACCGACCTTGGGCATGTAGCACCTCTCCTTAGGCCTGCCGACTGGCGATAAACGTCCGTCGGCTTGATGGCCAGTCTATTTTGTTTTGATTGAACGTTCAATCAACAAAGAATAAGATCTGCGACAAATGGTCGCTGCCTACAGAAGTTTCCTGCCTGAGAGCCGCGACAAATGACACCTGCAAAAACCCTTGAAACGCCCTGTCTACCTGTCCGGTAGGGGGCCAAGGGTTTTCGGGGTGTCTTTATAACACCCGTCCGTCGCCTGCCCATAAAGCGATGTCCCGGGATAACCGCTGCCTTGTGTTTCTCTTTCGCACTGCCCGGAGCATCTGCGCCATGAGTTCTGCCTCTCTTATAAAGACCCCGCCGGAAAAGGTGCGGGTCAACGGTTGGGTGTTCTACACCTCCACCGCGTTGATTCTGTTGTTGACTGCCATCCTGATCATCGCCCCGCAGGAGGCCGGGCGCATGCTCGGCGTCGCACAAGCCTGGCTGTCGAAAAGCTTCGGCTGGTATTACATGGTGGTCATCGCCGCCTACCTGGTGTTTGTAGTGGGCCTGGCGTTTTCTTCCTACGGCAAATTGAAACTGGGCAGCAAGGACGACACCCCGGACTTCAGCTACGGCGCCTGGGCCGGCATGCTGTTCTCGTCGGGTATCGGCATCTCGCTGCTGTACTTCGGCGCCTCGGAGCCGCTGGACCACTACTTCAACCCGCCTGAAGGCGCGGCCGCCAGCAACATGGCTGCACGCCAGGCGCTGCAACTGACCTTCCTGCACTGGGGCTTGCACGGTTGGGCGATCTACGCCTTGGTCGGTCTGGCCGTGGCGTACTTCGCGTATCGCCATAACCAGCCGCTGGCCTTGCGTTCGGCGCTGTACCCGCTGGTCGGCGAGCGTTGGGTGAAGGGCGCGGCCGGTCACGCGGTGGACGGTTTCGGCATGTTCGTGACGCTGCTGGGCCTGGTGACCAACCTGGGGATTGGGGCGATGCAAGTATCGTCCGGGTTGGAAAACCTGTTCGGCATGGCGCACAACAACACCAACCTGCTGATCGTGATCATCGTGATGAGCACCGTGGCGACCATCGCTGCCGTGTCGGGTGTGGAGAACGGCATTCGCCGCCTGTCCAACCTCAATATCGTGCTGTTCAGTGGCTTGCTGATCTTTGTGCTGCTGTTCGGCCCGACCCTGCACCTGCTCAACGGCTTCGTGCAGAACATCGGCGACTACATGAACGGCCTGGTGCTGAAAACCTTCGACCTCTACGTCTACGAAGGCGACGCCGACAAGACCGAACGCTGGATGGGCCTGTGGACCCTGTTCTACTGGGCCTGGTGGATTTCCTGGGCGCCGTTCGTAGGCATGTTCATCGCGCGC
Source organism: Pseudomonas sp. AF03-9 (assembly GCF_020515815.1). Classification (NCBI taxonomy): domain Bacteria; kingdom Pseudomonadati; phylum Pseudomonadota; class Gammaproteobacteria; order Pseudomonadales; family Pseudomonadaceae; genus Pseudomonas; species Pseudomonas sp. AF03-9. Next base: position 155,165 of record NZ_JAHPJF010000001.1, on the reverse strand, counting down.
ATTTCCCGTGGTCGCTCGGTGCGTGAACTGGTGGCGGGCGTGCTGTTGATCCCGCTGGGCTTCACCCTGGCGTGGCTGTCGATCTTTGGCAACTCGGCGCTGGACCTGGTGCTGAACCACGGTGCGGTGGAGTTGGGCAAGACGGCGCTGGAACAACCGTCGATGGCTATCTATCAACTGCTGGAGCATTACCCGGCGTCGAAAATCGTCATCGGTGTGTCGATCTTTGTGGGCTTTGTGCTGTTCCTGACCCCGGCGGATTCCGGCGCGGTGATGATGGCCAACCTGTCGTGCAAAGGCGGCAATGTGGATGAAGACGCGCCGCACTGGCTGCGGATCTTCTGGTCGGCGGTGATCACCCTGGTGACCATCGGCCTGTTGTTCGCGGGTAACTTCGAAGCCATGCAAACCATGGTGGTGCTGGCGGGGCTGCCGTTCTCGGTGGTGCTGGTGTTCTTTATGTTCGGTCTGCACAAGGCCATGCGCCAGGACGTGGCCATCGAACAGGAGCAGGCGCAATTGGCCGAGCGTGGCCGTCGTGGTTTCAGCGAGCGGTTGACCGCGCTGGACCTGCAACCGAGCCAGGGCACGGTGCAGCGTTTCATGGACAAGCACGTAACGCCGGCGTTGGAAGAAGCCGCCGTGGCATTGCGTGAGCAGGGCTTGCAAGTGCAGACCTTGCTTGGCAAATCCAAGCGCTGCATTGGTGTGCGCATCGAGATGGAAGAGGGCAACCCGTTTGTCTACGAAGTGAGCCTGGATGCTTACTCGTCGGCCTCGACCGACTTGCCTGAAGAAGAGCGCACCCGCTACTACCGCGCTGAGGTGTACCTGCACAACGGGCCTCAGGAATACGACCTGATGGGCTTTGCCCAGGAACAGATCACCCGGGACGTGCTCGATCAGTTTGAAAGCCATCGGCAGCTCCTTGGCCGGGTCTATAGCTGATAGTTGAAGCCTGGCAGTGTCCTCACTGACACTGCTGGGTCTGAATGTGGGAGCGGGCTTGCTCGCGAATGCGGTGGGTCAGTGACAGGTGTGCTGACTGATACACCGCATTCGCGAGCAAGCCCGCTCCCACATTGACCCCATTTCTTCAGTGGGGTTTGTGGGATTGGCCTAGCCCAGGTTCTTGCCTAGCAGGGCGTGGTACAGCTCGCTGTCCCCCAAGATCCCCACCACCTGGTTGTTGTCATGCAACACCAGCTTGTTCCCCGTGTGATACCGAATCTGCAACGCATCACGCATGCCGATATTCGAATCCACCAGCGTTGGCAACCGACTCAAACCTTCCACCGCTTGCCCCGGTGCCCAGTTCTGCAAATTCATCACCGCGCCATTCTGGCGAGCACCCTTGATGGTGTTGCCTTCGGCCAGGTCCAGCCACGAGTCGCCGCCCGGGTCCAGGCACACCGAACCGTTGACGCGCTTGCAGTTGTCCAGGGTGCGCATCAGGCTGCGGCCGCACAGGACGTTCAGTGGGTTGGTATGCGCGACGAAGGTGCGCACATAGTCATCCGCCGGGTTCAGCACGATCTCTTCCGGCACGCTGTACTGGATGATCTTGCCGTCTTTCATGATCGCGATACGGCTGCCCAATTTGAGCGCTTCGTCGAGGTCGTGGCTCACGAACACGATGGTCTTGCTCAGCTTGCGTTGCAGTTCCAGCAACTCGTCCTGCAAGCCCTGGCGGATCAGCGGGTCGAGGGCGGAGAAGGGTTCGTCCATCAGCAGGATGTCGGCGTCCATCGCCAACGCGCGGGCCAGGCCGACGCGCTGCTGCATGCCGCCGGAGAGTTCATCCGGCTTCTTGTTGCGCCATTGGGTCAGGCCTACCAGTTCGAGCTTTTCGTCCACCAGCTTGCGCCGGTCTTTTTCCGGACGGCCCTGCATCTCCAGGCCGAAGCTGATGTTTTCGCGCACGGTCAGCCACGGCATCAGGGCGAACTTCTGGAACACCATGGCGATGCGCTTGGTACGCATCATTTTCAGCTCGGCGGGGGTGCAGGAAGCGATGTCGATCTGGCGACCCTCATGCTCCACGAACAGCTGGCCGCGGCTCACGGTGTTGAGGCCGTTGATGCAGCGCAGCAAGCTGGATTTGCCCGAGCCCGACAGGCCCATCAGCACACAGATCTCGCCTTTCTCGATGTCCAGGCTGGCTTTTTCAACGCCGACAATCTGCCCGGTCTTTTTCAGGATCTCGTTACGGCTCATGCCCTGGTCCAGCAGCTTGAGCGCTTCGCGTGGGTCTTTGGAGAAGATCACGTCGACATTGTCGAATCGGATAATGCTCATGCATCACCCCCTACTTTGGCGTCGGGTTGTTTGCAGATGCGGTCGAGCATGATGGCCAGCAATACGATTGCCAGGCCGGCTTCAAAGCCCAGGGCGATGTCAGCGGTGTTGAGTGCGTTGACCACCGGTTTGCCGAGGCCATCGGCGCCCACCAGGGCGGCGATCACCACCATCGACAACGACAGCATGATGCATTGGGTAATGCCGGCAGCGATGCTCGGCATGGCGTGGGGCAGTTCAATGCGCGAGAGCAATTGACGGCGCGAGCAGCCAAAGGCCTTGCCGGCGTCCATCAACTCTTGCGGTACATCACGGATACCCAGGTAAGTCAGGCGGATCGGCGCGGCAATCGCGAACACCACCGTGGAAATCAGCCCAGGCACCACACCCAGCCCGAAGAGGGTCAGGGTAGGGATGAGGTAGACGAAGGTCGGTACGGTCTGCATCAGATCGAGTACCGGCCGCATCATGGTGTAGAACATCGGTTTGTGCGCGGCAACAATGCCCAGCGGCACACCGATGACCACGCAGACCAGGGTGGCGAACAGCACCTGCGCCAGGGTCTCCATGGTTTCCTGCCAGTACCCCAGGTTGAGGATCAGCAGGAAGGAGGCGATCACAAATACGGTCAGGCCCCATTTGCGTTGAATAAAATGAGCCAGCAGCGCAATCAGACCGATCAATGCCAGCGGATTGAACCAGGTCAGCGCGAACGTCACGCCGTGGATCATCGTTTCCAGCGTCGATGCGATTGCGTCGAAGTAGTTGGCACCGTGTTGGGTCAACCATTCAACGAAGGCAGCGATGTACTGGCCTAGTGGGATTTTCTGTTCAGTCAGCATGGTAGTGAATGTCCACATGCGAAGAGGGAAAACATCCCGGGGCAGCGCACCGCCCCGGGGACAACGGTGAATTACTTGGCGAGATAGGCTTTCACGGCGTCCAGTCCAGGTTTGCCATCAACGGTGGTGACCCCCGCGAGCCAGGTGTCGAGCACTTGCGGGTTTTTCTGCAGCCAGGCTTTCGCCGCGGCGTCGGGCTTCATCTTGTCGTCCAGCACGTTACCCATCAGGGTGCTTTCCATGTTCAAGGTGAACGACAGGTTTTTCAGGAGCTGGCCAACGTTGCTGCATTCCTGGGTGTAGCCCTTGCGCACGTTGGTGTAGATGGTGGCCTGGCCGTAGTTGGGGCCGAAGGAATCATCCCCGCCGGTCAGGTACTTCATCTTGAAGCGGGTGTTCATCGGGTGCGGTTCCCAGCCGAGGAACACGATGGCCTGGTCACGCTTGGAGGCGCGCTCAACCTGGGAGAGCATCCCGGCTTCGCTGGATTCGACCACTTTGAAACCGGCGGTTTTCAGGCCGAAGGCGTCTTTGTCGATCAGTGTCTGGATGGTGCGGTTGCCGTCGTTGCCCGGCTCGATGCCGTAGATCTTGCCGCCCAGCTCGTCCTTGAATTTGGCGATGTCGGCGAAGTCCTTCAGGCCTTTGTTGTACAGCGCTTCGGGGACCGCCAGGGTGTACTTGGCGTTCTCCAGGTTGGCGCGCACGGTTTCCACGGTGCCGGCATCACGGTACTGCTTGATGTCGTTTTCCATGGTCGGCATCCAGTTGCCGAGGAAGATGTCCATGTTCTTGCCGTCGGCCAGGGACTTGTAGGTCACTGGTACGGAAATCATCGTGGTGCGCGGCTTGTAGCCCAGGCCCTTGAGGATTTCGCTGGTGGTCGCCGTGGTGACGGTGATGTCGGTCCAGCCGACATCGGAGAAGTTGACGGTGTGACATTGTGCCGGCTCTGCCGCGTGCGCCAGGACTGGCAGACTCAGCATGGCGGCCAATAACAACTGGGGTGAACCTTTCATGGGGCTAGACTCCTGTGTTTTTTCTGGCGGCCTTCGCCGCGCTTTATAAGTGTTGCGTTTAGAGCGTGTGACAACTGCTCTGGCACGGCGCCTTGCAAACGAGTCGAGACTGATCATGTACCAGTGAAAATCTGACGCCTACAGGGGGCGTCGTATCCAGTACAGGGAGGGTCGTATCCAGTGTCGGTGACGTCGCTTACAGGTTTTTCCCAAGGCAAAACTGCAGTTTTTGCCCATCTGCACCGCAAAAAACGCCCAAAACAGGTGATCACACGCCAGCGACGCTAGTGAGCATGGGTGCGTCGGTGTGAGACGCCGTGACGGCGGATAAAAGCTTGATGATGCCGCCATCTGGGCGATCTGAGCGTAGCACCTCGTTCAAGCCTGGCCGTGCTTATCGAGGAGTTCTACCGCAATGGCTATCAGTGTTTTCGACCTGTTCAAGATCGGCATCGGGCCTTCGAGTTCTCACACCGTCGGCCCCATGCGCGCCGCGGCGTTGTTCGTCCAGGGCCTGCGTGGACGTGAGTTGTTGGAACAAGTGCGGCGCGTCGAAGTTCAGCTTTATGGCTCCCTGTCCGCCACCGGCATCGGCCACGGCAGCGACACCGCCACCATCATGGGGTTGATGGGCGAGTGGCCGGACGCAATCGACCCGTCGCAAATCGGCCTGCGCATTCACACCCTGCGCGAAACCGACACCCTGCTGCTGGACGGACACCTGCCGGTGCCCTTCGTGTGGGCCCGCGACATGCGCCTGCTCGACGAAAACCTGCCGTTTCACCCCAATGCCATGACCCTTGTGGTGTACGGCGACAGCGGCGAGTTGCATCGCGACACTTACTATTCGGTGGGCGGCGGTTTTGTGGTGGATGAAGCGCAGGCACAAAGCGGCGTGGCCGACATGGATCGCACCGAACTGCCCTACGATTTTTCCAGCGCGGTGGAGCTGTTGCAGTTGTGCAAGACCCACAACCTGCGCGTCGCCGAGCTGATGCTGGCGAACGAAAAGGTCTGGCGCTCCGAAGAAGAAATCCGCAGTGGCCTGCTCAAGCTCTGGCACGCCATGCAAGATTGCGTGGAGCAAGGCCTCAAGCACGAAGGCATCTTGCCCGGCGGCCTGAACGTGCGCCGCCGCGCCGCCAAGTTGCACCGCAGCCTGCAGGAATTGAACAAGCCCAATGTAATCGGCTCGACGTTGAGCGCGATGGAGTGGGTCAACCTGTTCGCCCTCGCCGTCAACGAAGAAAACGCCGCCGGCGGGCGCATGGTCACCGCACCCACCAACGGCGCGGCGGGGATCATCCCGGCGGTGCTGCACTACTTCATGAAGTTCAGCGAAGAAGTCACCGAAGCCAATGTGGTCGACTACCTGCTCGGCGCCGCGGCGGTGGGCATCCTGTGCAAGAAAAACGCCTCGATCTCCGGTGCCGAAGTCGGCTGCCAGGGCGAGGTGGGTTCAGCCTGCGCGATGGCTGCCGCCGGCTTGGCGGAAATCCTCGGCGCCACGCCGGAGCAACTGTGCAACGCCGCCGAGATCGGCCTGGAACACAACCTCGGCCTGACCTGCGACCCGGTGGGCGGGCTGGTGCAGGTGCCGTGCATCGAGCGCAACGCGATTGCGGCGGTGAAAGCGATCAACGCGGCGCAGATGGCGTTGCGTGGGGATGGTCAGCACTTTATCTCGCTGGACCGGGTGATCCGCACCATGCGCGATACCGGGGCGGACATGCACGACAAGTACAAAGAGACGTCGCGGGGTGGGTTGGCGGTGAGTGCTGTCGAGTGTTGAGTCAGTGACACCGCTATCGCAGGCAAGCCAGCTCCCACAGTTGACCGAGTTCCAGCATGAGGGCGCGGTCGAATGTGGGAGCTGGCTTGCCTGCGATAGCGGAGGTCCAGACAACACTGCTCACAAAGTGCACACCCAACGCAAAAGCGCCACCTTTTAGCGCGTCGCAAACAGATAAGTAGCTCACGAACGGTTTACCCCTCGACCACCCGTCCCCCGTGCCATGGGTGACAGACTTCTCCTACGCCCGCAAAGCGCCTTCCCACAAGTGCTACCGTTCTGCTCACCCGCTCTGTGAGGGCCCGTTCCTACGCCCATTTCAGGGCTTAACCATGCGTCTCGCGCGGGCTTATATAGACGCGTCAAAACGTCGTTTTTAGGAGTTATTGGACGGCCATTCAAATTTAGGCATGGCATTTGCTCTGTCAATTCAAAGCCTCTCTCCGTGAAGGATGAAGAGCGCAATAACAAGAGCCTCGCCTGAGGCCATCACCCGCTTTGTGTGAGGAGATACTGTGATGACGTCGTTCAACTCCGGGGCTCAACCCCAGAACCGTACGCCTCAATCCATCGGCTTTTTGCTGCTGGACAATTTCACGCTGATTTCCCTGGCATCCGCAGTCGAACCCCTGCGCATGGCCAACCAGCTGTCCGGTCGCGAGTTGTATCGCTGGACAACCCTGAGTGTCGACGGCAACCAAGTGTGGGCCAGCGACGGGCTGCAAATCACTCCCGATGCCTCCATGCACAAAGCCCCGGCCCTGGACACTGTGATCGTGTGCGGCGGCGTGGGTATCCAACGTACCGTCACCCGTGAACACGTGTCGTGGCTGCAGAGCCAGGCGCGCCAGTCGCGTCGCCTGGGCGCCGTGTGCACCGGCAGCTGGGCCCTGGCCTGCGCGGGTCTGCTCGATGGTTTCGATTGCAGCGTGCACTGGGAATGCCTGGCCTCGATGCAGGAAGCCTTCCCGCGCGTGGCCATGAGCACACGCCTGTTCACCCTCGACCGCAACCGCTTCACCAGCTCCGGCGGCACCGCGCCGCTGGACATGATGCTGCACCTGATCAGCCGCGATCACGGGCGTGAACTGTCGGCCGCGATCTCCGAGATGTTTGTGTACGAACGCATCCGCAACGAGCAGGATCACCAGCGCGTACCGCTCAAGCACATGCTCGGTACCAACCAGCCGAAGCTGCAGGAAATCGTCGCGTTGATGGAGGCCAATCTGGAAGAGCCGATCGACCTGGATGAGTTGGCGGTGTACGTCGCCGTATCGCGGCGCCAGTTGGAGCGGCTGTTCCAGAAGTACCTGCACTGCTCACCGTCGCGTTACTACCTGAAGTTGCGCTTGATCCGTGCGCGGCAGTTGCTCAAGCAAACGCCGATGTCGATCATCGAAGTGGCGTCGGTGTGTGGGTTTGTCTCCACGCCGCACTTCTCCAAGTGCTACCGCGAATACTTCGGCATTCCACCACGGGATGAACGTGTGGGCTCCAACACGACCCAACAGGTGGCGATGATGCCGATTCCGCCGGCCTTGGTGCTGTCACCGTTGTCGGGGCCGATGTCGGCGTTGAGCCAGGCGCGCAATGAGTCGACGTTTGCCAGCGTAAGGCTCTAGACCCAGGCGCCTGCATTCGCGAGCAAGCCCGCTCCCACATTCAACTGCATTCCAGGGTTGGAACTCGGTCGAATGTGGGAGCGGGCTTGCTCGCGAATGCGGTTCATGAGGCCCCGGAGTTCTGCTTGAACTGCATCAGGGCCGGGAGCAACTGCTTATCGATCGCCTGGCGCACCGCCGGCAAGATCGTCGCGCTGCCGGTGTACATCTGCTCCACCATCCCCTTCAGTGCCTTGGCCCGCGCCTCGCTCAAGCCACGCACCGCACACTCGCAGGCCTGCTCGGCGGTAGAGCCGCTGGAGACTTCAAAACCCAGTGAGCGCAACTGGCCCAGCAGGTCATCCTGGTCAATCAAATCCGCATGCATCATGACGTTTATCCTGGTGAAGGGAACGGGTTTGACCTCGATTCTGGTAGCCACTCAAGGGGTCGGCAAGGGCAGATTGCACGAATGGCTCAGATGGCTATGAGCATGTCGTTTTCGGGCCATTTGCCGACGGCACTAATGGGCACACTGGGTTCAAGCAAGCAGCTTGACGGTTTGGTCACCCTCGGGATGTACAGCTCACACAAAACCTTCTGCCTCGATCTCGTCACGGCTTGATCGGGGCTTTTTTTATGCCGATGACCCGGCCGAGCAGGGCAGGGCGCGGTAAGTCGGCCTGCTCCAGGCAGATCGCCGAAAGGCGTTGCAGCGTGGCCTCGCTAAACGCTGTCGCATGGGGCCCTTTGAGGTCGACGTGCAGCAGCATCTGTTCGTTGCCCGCCAGCTCCTTATCGCCGCCGACCGGATGCAGGCTGTGGTAGAGATGCAGGCGCTTGGTGTCATGGGCGATGAGTTGGGTATGCACCTCGACGTCGGCGCCGAGTTTCACTTCGTGCAGGTAGTTCAGGTGCAACTCCAGGGTGAACAGCGAGTGGCCGCTGGCTTCGCGGTGGGTGCTGTCCAGGCCGAGGCTGTCCATCAGCGCATCGGTGGCGTAGCTGAAGATCAGCAGGTAGAACGCGTCGCGCAGGTGGCCGTTGTAGTCCACCCAGTCGGGGTGGATTTGCGTCGTATAAGTGGTTAATGCAGGCATGACATGTACTCGGTCAAAAAATGTGGGAGCGGGCTTGCTCGCGAATGCGGTGAGTCAGAAAAATTTAAGTGACTGACACTCCGCTTTCGCGAGCAAGCCCGCTCCCACAGGGGTTATTCAGCGAAGCTCATGCCGTGTTTGGCCTTGGTGGTTTTTACCGCTTCCAGCACCGCCAACAGGCAATCATCACGATAGCGCTCCAGCGCCGAAATGCTGTGTGTGCCCAACTGATCGCGGGTGCCCTCCACCACATCGTCGATCAACTTGTCGGTCAGCTCCGGTGCCGGCAGGTAGGTCCACGGCAGCTGTAGCGCCGGTCCGAACTGCGCCATGAAATGCCGCATGCCGGCGTCGCCACCCGCGAGGGTGTAGGTGAGGAACGTGCCCATGAACGACCAACGCAGCCCCGCGCCAAAACGGATCGCATCGTCGATCTCGCCAGTGGTCGCCACGCCGTCGTTGACCAAGTGCAGCGCCTCACGCCAGAGCGCTTCAAGCAGGCGGTCGGCAATAAAGCCAGGGACTTCCTTGCGCACATGCAACGGGCGCATGCCGAGGGATTCATACACCTTGATCGCGGCCTGGATCGCTTGCGGTGCGGTGTTTTTGCCACCGACCACTTCCACCAGCGGCAGCAGATACACCGGGTTGAACGGATGGCCGACCACGCAGCGTTGCGGGTGTGTGGCGCGCTCGTAGAACTCACTTGGCAACAGACCGGACGTACTCGAACCGATCAGCGCATTGGGCTTGGCGGCGGCGCTGATCTTGCTGTGCAATTCGAGCTTCAACTCCAGGCGTTCGGGGGCGCTCTCCTGGATGAAATCGGCGTCTTTTACGCAGGCTTCGATGGTGTCGACAAAGCGCAGGCGATCCTGTGATGCGCCGGGTGCCAGGCCTTGTTTCTCCAGGGCGCCCCAGGCGTTGGCGACGCGTTTGCGCAGGGCGGCTTCAGCGCCGGGCGCGGGGTCCCAGGCGACCACATCCAGGCCATGGGCGAGGGCGCGGGACACCCAGCCGCTGCCGATGACACCGCTGCCCAGGGCGGCGAAGGTTTTGATTTCGGTGATAAAGCTCATTGGCGACATTCCTGAAGAGTTCGGTGATCCATTGTGGGAGCGGGCTTGCTCGCGAATGCGCAGTGTCAGTCGCTCTATCCGGTACTGAGCCACCGCATTCGCGAGCAAGCCCGCTCCCACATTTTTGATTCGGTTTCGGGCAGGGGGTTAGCCGCGTCGGGTCAGGCCCATCTTCACGCGACCTTCCGCCGGGGTCAGAACCCGTGCACCAAGCCGGCTGAGAATTTCACTCGCCCGCTCCACCAACTGGCCGTTAGTGGCGAGCACGCCCTTGTCCAGCCACAGGTTGTCTTCCAACCCCACCCGCACATTGCCGCCCAGCAGCACCGCTTGCGCCGCCATCGGCATTTGCATGCGGCCGATGCCGAAGCCGGCCCACACGGCGTCGGCGGGCAGGTTGTCGACCATGGCTTTCATGGTGGTGGTGTCGGCCGGTGCGCCCCACGGGATGCCCAGGCACAGTTGGAACAACGGGTTGTCGAGCAGGCCTTCCTTGATCATCTGCTTGGCGAACCACAGGTGGCCGGTGTCGAAAATCTCCAGCTCGGCCTTGACCCCCAACTCCTGGATACGCTTGGCGCCCGCGCGCAGTTGCGCCGGGGTGGATACGTAAATGGTGTCGCCATCCCCAAAGTTCAGCGTGCCGCAGTCCAGGGTGCAGATTTCCGGCAGCAGTTCCTCCACATGCGCCAGGCGGGTCAACGGGCCGACCAGGTCGGTATTGGGGCCGAACGCCATCGGGTTCTCGCCCGCACCGATCTCCAGGTCGCCGCCCATGCCGGCGGTGAGGTTGACGATGATGTCGATGTCGGCCTCGCGGATGCGCTCCATCACTTCGCGGTACAAGGCGACGTCGCGGCTGAACTTGCCGGTCTCGGGGTCGCGCACGTGGCAGTGCACAACGGTGGCGCCGGCCTTGGCGGCTTCCACGGCGGCGGCGGCGATCTGTTTGGGAGTGACCGGCACGTGGGGGCTGCGGCTGGTCGTGTCGCCAGCACCGGTGAGTGCGCAGGTGATGATGACGTCGTGGTTCATGAGGCGGTTCCTTACAGGCGTGGTGATGCCGTTCGCGGTCGGGAGTGACCGCGAAACGGTGGTTGGAAATGGCTTATTTGCTGGACAGTTGCAGGTTGGCCGCAGCCGGCTTGCCGTCGAAGGTGGTCACGCCTTCGAGCCAGCGCGCCTGGTCCTGGGGGTGATCCCTGAGCCACTGCCTGGCGGACTCGATGGCGTCCTTGTGATCCAGCAGGGGCTGCATCATCCGGCTCTCGTCGGCAGCGGTGAAGGTCAGGTTGGTCAGCAACTTGTGCACGTTGGGGCACTGTTCGGCGTAGGTCGGCGCGGTGACGGTCCATACCGTGGCCATGCCTTCGTTCGGGCCCAGGGCGTCGTCGCTGCCGGTGAGGTAGGTCATGGCGACGTTGACGTTCATGGGGTGCGGCGCCCAGCCGAAGAACACCACGGCTTCCTTGCGGCGCACCGCACGGTCGACGGCGGCGAGCATGCCGGCCTCGCTGGATTCGACCAGCTGGAACTTGCCCAGGCCGAACTGGTTCTTGGCGATCATTGCCTTGATCTGGGTATTGGCGCCCGAGCCTGGCTCAATGCCGTAGATCTTGCCGCCCAGTTCTTTCTCGAACCTGGCGATGTCGGCGAAGGTTTTCAAACCCTTGTCCGCCAGGTAAGTCGGCACGGCGAGGGTGGCACGCGCATCTTCCAGGCTCGGCTTGTCGAGGACCTTGACTTGCTTGGCGTCGACGAACGGCGTGATGGTCTGGGTCATCAGCGGGTTCCAGTAGCCGAGGAACAGGTCCAGGCGCTGGTCGCGGATGCCGGCGAAGATGATTTGCTGGGAGGCGCTGGTCTGTTTGGTCTTGTAGCCGAGGCCGTCGAGCAACACTTGGGTCATGGCGCTGGTGGCGATGACGTCGGTCCAGTTCACCACGCCCATGCGCACGTTCTGGCAGGACGCCGCGTCGGCCGCCATCGCGTTGGTACTCAAGAGTGCGCTGGCGCTGAGTGCGAACATCAGTCGTTTCATGGTGGTTCCCTCGGCAGGTCGTTATTGTGGGGGCCGGTGTCTTTGTGCACCGTGCAGCCAAGGTACGCAGCTTGCGCGGCGGTAAAACGCACGGCGGCGACCGACTCTTGCACTGCAGCGACCTGCCCCCTTGAAACCACCCGCGAACGGGAGTATCACAGTGCCACGCTGGCCGTCCGACGAGAGCGCCACCATGTCCCAGGATGTCTATTTTTTGCTGATGCCGGGCTTCTCGGCCATCGGCTTTATCTCCGCGCTGGAACCGCTGCGGGTGGCCAATCGCTTTCGTGGCGAGCTGTACCGCTGGCACGTGCTGAGCGCCGACGGCGGCGCGGTGTTGGCGAGCAATGGCATGTCGGTCAATGCCGACGCGGCGCTCGAGCCGCTGAAGAAAGGCGCGACATTATTGGTTGTCGCTGGCTTCGAGCCTTTGCAGTTCGCCACGCCCGCGCTGGAGCACTGGTTGCGCCGCCTCGACCACGAGGGCGTAACCCTTGGCGCCATCGACACCGGCGCTTGTGTGCTGGCTGAGGCGGGCCTGCTCGATGGGCACCGCCTGACCCTGCACTGGGAAGCCATCGATGCTTTCAAGGAATCGTATCCGCACCTGACCGTGACCCAGGAACTGTTCGAGATCGACCGTCGCCGCATCACCTGCGCCGGCGGCACCGCGTCCATCGACCTGATGCTCGACCTGATTGCCCAGGCCCATGGTCCCGACCTGGCGATCCAGGTTTCCGAGCAATTCGTGCTGGGCCGCATCCGCCCACGCAAAGACCACCAGCGCATGCAGATCGCCACGCGCTACGGCATCAACAACAAGAAACTGGTGCAAGTGATCGGCGAGATGGAACAGCACACCGAGCCACCGCTGAGCACATTGGCCCTGGCCGAGGCGATCAAGGTCACTCGGCGCCAGCTGGAGCGCCTGTTTCGTTTGCACCTGAATGACACCCCGAGCAATTTCTACCTCGGCCTGCGCCTGGAAAAGGCCCGGCAACTGCTGCGCCAGAGCGACATGAGCGTGCTGGAAGTGAGTATTGCGTGCGGGTTTGAATCGCCGTCGTATTTCACCCGCAGTTACCGCGCGCGGTTTGCCAAGTGCCCACGGGAGGATCGGCGACGGGAGGTTGTTTGATCATTTTTTAGCCAATTATGGTGGCGACTATAAATTATAGTTGCCGCCATAATTGGGTATAAAACTCAATTTCAGAGCTGCACCGAGTATCAGTGTGGCTTATTTCTTGAGCAGGGCCGAGCAGGCGGCTTTGTAGGCTTCGTGCTGGTACTTGTTGAGCGTCGCGGGCAGATCAAAATTGTGCTTCTTGTTCTGCGCATTAATAGTCTGTGGCGACAACAACGTCACCTCCACACCGTCGAGCAACTGAAACACCCCTTCAATCTTGAACGTGGTCGGCCCGCCGGCAAATTCACCCTTCTTGCTGCGCTTCTTGATCGCGATGCGCTCGATGCCATTGGCCTGCACAAACGCCTTCACTTGCGCGGCGAAGGCTTTGACGTTGGCGGCTTCGTCGTCGTCTTCCAGGGCGATCTTTTTGGTGGCCAGGGCGACGTGGCTCAGCACTTGGTTGTCCAGGGAGGCGACGGCGATGATGGCTTCGCTGCCTTTGATTTCGATGCCGCAAGTCTTCATGAATAGCCTTGTTTCAAACGGAAAGTGCCGGGGATTGTCGCTTATTCCTGCCCAATCGACTCCAAAAACTCCGACCGCTCGTCACTCATGCGCGCCAGGCAGTCATTCACTGCAATCGCATAGGCCTTGGTGCCCGTTACCGCCGGGAAGGTGTCCACGGCGCAATCGGCATCCCGCAGTTTTTCCCACTTCTGCTGGGCATCCTTCAGACGAGCGGTAATGTCTGCCAGCTTGGTTTTGTCGCTGCCGTAGGTCGCCGCCATGCGTTCCAGCAGGCCCTGGTAGTTATCCTTGAGCAGTTGCTCGGCGGTGGTTTTGTTGTAGGTAGCGCATTCCAGGGTTTGTTTGTCGTTTTCGATGCCATCGCACGGGGTGCTGTCGGTGTCTTCGGCCGCGTGGACGCCGGTTGCGATGAGTGCCAAAGCCAGGAAAATCGATTTCATTGCGCCGTCTCATATCAGGTGTGCGGGAATTCTGGCCCAAGAGTAGGACAAAGAACAGTCGTCAGTCAGGCCTCTGTTCTTAGCCTTTGTCGTGGATTGACGCTTTCGGCAATTCCCCTGTCGTTTTTGCACCCGGCTCTGTCGGCCCCTGGGCATATGCTGGCCCCAAAGCGCCGGCAGACGATTCGGCGCATGAATCGCCAATAAGGGGACGCCTGATGAGCCCAGCCGAATTGCACGCCGACAGCATCGTTATCGACGGGCTGATTATTGCCAAGTGGAACCGCGACCTGTTCGAGGACATGCGCAAAGGCGGCCTCACCGCCGCCAACTGCACCGTGTCGGTGTGGGAAGGGTTCCAGGCCACCATCAATAACATCGTGGCCAGCCAGACCCTGATCCGTGAAAACAGCGACCTGGTGATCCCGGTGAAAACCACCGCCGACATCCGCCGCGCCAAGGAGCAGGGCAAGACCGGCATTATCTTCGGCTTCCAGAATGCCCACGCGTTTGAAGACCAGCTCGGCTACGTCGAGATCTTCAAGCAGCTCGGCGTTGGCGTGGTGCAGATGTGCTACAACACCCAGAACCTCGTCGGCACCGGCTGCTACGAGCGTGATGGCGGCCTGTCGGGTTTTGGTCGTGAGATCGTCGCCGAGATGAACCGCGTCGGCATCATGTGCGACCTGTCCCACGTCGGCTCCAAGACCAGCGAAGAAGTCATCCTCGAATCGAAAAAACCGGTGTGCTACTCCCACTGCCTGCCGTCCGGGCTCAAAGAGCATCCGCGCAACAAGTCCGATGAAGAACTCAAGTTCATTGCCGACCACGGCGGGTTTGTCGGCGTGACCATGTTTGCGCCGTTCCTGGCCAAGGGCATCGATTCGACCATCGACGACTACGCCGAAGCCATCGAATACACCATGAATATCGTCGGCGAAGACGCCATTGGCATCGGCACCGACTTCACCCAGGGCCATGGCCAGGATTTCTTCGAAATGCTGACCCATGACAAGGGCTACGCCCGCCGCCTGACCAGCTTCGGCAAGATCATCAACCCGCTGGGCATCCGCACCGTGGGCGAGTTCCCCAACCTCACCGAAACCCTGCTCAAGCGCGGCCACCCCGAGCGCGTGGTCCGCAAGATCATGGGCGAAAACTGGGTCAACGTCCTCAAGGACGTCTGGGGCGAATAAGCCACCGCCAACACATCTTCTCCCCCGGCCGTCCGCGCCCGGGGGCATTAACAAGAATTTTTCTGGAGTTAAGTTTCCATGGCCAAGATCGCCCCGCAATTGCCAATCGAAGTCGACAGCGAGACCGGTGTCTGGACCTCCGACGCCCTGCCAATGCTGTACGTGCCGCGCCATTTCTTCGTCAACAACCACATCGGTATCGAAGAAGTGCTGGGCGCCGAGGCCTACGCCGAGATCCTCTACAAAGCCGGCTACAAATCCGCCTGGCACTGGTGTGAAAAAGAAGCCGAATGCCACGGCCTGGAAGGCGTCGCGGTGTTCGAGCACTACATGAAGCGCCTGTCGCAACGCGGCTGGGGCCTGTTCAAGATCCAGGACATCGACCTCGACAAAGGCACCGCCAGCGTCAAGCTGGAACACTCGGCCTTCGTCTACGTGTACGGCAAGGTCGGGCGCAAAGTCGACTACATGTTCACCGGCTGGTTTGCCGGTGCCATGGACCAGATCCTGCAAGCGCGTGGCAGCAAGATCCGCACCGTCGCCGAACAAGTCTACGGAGGCTCCGAAGAGGGCCACGATGATGGCTTGTTCACCGTCAAGCCGTTGTAAGCCGAGGACCGTGCCATGGCTTTCGAAGCAATGTTTGCGCCGATCCAGATCGGCAAACTGACCATCCGCAACCGCGTGCTTAGTACTGCCCACGCCGAGGTGTATGCCACCGACGGCGGGATGACCACCGACCGCTATGTGAAGTATTACGAAGAGAAAGCCAAGGGCGGTATCGGCCTGGCGATCTGCGGCGGCTCCTCCGTGGTGGCGATCGACAGCCCCCAGGAATGGTGGAGCTCGGTGAACCTGTCCACCGACCGTATCATCCCGCACTTCCAGAACCTGGCTGACGCCATGCACAAGCATGGCGCCAAGATCATGATCCAGATTACCCACATGGGCCGTCGCTCGCGTTGGGACGGTTTCAACTGGCCGACCCTGATGTCGCCGTCCGGCGTACGTGAGCCGGTGCACCGTGCCACCTGCAAGACCATCGAGCCGGAAGAAATCTGGCGCGTGATCGGCAACTACGCCCAGGCCGCACGCCGCGCCAAGGCCGGTGGCCTGGACGGTGTGGAACTGTCCGCCGTGCACCAGCACATGATCGACCAGTTCTGGAGCCCGCGCGTCAACAAGCGTACCGACGAATGGGGCGGCACCTTTGAAGGCCGCATGAAGTTCGGCCTGGAAGTGCTGAAGGCCGTGCGCGCCGAGGTCGGTGACGACTTCTGCGTAGGCATGCGCCTGTGCGGTGACGAGTTCCACCCGGACGGCTTGTCCCACGAGGACATGAAGCAGATCGCCAAGTATTACGACGACACCGGCATGCTCGATTTCATCGGCGTGGTGGGTTCGGGTTGCGACACCCACAACACCCTGGCCAACGTGATCCCCAACATGAGCTACCCGCCGGAGCCGTTCCTGCACCTGGCGGCCGGGATCAAGGAAGTGGTGAAGGTCCCGGTGCTGCACGCGCAGAACATCAAGGACCCGAACCAGGCCACCCGCATCCTGGAAGGCGGTTATGTGGACATGGTCGGCATGACCCGTGCACACATCGCCGACCCGCACTTGATCGCCAAGATCAAGATGGGCCAGATCGACCAGATCAAGCAGTGTGTGGGCGCCAACTACTGCATCGACCGCCAGTATCAGGGGCTGGACGTGCTGTGCATCCAGAACGCCGCGACCTCCCGTGAATACATGGGCGTGCCGCACATCATCGAAAAAACCACCGGCGTCAAACGCAAGGTCGTGGTGGTCGGTGCCGGTCCTGCCGGGATGGAAGCCGCGCGCGTGGCGGCCGAACGTGGCCACGACGTGACCCTGCTGGAAAAGAAAGAATTCATCGGCGGGCAAATCACCACCGCGTCCAAAGCCCCGCAACGCGACCAGATCGCCGGCATCACCCGCTGGTATCAGCTGGAGCTGGCGCGTTTGAAAGTCGACCTGCGCCTGGGCGTCGCGGCCGACGCCGACACCATCATGGACCTGCGTCCAGACGTGGTAGTGCTGGCGGTCGGTGGCCATCCGAACGTGGAACAGAACGAACACTGGGGCGCGGCTGAAGGCCTGGTGGTCAGCAGCTGGGACGTGCTCGACGGCAAGGTTGCACCGGGCAAGAACGTGCTGGTCTACGACACTATTTGCGAGTTCACCGGCATGTCGGTGGCGGACTTCCTCGCGGACAAAGGCAGCCAGGTCGAGATCGTCACCGACGACATCAAGCCGGGCGTGGCCATCGGCGGTACGTCGTTCCCGACCTACTACCGCAGCATGTACCCCAAGGAAGTGATCATGACCGGCGACATGATGCTGGAAAAGGTCTACCGCGAGGGCGACAAGCTGGTGGCGGTGCTGGAGAACGAATACACCGGCGCCAAAGAGGAGCGGGTGGTCGATCAGGTCGTCGTCGAGAACGGCGTGCGTCCGGATGAAGCCATCTACTACGCCCTCAAGGAAGGCTCGCGCAACAAGGGCCAGATCGACGTCGAAGCGCTGTTCGCGATCAAACCGCAACCGTGCCTGAGCGAGACGGGCGATGGGTACTTGCTGTTCCGCATCGGTGACTGTGTGGCGCAGCGCAATACCCACGCTGCGATCTACGACGCCCTGCGCCTGTGCAAGGATTTCTGACCCAGCCTTGAACCAATGTGTACTCGGTCAAAAATGTGGGAGCGGGCTTGCTCGCGAATGCGGTGAATCAGCCACCGAATGCGTCAGCTGACACACCGCATTCGCGAGCAAGCCCGCTCCCACATTTGGGGCCAGTTTCACAGTAGACCTGTGTGGTCTTTGGGAGCTTCACCATGTTGAACACCCTGCTTCCCATTTTATTGTTTGCCGCCCTGGGCCTCGCCGTCCTCGGCGCGCTGCGGCGCGTCATGATGTGGCGCCGTGGCCGCGCGTCCAAAGTCGACCTGCTGGGCGGCCTGCTGGCCATGCCCAAGCGCTACATGGTCGATTTGCACCACGTGGTCGCCCGCGACAAATACATCGCCAACACCCACGTCGCCACGGCGCTGGGCTTTGTGCTGTCGGCGTTGCTGGCGATCCTGGTGCACGCTTTCGGCCTGCACAACCGCATCCTTGGCTATGCCTTGCTGCTTGCCTCGGTACTGATGTTTGTCGGCGCCACCTTTGTCTACCTGCGTCGGCGCAACCCGCCGGCACGCCTGTCGAAAGGCCCGTGGATGCGCCTGCCGAAAAGCCTGATGGCGTTCTCGGTGAGCTTCTTCCTGGTGACCCTGCCAGTGGCCGGGATTCTGCCGGCGGACTTCGGCGGCTGGCTGCTCGCCGCGCTGCTCAGCGTAGGTGTGTTGTGGGGCGTGTCCGAAATGTTCTTCGGCATGACCTGGGGCGGCCCGATGAAACACGCCTTCGCCGGTGCCCTGCACCTGGCCTGGCACCGTCGCGCCGAACGTTTCGGCGGCGGCCGTTCCACTGGCCTGAAGCCGCTGGACCTGAGCGACAAATCCGCGCCCCTGGGCGTGGAAAAACCCAAGGATTTCACCTGGAACCAACTGCTCGGTTTCGACGCCTGCGTGCAGTGTGGCAAGTGCGAAGCCGCGTGCCCGGCGTTCGCCGCCGGGCAGCCGCTGAACCCGAAAAAGCTGATCCAGGACATGGTGGTCGGCCTGGCCGGTGGCACCGATGCCAAGTTCGCCGGGAGCCCGTACCCAGGCAAAGCCATCGGTGAACACAGCGGCAACCCACATCAGCCGATCGTCAATGGCCTGGTGGACGCCGAGACCCTGTGGTCGTGCACCACCTGCCGCGCCTGTGTGGAAGAGTGCCCGATGATGATCGAGCACGTGGACGCCATCGTCGACATGCGCCGCCACCTCACCCTGGAAAAGGGCGCCACGCCGAACAAGGGCGCCGAAGTCCTCGAAAACCTGATCGCCACCGACAACCCTGGCGGCTTCGCACCGGGGGGGCGCTTGAATTGGGCGGCGGATCTGAACCTGCCGTTGCTCAGCGACAAAGGCAGTGCCGACGTGCTGTTCTGGGTCGGCGACGGGGCCTTCGACATGCGCAACCAACGCACCCTGCGTGCGTTCGTCAAAGTGCTCAAGGCCGCCAATGTCGACTTCGCCGTACTTGGCCTCGAAGAGCGCGACAGCGGTGATGTGGCCCGACGCCTGGGCGATGAAGCCACCTTCCAACTGCTGGCCTCGCGCAATATCCAGACCCTGGCCAAGTACAGCTTCAAGCGCATCGTCACTTGCGATCCGCACAGTTTCCACGTGCTGAAAAACGAGTACGGCTCCTTCAACGGCCACTACCTCGTGCAGCACCACAGCACCTTCATGGCCGAGCTGATCGGCGAAGGCGCGCTGAACCTGGGCCAGCACAAAGGCAACAGCGTGACCTATCACGACCCGTGCTACCTGGGCCGCTACAACGGCGAGTACGAGGCACCGCGCCAAGTGCTGCGTGCGCTGGGCATCGAGGTCAAGGAGATGCAACGCTCGGGCTTCCGTTCCCGCTGCTGCGGCGGTGGTGGCGGCGCGCCGATCACCGACATTCCCGGCAAGCAACGTATCCCCGATATGCGCATGGAAGACATCCGCGAAACCGGCGCCGAACTGGTGGCCGTGGGTTGTCCACAGTGCACGGCGATGCTCGAAGGCGTGGTTGAACCGCGGCCGTTGATCAAGGACATCGCCGAGCTGGTGGCCGACGCATTGCTTGAAGACGCCGCACCGAGCAAAGCCCCTTTAAAGCGTGAACCTGCGGAGGTGCACTGATGAGCGACATTATCCGCCGCGACCCCCGTGCCGAATGGATCGCCCGCAACCGTCTGCACCCGCTGCACGCAGCGATGCAGCCCGTACAACATAGCTGGATGGGGCCTAACGGCATCGTCCGCAAGAACGTGCATGGCGTCGGTTTTATCGGCCCCAACGGCATCAAGCGCATCGACCGCAGCGGCGCCCAGCAGGGCGGCGCGGCCAAACGCACGGCGGCAGTGCAAGTGCAGTTGCCGCTGCATCAGGTGGCGGCGCCGGCGTTCTACATCAACGTGGTGCCGGACATGGTCGGTGGCCGCCTGAGCAGCCACGACCGCGACCTGCTCGGCCTCGCCCGGCAACTCGCCGGCAGCGACGGCGCAGTGCTGGCGGTGGTGTTTGGCGAGCATAAGGAAAACACGTTTGCCACTGCGGGCGTGGATCGCCTGCTGGTGCTGGAAGGCCACGAGTTCGACGGTTATTCACCGGAGCAACGCGTGCAAGGTTTGCGGGCTGTGGATAACCAGTTCAACCCGCGTCACTGGCTGCTGCCGGACAGCCGCAGTGGCGGTGGGGAACTGGGACGACGGTTTGCCGCCAGCCTCAAGGAGCGTCCGGCCACGCGGGTGTGGCAGATCAAGGGCGACGAGTGCATCGGCCGTGCCGGCGCGGGCCAGGAAGACCTGGCCCGGCCACTGCCGCGCCTGATCCTGGCTGCCGTGGAATGCGCTGAACCCGTCAGCGAAACCCGGCACGAAGTGCTGCCCGTGGAGTTATCCACAACCCTGGCGCGCAGCCTGCCGCGTATCGAGGACCTCGGCGCGGTGGCCGTGGACCCGGCAGCGATTCCGATGGCCGAGGCGGAGTTCATTTTCTCTGGCGGCAACGGCGTGAAGGACTGGGCGCTGTTCCACCAGACTGCCGCCGCACTGGGTGCCACCGAAGGCGCTTCGCGGGTGGCAGTGGACGATGGCTTCATGGGCCGTGATCGCCAGGTCGGCGCCAGCGGCACCTGGGTCACCGCCCGGGTCTACGTGGCCGTGGGGATTTCCGGGGCGATCCAGCACCTGCAGGGCATCGGCGCCTGCGACAAGGTGGTGGCGATCAACCTCGATCCGAGCTGCGACATGATCAAGCGTGCCGACCTGTCGGTGATCGGCGAAAGTGCCGCGATCCTGCAAGCCTTGATCGCTGCAGTCGAGACCTACCGCAACGGCGCCAAGCGCGATGCCGCTTAAGGACATGACCATGACCACGAATGTAATCAGCCTGGTGTCCATCGGCGCCCACCCAACCTCCGGGCGCCCGCGCCGCGCCGAGCAGGACGCGCGCGCGGTGGAGCTGGGCCTGCAACTGGCTGGGGATACATTGCAGGTGCTGCATGCCGGCAACATCGCCGAGCCGACCTTGCGCAGTTATTTGGGCATGGGCTTGCCGCAACTGCATGTGCTGGAACAACCGGCGGGCAGCGATGCCTTGCCTGTGCTCAGTGAATACTTGCGCGATGCCGGTGCCCACGTGGTGCTCGCCGGCAGCCAGGCGGAAACCGGCGAAGGTTCGGGCATGTTGCCGTTCCTGCTCGCCGAGCAACTGGGCTGGCCGTTGATCGTCGGGTTGGCGCAAGTGGAGTCCATCGACGGCGGCGTGGCCCATGTGCTGCAAGCCTTGCCTCGCGGCCAGCGGCGGCGCTTGAAGGTGCGCCTGCCGTTTTTGGCCACGGTGGACAACGCCGCGCCCAAGCCCCGGCAAAGTGCCTACGGCCCGGCGCAACGTGGTGAGTTGGCGGCGCATGAGGTTGAGGTGGCAGAAGATGAACTGTTCAACGCCGCAGTGCTGCAACCGGCCAAGCCACGGCCCAAGCGTTTGAAGGTGATCAAGGCCAAGAGCGGTGC
This sequence comes from Pseudomonas sp. AF03-9, assembly GCF_020515815.1. Taxonomy (NCBI): domain Bacteria; kingdom Pseudomonadati; phylum Pseudomonadota; class Gammaproteobacteria; order Pseudomonadales; family Pseudomonadaceae; genus Pseudomonas; species Pseudomonas sp. AF03-9. Next base: position 133,424 of record NZ_JAHPJF010000001.1, on the reverse strand, counting down.
CGACCGGATGAAAGCCGCGACGGCCAAGGCCAGTGGCGGTGGTGGGCAAGTGCTCAAGGGTGTGAGCGCGGAGGAGGGCGCCCAGGCGATCCTCAAGTTGTTGGTGGAAGAGGGTGTAGTCCGCTAACTAGAGAACCCTGCAAACCATGTGGGAGCTGGCTCGCCTGCGATAGCGGTCCATCAGCTAAGGCTGTACAAGCTGACCCGCCGCCATCGCAGGCAAGCCAGCCCCCACAATTGATCTTCATTGTGCCTGTGGGGCTTGAGGTGTCGGCACCGGCGCTGGCTTGGGCAGCAATTCCGGCAACGGCGGCGGCAGCGGTGCCCAGTTGGCATTCGGTTGCTGCATCGGTGGCGGTATCGAGGGCGTCGGATCGCCACCGGTAGGCTTGAGAGTCATCTTCTCGGTGGTGTCGCGCAGGATCATGCCCTCCGTCGAACTGCGCGCCTCGGTGCCGCTGTGGAAGGTGCTGATCTGGGAAATCGGCAGGTCGAGGTTGCGTTCGATCCTGGGAGTCAGCAGCAGGATGATCTCGGTTTTCTGCTGGGTACTCTGATTGGTGCCAAACAGCTTTTTGCCGATCCATGGGATCTGGCTCAACCACGGCAAGCCCGAGCCGTCATCGACGTCGGCGGTGCGGATCAGCCCTGAGACCACCTGGGTTTCATTGTTGCGCGCCGTGAGCAAGGTTCTGGTCGAGCGCGAACCCAATTCAAAAGTGGCAGGCACATTTTCCGAGCCAGCAATGCGCTTGGTGATATGGCTCATCTCCACATCCACTTCCAGGTTCACCTCATCGCTGAGGCTGATATTGGGCTTGACCCTGATCTGCAGTCCCACGTCCTGGTACGCCACGGATGAGGTGGTGACCAGGTTGGCCGTCGTGGTGGTGACCACGGGGATCTTGTCGCCGATATTGACCTGGGCCTCTTCGCGATTGCGCACCCGTACCCGAGGGTTGGCCAGGGTCACGGTGTTGCCGCTGCGTTGCAGCATATTGATGCGGGCCGAGGTGCTGCCTGAGTCCAGCAGGATGTTGTCGCCATTGATCCCGCGCAGTGCACTCAGCGGCACACCCGCGAGCCCCGCGGGTACGTTGGCCAGGTTGCCCACCGACAAGCCGAGACTCTCCGGGTACTGGATGCCCAGATTCAGTTCATCCGTCAGGCTGACCTCCAGCACCTGAATGTCGATAGTGACCTCCGATTGCGCAATATCGATGGCCTCGACCATCTTCTCCACCGCACTCAACGTATCCAGCCCATCGCGCACAATCACCGCATTCAGGCGCTCGTCCACCAGCACTTCCTTGGGTTTGAGCACTTGCTTGATCTCGGCGGCGACGATCTTTGCGTCACCATGGCTGAGGTAAAAGGTGCGCACGGCCAGCTCACGGTATTCACGCTCTTTGTCGGGGCGCTTGGGGTACACGAGGATCGTATTGTTGTTGAGGATTTTCTTGTCCAGGCCCTGGGTCGCGAGCAGCAGGTTCAGCGCATCTTCGGCGGTGGTGCGGCTGGCGCTCATGCTCGCCGAGGCGCTGGGATTGACGTCTTTGTCGATGACGAAATTGACCCCCGACAGCCGCGCTATCGTCTCGAAGATCGTGCTCAGGCTCTGGGCGCTGAACTCCAGGCTCAGGGGTTTGCGCATGGCTTCGGAGAGGTCGGCGCTCAGGTAGTCGGCACTCACCAACTCGCGGGTCAGGGCGTTGCGAAAATCCAGGGCCTCTCGGTAGTTGGGTTTTTGCGCAATGATCTGGCGCACCAGATTGAGCGCTTCGACCGGGTTGGCGCGTTTCATTTCATAGGCCCGCGCCAGTTGCGGGCGCAGTTGTTTCATCGCCTCGATGCTCTGGATTTCCTGGCGGGCGCCGAGGTTGCCGGGGTCGTACTTGAGGATGATTTGCAGCGCGCGAATGGCGGCCGCGTCGTCGCCGCGCACCAGTGCGGCGCTGGCTTCGCGGCTGTATTGGGCGACCAGCAACTCCAGCTTGCTGAATTGGGCGGTGCGCAATTTCACATCGTCGGGCGCCTGTTTGGCTTCGGCTTGCAGCACTTCGACCGAGCGCACGATGTCGCCTTGCTGGCGCAGTTCGTCACTGTGCTTGATCGCTCGATCGGTCTCGCAGCCGGTAAGCAATATCAGCACCAGGCCCAGGGGAATCGATGTACGCATCCACATGATCATTCCCCTTCATCAGTGAGTATCCAGGCGCAAGGTGCTGACATGCTTGAGCGGCATGTAGGTCAGCACCACGAGCGTGTCGGTGAGTTTGTCCAGCCGGTAGTGCGCGTCGAGCATCTTGCCGGGCACGATACGTCCCGGTACGGAGCAGCGGTTGCACAGGGTGTATTGGCTGCCGTTGCCTTGCAGCACGACGATTTTCGCTTGGTTCTCGTAGCGCCATTGCGCACTGACAGTGAATGGCAGCGGCGGCGGTTTGGGCGGCGAGTTATCCACAGGTATTGGCGGTGGCGGCGGGGGTGTCCAGGTTTGCGCGGGGAACAGCTCGACCATGGCCGCCGGTGCGTGCACGGGCTGGGGTGCCGGTGCGGCGGCCACCGGCTTGGCGGCCACTGCCGTGGGGGCGCTGACCGGACTGTCCGGCGTGTCCTGCCAGAACAGCCAGGCGCAGCCGATGACGGTGAGCAGCAACAGCACGCGTAGATAGAGAGGCAGCTTCATTGCGTCACCCCCAGCAGGCTGATCTTGAGGTTGATGTTCAGCCGGCTGCTGATGATCTCCTTGCGTTCCAGCATGAGGTTTTCAATGCGCACTGCCGGCTGTTGCGCGATGTCCACCAACGCCTCGCGCAGTAGGCTGTAGGGCCCGACCAACGGGATTTCCACGTCCAGGCGTTGCAGCCCGGTGTCGCCGGGGGCGGAGTAGGCCAGGGTGGTTTGCTCGATCACGAAGCCGCGTTGGGTGAGGGAGCCCAGCAGCTGTTCCAGGCGCAGCGCAAAGTCGTCGGCACTGGGCATTTTTTCGACGGCCGCAGGCTCCGTGACTTGCACGTCCTGGGGCCGTTCGGCGATGCCGGCCTCCAGTTCCTGGCGGCGCTGGCGGTCGACGATGCCCGCCGGTTGAATCACCGTGACTTCGACCACCAGTGCAGTCGCCATCACGGCCAATGCCAGCAGCCCCCAGGAGCCCAGGCGCCGTTGCCATTGCATGAGGTGCCAGCGCACGCGCGGCAGGTGACGAGTCAACGCGTCCATGGGCGATTACCCCGCGCCCACGGCGATCTTGACCTGCACCGGGTGTTGCGGGTCATTGGTCTTGAGGGTGCTTTGTTGCAGGTTCACATGCAGCCGCGGCTGGGCCTTGAGCCGTTCGACAAAGCGGAACGCATCGCCCAGCCGCCTGGCCTCCAGCTCCATGTGCAACAGCTGGGTCTGGGTGTTGACCTCGACCCGGGTCAGGGCCACGTCGGGGGACCAGGCTTGCGCCACGGCGTCGATCAGCGCGAAGGGTGTCGCCGCTTGCTTGGATAGCGCTGCCAGCTGTTGTTTCTGCCGGGGCGACAGGCGACTCGCAGCCTGGATCAATTGCTCCTGGCGTCGCGTCAGCTCGATGAACTGCTGCTCCCGTGCATCGGTCTGGCGTTGCTGCTGGTCCATGCGCTGCCAGTGCAACCAGGTGTTGAGCAGCACTCCCAGCGTGAGCAGCCACAGCACGGCGACCAGCGGCCGATGGACGCCGTCGGGGCGTTGCAAGTCCACCGCTGGCGCCTGGGGCGTGCGCAGGGTGTGCCAGGCGCTGGCGAGCCGGGATTTCATGTGGACGATTCCTCCAGCCACGGATGCAAGGGCCCCAGCCAGGGCGAGACAGGGCGATTGGCGACGATCAGCGTCGCCGTCGCCTGTTGCTGTGCCAGCAGGTCGGCGGTGAACAGGTTGTCGCTCAAGTGGCTGTCGGGGCGGGTGGGCAGCACGCACACCTGGGACGGCGCGCCGCTGTGTCGATACAGGCAACTGAGGCCGCTGGCTTCGGGGACGGCCAGCACGCAGTCTTCGGGCAGGTATCGCCAGTAACGCTGGGCCACGGCCGTGAGCAGCGGTGTGCAGCTCACCAGAGGCAGGTGCGCCAGCTTGAACAGCTCGCGGATGTCTTGCAGCAGGTCCCGTGGCAGGGCCACCGCCAGGCGATCGCGGCCGAAGCTACTGTTGGCGACCTGGACCTGCAAGTGTTCGCTGTCGATACCGGCCTGTTGGCTGAACGTGGCTTCGGCGAAGCCCTGCCAGTCAGTGTGGCGATGCAGGTCGTCTTGCCACGGCAGCATCAGGTAATGCACGTGGGGAAACCCCAGCAGCACGCTGGCCCGGTCCAGAAAGCGCACGCGACCGCGCGGCGCCTGTGCGAGCAGTTCGGCGCAGGCGGCCAAGGGTTCGCCGGCCTGTTCCGCGCGCCATACCGTTGCACCGCGCCAGCGCGGGCGCGCAGCCCAGACGGCGCCGCTGCTGTGCAGCCACACCACATGCTCAATGAAAGGGAAGGACACGGAGGATCTCCTTGATCGTGGTGTGGCCCTGGGCGGCATGGGCCAGGCCGATCTCACGCATGAACACATGGCCAGTCTCACGCGCCAGCTCGCGCAAGGTGGCTGCCGAGCTGCGGTTGAGCAGGCCCTCCTTGATGCTGTCGTTCAGCGTGAGCACTTCCGCCAGGGCGAGCCGTCCGCGATAACCCGTGTGACGACAGGCGTCGCAGCCTTTGCCCGCGCGGTAGTGGCCGTGTTTGAGTTGGTCATCGGCAAGCTGGACGAGGCGGGCGCTGTCGGCGTCGGGTTCGGCATTCACCGCACAATCCGGACACACCCGCCGCACCAGCCGCTGCGCGACCACACCGTTGAGGGCTTCGACGAAGCTGGCCGGGTCCACGTCCATGTAGGTAAAGCGTTCAAGCACGCTGAACGCGCTGTTGGCGTGCACCGAGGACATCACCAGATGCCCGGTGAGTGCCGCTTGCACCGCGATGCCGGCGGTTTCGCCATCGCGGATTTCCCCGACCAGAATGGTGTCGGGGTCATGGCGCAGGATAGAGCGCAGACCGCGGGCGAAGGTCAGCCCCTTTTTGTCATTCACCGGAATCTGCAGCACACCGGGTAGTTCGTATTCCACCGGATCTTCGATGGTGATGATTTTTTTCTCGCCGGTGTTGATCTCCGACAGGGTCGCGTACAGCGTGGTGGATTTGCCGCTGCCGGTGGGCCCGGTCACCAGCAGCATGCCGTAGGGCTCGCTGGCCAGCAGGCGGATGCGGGCGATGGTGTCGGCGGCGAGGCCGAGGCTTTCCAGGCTCAGGGATTCACCGCGCTGGGACTTGTCGAGAATCCGCAGCACCGCGCCTTCGCCATGGATGCTGGGCATGATCGACGCACGAAAATCCACCTCACGGCCTTGGATCTTCATCTTGAATCGCCCGTCCTGGGGCACCCGGCGCTCGCCGATGTCCAGTTCCGACAGGACCTTGATCCGCGACAGCGCCTGCTCGGCCATGTCCAGGCCGTTGGCCTTGCCCATCGCTTGCAGCACACCATCGATGCGGTATTTGATGTCCAGGCCTTCGGGGTTGGTCTCCAGATGGATGTCGCTGGCGCGGCTTTGCAGCGCATCAAACAACATGGAGTTGATCAGGCGCACCACGGGGTTTTCGTCGCGGGCGATGCTGCTTAGGGAGATTTCCTGGGCGGCCTGGCCGACGCGGGCGTCTTCATTGTCCTCGCCAAAGGGCTGCATCACGCGCTGGCTGGTTTCGGCGAGCGCCAACTGGGCCTTGACCGCGCCCGGCAGGCTCATCGCCAGGGGCAGTGAATGCAGGTTGGGAGTGGACTGGATCCAGTGCCGATTGGCCAGGGTGAACGGGTCGCCGAGCGCCAGGCAGGGGTAGCCCTTGTAGTCCAGGGGCAGCACGTTGTGCATCAGCGATTGGGGCAGTGACAGCAGGTCGAAGCGCCAGTGGTTTTCCGTCAGGTGCTCGGGTTTGATCGGCGTCAGGCCCAGGGGGGTGGCGATGGTTGCGAGTTGATCGGGTGCCTTGTCCAGCACTTCCAGCAGGTAGTTGGCCAGGGACATCGAGCGTTGTTGCGCCAATGCTTGCCATTGCCGTGTCTGTTCGCTCATGGCGCTACCCTTGAATGGAGCCTGCCAGTTCGAAGATCGGCATGTACAACATGAACACGATCAGGCCGATCAAGCCGCCCACCACCAGCATCAACAGAGGCTCGAAAACTTTGCTGAAGAGTTCGATGGCGCGTTCCAGCGCTTCATCGTGAAATTGCGCAATGCGCTCGCACATCGCCGCCAGTTCACCGCTCTGTTCACCGACCCGTAACAGGCGTTCGGCGACGGCGGTGGTCAGTTGATGGCGGGCCAGGGACGTGGACAGCGGCTGCCCGGCCTGGATGTCGGTCATGGCCTGGCGCAGCGCGCCCTGACGCTCGGCGGGCAGTAGTGCGCCGGACATGTGCACCGCCGTGACCACCGGCATCCCGCCCATCAGCAACATGCCGGCGGTGCGGTAGAACCGCGCGAGGATAAACAGCGTGCGCTGGGCGCCGAGGCTGGGGATCTTCCAGAACAGGTCGGCGACGCGCCGCTTGAACGCGGCGCTGCGCAACAGCAGCACTAGGCCGACAATTGCCAGCGCCACGCCGATCAATAGTTCGCTGCCACGGGTCTCCACCAGCGCGCCCCACCACACCATGAAACGTGCGGTGGCGGGCAGGTCGGTGACCGAGTCGAACACCGAGGCGAAGCGCGGGATCACGAAAAACAGCAGGAACAACAGGATCAAGGCGCCGACGCTGAGCACCACCAAGGGGTACATCAGCGCACCGCTGACGCGTTTTTTCACTGTCTCCAAGTGCGCCTCGAAATGGTGATAACGACGCAGCGCCACCGCCAATTGGCCGCTGTGTTCCGAGGACGCCACGGTGGCGATCAGCAACTCGGGAAAGGTCTGTGGCTTGAGCTGCATGGCCTTGGACAGAGCGTTGCCCTCGTACATCGAGGCCAGCAAGTCGCTCATCACCTGGCGGTTGATCCCCGGCGGCGCCTTGTCGCGCAGGGTCTCCACGGCTTCCACCAGCACCAGGCCGGCGTCGAGCAACACCACCAACTCCTGGATAAACAGGCCCAGGGCGAACTTGGCGCGGCGGCTGGGCAACTTGAGCTGGCGACGGGTTTTCAGTGAGACAACCTGGGCGCCATCGGCTTGCAGTTGCTGGCGCGCCTGGGCGAGGTCGCTGGCTTGCAGGCGCAGGGTCTGCAAATGGCCGTCACGGATGATGCGGGCGTCGATGTCGATCATGGTGCCGGCCTCGCCAGTTGCTCGCGCTGTTGCAGCAACGCGCCGTAGTAGCGCCATACCGCCAGCGCATAGCTGGAACGGCGCGCCTCACGATCCGGCCGGCCCCCCGCGTTGTAGGCCCCGACCGCCTGCCAGCCATAGCCGGTCTGTTGAATAAACCCGGCGAGGATCCATGCGCCGACCATCACGCTGGTGCAGGGCTGGCTGATCAATTGTTGTTCGGTAATGCCCCAGCGGGCGAGGGCGGGCAAGTGGCGGCTGTTGATCTGCATCAGGCCCAGGTCCTGGCTGCCGTCGCCGTTGAGATTGCGTGCGTTGGGGTTGAGGTTGGATTCGACCTTGGCGATGGCGTACAGCAACAGCGGATCGACGTGATAACGGCTGGCCGCCAACTGCCAACAGTCGGCCTGGGCGGTGCCCACGAGGCACAGCAAGGTCAGGGCGATCCGCAGCGTGTGCATGTCAGAGTCCGTAGACGATGTCGGCGTAGGTGTTTACACCGCCGGCCTTGCCATCGCGGCCCAGCGAGATGATCTCGGCATCGTTGGGCGGGGTGCCGGGGTTCTTGAAAATGTACGGGTTGCCCCAGGGGTCTGGCGGCAGCGTTTTCAGATACGGCCCCTGCCAGTTCGCTGCGTTGGCGGGGCGGGTAGTGAGGGCGTTGAGGCCCAGGGTTTCGTCGGGGTAGTTGCCGTTGTCCAGGCGGTACTGGTTCAAGGCATCCGCGATGGACTTCATCTGGCCCTGGGCGGTTTGGACTTTGGCCAGCTCGAGCCGGTCGAACATTTTGGGACCAACGTAGCCGGCGAGGAGCGCGATGATCAGCAGGACGACGAGCAGCTCCAGCAGGGTGAAGCCGTGTTGGGGGTTGTGGATAAGCGTGCGTGTGCGCATGGCGATACCCGACGGTTGTGTGTAACTCTTCCGGCCCGCAGGGGGAGCGGGCACCGCCGGTAGGACTGCGTTAGAACCAGTACTTATTTCAACTGTAGCGTCGGTCGATGTACGGCGCCGAAGGGCACCCTATAACGATTGGCACTTTTCTATATCGTTATTGTGAATAACAAGCCTTTTTGGAAAAGCGCCGCGAGGTTCTCGCGGCGCCTCAATGTTTACGCTAGGTTCTGTATGGCGTTGTCGGTGTGCTTATCTGGCGATCCAGGCATCGTCCCAATTAGATCCGGATCCTGGCTCGTACTGGGTCGCACTCGGCGTCCATATCGCGCACCACCCGGCGACGCTTCCCGGCTTGCATTCGTAAACCTTGCCATTTTTGGGTTGAAGTACGAGGGTTCCCGCTTTGTATGACTTCAATTGATCAGGGAATACGAAGTCATATTTTTGCGCTTCACCCGTGCCGGTCAGTGTGAGAGGGGCTGAGGACTGGCGTGACGTGCGGCCATCTTCGGTTGTTCCTGTCGCAATGAGCGTATGCAGCCCAGGCTGAGAACGGATAGCCATGTCCAGCCAGGCTCCCGTGTTGCCTACAACGCCTTTGGCGGTCCCTACTGCTTTGTTGGCAGCATCAAATAACGTGGTTTCCACGTTCATTGTCGGGTCGGCAATGACGGTGAACTTCAGATCATATTTCCCATCCGTCAGTTGGTTGTCAGCAGGGAGGGCGGATATGGTCATGCGCGCATTAGGATTTTCCTTGATGTCTTTCTCTATTTCGTAATGCGTTATCAAACTTGCCGGGGCGGCGTAAATATCATTTTCACCACTTTCGGGAACAATCGTTCCATCGGCTTGAGGCTTGCCTGCTTTGACCAATGTTTGCGTGTCATTGAATTTTTTCGCGAGAACACGAGGCCATTGCTCCGGCATCCCTTCTTCTGGCGTTCCGATCGTGGTCGAAACGGAATAAGTCTGGCTTTCCCCAGAACTACTGAACGCACGTGCCTTGACCGAATCTCCGGGCAGTAAGGTGTCTACGGGCAAAATACTGCCGATCTTTTTCATGCCCGGTACGCCCGGCCCGATCTCGATGTTCACGTCAATGGGTTTGTGAAATGCCATTGGGGTGTCATCAACGGTCCACTTCGCGAGAATAACGTGGTAGCCACTCTTGCCAGGGGGAATCACACAGTTGTGAGTGAGCCCCGTGGCGGGCACCACGTTGCCCGCGTTGATGCTACAGAACGGTGCGGGGTCGAATGACGCACGGGTGAGGGGTTGGTTCTGATTCCAGCCGTTTTTTGTAACGAAGTACTCATACATGGTGGCCCGGTGTGGCGCGGTAAAGGTCCATGTGAACGAGATATTCGAATCTGAAATATCCGTTTTATTCCATCGAGTGGCTGTCTGGGCGTCCAGGGCCGCGAAGCGCTGATTGCTGCCGCTGGCAATTTCGCCATCAACCGGGCCTTGCCCTGGTGCGCCGCCTTTGCCATTGGGAAAGCCCTTGTATGTTTCGCCTGTGCTTTGTCGCTCCCATTGTGCGCCGCCACAGTTAATGTTCTGTCCCTTGCTGCACTTGTCAGCGCGTGAACCGTCCACATCGCCATGGGCAAAAACGGTCTGTATGGGCATCAACATACAGGCTGCCAGCACGTACTTTTGAAGCACACTCATATATCGAAATAAGTTGTTCATGCTCTATTCCACCTTCAATTCAGATAAACAAGTTCCGAACTGCTGGAACGACCAGTTGTGTAAATGCATTCACGTCATCGATTCAGCTGATCTCCCATGGGAGCGGTGCGGGTTGGAGGGCTACTCTGTACAGAGCCATACAGAAACACCCACCCTTGATAACTGCCTTGCCCTGTAAAACTCTGATTGATCACTGCAAAGTTGCCTTGCTTGAACGGTGTGCCGTGGGCTTTGCTGAATACGCCCATGATGGTGTCACCCGGCCCAGCGACTACGCCCCAGTCTGTGGTGCCGCTCAGGGGGTCGTTGTAGAGCTTGCGCAGGTAGCGTTTGACGGTGGGTTGGCGGCGGTCCTGGACCAAGTCTTCGAGGGACTGGGGAAAGGTGTTGCCCTCGCGGTAATACAGGCCGATCGCCCGACGAATCTCGTTGCCCCGCGCGAGCAATTCCAGCTCACGCTCGCGCTGCAACACGCTGGACCACAGCGTGCCCACTTGCATCAACATCACGGCGACCACCGCCACCGTCACCAGCATGCCCATGAACACCGAGCCATGTTGGCGCTGCTCACCAGTCGGCATAGGCGCTCCCGTCGTTGGCAGTGCCGGGCGCGCCGCTGCGCACGTCACCCAGGCCTTGTTCGCCGGAGGGTTGCAGTTGCCAGGTGTCGCGGCTGCCGGTCACCGGGTCTTGGGGGATCTCACGCAAGTAGCGTTTATCCACCAGGGCTTGCAGGCTGTCGGGGTTGGCGCCGTGGTCTTCGCGGTATTGGTCCAGGGCCTGGCGGATCGACGACAGGTTGTGGCGCAGCACGGTTTCCTGGGCCTTGGCGTGCTGGCGGAAATACTGGGGTGTCACGAGGGTCATGAGGGTCGCGATGATGGCCATGACCACCAGCAACTCGATCAGGGTAAAACCCCGATTACCAGGTGTTGTAGGGCGTTCCATTCAAACTCTCCCGAGTGCTGCGCGATGAAACGTCGAAGACATCTTCCCCCTCTTGCGGGCTGTCGGCGCTGCTCTTGTAACTGCGCAGTTGCCAGGTTTTTTCAGGCGCAAGTTCCGGACACTCGCAGACTGGATCGCGAGGAATGCGCCGCAGGAAATAGAGTTTTTGGCCTTGCAGGTTGGTTTTGTCCGTCACGCCTTCCACCAATGCGTGCAAGGTGGGCGGGTAGCCGCTGTCGGTGACGCTCTTTTCAATGCGTCCGTCGTCGCTGGCTTCCTTGTAGGAATCGATGGCGCGCCGGATCTCCCGCAACGAGCGCTGCAAGTCGAGTTCACGATCACGTTTTCCCATCAGTGCTGTCAGCGGATATGCCACTGTCGCAAGCGTGGCCAGCAGGGCCAGCGTCAGTAGTAACTCAATCAGCGTAAAACCTTTGGCGCAGTGATGGCTGGTTTGACCCTGCCAGATCACCGTGGTCTCTCCTGTTGTTGCGCCAAGGACGTCCGCGTTAACCCAGGCTTGTGAGGTTGGATGCAACAGTCAGTGTAGATGCCGTATGTTTTTTGTACAGTTGCGCTGGTTACCCACAATCGCTGTGAGCGTAGCTGTGGATAAGGTGTTGGTGCTTGTCCACAGCCCACGCCAATCAACGGCTCCAGGTCCTTGTATGAAAACTGACCAGGCTAAGTCACGGTTTTTAAGGCAGTTTTCGTGTGGATAAGGCACCCGCGGGTTTTGGAGTTGCCCCCAAAGTCTGTTGGCGCTTCTGTGGATAAGATGTTTGCTATCGGCTACAGGGCAGGTGGATAGGGCGTTTCACGCATGTGGTCATATTTTGATCAATTGCCGGTAATTGTGCGCCCAATTCCCTCAAAGCCTCGATTTATGAAGCTTTGAGGTGGTTTTCCACAGCGCTTTCAAAGTTACACCCAAAGTCTGTTGGCGCTTCTGTGGATAAGGTGTTTGCGTACTGCTGCATGCCACGGATTACGTGGCCTGTAGAGTTATGATCAAAAAATGATCAGCGCGTGCTCAAAACCGTCTGACTGAATAAGTCACGGATTTTCTTCGGTTATTTTTGGCTGGGAGGCACAGTTGCCCACAATTGCTGTGGGTGGATTTGTGGATAAGTTGTTGGGCAAAGGCTGGAGGGCTTATTGGTCGAGGCCTGTAGGCTGTATGGCTAAATTTTGAACAGTGTGCGGATCAAACTGTGGGAGCGGGCTTGCCCGCGAAAGCGGTGTATCAGTCAACTTCATCCGTGACTGACACTGCGCCTTCGCGAGCAAGCCCGCTCCCATATCAAGCCCGCATGTTTGTTTATTCGTGTGCGGCCACGCCCTTGAGGTAAGGCGCCGGCGCCGCCCCCAGGTTGTTGAGCATGCGCTCGCTGTACCAATCCACGAAGTTCACCACGCCGAACTCATAGGTCTTGGAGTACGGGCCCGGTTGGTAGGCGGTGGAGTTGATACCGCGCTGGTTCTCTTCGGCCAGGCGACGGTCCTGGTCGTTGGTGGCGTCCCACACCTGGCGCATGCGCTCCACGTCGTAGTCCACGCCTTCGACGGCGTCTTTGTGCACCAGCCACTTGGTGGTGACCATGGTTTCCTGGGCACTGATCGGCCACACGGTGAACACGATGATGTGGTCGCCCATGCAGTGGTTCCACGAGTGCGGCAGGTGCAGGATGCGCATCGAGCCCAGGTCCGGGTTCTTGATGCGGCCCATCAGCTTGGCGCAGCCCTGCTTGCCGTCCAGGGTCATCGACACGGTGCCCTTGAGCAGCGGCATGCGCACGATGCGGTTACGCAGGCCGAAGCTGGCGTGGGCGTACGGAATCTTCTCGGCGTCCCAGGCGGCGGCCGATGCGGCGACGTGATCCTTGAAGGCCTGGTCGGCGCGAGGGTCGGTGACGTCGTCCCATTCCAGCAGGGTCTTCAACAGTTCCGGGTGCGACGCGTTGCAGTGGTAGCACTCGCGGTTGTTTTCCAGCACCAGCTTCCAGTTGGCCTTCTCCATCAAGGTGGTTTGCACCGCCACCTTGGTGTTTTCCATGTCGTACGGTTCCATGTAATGGTTCAGCGTCGACAGGAAGTCATCGATGGCTGGCGGGTTCTCGGCCAGGCTGATGAAGATGTAGCCGCCAGCGGTCTTCACGTTCACCGGCTTCAAGCCATACTGCTTCATGTCGAAGTCGGCACCCATCTCGGTGCCGGCGAACAGCAGGCGGCCGTCCAGCTCGTAGGTCCACTGGTGGTAGTGGCAGACCAGCTTGGCGACCTTGCCCTTGTCGCTGGTGCACAAGCGCGAGCCACGGTGACGGCACACGTTGTGGAACGCATGCACCACGCCTTCGGCGCCGCGGATCACGATGATCGGGTTCTTGCCCACTTGCAGGGTCAGGTAGTTGCCCTTGGCGGGGATCTCGCAGGTCATGCCGGCGATCAACCACTCTTTCTGGAAGATTTCCTGCATGTCGATATCAAACAGTCGCTCATCAGAGTAGAACGGCTGTGGCAGCGAGAAAGTGCGCTCGCGCTCTTGCAGCATTTGCGCGGTGGCCTTGCGTGCGGGTTCCAGCGGATCGCCCAAGCTTAAGGTTGCGGTGACGTCCATCGTGTGTGTCCTCATGGCCATTCTGTGTGGCCGGCGAATAGTGGCTACGGTTGGTGCAGTGCAAGGCGTAAAGAAAGCGTCGTTGTTGGGAGCGAGTGTGGGGCCGCCGATGGGTTGAACCTTATCCATGGGCGACATGGCCCAATCTGTTCCCGACGCGCAAGCCTAGGTAGTTGGGGGCTGGTCGCGATAAGTATGTGAATGTCGCAGATAGGTAAATGGGCGGTTGCGACGTTACGCAGAATCGCCACCATAAAGCCGAACATCGGCAGTGGAGAATCAGCATGTCCAACAGCTTCCTGAATCCGGTAACCACCCAGACCTGGGCCAATGGTCGACACATTGTCCGTTGCGTCAAAGTCATCCAGGAAACCTGGGACGTGCGCACCTTCTGTTTCATGGCCGACCAGCCGATCCTGTTCTTTTTCAAGCCGGGGCAGTTCGTCACCCTGGAGCTGGAAATCGAAGGCCAGCCGATCATGCGCTCCTACACCATTTCCAGCTCGCCGTCGGTGCCTTACAGCTTCTCGGTGACGATCAAGCGCGTGCCGGGCGGCAAGGTGTCCAACTGGCTGCACGATACCTTGCACGAAGGCCAGGAGCTGGCGGTGCACGGGCCGGTCGGCCTGTTCAACGCCATCGATTTCCCCAGCCCGAAAGTGCTGTACCTCAGCGGTGGTGTCGGGATCACCCCGGTAATGTCCATGGCGCGCTGGTTCTACGACACCAACGCCAACGTCGACATGACGTTTATCCACAGCGCCCGCTCGCCCAAAGACATCATCTATCACCGCGAGCTGGAACACATGGCCTCGCGGATCGACAACTTCAGCCTGCACCTGATCTGCGAAAAGCACGGCCTGGGCGAACCATGGGCGGGTTATCGCGGCTACCTCAATCACAAGATGCTCGAGCTGATGGTGCCGGACTTCCTTGAGCGCGAAGTGTTCTGCTGCGGCCCGACGCCGTACATGAACGCGGTGAAACGCCTGCTGGAAGTCGCCGGGTTCGATATGGCGCGTTATCACGAGGAATCCTTCGGTGCCACGCCGGCGGAAGCGCGTGCCGATGCGGTAGAGCAAGCTGAACAAGCGGCGGATGCGCCGGAGATCGACCTGGCGGATCTGCATCAAGTGGAGTTCATTGCTTCGGGCAAAAGCATCCGCGTGGCGCCGGGCGAAACCGTGCACGCGGCAGCGGCCAAGCTCGGCCTGTTGATCCCGAAAGCCTGTGGCATGGGGATCTGCGGCACGTGCAAGGTGATGAAGCTGGGTGGCGAGGTGGAGATGGAGCACAACGGCGGGATCACCGAGGAAGACGAGGCCGAGGGTTACATCCTGTCGTGCTGCAGCGTACCGAAGGGTGACGTGCGCATCGAGTTCTGACGGCGGGCGCAGTTCAGAGTAGGAGCGGGCTTGTGTGGGAGCGGGCTTGCTCGCGAAAGCGGTGTGTCAGATCACTGATCTGGTGACTGATACTGCGTATTCGCGAGCAAGCCCGCTCCCACACAAGCCCGCTCCCACATCAGTGGTTACTGGGCGTAGATATGCACGACGAAGTGCTGACCTGATGCTGTCAATTCATAGACTTTATCGTAGATCCTCAACGTCCTTGATGGCTCGCGGATGGTGTCGCCGACTCTGGCGGATTTCCTGAACTCATCCCAGTCGATGACTGTGGTGTTGACGCCGTCGTCGCTTTGCAGGGTGGTAACGTTGCTTTGATATTCCATGGTTTGGCTCTCTGCTGGATTTCCATTTCCGGCCGATGATTCGGCAGGCAGTTGAACCCGAAAGGTGGCCGCTGCAGCGGCCTTTTCCTTGCGGGTTCCAAGAGGCTAGTCAATGAAAATACAGTGTGCTGCTGTCAGAAATATCAAATAACAGACTCGGCATAGCGCCAGTATCCGCCTGGATCAGGCGCCCATCACTTTCCGAATATCCTCAGCCAATTCCCTTACACGTTCCTCTTCTGTGTCCCACGCACACATGAAGCGCGCGCCGCCTTTGCCGATGAAGGTGTAGAAGCGCCAGCCCTTGGCTGTCAGCGCCGCAATCGCCGGCTCCGAGAGTTGCAGGAACACGCCGTTGGCCTGCACCGGGAACATCAACTCCACGCCGGGAATATCCGCCACCAGGCTGCTCAACAGTTGCGCGCAATGGTTGGCGTGGCGTGCGTGTTTGAGCCAGGCGTCGTTTTCCAGCAGGCCTACCCACGGGGCAGACAGGAAGCGCATTTTCGACGCCAACTGGCCGGCCTGTTTGCAGCGGTAGTCGAAGTCTTCGGCCAGCTTGTGGTTGAAGAACAGGATCGCTTCACCCACGGCCATGCCGTTTTTGGTGCCGCCAAAGCACAGCACGTCGACGCCGGCCTTCCAGGTCAGGTCGGCCGGCGAGCAGCCCAGGAATGCGCAAGCGTTGGAGAAGCGTGCGCCGTCCATATGCAGGTTCAGCCCGAGTTCCTTGCAGGTGGCGCTGATGGCGCGGATTTCGTCCGGGGTGTACACGCTGCCGACTTCGGTGGCCTGGGTCAGGGTGACCACGCGGGGCTTGGGGTAGTGGATGTCCTGGCGCTTGAGGGCGATCTCGCGGATCGATTCCGGGGTCAGCTTGCCGTTTTCGGTACGGGCGGTGAGCAGCTTGGAGCCGTTGGAGAAAAACTCCGGCGCGCCGCATTCGTCGGTCTCGACGTGGGCAGTTTCCGAGCAAATCACGCTATGGTAGCTCTGGCACAGCGAGGACAGCGCCAGGGAGTTGGCGGCGGTGCCGTTGAAGGCGAAGAACACTTCACAGTCGGTTTCGAACAGGTTGCGGAAACCGTCGGCGGCGCGGTGGGTCCATTCATCATCGCCGTAGGCACGTTGATGGCCGTGGTTGGCTTGTTCCATGGCGGCCCAGGCTTCCGGGCAAATGCCGGAATAGTTGTCGCTGGCGAATTGTTGGCTCTTGTCAGTCATGGCCCATTCCTGTGGTCGATGTTGGTGCGCACTGTAACCAAGATTGTCGCGGGTGCGCACGCTCTGTAAATGCAAAGTCACTGGGGAATTATGCACGGCACTCACACCTTGCCTGTCGGACCCGTCCGAGATGGCGCTTTGGACTTGCTCAAGTGGCTGGCGCTGCTGTGCATGGTGCTCGATCACCTGCGCTATGTCGGGTTGAGCCTGGATGGTTTGTATGTGCCGGGGCGCCTGGCGTTCCCATGGTTTTGCCTGGCGATTGCGGCGAATCTGCACCGGGTGAAAGGGGCGCCGGTCAGCGGGCGCTACCTGGGCTGGCTGCTGCTGTTCAGTGTGATCAGCGAGGTACCGTATCGGTTGTTTATCGAGGATGCCGATACGTTGAATGTGTTGCCGACCTTGGCGCTGGGAATGCTGGTTGCGCGAGGATGGCAGCAGAAGACGCTTTTTGATCGAGGATTGGCGCTGATTGCCCTCACGATAGCCGGCGTGTTTTCCCCGTACCTGATGTTCGGATTTTTTGGCGTGCTGCTGCCGTTGGCGATGCTGCTGGTGTTTAGCCGTGCCTGGTATTTCAGTGTATTGCCGGGGTTGGTCTGCGTGGCGGCCAATCAATGGCAGGTGTTGCTCGATAGCGGCACGCTGTTGGCTTATTTGGGGCTCGCCACATGCCTGATCGCGCCATTGGCTGGCCTTGTCTTGTTGCGACATGGCAAAAAAGCGTCGCCACCGGCCATGCGCCGCTGGGCCTACACCCTCTACCCTCTGCATTTTCTGCTGCTGTTAACCGTCCGCAAAATCATTGCGTAACCCCCTGTGGGAGCGGGCTTGCTCGCGAATGCGGTGGGTCAGTCAACACATGTATTGGCTGGCCCACCGCATTCGCGAGCAAGCCCGCTCCCACATTTTTTCTGCGGCGCTCAATGAATGTCGTAAACGCACCTTTGCGTGGCGTGCGTAGGCATTTGATCTACAGGCGCCAGCCCTACCATCGCATCAAAGGGCCCTGCACCGGGCCTCAACAATACGAAAGGCTGGGAGAGACGCGATGTTCAGCAAACAAGACCAGATCCAGGGATATGACGATGCACTGCTGGCGGCGATGAATGCCGAGGAGCAGCGCCAGGAAGATCATATCGAGCTGATCGCGTCAGAGAACTACACCAGCAAGCGCGTGATGGAAGCTCAAGGCAGCGGCCTCACCAACAAATACGCCGAAGGCTACCCAGGCAAGCGTTACTACGGTGGCTGCGAGCATGTGGATAAAGTGGAAGCCCTGGCCATCGAACGCGCCAAGCAGCTGTTCGGCGCCGATTACGCCAACGTGCAGCCGCACTCCGGTTCGTCCGCCAACAGCGCCGTGTACCTGGCCCTGCTGCAAGCCGGCGACACCATCCTGGGCATGAGCCTGGCCCATGGCGGCCACTTGACCCACGGCGCCAAAGTGTCGTCCTCGGGCAAGCTGTACAACGCAGTGCAATACGGCATCAACACCGACACCGGCCTGATCGACTACGACGAAGTCGAGCGCCTGGCGGTCGAGCACAAGCCGAAAATGGTCGTGGCCGGTTTCTCTGCCTACTCCAAGACTCTGGATTTCCCACGCTTCCGTCAGATCGCCGACAAGGTTGGCGCGCTGTTGTTCGTTGACATGGCCCACGTCGCCGGCCTGGTTGCCGCTGGCCTGTACCCGAACCCGCTGCCGTACGCCGATGTGGTCACCACCACCACCCACAAGACCCTGCGCGGTCCACGTGGTGGTTTGATCCTGGCCAAGTCCAACGAAGAGATCGAAAAGAAACTCAACGCCGCCGTATTCCCCGGTGCCCAGGGCGGCCCGCTGATGCACGTCATCGCCGGCAAGGCCGTGTGCTTCAAGGAAGCGCTGGAGCCAGGCTTCAAGGCCTACCAGCAACAAGTGATCGACAATGCCCAGGCGATGGCCAGCGTGTTTATCAAACGCGGCTACGATGTAGTGTCCGGCGGCACCGATAACCACCTGTTCCTGGTCAGCCTGATCCGTCAGGGCCTCACCGGCAAAGAGGCGGATGCCGCCCTCGGTCGCGCCCACATCACCGTCAACAAAAACGCCGTGCCGAATGACCCGCAGTCGCCGTTCGTGACCTCGGGCCTGCGCATCGGCACCCCGGCGGTGACCACGCGTGGTTTCAAAGTGGCGCAGTGCATCGAACTGGCCGGCTGGATCTGCGACATCCTCGACAACCTCGGCGACGCCGATGTCGAGGCCAACGTGGCCAAGCACGTGTCTGCCCTGTGCGCTGATTTCCCGGTTTATCGCTGAGCGCGGTTTTGGAGTAATGACTATGCAACGCTACTCGGGCTTCGGCCTCTTCAAGCACTCCCTCAGCCACCACGAAAACTGGCAGAAGATGTGGCGCACGCCCACCCCTAAAAAGGTCTATGACGTGGTCATCGTCGGCGGCGGCGGGCATGGTCTGGCGACCGCCTACTACCTGGCAAAAGAACACGGCATCACCAACGTGGCCGTGGTCGAGAAAGGCTGGCTGGGCGGCGGTAACACCGCGCGCAACACCACCATCGTGCGTTCCAACTACCTGTGGGACGAGTCGGCGCACCTGTACGAACATGCGATGAAACTGTGGGAAGGCCTGTCCCAGGACCTGAACTACAACGTGATGTTCTCCCAGCGCGGCGTGTACAACCTGTGCCACACCCTGCAAGACATCCGTGATTCCGAGCGCCGCGTGAGCGCCAACCGCCTCAACGGCGTGGACGGCGAGCTGCTCAACGCCAAGCAAGTGGCCGACGAGATCCCGTACCTCGATTGCTCGAAAAACACCCGCTACCCGGTACTCGGTGCCACCGTGCAACGGCGTGGCGGCGTGGCCCGTCACGATGCCGTGGCCTGGGGCTTTGCCCGTGCGGCCGACGCCCTTGGCGTGGACCTGATCCAGCAGACCGAAGTGATCGGTTTCCGTAAGGAAAACGGCGTGTGCATCGGTGTGGAAACCACCAAGGGCTTTATCGGCGCCAAGCGCGTCGGTGTGGTCACGGCCGGTAACTCCGGGCACATGGCTTCGCTCGCCGGCTTCCGCCTGCCGATCGAATCCCATCCGCTGCAAGCGTTGGTGTCGGAGCCGATCAAGCCGATTATCGACAGCGTGATCATGTCCAACGCCGTGCACGGTTACATCAGCCAGTCCGACAAGGGCGACCTGGTGATCGGCGCCGGTATCGACGGCTACAACGGCTATGGCCAGCGTGGTTCGTACCCGGTGATCGAGCACACCATCCAGGCCATCGTCGAGATGTTCCCAGTGCTGTCGCGCGTACGCATGAACCGCCAGTGGGGCGGCATCGTCGACACCACGCCGGACGCCTGCCCGATCATCTCCAAGACGCCAGTGCCGAACATGTTCTTCAACTGCGGTTGGGGCACCGGTGGCTTCAAGGCCACTCCAGGCTCAGGCAACGTGTTTGCCGCCAGCCTCGCCAAGGGTGAAATGCACCCGTTGGCCGCACCTTTCTCCATCGACCGTTTCCACAACGGTGCGTTGATCGACGAACACGGCGCTGCGGCCGTCGCCCACTAACAGGAGAAATTCCTATGTTGCATATCTTCTGTCCTCACTGTGGCGAACTGCGCTCCGAAGAGGAATTCCACGCGTCCGGCCAAGCGCATATCCCGCGCCCGCTGGACCCGAATGCCTGCACCGATGAGCAGTGGGGCGACTACATGTTCTTCCGCGACAACCCCCGTGGCCTGCACCACGAGTTGTGGATTCACGCCGCCGGTTGCCGCCAGTATTTCAACGCGACCCGCGACACCCTGACCTACGAAATTCTTGAAACCTACAAGATCGGTGAGAAGCCCCAATTCACCGCCAAGGCCTCTGGAGAGAAGGTATGAGCCAGACCAATCGCCTGTCCAACGGTGGCCGGATCGACCGTAATAAAGTCCTGACGTTTACCTTCAACGGCCAGACCTACAAGGGCTTTGAAGGCGACACCCTGGCCGCCGCCCTGTTGGCCAACGGCGTCGACATCATCGGCCGCAGCTTCAAGTACTCGCGTCCTCGCGGCATCTTCGCCGCCGGTGCCGAAGAGCCGAACGCGGTGTTGCAGATCGGTGCGACCGAAGCCACCCAGATTCCCAACGTGCGCGCCACGCAACAGGCGCTGTACCAAGGCCTGGTCGCCACCAGCACCAACGGCTGGCCGAACGTCAACAATGACGTGATGGGCATTCTCGGCAAGGTCGGCGGCAAGCTGATGCCGCCGGGTTTCTACTACAAAACCTTCATGTACCCACAATCGTTCTGGATGACCTACGAGAAGTACATTCGTAAGGCTGCCGGTCTTGGCCGCTCGCCGACCGAGAACGATCCGGACACCTACGACAACTTCAACCGTCACTGCGACGTGCTGGTGGTCGGTGCAGGCCCTGCCGGCCTGGCCGCCGCACTGGCTGCCGCACGCAGCGGCGCGCGCGTGATCATTGCCGACGAGCAGGAGGAGTTCGGCGGTTCGCTGCTCGATTCCCGCGAAAGCCTCGACGGCAAGCCGGCTACCGAATGGGTCGCCAGCGTCATCGCTGAACTCAAGGCCCTGCCGGACGTGGTGCTGCTGCCGCGCGCCACCGTCAACGGCTACCACGACCATAACTTCCTGACCATTCACGAGCGCCTCACCGATCACCTCGGTGACCGTGCGCCGATTGGCGTGGTGCGCCAGCGTATCCACCGTGTGCGCGCCAAACGCGTGGTGTTGGCGACGGGCGCGTGCGAGCGTCCACTGGTGTACGGCAACAACGACGTGCCGGGCAACATGCTCGCCGGTGCGGTCTCTACCTACGTGCGTCGCTACGGCGTGGCGCCGGGTAAAAAACTGGTGCTGTCGACCAATAACGACCACGCCTACCGCGTTGCGCTGGACTGGCTCGACGCCGGCCTGCAAGTGGTCGCCGTCGCCGATGTGCGCCACAACCCACGTGGTGCGCTGGTGGAAGAGGCCCGCGCCAAAGGTATTCGCATCCTCACCGGCAGCGCCGTGATCGAAGCCCGTGGCAGCAAGCACGTCACCGCTGCCCGTGTGGCCGCGATCGATGTGAAAGCGCACAAAGTCACCAGCCCAGGCGAATGGCTGGACTGTGACCTGGTGGCCAGTTCCGGCGGCTACAGCCCGGTGGTTCACCTGGCGTCGCACCTGGGCGGCAAGCCGACCTGGCGTGAAGACATCCTTGGTTTTGTCCCGGGTGAAGCGCCGCAGAAGCGCGTGTGTGTCGGTGGCATCAATGGCGTCTACGGCCTCGGCGATTCCCTGGCCGATGGTTTTGAAGGCGGCGTGCGCGCGGCCAGCGAGGCCGGTTTTGCGCCGGTCGAAGGCACCCTGCCAAAAGCCCTGAGCCGCTTGGAAGAGCCAACGCTGGCGGTATACCAGGTGCCCCACGACAAGCCGACCGCACGGGCGCCGAAGCAATTCGTCGACCTGCAGAACGACGTCACCGCCGCCGCCATCGAACTGGCGACCCGCGAAGGTTTCGAGTCGGTCGAGCACGTCAAGCGCTACACCGCACTGGGCTTCGGCACCGACCAGGGCAAGCTGGGCAACGTCAACGGCCTGGCGATTGCCGCCCGTTCGTTGAACGTGACCATCCCGCAGATGGGCACCACCATGTTCCGTCCGAACTACACGCCGGTGACGTTCGGCGCGGTGGCGGGCCGTCACTGTGGGCACATCTTCGAACCTGTGCGCTACACCGCACTGCAAGCCTGGCACGTGAAGAACGGCGCCGAGTTTGAAGACGTCGGCCAGTGGAAACGCCCATGGTATTTCCCACGCAACGGTGAAGACCTGCACGCCGCGGTGAAACGCGAATGCCTGGCCGTGCGCGACAGCGTGGGCCTGCTGGATGCGTCCACACTCGGCAAGATCGACATTCAGGGCCCGGATGCCCGTGAGTTCCTCAACCGCATCTACACCAACGCCTGGACCAAGCTCGATGTGGGCAAGGCGCGCTACGGCCTGATGTGCAAGGAAGACGGCATGGTCTTCGACGACGGCGTAACGGCCTGCCTCGCCGACAACCACTTCCTGATGACCACCACCACCGGCGGCGCTGCTCGCGTGCTGCAGTGGCTGGAAATCTACCAACAGACCGAATGGCCAGACCTCAAGGTGTACTTCACCTCGGTCACCGACCACTGGGCCACCATGACCCTGTCCGGCCCCAACAGCCGCAAGCTGCTGGCCGAAGTCACCGACATCGATCTGGACAAGGACGGCTTCCCGTTCATGACCTGGAAAGAAGGCCTGGTGGGCGGCGTACCGGCGCGGGTGTTCCGGATCTCGTTTACCGGCGAGCTGTCGTACGAAGTCAACGTGCAGGCCGACTACGCCATGGGCGTGCTCGAACAGATCGTCGCGGCGGGCAAGAAGTACAACCTGACCCCGTACGGCACCGAAACCATGCACGTGCTGCGGGCCGAGAAGGGCTTCATCATCGTCGGTCAGGACACCGACGGTTCGATGACCCCGGACGACCTGAACATGGGTTGGTGTGTCGGTCGCACCAAGCCGTTCTCGTGGATCGGCTGGCGCGGCATGAACCGTGAAGACTGCGTGCGTGAAGAGCGCAAGCAACTGGTGGGCCTCAAGCCAGTCGATCCGAAAGTGTGGCTGCCCGAAGGTGCGCAACTGGTGTTTGATCCGAAGCAGTCGATCCCGATGAAGATGGTCGGTCACGTCACTTCGAGTTATGCGCACAACTCCCTTGGTTATTCGTTTGCCATGGGCGTGGTCAAGGGCGGCTTGAAGCGCATCGGTGAACGGGTGTTCTCGCCACAGGCCGATGGCAGTGTGATCGAGGCGGAGATTGTGTCTTCGGTGTTCTTCGATCCCAAGGGTGATCGTCAAAATATCTGACGGACCGAGTAGCGGCCTTCGCGAGCAAGCCCGCTCCCACATTTGGAATGCGTAAACCCTGTGGGAGCGGGCTTGCTCGCGAAGACGCCAGTAGCCTCACAACAGAATTTGGATAGGTGCTTTATGACAGCAGCCAATGTGTACCAACAACGCCCAACCACCGGGGCCAAGGCCGAGTCGTCGCTGCACCATGCCGACCTCGCCAGCCTGGTTGGCAAGGGCCGCAAGAACGCCGGTGTGACCGTGCGTGAAAAGAAACTTCTGGGCCACCTGACCATCCGGGGCGATGGGCACGATGCAGCCTTCGCCGCCGGCGTGCACAAGGCCCTCGGCATCGAACTGCCCAGCGCCCTGACCGTGATCGTCAAAGGCGAAACCAGCCTGCAATGGCTCGGCCCGGATGAGTGGTTGCTCATCGTGCCAAGCGGTGAAGAATTCGCCGCCGAGAAAAACCTGCGCGAGGCCCTGGGTGATTTGCATATCCAGGTGGTCAACGTCAGCGGCGGCCAGCAGATCCTTGAACTGAGCGGCCCGAACGTGCGCGACGTGTTGATGAAGTCCACCAGCTACGACGTACACCCCGACAACTTCCCGGTAGGCAAGGCGGTGGGCACGGTGTTCGCCAAGTCGCAACTGGTGATCCGCCACACGGCCGAAAACACCTGGGAACTGCTGATTCGTCGCAGCTTCTCGGACTACTGGTGGTTGTGGTTGCAGGACGCCTCGGCGGAATTCGGCCTCAACGTCCAAGCCTGAGGAATCAGCCATGAGCCGCGCACCTGATACATGGATTTTGACCGCCGACTGCCCCAGCGTGCTCGGCACGGTGGACGCGGTCACCCGCTACCTGTTCGAGCAGGGCTGCTACGTTACTGAGCACCACTCGTTCGATGACCGGCTTTCGGGCCGGTTTTTCATCCGCGTGGAGTTCCGCCAGCCCGACGGTTTTGACGAGCAAGGTTTCCGCGATGGCCTGGCCATTCGCGGCGAAGCCTTTGGGATGATCTTTGAGCTGACGGCGCCAAACTACCGGCCAAAAGTGGTGATCATGGTCTCCAAGGCCGATCACTGCCTCAACGACCTGCTGTACCGCCAGCGCATCGGCCAATTGTCGATGGACGTGGTCGCGGTGGTGTCCAACCACCCCGATCTGAAGCCGTTGGCCGACTGGCACCAGATTCCCTACTACCATTTCCCCCTCGACCCCAATGACAAACCGTCCCAGGAGCGTCAGGTGTGGCAGGTGGTGGAAGACACCGGTGCCGAACTGGTGATCCTTGCGCGCTACATGCAAGTGCTGTCGCCGGAGCTGTGCCGCAAACTTGATGGAAAGGCCATCAACATTCACCACTCGTTGTTGCCGGGGTTCAAGGGCGCCAAGCCGTATCATCAGGCGTACAACAAGGGCGTGAAGTTGGTGGGCGCCACGGCGCATTACATCAACAACGATCTGGACGAAGGCCCGATCATCGCCCAGGGCGTGGAGGTGGTGGATCACAGCCACTATCCCGAGGATTTGATCGCCAAGGGGCGTGATATTGAAGGGCTGACGTTGGCCCGGGCCGTTGGGTATCACATTGAGCGGCGGGTTTTCTTGAACGCCAATAGAACGGTGGTGCTCTGACTGACGCCTTCGCGGGCAAGCCCGCTCCCACATTGGGAATGCGTACTCCTGTGGGAGCTGGCTTGCCTGCGATGAGGCCCTGACAAACAACGCAAAAACAGCATCTGTAACCCGAGCACTTAAACGCGCTGCCCAGCCAAAGGGCAACGCAGTTCCATAAAAACAACAGCGAGGTGAAAGCATGTCTGGTAATCGTGGTGTCGTGTATCTCGGCAACGGCAAGGTCGAAGTACAGAAAATCGACTATCCCAAAATGCAGGACCCCCGTGGCAGGAAGATCGAGCATGGCGTCATCCTGCGCGTGGTCTCCACCAACATCTGCGGCTCCGACCAGCACATGGTGCGCGGCCGTACCACCGCCCAGACCGGCCTGGTGCTCGGTCACGAGATCACTGGTGAAGTGATCGAGAAGGGCAGCGACGTCGAGAACCTGAAGATCGGCGACCTGGTTTCCGTCCCCTTCAACGTCGCCTGCGGCCGCTGCCGCTCGTGCAAAGAGCAACACACCGGCGTGTGCCTGACCGTCAACCCGGCGCGTGCCGGGGGGGCCTACGGCTACGTCGACATGGGCGACTGGACCGGCGGCCAGGCCGAATACGTGCTGGTGCCGTACGCCGACTTCAACCTGCTCAAGCTGCCGGACCGCGACAAGGCCATGGAAAAAATCCGCGACCTGACCTGCCTCTCCGACATCCTGCCAACCGGCTACCACGGCGCCGTCACGGCCGGCGTTGGCCCTGGCAGCACCGTGTACATCGCCGGTGCCGGCCCGGTCGGCCTGGCCGCTGCCGCGTCTGCCCGCCTGCTCGGCGCGGCGGTGGTGATCATCGGTGACGTCAACACCATCCGCCTGGCCCACGCCAAGGCCCAGGGTTTTGAAATTGTCGACCTGTCCCAGGACACGCCGCTGCATGAACAGATCGCCGCGTTGCTGGGCGAGCCTGAAGTGGATTGCGCAGTCGACTGCGTGGGCTTCGAAGCCCGTGGTCATGGGCACGACGGCGTCAAGGCGGAAGCCCCGGCCACCGTGCTCAACTCGCTGATGGGCGTGGTGCGCGTGGCGGGCAAGATCGGTATTCCGGGCCTGTACGTCACCGAAGATCCGGGTGCCGTCGACGCCGCCGCGAAAATGGGCAGCCTGAGCATCCGCTTCGGCCTGGGCTGGGCCAAATCCCACAGCTTCCACACCGGCCAGACCCCGGTGATGAAGTACAACCGCGCGCTGATGCAAGCGATCATGTGGGACCGTATCAACATCGCCGAGATCGTCGGTGTGCAGGTCATCAGCCTGGACGACGCGCCAAAAGGCTACGGCGAGTTTGACGCAGGCGTGCCGAAGAAGTTTGTGATCGATCCGCACAAGCTGTTCAGCGCCGCCTAAACCTGGCCGTGCTGTGATCCAAATGTGGGAGGGGGCTTGCCCCCGATGACGGTGTATCAGTCGATATATCTACTGACTGACACTCCGCTATCGGGGGCAAGCCCCCTCCCACATTGGTTTAGCGATTGGCCAACGCCCCTTGGTACACCGTCGGGCCTGTCGGCTGTTTGCTCACCGAGCCGCCTTTGGTTTCCGAACTCACCATCAGCGTGACCGGCTTCTTGATCGACTCTTGCTGGCGCGGGTTGAGGCCGATGATGCCTTTGCCGTCTTCCGGCAACAGGCCAAGGGACACTGGCACGCCGTCTTCGGGGATTGCCCACAGTTCCAGGCTCTGGTCTGGCGCAGGGGTGGCGGCGGCAATCGGTTGCACTTCCAGGTAGTCCTTGTGGGCCATGATCTGCGCAGCGGGCTGCTGGGTCGTGGTCACCAGGGTCGCGGCGGATTTGACCGAGTCTTGGGTGTAAAGGGCACCGCCGATACCAGCGAGCACCACAAGGCAGGCGCCCACGAACAGACGCGGGCCGTTCCAGAATGAGGGTTTGTGCTCAATCACTTGGGGGTCGATCGTAGTCATAGGTCTCTTCCTGACAAATTTTGTAGTCAACTCATGGACCTTGTGCAGGACGATGGGTTCCTGAACCCATCGCCCGTGATCTTCGCTAAAGTGATGCCAATTTGCCTTGATATAGCACTGGGCCAGTGGGCTGGCCGGTCGGTGAGCCGCCTTGTGGCTCCAGGCTCACGGCCAAGGTCAGTGGCGTGGAGAGCAGGGCTTTTTGTGCGTTGCTCAGCTGGATTTGACCTTTACCCGCTGTGGATACCAAGCCCAGTGAAATCGGTTTGCCACCGGCGGGAATCGCCCACAGTTGCAGGGCACGCGCCGGTTCCACGGCGGCCAGGGCCAGGGGCTCGACCTGCAGTCGGTCACCCACCGCCTGCACCCGCAATGCCGGTTGCTGGCTGGCGTTGACCAGGGTGGCGTCGTACGTCACGCCTGGATCGCGGGGGTACAGCACGCCCACCAGCAGCGCCGCGCCCAGCACGCAAGCGGCCGCGAGCAAGCGCCAACTGATCCTGAACGCTTTCTTCGCCGGCATATGCAGCACCTGCGGTTCGATGCGCGCCTGGATGCCCGCCCAAACGTGATCCGGCACCGGGTGTTCCGGCAGCTCGCCGGTCAGCGTGGCGAGGGCGTCCTGCCAATGGCCGAGCTCGACCCGCAGCGCGGGATCTTCCAGCAGCAACCCATCAAAGCGCCGACGCGCGGTCGCGGGCATCAGACCGATGGCGTAGTCGGCCGCGAGGGCGCGGCGCAGGGTCGTGGTTTGGTAGTTCATGATTCAAGGCACCTGCGTAGGCGCTCCATGCCGCGACGGATCCAGGATTTGACCGAGCCCAGCGGCGCCGCCATGTGCGCGGCCAGCTCTGCGCACGACAGGCCCTTGAAGTAGGCCACGCTGATCGATTGACGCTGCATGCCGTCAAGGCTGTCGAGGCAGCGGTTCAGTGCATGGGTATCGCGTTCGCGGTCGAGTTGCTCGTGGGCGCTGGGGCCGTCATCGAGCAGGGCGTCCTGCTGGCCGTCGGCCAGGGGTTGCTCGCGGTGTTTGCGCAGTTGGTCGATGGCCAGGTTACGGGTGATGTTGACCATCCACGTCATCGGCGCCGCTAGGTGGGCCTCGTAGCGCGAGGCGTTGTACCAGATCCGCACGAAGGCTTCCTGCAGCACCTCTTCGGCCAGGTCCGGGCGCCCCATGAACCGCAAGGCAACGCCGTGCAAGCGCGGCGAAACACTGCGGTAAAGGGTTTCGAACGCCTGGCGATTGCCCTCGGCACATCGGGCCAGCAAGGCGCACAACGGATCAGCGTCGTTGATCGAAATAAGGCATCTCCAGGCTCGTGAACGAGGTCGACGGCACTGCGCACGGTAGGCAAAGGGTAGTTCAGCTTGTGCGTTCATTCCATTTCACTCGCGGCGGCGCATGGTGGATATACGCGAGGGCAGGGGATTCGGATGCAGCCTTTTCTGAACTAACCTCCATGTGGGAACAATCCTTCGGGACAGTCAGTCAAACCCATGCTTTCAGCTCTTACATCCAGAGGTTGTTTCAATGAAGATTTCACGCGGTTTCGCCCTTTCCTGCCTGATGACCCTGGCAGCCGGCCCGGTGTTCGCCGCAGGCTTCAGCCTTGGCGATGCAGCCAATGCGATTTCCGGCATGCAAGGTGGCAACAACAAGGCTGCCGCTGCCGCACCGTCGTCCGAGACGGCCGATTTGCTGAGCACACTGACCTCGCAACTGAACATCACCCCCGAGCAAGCCATTGGCGGCACCGGCGCGATGCTCGGCCTGGCCAAGAACAAGCTGAGTGGCAATGACTACTCGCAACTGGGCAACAGCGTGCCGGGCCTGGATCAGCTGTCGGGCAACAATGCCCTGGGCAGCCTCGGCGCCTTGAGCGGGATGCTCGGCCAGGCCGGTGGCAGCAAGACCAGCGGCCTGGACGGCCTGCTGGGTAACGTGAAGAGCACCAACGACCTGAACACCGCGTTCGGCGCCCTGGGTATGGACAGCGGCATGATCGCCCAGTTTGCCCCGGTGATCCTGCAGTTCCTGGGCGGCCAGGGTGCCAACGAATCGTTGCTGGGCAAATTGGCCCAGGCGTGGGGCACCGGCAGCTAAGAACGCTCTGCGCGCAGTTGTTCGATGCGCGCATCCTTCTCGTTCCAGAGCTGGTTCACCCAGTTCTGGACGGTCTGGCGAAACGCCGGATCGTTCTCGTAATCCCCCTGCCACAACGCCGGGTCCAGTTCACGGGTACGGATGTCGATGATCACTTCTGGCACCGCGCCGCTGATCAAATCCCAGAACCCCGGAATCTTTTGCTGTGGATACACCACGGTCACATCGAGGATCGCGTCCAACTGTTCGCCCATCGCCGCCAGCACGAAGGCCACGCCGCCCGCCTTGGGCTTGAGCAGGCGCCTGAACGGTGAGTCCTGCTGCTGGCGCTTGGCCTCGTTGAAGCGCGTCCCTTCCAGGTAATTGACCACCGTCACCGGCTGGCGCTTGAACAATTCACAGGCCTGTTTGGTGATTTGCAGATCCTGCCCGGCCAGTTCCGGATGCTTGGCCAGGAACGCCTTGCTGTAGCGCTTCATGAAGGGGTAATCCAGCGCCCACCAGGCCAGGCCGAGGAACGGCACCCAGATCAGCTCTTTTTTCAGGAAGAATTTGAAGAACGGCGTGCGCCGGTTGAGGGCCTGGATCAGCGCCGGGATGTCCACCCAGGATTGGTGGTTGCTGATCACCAGGTAGGAGGTGTCGCGACGCAGGTCGTCGCCGCCGCGAATATCCCAGCGGGTGGGGATGCAGCGCGCGAAGATCAGTTTGTCGATCTCGGCCCAGGTCTCGGCGATCCACATCACCGCCCAGGACATAGAGTCGCGAGAACGGCCAGGGGCGACCAGCTTGAGCAGGGCAAACACCATCAACGGACCGATCAGGACCAGGGTGTTGAGCAATAGCAGCAGTGTGACCAGACAGCCGGTGAGCAGGCGGCGCATAAGCAACTCTTGGGATCTTGTGGGCGGGCCATGATAAGAGAGCTGAGTCTAGAGACCAAATCGCAAAGTATCGGACGAATGTTTCACAATGTGCCGGGTATGGTTCGGCAGAGCTAACTAAGTGCCGCGCGTGCGGTCTAGAATCCGCCTACTTCTTTCCGAGGACATGCCTTCGTGAAACTTCTATTTGCCTCGCTTGCCCTGGTTGCCTTGCCGGTCATGGCTGCTGAACCGACCCTTTACGGTCGCTACGAATACATCCAGTTGCCGGAGATCGGCCAAACCTTCAAGGCCAAGATGGACACTGGCGCGCTCACCGCTTCGCTGTCGGCCCGTGACATCGAAACCTTCCAGCGCGATGGCGATGACTGGGTGCGTTTCCGTCTCGGCGGCAAGGATGCGTCGGACAAAGTCTACGAGCACAAGGTCGCGCGGATCAGCAAGATCAAGAGCCGCGCCGACGAAGATGACGAGAAGGACGAACCCGCCGTGGCCAAGCGCCCGGTGATCGACCTGGAAATGTGCCTGGGCAACGTCAAGCGCACCGTCGAGGTCAACCTCACCGACCGCAGCAGCTTCAACTACCCGCTGCTGATCGGTGCCAAGGCCCTGCGTGAATTCGGCGCTGCGGTAAACCCGGCCCGTCGTTACACTGCCGACAAACCGGACTGCTGACAGAGCCCCATGCCCCACATCCTGATTGTCGAAGACGAAGCGGCGATAGCCGATACGCTGCTGTTCGCCCTGCAAGGCGAGGGTTTCACCACCACCTGGCTGAGCCTCGGCCAGGAGGCGCTGGCCTATCAGCGCCAGACCCCGGCTGACCTGATCATCCTCGACATCGGCCTGCCGGACATCACCGGCTTTGAAACCTGCAAGCAATTGCGCCGCTTCAGTGAAGTGCCGGTGATGTTCCTCAGTGCCCGTGACGGCGAGATCGATCGGGTGGTGGGTCTGGAAATCGGCGCCGATGATTATGTGGTCAAGCCGTTCAGCCCGCGGGAAGTGGCGGCGCGGGTGCGGGCGATCCTCAAGCGTGTAGGACCCGGTGTTGCGCCGGCGGTGTTTCAGGTGGACCTGGAACGCATGCAGATCAACTATCGCGGCCAGCCCCTGAGCCTGACGCGGCATGAATTCCGTTTGTTGCAAAGCCTGCTGGAACAGCCCGAGCGTGTGTTCAGCCGTGAGCAATTGTTGGACGCGGTCGGCGTGGCCGCGGATGCCGGTTACGAACGCAATATCGACAGCCATATCAAAAGCCTGCGCAGCAAGTTGCGCAGCGTCGCCGCCGAGGCCGAGCCGATCCAGACCCATCGCGGCCTCGGCTACAGCTACAGCCCGAGCCACAGCTGATGCGCCTGGGGCTGCGGATCTTCTTGGTGTACGCGCTGTTTATCGGCCTGACCGGTTATTTCGTGCTCAGCACGGTGATGAAGGAAATCCGCCCCGGCGTGCGTCAGTCCACCGAGGAAACCCTGGTGGACACCGCCAACCTGCTCGCCGAGATCCTGCGCGATGACGTGAAAAACGGCACCCTTGGTCAAAGCCACTGGCCCGAATTGCTCAAGGCCTATGGCAACCGCCAGCCAGGGGCGACCATCTGGGGGCTGCCGAAAAACCAGGTCAACCACCGCATCTACGTGACCGATGCCAAGGGCACCGTGCTGCTCGACTCCACGGGCGAAGCGGTGGGCCAGGATTACTCCAAATGGAACGACGTGTACCTGACCCTGCGCGGCGAGTACGGCGCCCGTTCCACCCGCAGCGCAGCGGATGACGCCGCGTCGTCGGTGATGCACGTCGGTGCGCCGATCCGCGACAACGGCCAGATCATCGGCGTGGTCACCGTGGCCAAGCCCAACAGTTCGTTGCAGCCCTATGTGGACCGCACCGAGCGGCGCTTGCTGTGGTACGGCGCCGGCCTGGTGGTGCTGGGCCTGTTGCTCGGGGCGTTGCTGTCGTGGTGGCTGAGCGTGGCCCTGCGTCGGCTCACGGCCTACGCAGAGGCGGTCAGCGAAGGTCGGCGGGCCGAGTTGCCGCATTACCGTGGCGGCGAGCTCAAGCAGCTGTCCACCGCCGTGGAGCACATGCGCACGCAGTTGGAGGGCAAGGCCTACGTCGAACATTACGTGCACACCCTGACCCACGAACTGAAAAGCCCGCTGGCGGCGATTCGCGGCGCGGCGGAGCTGTTGCAGGGCGACATGAGCCGCGAGCAGCAGCAGCGCTTTGTCGGCAATATCGACAGCGAAAGCGCGCGCTTGCAGCAGTTGATCGAACGCCTGCTGAACCTGGCGCAAGTCGAGCAACGCCAGGGGCTGGAAGAGCAGGCGCAGATTCCGCTGGCGACTATGGTCGAGGACGTGCTCAAGGCCCAATGTGCGCGGATCGAAGGCGCGGGCCTGCATGTCGAGCAAAGGATAACGGCGGATGTGAAGGTGTATGGCGAACCCTTCCTGCTGCGCCAGGCCCTCGGCAACCTGCTGGACAACGCCTTGGACTTCACCCCGCCCGGTGGGGTGTTGCGGTTCAGCGCGCAGGTGCAGCACAACGCTGTGCACGTCAGCCTGTTCAACCAGGCCGCACCGATTCCCGACTACGCCCTGCCGCGCCTGAGCGAGCGTTTCTACTCGCTGCCACGCCCGGCCAGCGGGCGCAAAAGCACCGGCCTGGGCCTCAACTTTGTCGAAGAAGTGATGAAGCTGCACGGCGGCGCGTTGCAGATCGGCAATGTGCAAGGTGGGGTGAACGTGGTGCTGCATCTCCACACAGTCTCCACAGTGCCCACATAAATCTCCCACACAGGCTGCCCAGACTCTCCCCATCAAAACAGGGAGAGTCCCATGAACCGCAGTCTGCTTTTCAAACTTGGCGCGATTGCGCTGCTGATGCTGGTGTTGCTGATTCCACTGCTGATGATCAACGGCATCATCGGCGATCGCCAAAACACTCGCGATGCCGTGCTGGATGACATCGCCCGCAGCTCCAGTTACAGCCAGCGTCTGACTGGCCCGTTAATGGTGGTGCCGTACCGCAAGACTGTGCGCGAGTGGAAGCTCAATGAAAAGCTCAACAAACGCTACGAAGTCACCCGTGAAGAGCGCGGCCGTTTGTACTTCCTGCCAGACAGCTTCGAACTCGACGGCAAGGTGCAGACCGAACTGCGCGCCCGTGGCATCTACCAGGCGCGGCTGTTCCATGCCGACAACCGTATCAGCGGGCATTTCGAACTGCCGGCACAACTGGGCATCACCGAAGACTTTGCCGACTACCGCTTTGAACCGGCGTTCCTGGCGGTGGGTATCAGCGATATTCGTGGCATCGAGAACTCGCTGAAACTGGAACTGGGCAGCCAGCGCCTGGACTTCGAACCGGGCTCCCAAGTCGACTGGCTGGGCGAGGGCGTGCACGTGGAGCTGCCGGAGCAGGACAGTAAAAAACCTTATGTCGTGACCTTCGCTTTCGACCTGCGCCTGCAAGGCACCGAACAACTGCAAGTGGTGCCGGTGGGCAAGGTCAGCCAAGTGTCACTCGCCTCCAACTGGCCGCATCCGAGCTTTATCGGCAACTTCCTGCCGGCCCAGCGTGACGTCACCGATCAGGGCTTCAGCGCCAACTGGCAGACCTCATTCTTTTCCACCAACCTTGAGCAGGCGCTGCAAAGTTGCCTGGACGGGCAGGGCTGCAAGGACTTCAACAACCGCAGCTTCGGCGTCAACTTCATCGACCCGGTGGACCAGTACCTCAAGAGCGACCGCGCGATCAAATATGCGCTGCTGTTTATCGCCCTGACTTTTGCCGGCTTCTTTCTGTTTGAAGTGCTCAAGAGCCTGGCAGTGCACCCGGTGCAGTACGCGTTGGTGGGCTTTGCCCTGGCGTTTTTCTACCTGCTGCTGTTGTCGTTGTCCGAGCACATCGGCTTTGCCCTGGCTTACCTGATCTCGGCGAGTGCCTGCGTGTTGTTGATCGGTTTCTACGTGTGCCATGTGCTGCGCAGCGTCAGCCACGGGCTGGGGTTTTCGGCGGGGTTGGCGGCGTTGTATGCCTTGCTCTACGGGCTGTTGAGTGCCGAGGATTACGCGCTGCTGATGGGCTCGCTGTTGCTGTTTGGGTTGCTGGGCACGGTGATGGTGCTGACGCGCAAACTGGATTGGTATGGCGTGGGCAAGCGCAAGGTGGTGGAGCCGTTGCAGTTTGATCTGGAGGCGGTGCAATGATTGGGTTAAGGGAAGATCATCAGATGAAGGCGAGGCTAGTCAACTTCCTCAACCATGCCACTGGACAATGTGGGAGCGGGCTTGCTCGCGAAAGCGGTGGGTCAGTCAATGAATCCGTTACTGATAGACCGCATTCGCGAGCAAGCTCGCTCCCACAGGGGAATGTCGGTGGGGGTTAGGCGGGAGGTTGGGTTTCAAGCATCGACGGACGCTGGCTGACCTCGGCGTACCAGGCGGCGAGCTGCGGGTTGTCGAGGCGCCATTGCAGGTCCGGGTGGCGGAAGTCCAGATAACCCAAGGCACACGCCACGCTTATCGCGGCGATGTCGAAATGGCTGGCCAACTCGGCAATCGCTTCGGCTTCCAACTCGGCGACACTGCGGCGGATCTTGTTGCGCTGCTCATCCAGCCACTGGTCCCAATGCTTCTGCACCGGGCGCATCGCGGTCTCGTAGCGCACCAGCACGGCGGCATCCATGATGCCGTCGGCCATTGAGGCCAGGGTCAGGCGGCGCCAGCGGGCGGAGCCGTCGCGGGGGATCAGCGGGTTGCCGACGTGCTGGTGGTCGAGGTAATCGAGGATCACCCGGCTGTCGTGCAGCATCGAACCGTCGGCCAGGCGCAGGGCCGGGATCTTGCCCACGGGGTTGCCTTGCACCACTTGCAGGTCGGGCTGGACCGGCGTCGGCAGGGTGGCTTGCAGCGCCACGCGGTCCTGTTGGCCGGTTTCGATCAGCAGCACGCGGACCTTGCGCACGAAGGGCGAGGCGGGGTTGTGGAACAGGGTCATGGTGGGCATGGGCATTCCTCAAGATGGCAGCGGCTAGCCTAGAGGCATTTGTGGTGTTTTTGAAGGCCTCTTCGCGAGCAAGCCCGCTCCCACATTTGACCCCATTTTGTCAGGCGGATCGCGGTCGAATGTGGGAGCGGGCGTGCTCGCGAAAGCGCCATCAGCTACGCCGCTTAAACAACCCCCAAGTGCCAAGCGCCGCTGGCACACCCAACCCCACCCAACTCAACGCATCCCACCACCCATCCCCCAGCAACGCCGCAAACAACCCGGCCGCACTGAGCACGCCAATCCCCAAGGGAATGCCAAACACCTTCCAGAAACTCGACTGTCTTGGCTTCATGTCTTGCGCCTGACGATCCACAGGTAAATACCGCTGAGCAACACGATGATGGTCAGCACATCCAGCACAGCCCACAAAATCTTCATCGGCATGCCGCCGTAGTCGCCAAAGTGCAGCGGCTGGGACATGCCCATGGCGTCCATGTACCACGGCCGCTCGGCGATGGCAGTGACGGCCAGGGTGCTGGCGTCGATCAATACCGGCGTGAGCAGGTGCGAGGTCAGGTGCGTGCTGCCCTTCATGAACACCGCGTAGTGGTGCTCGCTGGAAAAGCGCGTGCCGGGGAAGGCGATAAAGTCTGGCTGCATGCCCGGTGCGGCCTTGGCGGCGATGGTCAGCAAGTCCGTTGCCGGGGCGCGCTGGGTCAAGGGCGGGGCGTTTTTGTAGGGTTCGATCATCGCGCCGAGGCTGTCCTGGCGCCAGGCGGCGATGATCAGGTCGGCGCAGGCGCTGATCACGCCGGTGACGCCGACCACCAGGGCCCAGGTCAGGGTCACCACGCCGATCAGGTTATGCAGGTCGAGCCAGCGCAGGCGTGTGGATTTGTCGTGGCGCACCGTGGCGAACCTCAGGCGGCGCATGAACGGCAGGTACAACACCGTGCCCGAGATGATTGCCAGCACAAACAGAATGCCCATGAACGCCAGCAGCAACTTGCCCGGCAGCCCGGCGAACATATCCACATGCAGACGCAGCAGGAACAGGGTGAAGCCGCCATTTGCCGACGGCATCTGCACCGCATCGCCCGTACGCGCATCCAGCATGAAGGTGTGCGACGAATTGGGTTCGGTACCGGCAGTGGCGGCCATGATCGCGATCACACCGTTTGGGTCGTCCTCGTCCCAGGCCAGGTACTGCATGGCCTCGCCGGGGCGATGGGCCTGGGCCTTGGCCACCAGCTGTTCGAGGTTGAGCTGCGGCGTATCGGCGGGCATCTGCGCCAGCGCCGGCTCGTTGCCCAGCAGGTGGTCGATCTCGTGGTGGAACACCAGCGGCAGGCCGGTGAGGGCAAGCAGCAGCAGGAATACGGTGCAGATCAGGCTGGTCCAGGTGTGGACGAAGGACCAACCGCGGATGGTAGTGCTTTTCATTTTCCAGCCTTCAGACATGCCGAGGCCGCCCACTGGGGGCGGCCCGGCTGTTAACTCAGCCGATCACCACTGGTAGGTGGCGCTGGCAACGACGCTGCGTTGGTCACCGAAGTAGCAATAATTGGCGTCGCAGGTCGACAGGTAGTCCTTGTTGAACAAGTTGGTGGCGTTGAGCTTCACCGATGCGCCCTTGAGGGCGTTGTCCAGGCGGCTGAGGTCGTAATGCACCGAACCGTCGAACACGGTGTAGGCGTTGGCCTTGCCCAGCCAGGTGTTGGCCTGGTCGCCATAGGTGTTGCCGGTATAACGCGCGCCAAAGCCGACGCCGAAACCATCGAGTGGGCCGGTGTGCCACGTGTAGTCAGTCCACAGCGAGGCTTGCTGGTTGGGCATCAAGGTCAGGCGGTTGCCTTTGTAGATGCCTTTTTGCACCTCGGACTTGGCCAGGGTGTAAGCGGCGATGACCTTGAGGTTCTCGGTCACGTCAGACACGGCTTCCAGCTCCAGGCCCTTGACCTTCACTTCGCCGGTCTGGCTGTTGATCTGCTGGTTGCCAGCGCCAAGGGTGGTCACTTGCACGTTCTTCTGGGTCAGATCGTAGACCGCCGCCGTCAGCAGCGTGTTGGAACCGGGCGGCTGATACTTGACGCCCATTTCCCACTGTTTGCCTTCGGTCGGTTTGAAGGTCTTGGCCGCACTGGTATCGGCGTTGCTCGCCGGTTGGAACGATTCGGCGTAGGACAAGTACGGTACGAAGCCGGAATCGAACACATAGCTCAGCGCTGCGTTGCCGCTGAAGTGTTTGATGCGGTCGGTGTTGGTCGCATCGCTGTCGTTGAAGTAAGTGGTGGCCTGATGCACCCAGTCTTCGCGCCCGCCCAGGGTCAGGCGCCATTTGTCCAGGGCCATCTGGTCCTGTACGTAGAGGCCGGTCTGCACGGTTTTCTGGTTGTAGTCGTAGAACGGCCGGACGTCGGTCGGGCGCACCGTCGGCGTGGTATTGACCGGGTTGAAGATGTTGATACCCGAAGCGGTGCCGTAAATCGCGCGGTAGGACGTATCGGTACGCTGGTGGTCCAGGCCCAGCAGCAAGGTGTGGATCACGTCGCCAGTGGCGAAGTCGGCCTGGAAGTTGTTGTCCACCGCAAACTGGCCGATGTTCTCGTCCACATTGGTGGTCGAACGGCTGATATTGCCCGCGGCATCCGCCGGCGAATAGGCATAGGAGCCCACAGTCAATTGCTGGAACGATAATTCCGACTTGGTGTAGCGCAGGTTCTGCTTGAACTGCCACGTATCGTTGAAACGGTGTTCGAAGGCATAACCCAGCGCGTAGTAGGTACGGTCGTAGAACTCGTAGTCCGGGTCGCCCAGGTTCTTGTGATGGGACACTTCGCCCAGCGGCGATTTGATCTTGGTGCCCTGGATCGGCATGAACTGGCTGGTGGTGCCGGTATCGTCGCGGGTGAACTGCGAGAGCAAGGTCAGTTTGGTGTCGGGGTCGACGTTCCAGGTCAGGCTGGGGGCGATGTTGTAGCGCTTGTTATCGATATGATCGACCTGAGTGCCGGCATCGCGCACCACGCCGCTGAGGCCGTAGAGGAACTGGCCTTCCTCGTCGATCTTGCCGGTGCTGGCGAAGTTGATCTGGCGGTAGTTGTCGCTGCCGTATTGCACTTGGACGGCATGGCTCGATTCTTCGCTGGGACGGCGGCTGACCATGTCCAGGAGGCCTCCCGGTGGCGTCTGGCCGTACACCGACGACGCGGGGCCGCGCAGCAGGGCGAGGCGGTCGAGGTTCCAGGTCTCGGCCTTCGGGTTGGCGTAGACGCCGCGCGGCAGTGGCAGGCCGTCGAGGAACTGGGTCGGTTCGAAGCCGCGTACGCGCATCCAGTCGTAGCGGGTGTCGCTGCCGTAGCTCGCGGAGACGATACCGGGCATGTATTTGACCGCGTCATCCAGGTTCTGCACGTTGCGGTCTTGCATCTGCTGGCGGGTGGCGACGGAAATCGAGCGCGGCGCCTCGACCAGGGCGGTATCGGTCTTGGTCCCGGCAGCGGTGCGTGTTGCGACATACCCGTCCACCGGGCCCCAGGCGCTTTCATAGCTGCCTTGGCCAATGATATTGGTCTGCGGCAACGCCACTACACCCTCCGGGATTGCCACCAGCGTGTACGTGCCCGCGCTGCTCTGTTCCAACTGCAAGCCCGTGCCGCGCAGGGCTTCGCGCAGTGCGCCCGGTGCATCGAACTGGCCTTGGACCGGGGCCGAGGTCTTGCCGGCGGCGAGCGCCGGGTTGAGGGTCAGGGCCAGGCCCGCTTGGCTGGCGATCTGGTTCAGGGTGGCCGCCAGGGGCGCCGCCGGCAGGTTGTAGGCACGCACGCTGGAGGCCTGTTCGGCGGCGATCAGCAAGGGGCTGGCCAGCGGGGTACCGAGGGCGATGGCCACGGCTAACAGGCTGGGGCGCAGCAGGGTGTCTAGCGTGCGGGACATGGGGCGGCTCCTGAATGGAAATATTTCTCAATTGCCTAGGTGCCGAACGAGAATCGAAAAGTGATAGGGCTGGGTGTAATTATTTTTTTGCGCTGTTCTTGGGGGCCTCTTCGCGAGCAAGCCCGCTCCCACACTTGACCGCATTCGTTCCGGTAGAGCGCGGTCGAATGTGGGAGCGGGCTTGCTCGCGAAAGCAATCGGCCAGGCACTACAGAACCTAAGGCTTGGCGCTGACAGTCACCCACCACGGCGTATGCTGCTCGATCTGAACCGGCAAAGTCGGCAGCAGCGCATTCAACGCCAGGGTTGTGTCATGCAGCGGGAAGCTGCCGGTGATCCGCAGGTCGGCCACATTGTTATCCACGCCCAGGTGCCCGGTGCGATAACGGCTGAGTTCCTCGATCACATCCCCCAGGCGTGCGTTGTCCACCACCAGCATGCCGCGCGTCCAGGCGTCGGTAGCCGGGGTGACGGCCAGCGTCGGGCCCAGCCCGTCGCTGCGCATCAGCACTTGCTGGCCTTCCTTGAACACCTGTTCGTGCGGCGACGTTTCGGGCTGGGCGCCGACGGCCGATTGCAGCACGCTCAAGCGCGTGGCGTGGTCTTCGCGCTTGACGATAAACCGCGTGCCCAGTGCGCGCAGGCTGCCGTCGCGGGTCTGCACATAGAACGGCCGCGCGTCGTTGTGGCCGGTTTCGACGAGGATTTCGCCGTCCTGCAACACGATCAGCCGGCGCTTTTCATCGAAGCGTACGTCGATGGCGCTGTGGGTGTTGAGGTTGATCAGCGTGCCGTCCGGCAACTTCAGCGTGCGCTGCTCGCCAGTGGCGGTGCGTTGGTCGGCCAGCCAATAGTGGATCGGTACGTAGCGCTCGCCGGCGAACAACGCCAGGCCGATGACCAGCGCGATGCTTGCCAGCCCGCTGCCGAGCTTGCGCACCCGCTGGCGAATGCCCTCGCGGGACTGCAACAACGCCACCCGCGCCGGGCCCGAGGCGGCGCTGAAACGCTGGTCGAGCATGCCCAACTGGCGCCAGGCGCGGGCGTGTTCTTCGTCGCTGGCCAGCCATTTGTCGAACTCTTCGCGCTCAACCGCGCTGCCGTCGCCGGAATCGAGGGACAGTTGCCAGGCAATCGCCGCGTCCAGCACGCGGGACGACACCGGTTTGGAACTGATCGTGTTCACTGCGGCTCGCCATACAGCGCGATGTAGCACTGGCGAATGCCCTGGGCCAGGTATTGGCGCACGCGAGGCACCGACACGCCAAGGCGCTGGGCGATTTCGGCGTGGCCGAGGCCGTCGAGGCGGTTATACAGGAAGGCGGCGCGGGCCTTGCTCGACAGCTTGCCGAGCAGGCGGTCGATGGCCTTGAGGTCTTCGAGGATCAGTTGCTGTTCTTCCGGCGAGGGGTGTTCGCTTTCCGGGATCAGCATCAGTTCGGTGAGGTAGGCCTGTTCCAGTGCGGCGCGGCGGAAGTAGTCGAACAACAGGCCCTTGGCGATGGCCACCAGGAACGCCCGGGGTTCGCGGGGTTCGCGCAACTCGTCACGGCCGAGCAGGCGCATGAAGGTGTCCTGGCTCAGGTCTTCGGCGCGGCTCGGGCAGGCTACGTTGCGTCGCAGCCAGGCCAGCAGCCAGCCGCGATGGTCGCGATACAACGCGCCAACAAGCTCACTGCGTGGGGTCTGGATCGACGACAAGGATCACCTGGCAAACAAAACGTTTAAACTAACGAGAATTATTCGCGATTGTGTCAGAGCCGTAGGGTGGACGCAATTGGCGTCTGTCGGGTGGTGCTATTAAAACGATGGCGCTTGTTTACGCCGTTTCCATTGGCTCAAACGCTCTTGCAGGGCGTGGGGCGTGTCGATGAACTGCTGGCGCGCACGGCTGAACAAGATGAGCATCAACTCGGCCGTGGCCAGGGCGTCGGCGCTGGCGTGGTGGCGTTCGCCGACCTGCAAATTGAAGTGGTTGATCCAGTCATCCAGCCCGGCCTCGCGGATATGCGCTTCGGGGCACAGCAGCGGGGCGATGTCGGCCACGTCGAGGAACGGGTGGGTCAGGCGGTAACCCAGGCTGTCCTTGAGCGCCCGGCACAGCATGTGTTGATCGAATGGCGCGTGGAACGCGAGCAACGGGCTGTCGCCGACAAACGCCATGAAATCCAGCAGCGCTTCGACCGGATCACTGCCAGCGGCAATTGCACTGGGGCCGAGGCCGTGGATCAACACGCTGGGGCTGAGTTTGGTCTCGGCCCGTTGCAGGGTGCGTTCAAACATCTGCGAGAAATCCACCGCACCGTCTTCGATCACCACCGCCCCGATGGATAGCACCTGATCACGGTTGAGGTTCAGGCCGCTGGTTTCCAGGTCTACGACCACCCAGCGTTGCGTGCGCAACGTGTTATTGCCCAGCGTCGCGGGCTCTGGCAGTTGCGCCAGGCGTTGTAGTTGCGCGCTGTCGAGGCCAGGCTTTTTCGCACGCAGCCAACTGAACAAACTCACAGCTGATACCGCAATGTCAGGCTGCTTTGCAGGCGTTGGGCCTGGCGCAGGGATTCGCGCAGGATGCGTCGGTCCAGGTGGTTGAGGCTGTCGGGGTCGACGCGGTTGGAATATGCCTGGTTTTCCCGCGTCTGCAACTGGTGCTGCTGCATGCGGGTCTGCTGGATGAAGTGGTATGCCTCCTCATAGGCGGCGCCGTCCAGCGGCTCGATGACTTCCTTGGCCACCAGTTGGCGCAGGCGCTCCAGGGTGTTGTTGGCGTGGATGCCATTGGCCAGGGCCAGCAGGCGCGCACCGTCGACGAAAGGCGTGAGGCCCTGCACCTTGAGATCCAGCATGGCCTTTTCGCCACCTTTGCGTGTGAGCACAAAGTCGCGGAAGCGTCCTACGGGCGGACGCTGGCGCAAGGCGTTCTCGGCCAGCATGCGTTGGAACAGCCGGTTATCCCCAACCTGATCGAGAATGCCCTGGCGCAGTTGTTCACAGCCGCGTTCATCGCCCCACACCACGCGCAGGTCGAAGTAAATACTGGAGCCGAGCAGATTCTCCGGGGTCGCCTCGCGGATAAACGCCGCGAAACGCCGCGCCCATTCGGCCCGCGACAGGCACAGCTCGGGGTTGCCGGCCATGATATTGCCCTTGCACAGGCTGAAGCCGCACAGCGCCAGGCTCTGGTTGATCTGCTGCGCCAACGGCAACAGCTGGGCGCGGATCTGCGCGGCTTCGGCGGCGTCCTTGGCCTCGAACAGGATGCCGTTGTCCTGGTCGGTATACAGCGTCTGTTCGCGGCGGCCTTCGCTGCCAAAACACAGCCAACTGAAGGGCACGCCGGGGTCGCCTCTTTCGGCCAGGGTCAGTTCGATCACCCGGCACACGGTGTGATCGTTGAGCAGGGTAATGATGTGGGTGATCTGGGTGGACGACGCGCCATGGGCCAGCATGCGCTCGACCAACTGGCCGATCTCGCCGCGAATCGCCACCAGGTTGTCGACCCGGGGCGCGTTGCGGATGGTGCGGGCCAGGTGCACCAGGTCTACCCGTTGCAGGGAAAACAGGTCGCGCTCGGATACCACGCCACACAGGCGTTGCTCCTTGACCAGGCAGACGTGGGCGATATGTCGCTCGGTCATGGCGATGGCGGCGTCGAATGCACTGTGGTCTGGCGTCAGATAGAACGGCGCCTGGGTCATATGGCGTTCGATGGCCTGGTTGAAATCACTGGTGCCGTCGGCCACCACCTGACGCAGGTCGCGCAGGGTGAAAATCCCCAGCGGCGCCTTGTGCTCGTCGATGATCACGATGCTGCCGACCTGCTGCTCGTGCATCAGCGTCACCGCTTCGCGCAGCGGCGTGGTGGGGCTGCATGTCACCGGGTGGCGCATGGCCAACTCGCCGAGGCGGGTGTTCAGGGAGTATTGGGTGCCGAGGGTTTCCACGGCTTTTTGCTGGACTTGCTGGTTGACCTGATCCAGCAGACTGCTCACGCCGCGTAGGGCAAAGTCGCGAAACGGGCTGGAAAGCGCGAAGAGTTTGATAAACGCCGGCTTGTTCAGCTGTAGGCAGAAGGTGTCTTCGGCGGCTTTATGCTCGGTGCGGGTAGCCCGTTCACCCAGCAGGGCAGCGAGGGGGAAGCATTCGCCGGTGGTGATTTCGAAGGTGGTTTCGGCTGAATCCGGGCGTTCGCCGACCACGCGGCCTTGCTTGACGATGTAAAAGTGTTCGACGGGCCCACCCGACGGCTTGAGGATGCTCTCGCCGGGGCCGAAGAAGCGCAGTTGGCATTGCTCCACCAGGAACGCCAGGTGGGCGTTTTCCATCTGGTTGAACGGCGGGAAGCGCTGCAGGAACTGCAAGGTGCCGTGGATATTCTGTAGTACGGCAGTTTTCCCCGCCTGGGCGAAGGCATCAGCTTTACTCATGACAGTGACCGCATTTTTTGTCGTTATCGGTCTGCATGGTCGACTCCTGCGCTGCGGGTGCCCATTGGACGTAAGTCTAGGTCGATAAAAACGGCATAAACCTAGGGCAAAACCTTAGATGAAGATCGTGCAAAACCCGTAGAACGCCCACTAGGCAAACTTTCCGACGAAGTGCACATTGTTCGTCCGTGCGCCGATGTCTGACGAATGTGCCGGGAGCTGGATGAGAACTGCTGAGAACCGTATGTCCGATCACGATATTTTGAGCGATGCCGAGCGCGAGGCGCTGAGCGCCGTGATGCTGGAGCCTGATTTACCGCCGCAACGGGTGTTGATCGTCGATGACGACAAGGACGCCCGGGAACTGCTCGCGGAAATCCTGGGCCTGGACGGTATTCGCTGCATGACCGCCGACAGCGGCGAGTCAGCGTGGGCACTGTTGCAGTCCAGCAGTTCCATTGGGTTGCTGATTACCGACCTGCGCATGGCGCCGAGCAACGGCTTGGAGCTGATCCGCCAGGTGCGCGAGTCCACCCGGGCGGCGTTGCCGATCATCATCATATCGGGGGACGCCGAAGCGCCGGATGTGATCGATGCGATGCATCTGAGCGTGGTGGACTTTTTGCTCAAGCCGATTGATAGCGTGAAGTTGGCGAAGTTGGTGAAGCGGGAGTTGGGGATGGTTTCCTGATTGTTGTGGTGCCTGTACCGGCCTCTTCGCGAGCAAGCCCGCTCCCACATTTGATCGCGTATATCCCGTAGGCACTCGGTCGAATGTGGGAGCGGGCTTGCTCGCGAAAGCGCCAGTCCGGTCACCCTGGCCCCCCAAGAAAAAGCCCCAGTCTCTCGACCGGGGCTTTTTTCATTTACAGGCCATTCTTAGCCTTGAACTCCCGACGCCGACGATGCAACACCGGCTCGGTATAGCCATTGGGCTGTTTGGTGCCTTCAATCACCAACTCCACCGCTGCCTGGAACGCGATGTTGCTGTCGAAATCCGGTGCCAGTGGGCGGTACAACTTATCCCCGGCATTCTGACGGTCTACCACCGGCGCCATGCGCTTGAGGCTTTCCAGCACCTGGGCTTCGTTGACGATGCCGTGGCGCAGCCAGTTGGCGATGTGCTGGCTGGAAATGCGCAGGGTGGCGCGGTCTTCCATCAGGCCCACATCGTTGATGTCCGGCACTTTCGAGCAACCGACGCCCTGGTCGATCCAGCGCACCACGTAACCGAGGATGCCCTGGGCGTTGTTGTCCAGCTCATTACGGATTTCTTCGTCGGACCAATCGGTATTGGTCGCCAGAGGAATGCTCAGGATGTCGTCCACCGACGCGCGTTCGCGCTTGGCCAGTTCGGTCTGGCGGGCGAATACGTCGACCTTGTGGTAGTGCAACGCGTGCAGCGCAGCCGCAGTCGGCGACGGC
This sequence comes from Pseudomonas sp. AF03-9, assembly GCF_020515815.1. Taxonomy (NCBI): domain Bacteria; kingdom Pseudomonadati; phylum Pseudomonadota; class Gammaproteobacteria; order Pseudomonadales; family Pseudomonadaceae; genus Pseudomonas; species Pseudomonas sp. AF03-9. Next base: position 88,722 of record NZ_JAHPJF010000001.1, on the reverse strand, counting down.
ACCCAAGCGGTGTTGGCGCCGGCCAGTGGGTGGGCGATTTTCTGTTCGAGCATCAAAGCCATCAGGTCGGGCATCGCCCACATGCCTTTGCCGATTTGCGCACGGCCTTGCAGGCCGGTGCTCAAGCCGATGTCGACGTTCCAGTTTTCGTACGCGCCAATCCATTTTTCCGCCTTCATCGCCGCCTTGCGCACCATCGCGCCGGCTTCCATGGAGGTGTGGATTTCGTCGCCGGTACGGTCGAGGAAGCCGGTGTTGATAAACACCACGCGCTCGCTGGCCGCCTTGATGCAGGCCTTGAGGTTGACCGTGGTACGGCGCTCCTCGTCCATGATCCCGACTTTGAGGGTGTTGCGCGGCAGGTTCAGCACCTCTTCGATGCGACCGAACAGCTCGTTGGTGAACGCGGCTTCTTCCGGGCCGTGCATCTTCGGTTTGACGATGTACACGGAGCCGGTGCGGCTGTTTTTGCGAGTGCTGGTGCCGTTGAGGCTATGGATCGCGGCCAGGCTGGTGATCAGCCCGTCGAGGATGCCTTCCGGTACTTCGTTGCCGTCTTTGTCGAGGATCGCGTCGATGGTCATCAGGTGACCCACGTTGCGCACAAACAACAGCGAACGGCCGTGCAGGGTTACGTCCTGGCCATTCACGCCGGTGTAGACGCGGTCGGCATTCATGGTGCGGGTGAAGGTCTTGCCGCCCTTGGCCACTTCTTCGGCCAGGTCGCCCTTCATCAGGCCGAGCCAGTTGCGATAGATCACGACTTTGTCATCGGCATCGACGGCGGCGACGGAGTCTTCGCAGTCCATGATGGTGGTCAGCGCGGCTTCCATCAGCACGTCTTTGACACCGGCGGCATCGGTCTGGCCGACCGGGGTGCTGGCGTCGATCTGGATTTCGAAGTGCAGGCCGTTGTGTTTCAACAGTACGGCAGTCGGTTGTGCCGCGTCGCCGTGGAAACCGATCAGTTGCGCATCGTCGCGCAGGCCGCTGTTGCTGCCGCCCTTGAGACCGACGATCAGCTTGCCATCCACGATTTTGTAAGCGGTGGAGTCGACGTGGCTGCCGGCGCTGAGCGGTGCGGCTTCGTCGAGGAAGGCGCGGGCGAAGGCAATCACCTTGTCGCCGCGCACTTTGTTGTAGCCCTGGCCCTTTTCGGCGCCGTCGGCTTCGCTGATGGCGTCGGTGCCATACAGCGCGTCATACAGCGAGCCCCAACGCGCATTCGATGCGTTGAGGGCAAAACGCGCGTTCATCACCGGCACCACCAGCTGCGGGCCGGCCATGCGGGCGATCTCGTCGTCGACGTTTTGGGTCGTGGCCTGGAAATCTGCGGCTTCTGGCAGCAGGTATCCGATGTCTTGCAGGAAGGCCTTGTAGGCCACCGGGTCATGAGCCTGGCCCGCGTGGGTCTGGTGCCAGGTGTCGATCCGCGCCTGGAAATCGTCGCGTTTGGCGAGTAGGGCTTTGTTCTTCGGTGCCAGGTCATGGATGACCTTGTCGGCACCGGCCCAGAACTGCTCGGCAGTAATGCCGGTGCCGGGAATGGCTTCGTTGTTCACGAAGTCGAACAGGACTTTGGCGACCTGCAGGCCACCGACTTGAACGTGTTCAGTCATTGCTTGCCTCACTCTGCACAGCTTAAGCGCTTTTTAGATTTTCATTATGTAGTGCCAGGTTGCGCATACTACATGATGACTTGCGGTTGTGAAAATTAGACTAAATACGTCGTTTAGCGACCCACTTTGGTCGTACGGTCACAGCGGAGAACCGGATGTTCTCAAAAAACTATTGGATTGTTCCAGATAAATATAAAAATGGTACACGATTTGTTATCAAGGGCTTCCGGGTCCACCTTGTAGATTGAATTCCAGAGGGCATCGCCATGGACCATCTTGTACTCACAATCATCGCCGCCGACAAACCCGGCCTGGTGGAACGCATTGCACAGAACATCGCCGCCCACGGCGGCAACTGGCTGGAAAGCCGCATGGCGCACATGGCCGGGCAGTTTGCCGGGATCCTGCGGGTCAGCGTTCCTGCAGAAAACCGTCAGGCCCTGGTAGGCGCGCTGGAGGACTTATCCACACATGGCATCCGTGTGCAGGTGGGTGAGGGCAGCAGTGGGCAGGCGTCGGCGTCCAAATCCATCCTGATGACGCTGGTGGGCAATGACCGCTCGGGCATCGTGCGGGAGATCACGGCGTTGTTGAGCAAACAGGGGGTGAACCTGGAGAGCCTGAGCACCGATGTGCGGCCGGCTCCGATGAGCGGTGATCCGCTGTTTACCGCCGAGGCGCTGTTGCGGGTGCCGGCAGCGTTATCCCTGGACACCTTGCAGCTCTCCCTGGAAACCCTGGCCGATGACTTGATGGTGGAGCTGCACCACGAGGAATAATCTGCCCACAGGGTTATGCATGGAAATCTTGCATGGGCCTGTGGATAACCTGTAGAGACCCGGCGCCAGGCCACGCCGGCCGGGCTTCTGCGCTGCTTGAGCAAAAAACGAGCAATTTCAAAAGCTTGTGCACAAATGGCGGGGATCAGGTTGTGGATAACCTTGGGGTGGATGTCTGCAAGCCACGCCCGCTGTGGCTTGCAGAGTTTTGTACGTTATTTGATCAGCGTTTGCGCACGCTCAGCCAGGCATCCACGCTGTAAACCACCAGGCCAGCCCAGATAAACGCGAAGGCAATCAGCGTGCTCGGTGCCAGGTGTTCACCGAACAACAGCACCGCTTCCAGCAGCACCAGGGTCGGCGCGACGTACTGCAAAAAGCCCAGGGCTGTGTAGGGCAGGTGCCGTGCGGCGGCGTTGAAACACACCAGCGGGATCAGCGTTACCGGGCCAGCGGCCACCAGCCACCAGGCTTCGGACGTGCTCCAGAACGCCAGTTGTGCACTGTGGGCGGTGGGGTTGAACAACAACCACGCCACGGCAATCGGCACCAGCATCCAGGTTTCCACCACCAGCCCCGGCAGTGCCTTGACCGGCGCCTGTTTGCGGATTAAACCGTAGAACCCGAAGGTCAGCGCCAACACCAGCGACACCCACGGCAAACTGCCCACCTGCCACACCTGCTGTGCCACACCCACTGCCGCCAGCCCGACCGCCGCCCACTGCAAGCGCCGCAGGCGTTCGCCGAGGATCAGCATGCCCAGCAACACATTCACCAGCGGGTTGATGTAGTAACCGAGGCTCGCTTCCAGCATGCGCCCGCTGTTCACCGACCACACATAGGTCAGCCAGTTGCCCGCAATCAACGAACCGCTGAGGGCCAGGATCGCCAGGCGCTTGGGGTTGTCACGCAGTTCACGGAACCAGCCGGGGTGTTTCCACACCATCAGCAGCAAACCGCCGAACAGCGCCGACCACAACACGCGATGCACGATGATTTCGGCGGCCGGGACGCTGGCGATGGCTTTGAAGTAGAGCGGGAACAGACCCCAGATGACATAGGCGCTCAGGCCCAGGATGTACCCCTTGCGGGGGTTGGCGGCGTGCATTGCAGAATCCTTGCTTAGGCAGCTAACAAAGGCGCGATTGTAAGTACATTTGCCAGGCAATGGGCGGTGCTTTTCTGTGGGCCCCGACAAGCCAGCTCCCACAAGGAGAGGGGTTGGGTCAGAAGAGTTTCAGGGGTTCTTCGTTCAACGCCGACAGTTGCTCGCGCAATGCCAACACCTGGTCCCCCCAATACCGCTCAGTGCCAAACCACGGGAAGCTGTGGGGAAACGCCGGGTCATCCCAGCGCCGCGCCAGCCAGGCGCTGTAATGCATCAGGCGCAAGGCGCGCAGCGGTTCGATCAGCGCCAGTTCGCGCGGGTCGAAGTCGTGGAATTCCTGGTAGCCGTCCATCAATTCCGACAACTGTCCCAGGCATTCCTGACGATCACCGGCAAGCATCATCCACAGGTCCTGCACTGCCGGGCCCATGCGGCAGTCATCCAGGTCGACGATGTGGAACATCTCGTCACGGCACATCATGTTGCCGGGGTGGCAATCGCCGTGCATACGGATGTTTTTGTGCGGCGTGGCCTTGTACACCTCTTCCACGCGCTTGAGCAGGTCGCGGGCCACGGACTCGTAGGCCGGTAGCAGGCTCTTGGGGATGAAGTTGCCTTCGAGCAGGGTGTTGAGGGAGTCGTGGCCGAAGTTCTTCACACCCAAGGCTTCACGGTGTTCGAAGGGGCGGGTGGAACCCACCGCATGCAAACGGCCCAGCAGTTGCCCGAGGCGATAGAGTTGGTCGAGATTGCCCGGCTCCGGCGCACGGCCGCCACGGCGTGGGAACAGGGTGAAGCGGAAGCCGGCGTGTTCGAACAGGCTTTCGCCGTTGTGGATCAGCGGCGCGACCACCGGCACTTCGCATTCGGCCAATTCGAAGGTGAAGCGGTGCTCTTCGAGGATCGCCTCGTTGGTCCAGCGCTGTGGGCGATAGAACTTGGCGATCAGCGGTTCGGAGTCTTCGATGCCCACCTGGTAAACGCGGTTTTCGTAGCTGTTGAGCGCCAATACGCGCGCGTCGCTGAGGAAACCGATGCTTTCGACGGCGTCGAGGACCAGGTCAGGGGTGAGTGTTTCAAACGGATGGGCCATGCGAACTCCTGCGCGCAGCAGGGCGCCGCGTCCGGCCGGGTATGGTAACAGTGATAGGTGGTGACTGTGCGGACGCCTTCGCGGGCAAGCCCGCTCCCACATTCGACCGCATTCTCATGTTGGAACTCGGTCAACTGTGGGAGCGGGCTTGCTCGCGAAGAGGGTTTATCAGGCGCCGACGATGCCACCATCATCCCGCCGAATCGCCATCACCGACGAGCGTGGTTTACCGTTCGGCAAATGCTCCGGCCAGGTCGAGCCCCCGGTTTCCCCCGGATGTTGAATCCCCACAAACAGTGTCTTCTGATCCGGTGAGAAGCTGATGCCTGTCACCTCACACGCCACCGGTCCGACCATGAAACGGCGGATTTCCCCGGTAGTCGGGTCGGCACACAGCATCTGGTTATTGCCCATGCCGGCGAAGTCGCCTGCGTTGCTGTAGTCCCCATCCGTAAGAATCCACAGGCGCCCAGCCTTGTCGAAACCCAAGCCATCAGGACTGTTGAACATGTTCTGCGGGTTGATATTGGACGAGCCGCCCTTAGGTGTGCCGGCGTGTACACCCGGGTTGCCGGCCACCACAAACAAGTCCCAGCTGAACGTCGCGGCGCCGTGGTTATCGGCGTCGGCCTTCCAGCGCAGGATCTGGCCGTAGACGTTTTTCTCGCGCGGGTTGGGCCCGCCCACCGGCTGGCCGTCTTCGCCGCGCTTGGCGTTGTTGGTCAGGGTGCAATACACCTGGCCATCGGTGGGGCTGACCACGATCCATTCCGGGCGGTCCATGCGTGTGGCTTTCACCACGCTGGCGGCGAGGCGTGCGTGGATCAGCACCTCGGCCTGGCTGGTGAAACCTGTGCTGGCGTCGATGCCGTTCTTGCCGAAAGTCAGCTCGACCCATTGGCCTTTGCCCTTGGGATGGTCGGCGTTGCCGTCGCCGGCGTCGAAAATCGCCACGTACAAGGTGCCGTGGTCGAGCAGGTCTTTGTTGGCCTTGGGGTTCTTGTGGTTGATCTTGTCGCGGCTGACGAATTTGTAGATGAACTCGCCACGCTCGTCGTCGCCCATGTACACCACGGCGCGGCCGTCGCGGGTTTCGGCCAGCGCGGCGTTTTCGTGCTTGAAGCGGCCAAGGGCAGTGCGCTTGACCGGGGTGGACTTGGGATCGAACGGGTCGATTTCCACTACCCAGCCGTGGCGATTGAGTTCGTTGGGGTTCTTGGCGAGGTCAAAGCGCGGGTCGTGCTGGTGCCAGTTGATGTCTTTGCTGGCGGCCACGGCGCCATAGCGCTTTTGCCCGGCATCGAAGGTTTGTTGTGGGTTGGTGCTGCCGAAGCAGTCGGTGAAGTTCTCTTCACAGGTCAGATAAGTACCCCATGGCGTTTTGCCGTTGGCGCAGTTCTGGAACGTGCCAAGGGCCTTTGTGCCGCTCTTGTCGGCGCCGGTTTTCAGCCAGGCGTGGCCGGCGGCGGGGCCGCTCAGGCGGATCGGCGAGTTGCCGTGGATGCGCCGGTTGTAGCGCGAGTCCTGCACGAACTGCCAGGTATCGCCCTGGCGCCGCACTTCGATCACCGACACGCCCTCGCTGGCCTGGGCCTTGCGCACGTCCTCGGCCGATTGCGGCGCACCGCCGTGGGCGAAGAGGTAGCGGTAGTTGGTGTATTCGTTGTTGATCGCCATGAGCGCACGGTTGTCGTCGCCGGGGAAGGCGAACAGGCTCATGCCGTCGTTGTGGTCGCCGAACTGCTGCTCCTGGGCCAGGGCCGTGCCGTTGCCGGACGGGTCGAACGCCGGTGCGCTCTTGCTCAGCGGCTGGCCCCAACTGATCAGCACCGAGGCGCTATAGCCCGGCGGCAAGGTAATGGCGTCGCTGGTGGCGGCGGCGATGCTGGTGAAACCCAGCAACGGGCTGGCGCTTGCGGCGTTGACGGCCATCGCGCTGCGGCTCAACAGGTTGCCACCGAGGAACATCGCGGCACCGCACAGGGCACCGGCGCCGATAAAGCGGCGGCGGGTGAGGCCGACCATCTGTTCGAGGTCGGTGGCTTGGTTTTCTTCTAATAGGCTCATCGTCAGGCTCCCTGCGGTTTTTGCAGACACCTTAAGGAGCGCGCGTGACGAAATTGTTGCAGTTTGAGGATGGCCGTCGCCTATACCGGTGTGCCCAGCAGCACATTGCTCGGGGCGAATTGCACACGGATCGTCTGGCCTTCGGCGGCGCCCAGGGCCATGAGCTTGCCGGGCGGCGCCAGGGCGCATAAAACCTGGCCGTTGGGCAGGGTGATACGCACTTCGCTGGGGCCGTCTTCAGCGTCGAGAATCGCCTCGATCCTGCCGCTCATGCAATTGTGTCCAGGTGTTGCAGAGGACCCGGGGGCCAGCAATTCCAGCCAGCCGGCCTTGATCAGCGCGACCACTTCCACGCCGCTCTCCAGTTCCAGCCGTTGCGTGCTGTCGTGGGTGATCTGCGCTTGCAGCGTCAGGCCACCAGCGAGTTGCAGGCGGATCAGGTCGTTGCGGCCATGGCTCTCAATCGCCATGACCTGGCCGTGCAACTGGTTGCGCGCGCTGGTGCGTAGCATCAAGCGGCCAAGCAGGTTGAAGTCACTGGCGGCTTCATCCGAACCGAGCAGTTCGGCTTGCAGCACTTGCAGGCGCTGGTAGAGGCGCAGGACCCGCTCGCCCTCTGCCGTCAGCCTGGCCCCGCCGCCGCCCTTGCCGCCGACGCTGCGCTCCACCAGCGGTTTTTGCGCGAGGTTGTTCAGTTCGTCGATGGCGTCCCAGGCGGCTTTGTAGCTCAAACCGGCGCTTTTCGCTGCGCGGGTAATCGAACCCTGTTCGGCGATATGTCCCAGCAAGGCAATGCGCTGGGGGCGGCGGATGATGTGTTGGCTGAGGGAGGCTGGCAGAGACATGGCGATACGCTTGGATGAGATAAACAGAACGTTGCGGGCAAGGCGCGCTTGCGTCAAGTCAGGCCCCGGTTTGGGCGTGCGGGCCAGGCAATACACATCGACTTGCCGCGCACCGGCGTTGATCAACAGGCGCGCAAGGCTGTGGGCGGTGGCGCCGGTGGTGAGTACGTCGTCGACCAGGGCGAAGTGGCGACCCGTCACCTCGGCATTGGCGGCCACGGCGAAGGCCTTGAGCAAGTTGCGTTTGCGCTGTTTGGCGTCAAGGGCTTGCTGCGCGACGGTTTCCTGGGGCCGCAGCAGCACATGTTCATCCAGTGCGATGTCGAGGTCGTGGCTCAGCCACCGCGCCAGCATCAGTGCCTGGTTAAAGCCGCGTTCACGCTGGCGTTTGCGCGCCATGGGCACCGGCAGCAGGCAGTCGGGGCGCGGGAGTTCGGCGTTGTCGAAGCGGTGTTGCAGGTGCTGGGCGAGCAAGCGCGCGAGCAGGTGGCCGAGCGGCCAGCGTGCCTGGTGCTTGAAGCGGCTGATCAGGCTGTCGACCGGAAAGCTGAAGGTCCAGGGCGCGATCACATGTTTAAACGCCGGTGGCTGTTTGAAACATTGTGCGCAAACCAGGCCGTCCATCGGCAGGGGCACGGCGCAAATCTCGCACTGCTCCAACAGCCAGGGCAGCTCGGTTTCGCAGACGTTGCACACACAATGGGCGGATTCCGTCGCTTCATCGCAGATCAAACAGGTGTGTTCGTTTTTTAACCAGATGTAAACCTGGTGTTTGTAGTCAGGTTGACAGTGCATGAATCTTCCTTAAATATGCCGAGCATCCGTGTCGTGTCTGTGGGTATTGCCCTTCCCACAGCGCTTGCCCAAGCATAATCAAGGAATCGCCCATGAGCGCCAGCACCACCGCCACCTTGCGTCACGATTGGTCCCTCGCCGAAGTCAAAGCGCTGTTCGTGCAGCCGTTCAATGACCTGTTGTTCCAGGCGCAGACCGTGCATCGCGCGCATTTCGACGCGAACCGTGTGCAGGTGTCGACCTTGCTGTCGATCAAGACCGGTGCTTGCCCGGAAGATTGCAAATATTGTCCGCAGTCGGGCCACTACAACACCGGCCTGGAAAAAGAAAAGCTGATGGAAGTGCAGAAGGTCCTCGAAGAGGCCGCCCGCGCCAAGGCCATCGGTTCGACCCGCTTCTGCATGGGCGCCGCGTGGAAGCACCCGTCGGCCAAAGACATGCCCTACGTGCTGCAGATGGTCAAAGGCGTGAAGGCCATGGGCCTGGAAACCTGCATGACCCTCGGCCGCCTCGACCAGGACCAGACCGCAGCCCTGGCCCAGGCCGGTCTCGATTACTACAACCACAACCTGGATACGTCGCCGGAGTTCTACGGTTCGATCATCACCACCCGCACCTACAGCGAGCGCCTGCAAACCCTGGCCTATGTGCGTGAGTCGGGGATGAAGATCTGCTCTGGCGGCATCCTTGGCATGGGCGAGTCGCTGGATGACCGCGCCAACCTGCTGATCCAGCTGGCCAACCTGCCGGAGCATCCGGAGTCGGTGCCGATCAACATGCTGGTGAAGGTGGCCGGTACGCCGCTGGAGAATGCCGAGGACATCGACCCATTCGACTTCATCCGCATGCTGGCCGTGGCGCGCATCCTGATGCCGCAGTCCCACGTGCGCCTGTCGGCCGGCCGCGAAGCGATGAACGAGCAGATGCAGGCCCTGGCGTTTTTTGCCGGCGCCAACTCGATCTTCTACGGCGACAAATTGCTGACCACTGCCAACCCGCAGGCGGACAAGGACATGCAACTGTTCGCGCGCCTGGGGATCTTGCCCGAAGCCCGCGAAGAGCACGCCGATGAAGTGCATCAGGCGGCGATCGAACAGGCACTGGTTGAGCAAAAAAGCAGCGAGCAGTTCTACAACGCGGTGGTTTGACGCCCATCTCTCTATTGGAATGCAATCCATTGTGGAAGCTGGCTTGCCTGCGATAGCGGCCGTTCAGACACATTGATGCTGAATGTGCCGCCGTCATCGCAGGCAAGCCAGCTCCCACATTGAGACCGTGTTCAGTCTGTTTAATCGAGGCCTGCATGTCTTTCGATCTCTCCGCGCGCCTCGCTGCCCGCCGTGCCGAGCACCTTTATCGCCAACGCCCGCTGCTGGAAAGCCCCCAGGGCCCGCAAGTGGTGGTCGACGGCCAACCGCTGCTGGCGTTCTGTAACAACGATTACCTGGGCCTGGCCAATCACCCGCAAGTGATTGAAGCCTGGCGCGCCGGTGCGTCCCGTTGGGGTGTCGGCGGTGGCGCGTCGCACCTGGTGGTCGGGCATGCCACGCCGCACCACGAGCTGGAAGAAGCCCTGGCCGACCTCACCGGGCGCCCGCGCGCATTGCTGTTTACCACCGGCTACATGGCCAACCTCGGCGCAGTCACGGCGTTGGTGGGGCAGGGCGATACGGTGCTGGAAGACCGGCTCAACCACGCCTCGCTGCTGGATGCCGGCTTGCTGTCCGGTGCGCGTTTCAATCGCTACCTGCATAACGACGCCGAAAGCCTGGCCAAGCGTCTGGAAAAGGCCACTGGCAACACGCTGGTGGTCACCGACGGCGTGTTCAGCATGGACGGCGACCTGGCCGACTTGCCCGCGCTGGCCCGTGAAGCCCGCGCAAAAGGCGCCTGGCTGATGGTGGATGATGCCCACGGTTTTGGCCCGTTGGGCGCCAATGGTGGTGGGATCGTCGAGCATTTCGGCTTGAGCCAGGAGGACGTGCCGGTACTGGTCGGCACCCTCGGTAAAGCCTTCGGTACGGCGGGCGCCTTTGTGGCGGGCAGCGAAGAGCTGATCGAAAGCCTGATCCAGTTTGCGCGCCCGTATATCTACACCACCAGCCAGCCCCCGGCGCTGGCCTGTGCGACCTTGAAAAGCCTGGAGTTGCTGCGCACCGAGCATTGGCGGCGCGAGCACCTCGATGGCCTGATCCGCCAGTTCCGCCGGGGCGCCGAGCAGCTTGGCCTGGATTTGATGGCGAGTTTTACGCCGATCCAGCCGATCCTGGTCGGTAGCAGCGCCAAGGCCGTGCGCCTGTCGCAGATGCTGCGCGAGCGTGGCCTGATGGTCACGGCGATCCGCCCGCCCACCGTACCCGCTGGCAGCGCACGTTTGCGCGTGACGTTAACGGCGGCCCACACCGAGGCGCAGGTGAAGCTATTGTTGAGCGGGTTGGAAGAGTGTTTCCGCTTGTTAGGCGCCACGGAGCCCGACCATGCGTGATCGACTGATTTTGTTGCCTGGCTGGGGCCTCGGCGTATCGCCGCTGGAGCCGTTGGCCGCCGCCTTGCACGGTCTGGACGAACACCTGCGGGTGCAGATCGAACCGTTGCCGACGCTGGACGCCAGCGACCTGGACGAATGGCTCGATGAACTCGACGCGACGCTGCCGGACGACGCCTGGCTGGGCGGCTGGTCCCTCGGCGGCATGCTTGCTGCGGAACTGGCGGCACGACGTGGCGAACGCTGCTGCGGCTTGCTGACCCTGGCGAGCAACCCCTGTTTTGTCGCCCATGACGGTTGGCCGAGTGCGATGCCTGCCGAGACCTTTGACGCCTTCCTCGCCGGTTGTCATGCCGATTCCCAAGTCACCCTGAAACGCTTCGGCCTGTTGTGTGCCAAGGGCGCCGCCGACCCGCGTGGGCTGGCGCGTTTGCTGGTGGGCGGGGCGCCGAACACTCCGCCCCGGGCGTTGATGAGCGGCCTTGAATTGCTTGCCCGACTCGACACCCGCGACGCCTTGCTGGCCTATCGGGGCCCGCAGATGCACCTGTTTGCCGGGGGCGACGAACTGGTGCCCGCCGAAGCCGCGAGCGACCTGCTGAGCTTGCTGCCCGATGTTGAAATCGGCCTGATTGAACAGGCTGGTCACGCTTTTCTTCTGGAGGACCCCCACGGTGTAGCGGGGGCCATCCAGGCTTTTTTGCATGAGTGCGCTGATGACTGATTTATCCCACGCCCCGTTGCCGGGTGCCCTGCCGGACAAGCGCCAGGTGGCGGCGTCGTTTTCCCGTGCGGCGGCCAGCTATGACAGCGTTGCCGAGTTGCAGCGGGCTGTCGGCGCTGAATTGCTGGCACGTGTGCCGGCCGGTATTGCACCGCAACGCTGGTTGGATATGGGGTGCGGCACCGGGTATTTCAGCCGTGTGCTGGGCGCGCGCCTGCCCGCCAGCCAGGGCATTGCGTTGGACATCGCCGAAGGCATGCTCAACCACGCGCGGCCCCTGGGTGGCGCACAGCACTTCATCGCAGGTGATGCCGAGCGCTTGCCGCTTAAAGCTGAAAGCGTGGGGCTGCTCTTCACCTCCCTCGCGGTGCAATGGTGTGCGAATTTCGGCGCGGTGCTCAGCGAGGCTTATCGCGTGCTGCAACCCGGTGGCGTGTTGGCGTTCGCCAGCCTGTGCGTGGGCACCCTGGATGAGCTGCGCGAAAGCTGGCGGGCGGCGGACGGTATGGTTCACGTCAACCGTTTCCGCACCTTCGAGATGTATCAGCAATTGTGCGCGGCCAGCGGCCTGCGGGTGGTGAGCCTGGAGCGCCAGCCCCATGTGCTGCACTACCCGGATGTGCGTAGCCTGACCCATGAGTTGAAGGCGTTGGGCGCCCATAACCTCAACCCCGGCCGGCCGGGAGGGTTGACGGGGCGCGCGCGGATTGTTGCACTGGTGGACGCTTACGAGCAGTTCCGTCAGGCCCAGGGCCTGCCCGCCACGTATCAAGTGGTGTACGCCGTACTGGAGAAACCGCTATGAGCGCCTATTTTGTCACCGGTACCGATACGGATGTTGGCAAGACCACCATCGCCGCCGGCCTGTTGCACGCCGCCCGGCAAGCCGGAAAAAGTACTGCCGCCGGTAAGCCGGTGGCCTCTGGTTGCCAGGTCACGCCCAAAGGCTTGCGCAACGCCGACGCACTGGCGCTGTTGGCCGAGTGCTCGCTGCCGCTGAGTTATGCCGAGGTCAACCCGCTGGCGTTCGAGCCGGCCATCGCGCCCCATCTGGCGGCGCGCGAAGCGGGGGTTGCGCTCACGGTGCAAGCGTTGCTCAAGCCGATGCAGCAGATCCTGGCGCGGGATGCGGATTTCACCCTGATCGAGGGCGCGGGCGGTTGGCGCGTGCCGCTGGCGGATCAGGCGAACCTGTCGGACCTGGCCATTGCGCTGAAGCTGCCGGTAATCCTGGTGGTGGGCGTGCGCCTGGGGTGCATCAGTCATGCCTTGCTGACTGCCGAGGCCATCGCCCGGGACGGTTTGTCGCTGGCGGGCTGGGTGGCGAATATCATCGATCCCAAGACCTCCCGTCTGGAAGAGAACCTCGCCACCCTGGCCGAGCGATTGCCTGCACCGTGCCTGGGGCGTGTGCCGAAGCTCAAGCACGCCGGGGCTGAAGCGGTGGCCGAGTACTTGCAATTGGATCTGCTTGACTGATTTTGGCTATCACTAAGGCATTGTGCCATTAGTGTTTTTGACGGGTGTTTTGCCGGTTTCTCTGCTTCAATCAGGGCTCACGATTCTATAAAGGCAGGTTTACGCCATGGACATCTCTGGAAGCAGCGCGTTTTATTCGGGACTGAGCACCATTCAGGCCGGGCAGAACCGTGTCGACCAGGCCGCCGGCAAGATCGCCAGCGCGGCGACGACCCAGCCATCGGATGCACAGCTTGATCGCCTGCGCGCCAACGACCGGGCCCAGCCGTCGAATTCGGCGAGCAATATGGTCGAGATGGCTGAAGGCAAGTTTCAGGTGGAGCTGGGCGCCAAAGTCGCCAAGGCTTCGGATGAAATGCTCGGCACCTTGATCGATACCTTCGCTTGACCCCTCTCTTCCCAGGCGTGCTGGCTCTTCTGGGGGAGTTGGCTTGCCTGCGATAGCTTCTACTTTTTCGTCCTGATGCACCGCGGCGCCTGCATCGCAGGCAAGCCAGCTCCCACATTTGTTCTGCGCCAACCCTCTGAACTTCTACACTTTCCTGTGCAGTGGCATCTCGCCACGTGCGCTGTCGTGCGCGGCATTGATTTGCCGCATGACAAACGGCGTCTTGACATCCCCAAGTCGTAAACGTATGTTTCAAACACCTGTTTGACCGCCACAACAATTCCACGCGGTTGTTCATTCCAGATACATCAGCAGAGGTTTATCGCTATGCCTGACTACAAGGCCCCCTTGCGTGATATTCGCTTCGTTCGTGACGAACTGCTTGGCTATGAAGCGCACTATCAGAGCCTGCCGGCTTGCCAGGACGCTACCCCGGACATGGTTGACGCCATCCTTGAGGAAGGCGCCAAGTTTTGTGAGCAAGTGCTGGCCCCGTTGAACCGCGTGGGTGACATCGAAGGGTGCACCTGGAGTGAGTCTGGCGTTAAAACCCCTACTGGTTTCAAAGAAGCCTATAAACAATTCGTCGAAGGCGGCTGGCCAAGCCTGGCCCACGACGTAGAGCACGGTGGCCAAGGCCTGCCGGAATCCCTGGGCCTGGCCGTGAGCGAAATGGTTGGCACCGCCAACTGGTCGTGGGGCATGTACCCAGGCCTGTCCCACGGTGCGATGAACACCATTTCCGAGCACGGCACCCCCGAGCAGCAAGAGGCTTACCTGACCAAACTGGTGTCGGGTGAATGGACCGGCACCATGTGCCTGACCGAGCCACACTGCGGTACCGACCTGGGCATGCTGCGCACCAAGGCCGAGCCTCAGGCGGACGGTTCCTACAAGGTCTCCGGCACCAAGATCTTCATCTCGGCCGGTGAACACGACATGGCCGACAACATCGTCCACATCGTACTGGCCCGCCTGCCGGACGCTCCGGCTGGCACCAAAGGCATCTCGCTGTTTATCGTGCCGAAGTTCCTGCCCAACGCCGATGGCTCGATCGGCACGCGCAACGCGGTGAGCTGTGGCTCGCTGGAACACAAGATGGGCATCCACGGCAACGCCACCTGTGTGATGAACTTCGACCAGGCCACCGGTTTCCTGATCGGCCCGGCGAACAAAGGCCTGAACTGCATGTTCACCTTTATGAACACCGCTCGCCTGGGGACCGCGCTGCAAGGCCTGTCCCACGCCGAGATCGGCTTCCAGGGCGGCCTGAAATATGCCCGTGATCGCCTGCAAATGCGCTCCCTGACCGGCCCGAAAGCGCCGGAAAAGGCCGCTGACCCGATCATCGTGCACCCTGACGTGCGTCGCATGCTGCTGACCATGAAAGCCTTCGCCGAAGGCAACCGTGCGATGGTGTACTTCACCGCCAAGCAAGTGGACATCGTCAAGTACGGCACCGACGACGAAGCCAAGAAACAGGCCGACGGCCTGCTGGCCTTCATGACTCCTATCGCCAAGGCGTTCATGACCGAAGTCGGTTTCGAGTCCGCCAACCACGGCGTGCAGATCTACGGCGGCCACGGCTTCATTGCCGAGTGGGGCATGGAGCAGAACGTGCGCGACAGCCGCATTTCGATGCTGTACGAAGGCACCACGGGTATCCAGGCTCTCGACCTGCTGGGCCGTAAAGTGCTGATGACCCAAGGCGAAGCGCTCAAGGGCTTCACCAAGATCGTGCACAAGTTCTGCCAGGCCAACGAGGGCAACGAAGCGGTCAAAGAGTTCGTCGCACCGCTGGCTGCACTGAACAAAGAGTGGGGCGAGTTGACCATGAAGGTCGGCATGGCCGCGATGAAAGACCGCGAAGAAGTCGGCGCCGCCTCGGTGGACTACCTGATGTACTCCGGTTATGCGTGCCTGGCTTACTTCTGGGCCGACATGGCGCGCCTGGCGGCTGAGAAACTGGCGGCCGGCACCTCCGAAGAAGCGTTCTACACGGCCAAGCTGCAGACGGCGCGCTTCTACTTCCAGCGCATCCTGCCGCGTACCCGTACCCACGTGGCCACCATGCTGTCGGGCGCCAACAACCTGATGGACATGAAAGAAGAAGACTTCGGCCTGGCTTACTAAGCCTTACCGGGTCACTTCCTGAGCCGCCGCTTCCTACCGGAAGCGGCGGCTTTTTTTGGGCAATAAAAAACCACAGTACAGCGCTCAGGGATTGCCGTTGGCTGCCGTTAAAGTGATGGCAATGTGATACATGCGTGCCAGGTTATGCTTAACTGTTCGCGCAGAGGCACAGTGCCATCATTCTTTTGCGGGTCGGAGTTTTACCCTTGTCACGCGTGTCCGCTGTACGGTTCAGTCATTTCCTACCTTCGTTGCTGCTGTTGCTGGCCGGGCTCTCGGCTGCGTACGTCAAGGACCTCAACGTCTTCTTTACCTCGCTGTTCAACGTGCTGCCGACCCTGGTGCTGTTGCTCGGCGGTTCGTATTGCGCGGTGTATCGACGCCAGCGCGAACTGTTTCTGATGATCACGGTGTATATCGCCTACTTCCTGCTCGATACCCAGACCGACTACTACCGCGACAATGGCCGCGTGCGTGAAGACGCCGCCGTGGTGTTCCATTTGTGTTGCCTGCTCTTGCCGCTGTTGTTCAGCATCTATGCGTTATGGCAGGAAAAAACCCACCTGTTCCGCGACCTGGTCGCACGCTGTGCTGTGTTGCTTGCCGTAGGCAGTGTCGCGTTGGCGTTGGAGCAAAGTTATCCCCAGGCGCTGTTGAACTGGCTGGCAGAGATCCGCTGGCCGGCGTTGCATGGGGCCTGGATGAGCCTGATCCAGTTGTCGTACCCGATGTTCCTGATCGGCTTCCTGACCCTGGTGGCGCAATACTGGTATCAGCCACGCCCGCTGCACGCCGCGCAACTGGTGGGATTTATCGGTTTGTTCTGGATGCTGCCACAAACCTTCATCCTGCCGTTCACCCTCAACATCATGTGCAGCCAGGTGATGCTGATGATCGCTGCGGGTGTAGCCCACGAGGCCTATCAAATGGCCTTCCGTGACGAACTGACCGGCCTGCCCGGACGGCGTGCGCTGAACGAACGCATGCAGCGCCTGGGGCGCAACTACGTGCTGGCGATGACCGACGTTGATCACTTCAAGCGCTTCAACGACACCCACGGCCACGACGTGGGTGATCAGGTGCTGCGCCTGGTGGCGAGCAAGCTGGCCAAGGTCAACGGTGGCGGTCGCGCCTACCGGTATGGTGGTGAAGAGTTCGCCGTGGTGTTTGCCGGCAAGAGCCTGGATGAGTGCATGCCGCATCTGGAAGAAATCCGCGAGATCATCGCCAACTACGACATCAAACTGCGCAACCCGGATCGTCCCCAGGACGATCAGCAAGGGCGCCAACGGCGGGTGGGCAATGGCGCCAGCAGTGTCTCGGTAACCGTCAGCATCGGCGTGGCCGAGCGTCAGGCTGAGCAACGCACCAGCGAAGAAGTGCTCAAGTCTGCCGACCAGGCGCTGTACGCCGCCAAGGGCGCAGGGCGCAATTGCGTGATCGCGGCCGGGCAGACCCGGCGTGGCGCCGTGCGCACGCAAAGCGCTGCCGGTTGAGTAATGGCGCTGTATTCAGCAGCGCTACAGTGATTGTCCGAGGGCTTGGCCGGCAGTAGGTTGAAGCGATCTGCTGCCGGAGACATTGCCATGCCTGACTACAAAGCTCCCCTGCGCGACATGCGCTTTCTGATCGACAACGTGTTTGATTTCCACGGCCACTACGCCGCGTTGGGCGCGACGGATGCCAGCCCCGACATGGTCAGTGCGATCCTCGAAGAAGGCGCCAAATTCTGCGAAAACGTGCTCGCGCCGCTCAACCGCAGCGGTGATGAAGAAGGCTGCCATTTCGACAACGGCGTCGTCACCACGCCCAAGGGGTTCAAGGAAGCGTTCGCCCAGTATGTCGAAGGCGGCTGGCACGGCGTGGCGGCGGACCCGGCCTTCGGCGGCCAAGGCTTGCCGCAGTCCCTGGGCCTGGTGCTCAGTGAGATGATCGGCTCCAGCAATACCTCGTGGGGCATGTACCCGGGGCTGACGCATGGCGCGATGTCAGCGATCCACGCCCATGGCACTGCGCAACAGAAAGACACCTTCCTGACTAAGCTCACCGCCGGCGAATGGACCGGCACCATGTGCCTCACCGAAGCCCATTGCGGCACCGACCTGGGCCTGATCAATACCCGCGCCGTGCCCCAGGCGGACGGCAGCTATGCGCTGACCGGCAGCAAGATCTTCATCTCGGCCGGCGAGCACGACATGAGCGCCAATATCATCCACTTGGTGCTGGCCAAGCTGCCGGATGCGCCGGCGGGCACCAAGGGCATCTCGTTGTTTATCGTGCCCAAGTTCCATGCCGATTCCGGCGAGCGCAACGCGGTGCATTGCGGCTCTATCGAACACAAGATGGGTATCAAGGGCTCGGCCACCTGCGTGCTGAATTTCGACGGGGCCAAGGGCTTCCTGATCGGCGAGGCGAACAAGGGCCTCAACTGCATGTTCACCATGATGAACCATGCGCGCCTGGGCACCGGTATGCAGGGGTTGTGCAACGGCGAGGCGAGTTACCAGGGCGCGATCAAATACGCCAACGATCGCCTGCAGATGCGCTCTTTGACCGGCGCCAAGGCCCCGGACAAAGCCGCCGACCCGATCATCGTGCACCCCGACGTGCGGCGCATGTTACTGACCATGAAGGCCTTCAACGAAGGCAACCGGGCGCTGACCTACTTCACTGCGCAATTGCTCGACACCGCGCACCTGAGCAGCGACGCCGCGCAACGCCAGGAGGCCGAAGACCTGTTGGCGTTCCTCACGCCGATCTGCAAAGCCTTTATGACCGACACCGGCCTTGAAGTGACCAACCACGGCATGCAGATCTTTGGCGGCCATGGCTACATTCGCGAATGGGGCATGGAGCAACTGGCGCGGGATGCACGGATTGCGCCGATCTATGAAGGCACCAACGGCATCCAGGCCCTCGATTTGCTGGGGCGTAAAGTGCTGGGTAGCCAGGGCAAGTTGCTGCGCGGGTTTACCAGGATTGTGCATAAGTTTTGCGCGGCGAATGCCGAGCATGCCCAGCTCAAGGCCTATGTGGCGCAACTCAATCAACTCAATGGGGAATGGGGCGAGCTGACGACCAAAGTGGGCATGGCGGCCATGAAGAATCCCGACGAAGTCGGCGCAGCGGCGGTGGATTACTTGATGTACAGCGGTTACATCGTGCTCGCCTATCTGTGGCTGCGCATGGCGGTTGCCGCCCAAGCGCAGGTCGAGGATGCCGCGTTCGCCCAAGCCAAACTGGCCACCTGCGACTTCTACTTCAAGCGCCTGCTGCCCCGCACCGCCACCCACCGCGCCGCCGTGGAAGCGGGCAGCGAATGCCTGATGAGTCTGCCTGCGGAGGCATTTGCGTTGTGATGACTTAAAAATACCAGCCAGTCACAAGTGGACCCTATGTGTCTGAAAAGTTGTTCGGGTACACTCGGAGCCTGTAAAACCGACCCTTACCGAATTACCTTTCACGTTCTCACGAGGTTTGCCATGGCTGATTACAAAGCGCCGCTGCGTGATATGCGCTTCGTCCTCAACGAAGTCTTTGAGGTCGCCGACATTTGGGCTCAGTTGCCGGCATTGGCAGACACCGTTGATGCCGAAACCGTAGAGGCAATCCTCGAAGAAGCCGGCAAAGTCACTGCCAAATCCATCGCCCCGCTTAGCCGTGGTGGCGATGAGCAGGGTTGCCGTTGGCAAGACACAGCGGTGTTTACCCCGGATGGTTATCCGCAGGCTTATAAAACCTACGCTGAAGGTGGCTGGGTGGGTGTAGGCGGTGATCCGGCGTTCGGTGGCATGGGCATGCCCAAGGCGGTCTCGGCCCAGGTTGAAGAGATGATCAACTCGTCGAGCCTGGCGTTTGGCCTGTACCCGATGCTGACGTCCGGCGCCTGTGTCTCCATCAATACCCACGCCAGTGAAGAACTCAAGGCCACCTACCTGCCGAAGATGTACTCCGGTGAGTGGGCCGGTTCCATGTGCCTGACCGAAGCCCATGCCGGTACGGACCTGGGGATTATTCGCACGAAAGCCGAGCCGCAAGCGGACGGTTCCTACACGATCAGCGGCACCAAGATCTTTATCACCGGCGGCGAACACGACCTGACCGAAAACATCATCCACCTGGTGCTGGCCAAGCTGCCGGACGCGCCGGCCGGTCCCAAGGGCATCTCGTTGTTCCTGGTGCCGAAGTTCATGGTGAATGCCGATGGCAGCCTGGGTGCGCGCAACCTGGTGAGCTGTGGCTCGATCGAGCACAAGATGGGCATCCAGGCGTCCGCGACCTGCGTGATGAACTTCGACCAGGCCGTGGGTTATCTGGTGGGCGAGCCGAACCGTGGCCTGGCGGCGATGTTCACCATGATGAACTACGAGCGTCTGGGGGTGGGTATCCAGGGCCTGGCGTCCGGTGAGCGCTCGTATCAGAACGCGATTGAATATGCGCGTGACCGCCTGCAAAGCCGTGCGCCGACCGGTGCCCAGGCCAAGGACAAGGTGGCCGATCCGATCATCGTCCACCCGGACGTGCGTCGCATGCTGCTGACCATGAAGGCCGCGAACGAAGGCGGTCGCGCGTTCTCCACCTACGTGGCGACGCAGTTGGACATCGCCAAGTTCAGCGAAGACCCGGCTGCCCGCGAGCGTGCGGATAACCTGGTGGCCTTGCTGACCCCGGTGGCCAAGGCGTTCTTGAGCGACCTTGGCCTGGAAACCACCGTGCTCGGCCAGCAAGTGTTCGGCGGCCACGGCTATATCCGCGAGTGGGGCCAGGAGCAACTGGTGCGTGACGTGCGCATCACCCAGATCTACGAAGGCACCAACGGCATCCAGGCGCTGGACCTGATGGGGCGCAAAATTGTTGGCAGTGGTGGGGCGTTCTACACCTTGTTCGCTGACGAGATCCGCGCATTTATTGCCTCGGCCGCCGGCGAGTTGGCGGAGTTCACCAAGCCGCTGAGTGTGGCGGTCGACACTCTGGACGAACTGACGGCGTGGGTGCTGGATCGCGCGAAAACCAACCCGAATGAAATCGGTGCGGCGTCGGTGGAGTATTTGCATGCATTTGGATACATGGCCTACGCCTATATGTGGGCGCGCATGGCAAAGGCGGCGTTGGGCAAAGAGGCTGAGGAGGCCTTCTACGCCAGCAAGCTGGGGACTGCGCGCTTCTACTTTGCCCGCCTGCTGCCGCGTATCCAGTCGCTGAACGCGTCGGTAAAGGCCGGTAGTGAATCGCTGTTCCTGTTGGATGAGGCGCTGTTTTAAGGGGAGAGGGCGTGTAAGTATTCTCTTACATGACGTGCTGCTATTCGTCCTCTATCGCCAAATTGGATCCACAGTTAATCTACTTCACATGGACGTCGCGCAGGAAGCGCAAAGCAACAACACGGACACGTAGGATTCTGCCAGGATGGCGGAGTGAAATGGATGTCAGGGAAACAGTCTGCAAAGCCCCGCTTCGGCGGGGTTTTCTTTTGCCCGCGAAAAAGTCAGGCGCTTGCCTGCGGCGCATTCATCACGTCTTCCAGCAACGTGCGCAACAGCGCTACCGTCGCCTGCTGGCGTTGCGCATCACGGCACACCAAACCGACTTTCAACGGCACCCTGGGTTCGCTCAAGGGTTTCCATAGCAGTGCCTTGCTGTTGTGTTCGTCTTGGGAGCGGCCCGGCAGTACCGTCGCCAGTTTGGTGTGGGGCAGGCTGTCGAGAATCCCCACCATGGTGTTCAGCTCGGCCTGCACCTGCGGGCGCCGTCCGAGGTTGGCCAACTGGCCCTGCCAGATTTGTCTGACCTGAAACTCTTCCCCCAGCAGCAACATCGGCAACTCGGCCGCCTGTTTCAGCGAGACTTTCTTGAATTCCCGCAACGGGTGATCCTCGGGGATGACCACCTTCAACTCATCTTCATACAACAGTGCGCCGTGCAGGCCCGGCTGTCGTGGCGGCAGGTAGCTGATGCCGATGTCTAGCGAGCCATTGAGCAGTCGCCGCTCAATCTCCAGCCCGGTCAACTCGTAAATCTGCACCACCAGGTGTGGCTGGGCCTTGCGCACCCGTTCGAGCATTTGCGGGACCAGGCTGGTGTGCACGGTTTGCAGCACACCGATGGCCAAGGTGCGCATGGCCTGGCCCTTGAAGTTGCGCAAGGCTTCGACGGCTTGCTGCATGCCATCGATCAACGGCAACGCGTGGTTGTACAGGGTGTGTGCGGCGAGGGTCGGCAGCAGGCGTTTGCTGCTGCGTTCGAACAGGCTCACGTCGAGGTTTTGTTCCAACTGGCGGATCTGCTGGGACAACGCCGGCTGGGAGATCGACAGACGCTCCGCGGCACGGCCGACGTGGCCTTCCTCATACACCGCGACGAAATAACGCAGTTGCTTGAAATCCATAAGATTTGCTTATCGAAAAAGCTGGAAAATCGAAATGGCCGTTGGCCCCCGGGGCGCCTAGTCTAGCGCCTATTCGCAGGGCTTACAGGGCCAGATCGGGCAATGAATAGCGTTTATTTAGATAGCGTTTACATAGGCAAGGCAAAAAACCTCAAGGCACTGTTGCTCGGTCGCACCGACCAAGGTCCGGTTGCTATTGGGGGTGAGGTGTGAACCTGTTCAATATGCGCCGCCCGACGCCCAGCCTGGATGACCTGATTTTGGACGAGTCGCGTGATGATGCGTCGAGCGAATCCTTGATGCCCACCGTGGCGCGTCCACCGCAAGTGTTCGTACGCGGCCAGGGCTCCTGGCTGTGGGACAGCGACGAGCGTGCCTACCTGGATTTCAGCCAAGGCAATGCTGCCAACAGCCTCGGCCACAGCCCACAGGTGTTGATCAAGGCCCTGGCCGACCAGACCCAGGCGCTGATCAACCCGGGCAACGGCCTGCATAACCGTGCTCAACTCAACCTCGCCGAACGGCTCTGCCATCGTACCGGCAGCGACCAGGCCTACCTGCTCAACAGTGGCGCGGAAGCCTGTGAGGCGGCGATCAAGCTGGCGCGCAAATGGGGCCAACTGCATCGCGGTGGCGCCTACCGCATCATCAGTGCCAGCGGCGGTTGCCATGGGCGCAGCTTCGCGGCGATGTCGGCTTCGGCCGGTGGTCCGGACAATCGTTTTGAACCGCAACTGCCAGGCTTCAGCCATGTGCCTTTCAACGACCTGCCGGCCCTGCACGCCGCAGTCGATGCGCAAACCGTGGCCATCCTGCTCGAACCCATCCAGGGCGAAGCCGGCGTGATCCCGGCCACCGAGCACTACCTCAAGGGTGTCGAGCGCCTGTGTCGTGAACTGGGCATCCTGCTGATCCTGGACGAAGTACAAACCGGCCTTGGCCGTTGCGGCACCCTGCTTGCCGAACAGCAATACGGCGTACGCGCCGACATCATCACCCTGGGTAAAGGCCTGGGCGGCGGCGTGCCCCTGGCGGCGCTGTTGGCCCGGGGCAAAGCCTGTTGCTTCGAGTTGGGCGAGCTGGACGGCACCCATCATGGCAACGCGTTGATGGCCTCAGCCGGCATGGCGGTGCTTGATACGGTGCTGGAGCACGGCTTCCTTGAACATGTACGTGAAGCCGGCTTGCATCTGGGCGAAGGCCTTGCCCGCCTGGCCTACCGCTACGACCACGGCCAACTGCGCGGCCACGGCCTGATGTGGGGCCTGACCTTGTCGGATGATTCTGCAGATGCAGTGGTAAAAGCTGCGCTGCACGAAGGCCTGATCCTCAACGCCCCGCAACCCAATTGCCTGCGCTTTACCCCGGCGTTGACCGTCAGCAAAGGCAACATCGACGAAATGCTCCTGCGCCTGGCGCGCGCTTTCTCCCGCGTGCGTACTGCGCAGTTGCAATGCCGCAAGGGCATCGCCGTTTAACCCCAATTTCCTGAACCGTCTCGCGGTATACGCGGCGCCTCCAGCCTGATTCTTTTGGCTGGGGGCGTTTTTTTGTGTACGTCGGTATAGATGGCTCTAAGCCAGATCCCACTGAACCCTCACGAACCCCCAAGGTCGATTAGCTACACGGCTCACACGAGCCGATTTTCTGGAGCTGACCCATGGATTTCATTCGTATCCTCATCGCCATCCTGCTGCCGCCACTGGGCGTGTTCCTGCAAGTGGGCTTCGCCGGCGCGTTCTGGCTGAATATTCTGCTGACCCTGTGCGGCTACTTCCCCGGCATCATTCACGCGGTATACATCATCGCCAAGCGCTGAGGCCGTCAGCTTTTGGCGATGAGGCGTGAGTTGCGCTCGTTGCGAAACGCCAGCTGTTCGATGGTCTGGGTGGCGTGTTCGGCATCTTCGCGCGCTTGAAGGATGATGCCGTGCTGCTCGGATTTGCTGCACACCGGGTCGGCGTTGCTCGCGTCGCCGGTGAGCATGAATGCCTGGCAGCGGCAGCCACCGAAGTCCTTTTCTTTTTCATCGCATGAACGGCACGGCTCGGGCATCCAGTCGTAGCCGCGAAAGCGGTTGAAGCCGAACGAGTCGTACCAGATGTGTTGCATGCTGTGGTCGCGCACATTCGGAAATTGCACCGGCATCTGTCGGGCGCCGTGGCAGGGCAGGGCGGTGCCGTCTGGCGTCACTGTCAGAAAAATACTGCCCCAGCCGTTCATGCAGGCTTTCGGGCGTTCTTCGTAGTAATCCGGGGTAACGAAGATCAGCTTGCACGGGTGGCCTTCGGCTTCGAGCTTGGCGCGGTATTCATTGGTGATGCGTTCGGCGCGTACCAGTTGTTCCTTGGTCGGCAACAAACCCACACGATTGAGCTGCGCCCAGCCGTAGAACTGGCAGGTGGCGAGCTCAACGAAGTCTGCCTCCAGCGCGATACACAGCTCAATGATGCGGTCGATCTTGTCGATATTGTGCCGGTGGGTAACGAAGTTCAGCACCATCGGGTAGCCGTGGGCTTTCACCGCCCGGGCCATCTCCAGTTTTTGCGCGAAGGCTTTTTTCGAGCCGGCCAGCAGGTTGTTCACCTGCTCGTCGCTGGCCTGGAAGCTGATCTGGATATGGTCCAGGCCAGCCTTCTTGAAGTCGCTGATCTTCTGCTCGGTCAGGCCGATGCCGGAGGTGATCAGGTTGGTGTAGAACCCCAGCTTGCGCGCTTCGGCGATCAGCTCGGCGAGGTCCTGGCGCACCAGCGGTTCACCGCCGGAAAACCCCAGCTGTGCTGCGCCCATTTCCCGCGCCTCGCGAAACACCTTGAACCACTGCTCGGTGCTCAGTTCCTTGCCCTGCTCGGCGAAATCCAACGGGTTGGAGCAATACGGGCATTGCAGCGGGCAGCGGTAGGTCAGCTCGGCGAGCAGCCACAGCGGCAGGCCGATCGGCGGTTTTTCAGGCAAGGGTGATCCAGTGTTCTGCACGGGCGACCTCCATGAATTGCTCGATGTCGTCACCCAGCTCAGGTACGCCGGGGAACTGCTTATCCAGCTCGGCGATGATCGCCGCCACGTCGCGCTCGCCGTCGATCAGGCCGCCGATCAGCGCAGCGCTGTCGTTGAGCTTGATCATGCCTTCGGGGTAGAGCAACACATGGCCCTTTTGCGCGGGCTCGTACTGGTAGCGGTAGCCCTGGCGCCAGGTCGGTTTCTTGCTGCGATCAAAGCTCATAGGGCGATCCCTTTATGCCAAACCCGCTGGTCGGTCACGCTGTGATACGGCGGGCGCTTGAGTTCGTAGGCCATGCTCATGGCGTCCAGCATGCTCCACAAAATATCCAGTTTGAACTGGAGTATTTCCAGCATGCGCTCCTGGCCTTCGCGGGTGGTGTAGTGCTGCAAGGTGATCGCCAAACCGTGTTCCACATCCCGGCGGGCCTGGCCCAGGCGGGTGCGGAAATATTCGTAGCCGGTCGGGTCGATCCACGGGTAATGCTGCGGCCAGCTGTCGAGGCGCGACTGGTGGATCTGCGGCGCGAACAGCTCGGTCAGCGAACTGCTGGCGGCTTCCTGCCAGCTGGCGCGACGGGCAAAGTTGACGTAGGCGTCGACCGCAAAGCGTACGCCGGGCAGTACCAATTCCTGCGAGCGCAGTTGGTCGGGATCGAGACCGACGGCCTGCCCCAGGCGCAGCCAGGCTTCGATGCCGCCGTCTTCACCGGGGGCGCCGTCGTGGTCGAGCAGGCGCTGGATCCATTCGCGGCGGATCTCGCGGTCAGGGCAGTTGGCCAGGATCGCCGCGTCTTTGAGCGGAATATTCACTTGATAGTAGAAACGGTTGGCGACCCAGCCCTGGATCTGCTCGCGACTTGCGCGGCCTTCGTACATCGCCACGTGGTACGGGTGATGGATATGGTAGAAGGCGCCCTTGGCACGCAGGGCGGCTTCGAATTCGGCGGTGGTCAACGGCGTATCAGTCATTTCGATCGCTCCTACAATTCAATGCTCATGCCGTCGTAAGCCACTTCGACATTACGCCGCACCAGCTCGGCTCGCTCGGGGGAGTCTTCATCGAGGATCGGGTTGGTGTTGTTGATGTGGATAAGCACTTTGCGCTGCTCTGGCAGTTGTTCCAGCACTTGCAGCATGCCGCCGGGGCCGTTCTGCGCCAGATGACCCATTTCGCGGCCGGTGCGGGTGCCGACGCCACGGCGCTGCATTTCATCGTCGTCCCACATTGTGCCGTCCACCAGCAGGCAGTCGCTGCCGGCCATGATCTCCAGCAGTGGTGCGTCGACCTTGCCCAGGCCGGGGGCATAGAACAGCTTGCCGCCGGTGCGCAGGTCTTCGACGATCAGGCCGATATTGTCGCCCGGGTGCGGGTCGAAGCGGTGCGGTGAGTAGGGCGGTGCAGCGCTGCGCAGTGGCAGCGGGGTGAACCGCAGGTTGGGGCAGGCCGGGATGCTGAAGCTGGTGTCCAGCTCGATGCGGTTCCAGGCCAGGCCGCCGTTCCAGTGGGTAAGCATGGGGAACAGCGGGAAGCCGGTGCTGAGATCTTCGTGGACCATGTCGGTGCACCACACCTGGTGCGGGCAGCCTTCGCGCAGGCTCAGCAGGCCGGTGGTGTGGTCGATCTGGCTGTCCATCAGGATGATGGCGCTGATGCCGGTGTCGCGTAGCGCACGGCCGGGCTGCATCGGCGCAAAGCCTTGCAGTTGCGCGCGAATATCCGGCGAGGCGTTGCACAGCACCCAATTCACGCCATCGTCGGAGATGGCGATGGACGATTGGGTACGTGCCTGGGCCCGCAAGCTGCCATCACGAAAACCTGCGCAGTTGGCGCAGTTGCAGTTCCACTGTGGGAAACCACCGCCGGCGGCGGAACCTAGAATCTGGACAAACATGGTAGCTCCCAAGCAAAGCTCAAAACAAAAACGCCCCGGGCGGGCCGAGGCGTTGTAGTACCCAGCGGATTAACGGCTGGCGAAGTACATGGTGACTTCGAAACCGATACGCAGATCAGTGTAAGCAGGTTTGGACCAGGTCATATTCTTACTCCTACCAAGGGATGGGACTTTCACTACCAAGTAATACATATAGTCCATCTCCGATCGGAGATGTTCAGCAGCGTGAGTAGGAATAATACTCAGATCTGCTCAAGTTAGCGCTGTCTCGGTGGAAAAAGCCTGTTGCAAGGTTGGCAATGATCAGCCCGCCGGTATCAGCCTGTTGTGATGCGCGGGCCGTTGGCGACATAGCGCCAGCCGCCTGTGGCGTTGTTCAACTGTTCGGCGGCGTGTAGCAGATCTTCGCGGGTCAGGCGTTGGATCGACTGTTGAACGCGCTCCAGATAATCCGCCGGGTGCCCGGCCAAACGCGCATGCCAGAGCAGTTCGGCGGCTTGGGCAAGCGGTAGCGTGCTTGCCGAGAACTGTCCCGCCAGTGCCGTGTTGGCCATGTCGTCAGCGTTGTTGATCAGCGTCGGCAATTGCGTCAGGAAGATCTGTAACTGCTCAACGATCGCTTCCCGGGACACATTGGGCGATTGCACGCCAAACAGCAGGCCCGTTTGCCCGTTGATCTGTCGGACGCCGCTGAACACGGCGTAGCCGATTTGCAGCTCTACCCGCAGGCGTTGGTAAAACGGACCCTGGAGCAGATGCCCAAGCAGGCGCCACGCGGCTTCATCCTCCAGGGATTGGCTGGGGGCCGGGCAAAACAGCAGCAAGGCGGCCTCGCTGGAATCGGTCTTCACCTCGTGCCAGATGCGCTGGCCGCCGAGGGTTGGCAAGAACTGATCGGTCGGTGCGGGTTGCCCGGGCAGGTGCGCTGCGGCTGCCTTGATCGCCGCTTCGGACGCGGCCGGAAAACCCAGCCCCAGGCCCTGCCAGCGGGCGTTGACCCAGGAGGTTTCGCGGTGCTCGGGCGGGGTGGCGCAGTAAGCGGGCAGTGCTTTGAGCAATTCGCGAATGGCGATCGTCGGCGTCGGGGCGCAGGGTTTCTGTTGTGCCTGGTTCAGGATGTGCGCCAAGGCATCCAACGCCGCCGGCATGGGTTCGTGCAGCCCGACCATTTTCACCAGCCAGTCGTTGCCGATGGTTTCAAACGACAATTCAACGCCCGCCTGGCGAGCATTCTCACGCAGTGGCTGCAATGCGCCTTGCAGGTCGCTGGGAGCAGAGCGCCAGTGCAGGTACAGCGCGGCTTCATCGGTGTCATTCGCCCACGCTTGGCTGAAGGACAGCGCCGACACTTCCCGGCGGCCCCGTGAACGGTCCTGGGCGAAGGTGCGCAAACCGCGGTGGGCGCTGGTCTGGCCACGAATCAGGCCAGCACGCTCTTCCTTGGCTGGCGGGCGCAGGAATGGATTGTTCGGTGGCAGTTGCCACGTGTGCTGCGCCGGTGGCAGCCGCAGGGCGACGAGCAGGGTTTTGAGGGCAGTGAGGGCCTGTTCCGACAGATCTTCGCTGTCGTGTCGAGCCAAGGCGAGGGCGCCGCCGGTTTGTTGCTGGCGAGCGGCCAGCAGGGCGAACTCTTCTTGCAGTGCCGTCCAATCGCTGTGTGCGAAAAAGCTCAGCCAGTCGTGCAGCAATGCTTCAATCGCTGTCGCCGGTTCATCTTGAGTGTCGAGGGTGAAATCGACGTCCAACAGTGCTTGCCCGGCAAAGTGATACAGCACCCTCGCTTGCAGGTCGGTGGCCAGTTGTCGTGTTTGCAGTTCGGCCAACAATCCGCCTGGAGCCGAAGCGTTGAGCCAGGTGCAGAGGAACTCCAGGGCTGCGCGCGGCGCGTTGCAAGTGATGACTTGGTGCAGGTGGTTGTCAGCTTTGTGCTGGTAGCCCTGAACGTCACCGGGCATCAACGGCGGTGGTGCGAGTTGTGGGCGTTGAGGGCTCGAATTCAACACAGCGCTGAATTGCTGCGCAAGAGTTTCCAGTGCGTCCAGCGACTGTGGGCCTGCAAGGCTTAAGGTCATTTGTCCGCTCTGGTAGAACTGCTGATGAAATTCCCGCAATGCCTGCTGAAATGCCTGACTTTCCACCGGCAAGCTGTCGCGGTTGCCCGCATGAAAACCGCGCAGTGGATGATCCGTCGCCAGCCCTGCGAACAACGCCACCTGCTGCTGGGCCTTGGCATCCTGGGACCAGGCGACAAATTCCGCGTGCAGCACTTCGCGTTCGCGCAGTTGATCTTCCAGCGCCAGGCGCGGCTGGGCCAGCATGTCGGCCAAGCGCTCCAGGCCATCGGCGAAGGTCGACACCGGCAGTTCAAAGAAGAAGTCCGTGGTGCGCTCGCGGGTGCTGGCGTTGACCTGGCCGCCGTGGCGTTGCACGTAGGCCATCAGCCCTTCGTCTGTGGGAAAACGCTCGGTTGCGAGGAACAGCAGATGCTCAAGAAAGTGCGCCAACCCCGGCCAGGCCAGGGGCACATCGTGGCTGCCGGCGGCGACCCGTAAAACCGCCGCGCTGCGCTTCAAGCGCGGCGCATGGCGCAGGGAAACCCGCAGGCCATTGGCCAGGGTCAGTTGACGGTGAAGAGGGTGGGCCGGCGCAGGCATGGGCACTTCCGAAACGTAGGAAGTGCCTATGCTAACAAACCCACAAGGTCAGGGCTTGTGCAGCGCGCTGTACAGCTGGGGACGGCGGTCGTGCAGGTAGTGGTTGGCGGCGCGGGCAGTGAGGATCGATTGATGATCCAGCGTGCCGATGATCAGCGCTTCATCCAGCCCGGCCTGGGCAATGCGCTGGCCGTCCGGCGCGGCAATACTGCTTTGCCCGCAGTAGTGGATGTCGCCTTCATGCCCGCAGTAATTGGCGTAGGCCACGTAGCATTGGTTCTCGAAGGCCCGCGCTCGCACGGTGACATCGGCGACAAAGTCGAACGGCACCATGTTCGCGGTGGGCACCAGGATCAGCTCGGCACCGGCCAGGGCCAGGCGGCGGGTGTTTTCCGGGAATTCCAGGTCGTAGCAGATCAGCATGCCCAGCTTCCAACCGTTGAGTTCCACTACCGGGAAGTCATCGCCCCCGGCACTGAACATCCCGTGATCCAGATCGCCAAACAGATGCGTCTTGCGGTAGTTGCACAGGCGCTGGCCGTGAGCGTCTATCAGTTGCACGGCGTTGTAGATCTGCCCGTCGTCGGCCCGCTCCGGGTAGCCGTAGACAATCGCCAGCCCGGCACTTTGCGCCAGTGCGGCAATCCTCTGCGCGGACGGACCATCCTGGGCCTCGGCCAAGGCCCCCACCGCCTCGGCGCCGATGTTGTAGCCGCTGAGGAACATCTCCGGCAACACCAGCACATCCGCACCGGACGCTTCATGCGCCAGCTGGTGCAGGCGTGCCAGGTTGCCGGCCACATCCAGTGGCAGCGGCGGGCATTGGTACAAGGCGACACGCATGGTCAACTCCTTATTCAGGCAGGGCAATCGGGCCAATTTCATCGAACACATCGCCCGGCCCCGGGTTCTCGGGGTGAGTGCTGCCGCCGAAGTGGGTCATGATGCCCCATACAGCATTCAGCGAGGTTTGCACGGCGCCTTCTACCCATGCCGGTGTCCAGGAAACGTCGTCACCGGCGATAAAGATCCCACGCTGTTCGGCGGGCATGTCCTTCTGCATGAAGTGCGCATACATACGCTGGTTGTAGCGATAGTGACCGGGCAACGCGCCTTTGAAGGCCCCGAGGAAATGCGGGTCGGCTTCCCAGGATACGGTGATCGGGTCGCCGATGATGCGCGCCTTGATGTCGACTTTCGGGTAGATCTTCTTCAGGGCGTCGAGGGCCAGCTTTACGCGTTTGTCGATGGGCTGCGGGAGCATTTTCAGCGCGTCGCTCATCCACGCGTAGGACAGGCAGATCACCCCCGGCTTGTCGTCACCGTTGTCGAACAGGTAGGTGCCACGGGTCAGGCGATCGGTGAGGGTCATGCTCATCAGGTCGCGACCGGTTTCCGGGTCTTTGTCTTTCCAGAACGGGCGGTCGACCATCACGAAGGTTTTCGAGGACTGCATGTAGCGCGTGCGATCGAGGGCCATCCACATTTTTTGTGAGAACAGGCTTTCGTCACATTCGATCTGGGTGGTCAGCAGCCAGCTCTGGCAGGTGGTCAGGACGGCGGCGTATTCGCGGGTGTCGCCGTAGTTGTCGGTGACGGCGAAGCGGCCACCGTCGGCGTGGGCAATGCGCTTGACCCCGGCCCGTGGCGCGCCGCGGTGCAGTGAACTGAGGCTGGTGCCCGCCGGCCAATGGGCGCAGCGCTCCGGTACATGGCGCCAGATGCCCATGGGCACTTGGGCTACGCCACCGACCACGAGGTGCTGGTGGTCATCGCAGTTGGTCATCACCACGCGGAAGATTTCCAGCATCGAGTTGGGGAAGTCCGAGTCCCAGCCACCTGTGCCGAAACCGACCTGGCCGAAGACTTCACGGTGCAGGAACGACAACTTGGCGAACGCCTTGGAGGTGGCGACGAAGTCGTAGAACGTGCGGTCGTCCCACAACGGTACGAGCTTGTTCCACAGCGCCTTGAGGCGTGGTACGTCACGGTCGCGGATGGCTTGCTGGATGTCACCGAACTGCGAGCCGGCCTCCAGGGCATCGGCCCAGGCGTCGGCAACTTCCTGGAACAACGCCGGCAAGTCCGACAGCTTTTGTGCGTAATGGGTCTGGCCTTCGAGGTCGATCACCGTGCTGCCGGACGCTGGCGTCAACGGGTTCGGGAAGGGTTTGGTTTCCAGGCCGAGCTTGTCGACGTAGTGGTAGAACGCGGTGGATGACACCGGGAAGCGCATGCCGCCCAGCTCGGCGATGATGCCTTCGGCGCCTTCAAACGCCTGGGAGCGCAAGCGCCCGCCCATTTTCGAGGCTTCGTACACCACCGGCTTGAGGCCCAGCTTCATCAGTTCGTAAGCGGCCACCAGGCCGGCGATGCCCGCGCCGACAATCGCTACTTCGGCGCCATGGTTGGCGGCGGGAATGCTGCCCAGGCCGGCGGGGTGTTCGATCCAGTCATCGAAGGCGAACGGGAAGTCCGGGCCAAAGATGGTGATGGGTTTTTTACCGTCTGCAGGGTGGCGATTGTTTTTGTTGAATGTGTTCATGGCTGACCTGGCTGGCGACTCGGCGGGGCACGTCCCGCTGAGTATAGGAAAAGATGGCAGCCAGTTTAGGGAGCGTAGCGCTCGTTAATAAGACGCAAAGTGTCGTCGGAATGAATTGTTTTTAGTCAGAGTGACGAAGCGGGTGGTCAGACTGGCTGGCCGCGATCCAATTTGTTACTGAGGATGATCGAAGTGGTGGTCTTCTCGACGCCATCGACGCTGCCGATCTGGTCGAGCAACTGGTCGAGCTGCTCCGGCGAGTCGGTGCGCAGCCAGGCCACGTAATCGAACTCGCCGCTCACGGCGCACAACTGCTGGACCTGGGCCATCGCACTCAGTCGGCGCAGCACTTCCTTGCCGGAGCGCGGCTGGACGGTGATCCCCACATAAGCCTGCAAACCACCGCCCGCCACCCGTTGGCCGAGGCGTACACCGTAACCTGTGATCACCTGGGTCTTTTCCAGGCGCGCCAGGCGCGACGTCACCGTGGTGCGCGCGATCCCCAACTGGCGGGCCAGCATCGCCACGCTTTCGCGCGCGTTGATTTGCAGGGCGGCGATCAGTTGGCGGTCGATTTCGTCTAGGGCAGGCAAGGGGAGGCTCCAGTAGGTGAGCGATGGAGTGTGGACGCTTTTTACACACTTTCGTCGATTTATTCGCCTGGGCTGGCTGGCAAACCACTCGGCCAGACACACAAAAGCCGCGCAATGCGCGGCTTTGGAGTTGGTGGGCCCACACGGACTTGAACCGTGGACCAAAGGATTATGAGTCCTCTGCTCTGACCAACTGAGCTATAGGCCCTAAACAGGTCGCGGATTATAACGACGGTTTCTCCACTGTGCTATCCGAAAAATCCTCAGCCCTCATACGAAGGAATGTAGCTGCGAACAGTTCGGGCGGCAGGGGCAGGCTGACGATGTAGCCTTGCATCTGTTCGCAGCCCTCGGCGGCAAGGAATGCCTGTTGCGCGGAGTTTTCCACGCCCTCGGCGATGATGGTGAATTGCATGCTGTGGCCCAGGGCGATGATGGCGCGCACGATTGCAGCGTCGTGGGGGTCGTCGGGCAGGCCGCGGACGAAGGATTGGTCGATTTTCAGGAAGTCCAGCGGCAGCCGCTTGAGGTAGCTGAGGGATGAATAACCTGTGCCGAAGTCGTCGATCGCCAGCTGCACGCCCAGGTGCTTGAGTTGGTGCAGGACCTCCAGCGCTTCTTCAGCCTGGCTCATGATGAAGTTTTCGGTGATCTCCAGTTGCAGGCAGCCGGGTGTGAGGTGGTAGTCGTGCAACAGTTGTTCGATGCGTGACAGCAGGTTGGGGTGACGCAGTTGCGCGCCGGCGAGGTTGACCGAGAGTGTGCCGAAGTCATCGAAGGTGCCCTGCCAGGCGTGCATTTGCCGGCAGGCCTGTTCGAGTACCCAGTCACCGATCTGCAGGATCATGCCGTTCTCTTCGGCGAGGGCGATGAAGTGTTCGGGCGGCACTTCGCCGAAGGTCGGGTGACGCCAGCGGATCAGTGCTTCGGCGCCGATCAGTTCTTGTGTCGCCAGGCTGCGCTTGGGTTGGTAGCACAGGCTCAGTTCGTCGCGTTCGATGGCGCGGCGCAGTTCGTGTTCTAAGGCCACGCGCTCGTTGGCCTGGGCGGTGAGGTCGCGGGTGTAGCTCTCTACCCGGTTGCGGCCCTTGGCCTTGGAGCGGTACATCGCGGCGTCGGCGTTCTTGACCAGGGTGGCGACGTCGGTGCCGTCCTGGGGGTACAGGCTGGTGCCGATGCTGGCGCTGATGAAGAACTCATGTTCGCCGGCCTGGAACGGTAGGGTGAAGCACGCCAGCAGTTTGTTTGCGAGGTGTTCGGCGTCGCTGGCATGTTGCAGGCCCGGCAGCAGGATGATGAATTCATCGCCACCGAGGCGGGCGACGGTGTCGATGTCACGCAGTTGTTCCTTGAGGCGTACGGCAATGTCCTTGAGCAGCAGGTCGCCGACGGGGTGGCCGAGGCTGTCGTTGATGTGCTTGAAACGGTCCAGGTCGAGAAACAGCACGGCGCCCTGTTTGCCGGTTTCCTGATGGCCGTTGAGGGCGGCCTGCAGTCGGTTTTCAAACAGCGTGCGGTTTGGCAGGCCGGTCAGCGGGTCGTGGTGCGCCTGGTAGTCGAGGCGGGCCTGGGCCAGTTTTAGGCTGGAAATGTCGGCAAACACGGCGACGAAGTGCGTGATCAACTGGTCGCGGTTGCGTACGGCGCTGATGGTCAGCCAGCTGGGGTACGGCTCGCCATTCTTGCGGCGGTTGGAGATCTCGCCTTGCCAATGCCCATGGGCGGTCAACTGATGCCACATCGCGGCATAGAAGGCGCTGTCGTGCAGGCCCGAGGCGAGCAGACGTGGTGTCTGGCCCAAGGCTTCGGCTTCGCTGTAACCGGTGATCTCGCTGAAGGCGCGGTTGACGGCGCTGATGTTCTGCTGCGTGTCGGTGATCAGCACGCCCTCGGCGGTGCTTTCGAAGACCGTTGCGGCTTGTTGCAGTTTTTCCTGCATCAGCTGGCGTTCGGTAATGTCGCGGGCGATGGTGAGCATGCAGTCGTCGTCGCCGATTGGCAGTGGGCGGCTGGACAATTCACAGAGGCGGACTTGCCCATCACTGCGGCGGATATGGCAGATGAAATCGCGGACAAAGCCGTCGCGCTGCATCATCTCCAACATGTTTTTGCGTTCGTTGAGGTCGACCCAGATGCCCAGGTCCAAGGCGGACTTATCGATGGAGGTGGCGCTGGCGAAGCCGGTAATGCGGCTGAAACCATCGTTCACTTCGATCAGCAGCCCATCGCGTTGACGGCTCAGCAGCAAGCCGTCGGGGGAGGCATGGAATGCCTTGGCGAACTTCTCTTCCGAGGTTTGCAACTGCTGCTGGGTTTCCTTGAGCTGGGAAATATCGCGCACGACCACGACGATGGCTTCGATGGTGTCGAGCTGGAATGGCTCGGCGGAAATCAGGCCGGTGAAGACTTGGCCGTTGCTGCGCCGAAAGGGCATCTCCAGGTTGCGGATGCTGGAGGTCTGCACCCGTTTCAGCAGATCCGGGCCGGCGCCCTCGTAGCCCCAGATGTTCAACGCCGTGCCGGTTTTACCCACTACTTCCTCGGCGCTCAGGCCGACCTGATCCTCGAAGGCCTTGTTCACCTCCAGCAGGCAGCCGTCGGACAGACGGGCGATCACGAGTATGTCCGGGCATTGCTGGAACACCGAGGCAAACTTTTGCTCGGACAGTTGCAGCGCTTCTTCAGTGCGTTTGGCTTCGCTGATGTCGATCATCAGGCCGCGCAACACGGGCTCGTGACCATGCTCTATGAGGCTGACGATGTCGCGCACCCACAGGCAGCGGCCGTCGGCGGTGATGACGCGGTAATCGATGCTGTGGTCGCGGTTGGCGCGGGTTTCGCGATGGCAATAGGTTTCGGCGCGTGTCAGGTCGGCAGGGTGGATGATGTTGCGCCAGAAGCCTGGGATCAGCCAATGGGCACGCGGGTACCCCAGCAGTTCTTCGGCGTGGGGGGAGACGTAGCTGTAGGTGAAGTCGATGATGCTGGCTTCCCAGGCGATAGCCGACAGGCTCTCTACCAGGCCGCGGTAGTGGTATTCGCTGCTGCGCAGTTCTTGTTCGAGCGCCACGCGGCGGGAAATTTCCGAACTGAGCCGGCGATTGATCCGAATCACGATGGCCAAAACGGTGCTCAGCAGCAGCACTGCGGGCAGGCCGTAGGTCAGCAGGTCAGTCCAGAATGCGCGGTGATCGGTAATGCTGCCGACCCAGTGTTGCTGGATGGCATCGGTTTCGTCCGGGCTGAGGTCGGCCAGGACTTTATCGAGGATGCCGACCAGCATCTTGTTGTCACGCGGCACGCCCATCGCCAGTTGGTAGCGGTAGGGCGTTTCGCCGCTGACGTACAGACCGTCGAGTTTCAGCTGGCGCAGGCTCCAGACGCTGGATGCGAGGTCGCCGACCACGGCATCCACTTCGTCGGTGGCCAGCGCTTGTAGCGTCGAGCTGACGTTGGGCATGGCCACCAGATTCAGGTCGGGGTGGTGGGTGCGGAGCAGTTCGTGGGGGGCGTAATTTTCCACCACGGCAATCTTCAGCCCGTAGAGATCCTTGAGGTTGCGCGGCTGGGCGCCACCCTCATGGGCCAGGATCACGATGGGGAAGTCCAGGTACGGGCGCGTGAAGGCCATGTAGCTCTGGCGTTCAGGCGTGGACATGACACCGGGCAGCAGGTCGAGCTGGTTGTTTCGGGCCTGCTCGAGCACCGCGCTCCAGCTTGCGGGTTCGATCAATTTGATCCTGACGCCCAGGCGGTCCTGGATCAGGCGCACATAGTCGGCGGCCAGGCCCTGGTAGTGGCTATTTTCATCACGGTATTCGAAGGGTGGCCATGACGCATCCACCCCCAGCCGCAGTTCCTGATGGTCCGCTAGCCAGCCACGCTCATCATCGCTAAGAGTCAACGCGCCAGCCGTTGCGGTCCAGGTCAGCAGCGACAGCAGTAACACGGTCGGCAATCTGGGCATAACGGTCTCGTTATGGCACGGGGAATGGTTCGAGTGTAGACGGGCATTGCGGGGGAGGGGTGTTGCGCGGAATTTTTTGCTGTAGAAAACAAAACCCCCGGCCTGGGCCGGGGGTTCTGGTATCACTCGTCGAGGAAGGAGCGCAGGTGCTCGCTTCGCGTCGGGTGGCGCAACTTGCGCAACGCCTTGGCTTCGATCTGACGGATCCGCTCGCGGGTCACGTCAAACTGTTTACCGACTTCCTCAAGGGTGTGGTCGGTATTCATGTCGATGCCGAAACGCATGCGCAGTACCTTGGCTTCACGGGCAGTGAGGCCGGACAGTACGTCGCGAGTCGCTTCCTTGAGGCTCTCAACGGTGGCGACATCGATTGGCGACTGCATGGTCGAGTCTTCGATGAAGTCACCCAGATGGGAGTCTTCGTCATCACCGATCGGGGTTTCCATGGAGATCGGCTCTTTAGCGATCTTCAATACCTTGCGGATTTTATCCTCAGGCATTTCCATGCGTTCGCCCAACTCTTCCGGGGTCGGTTCGCGACCCATTTCCTGCAACATCTGCCGGGAAATGCGGTTGAGCTTGTTGATGGTCTCGATCATGTGCACCGGAATACGGATGGTGCGGGCCTGGTCGGCGATCGAGCGAGTGATCGCCTGACGGATCCACCAGGTGGCATAAGTCGAGAACTTGTAGCCGCGACGGTATTCGAACTTGTCCACAGCCTTCATCAAGCCGATGTTGCCTTCCTGGATCAGGTCGAGGAATTGCAAGCCACGGTTGGTGTACTTCTTGGCGATGGAGATCACCAGACGCAAGTTCGCTTCAACCATCTCTTTCTTCGCGCGGCGGGCCTTGGCCTCACCGATCGACATGCGACGGTTGATGTCCTTGATCTCGGCAATTGTCAGGCCGGTCTCGGTTTCAAGCGCGGTCAGCTTCTGCTGGCAGCGGATGATGTCCGGTTGCAGGCGACCAATGGCTTCAGCGTACTTCGCCTTGCCTTTGGCCAGTGCGTCGGACCAGCTTTCGTCAACTTCGTTGCCCGGGAACTGGCGCAGGAAATCGGTACGCGGCATGCGCGCATCACGGACACAGAGCTGCATGATCGCACGCTCTTGTGCACGCAGACGCTCAAGGGCGCTACGAACGCGTTCAACCAGGCCTTCGAATTGCTTCGGCACCAGCTTGATCGGCATGAACAGCTCGGCCAGGGCCAACAGCTCGGCAATGGCCTGCTTGTTGGAGCGACCGTGCTTCTTCAATGCCTTGCGGGTGATTTCCATTTGATCGGAAACCGCCCCGAAACGCTGGGCAGCGATGATCGGGTCCGGGCCGCTTTCGACTTCTTCTTCGTCGTCGCTGCTGGCTTCAGCATCGTCGTCTTCGGAATCGTCGTCAGCTTTCGCCGCTTTTGCATCGACAGGCGGCGGTATTTCGGCGGCAGGCGGCGCAATGCCGTCGTCCGGGTCGATGTAACCGCTCAAGACGTCGGACAGGCGACCACCTTCGGTGGTGACGCGAGTGTACTCGGAGAGAATGTGGTCAACCGTGCCAGGGAAGTGCGCGATTGCGCCCATCACTTCACGGATACCCTCTTCAATACGCTTGGCGATTTCGATTTCGCCTTCGCGTGTCAGCAACTCGACGGTACCCATTTCACGCATATACATGCGCACAGGGTCAGTCGTGCGACCGATGTCGGTCTCCACCGCAGCCAGCGCGGCAGCGGCTTCTTCAGCGGCTGCCTCGTCGGTATCGGCGTCGGCCAACATAAGGGCGTCCGCATCCGGAGCACTCTCGTGTACGGGGATCCCCATGTCGTTAATCATGCGGATGATGTCTTCCACCTGCTCAGGATCTGAAATATCCTCAGGCAGGTGGTCGTTGACCTCTGCGTAAGTCAGATACTTCTGCTCACGACCAAGGGTGATCAACTCTTTGATACGAGACTGCTGTTGCGCTTTTCCGGACATAACACCCTATCCACTGAAGGTCTTGGCGGGCAAAAAACAAGCCGAGGATTATACCCGAGCTATGACCTCACACGCCAGCTGAGGTCGGGTTTGATGCGGAAACATTCTGTTTTAAGAGGTCGCGCATCTGTTTTGCTATCTGAATTTGCTCTTCAGCCGACAATCCCGGCTGTCTTGCTCTCTTGATCAGTTCATCGAGGGTCTGCGTGTGCTGGCCCGCGGATAACCTAGTAATGGTGTCTAAAAACTGTTGTTCAAGGTTATCGCCGTCAATTAGCCACTCCTTTTCCGCGAGCGCCTTGAGTAATCGGCCTTGTTCGGTGCCATGCCAGCGAGCCATCAGCTGAATAGAGTTTAGCTTAGGATTTTTCTGCACGGCTTCGATCAGGGCAATCAGCACCTGGGCGTAAGTGTTGCTCGCGTTGGCAAAATGATCGGCACTTTCAACCTTGCCCGCCAGTTGCGGGTGGTGGATGAGCGTGCGCAGGGCAATCAGCGTCGGCGCTTCTACGGCAACCGGGGTGCGCGGGGCATAGGCTTCATCGCGGTCACCGCGCTTGCCGTTCTTGCTCCAAGGCTTCTTGTCCCATTTCTTGCCGCCGGCGCCGGGCTTTTTCGGTGTCCACTCCTGCTGGGGCGCGTAGGCCTCCTGCGGCTGGTGGAAGTCGGCGTAATCCGGCATGGCGTCGTAGTCCATGCCTGGGTCGTAGGCCGGTGGCGGTGCATCTTGCGGCGCGCTGTGCGCCAGCTGGCTGACGGCTTCGCCGCTCAGGCCGGTGATCTCTTGCAGGCGTTGGCGCATAAGCGTGCGCAGGTTCGCGCCCGGCACCTTGTCGATCAGCGGCGCCGCGAGGGTGGCCATGTGGGCCTTGCCTTCGAGTGAGCGCGGGTCGGCTTCTTCGGTCAGTTGCTGGAAGAAGTAATCTGCCAGCGGTTGCGCGTGTTGGTTGATGCGGGCGCGGAATGCGTCGGTGCCTTCGGAGCGGACCAGGGTGTCCGGGTCTTCGCCTTCGGGCAGGAACAAAAAGCGCGCGCGGCGCCCATCCTGCAGGCTCGATAGTGTGGCTTCGAGGGCGCGCCAGGCGGCATTGCGGCCGGCCTGGTCGCCGTCGAAGCAGAAAAGCACACTGGGCACTACGCGAAACAGGCGCTTCAAATGTTCTTCGCTGGTCGCCGTGCCCAGGGTCGCCACGGCATTGCGCAGGCCTTGCTGGGCGAGGGCGATCACGTCCATATAGCCTTCGACCACGATGATTTCATCGAGGTTGCGGTTGTTCTTGCGCGCTTCAAACAGGCCGTAGAGTTCCTGGCCCTTGTGGAATACCGGGGTTTCCGGGGAGTTCAGGTACTTGGGCTTGTCGTCCCCCAGCACGCGGCCACCGAAGGCGATGATGCGGCCGCGGCTGTCGCGGATCGGAAACATCACGCGGTCGCGGAAGCGGTCGTAACGTTTGCCGGTCTCGGCGTTTTCCACCAGTAGGCCGGCGTCGATCATGGCTTTTTGCTGCAGGGTGTCGCTGCTCAGGTGCTTGTACAGGTTGTCCCAGCCAGGCGGAGCGAAACCCAGGCCGAAGTCACGGGCGATTTCGCCGGTGAGGCCACGACCTTTCAGGTAGTCGACGGCGGCCTTGCGCTGCGGGTGGCTTTTAAGCGCCTGACGATAAAAGTCGGCAGCGGCCGTCAGCAGTGGGTACAGCGGCGAGTCGGTGGGCTGGCGCGGTTTGTGTGGGCGACCACTTTCTTCGCGAGGGACTTCCATGCCGGCGGCTTTCGCCAGGTCCTCGATGGCCTGGGGGAAGTCCAGGTTGTCGTGGTCCATGAGGAAACCGAGGGCATTGCCGCCAGCGCCGCAGCCGAAACAGTAGTAGAACTGCTTGTCGGGGCTGACGCTGAATGACGGGGTTTTCTCTTTGTGGAACGGGCAGCAGGCGGTGTAGTTCTTGCCGGCTTTTTTCAGTTGCACGCGCGAGCTGACGACATCGACGATGTCGGTGCGGTTCAGAAGGTCGTCAATAAAGCTCTGGGGAATTAGCCCGGCCATGGCGTTCTCGTCATCACTGCGTGTAAATGAGGGCCCATGATGTGCTCAAGCGCACGTAAGGCGTGGCTCGTTCATCGATTGTGTGCTGGGGCTGCATGGAAGTGTATCTGCCGAACATTCACTGACGTTAATTTCTGATCAGTCTTTGGCTTGGAAATGTTGCCCGGGCGTCCGGTCTTGGCCGTTAGTGGGCCTCGGAATCGCTTTGTTGGGCACAGCCGACCTGTTGATCGTCTGTTTACAGAATAAGTGTGCTCGTCAGTAGCCTTGTTAGACTCGTCAGAAGAGACGTGCACCGCTGGCAGAAGAGCCAGTCCTGACGTGTGAAGCAGTTGTTTCGGTCGCATGTGCGGCGTCAACAGTGAAGCATCAAGCGTTGTCCGCAAATGCCATTAGCCCGGCTGAGGGCCGGGCTTGGCAGAAGCTTGCTACGAACGTCTGTGTATTAGTACAGACGAACGGCGCGGCGCTGTTCGCGCTGAACTTTCTTGGCGTGACGCTTAACAGCGGCTGCTGCTTTGCGCTTACGCTCAGAAGTTGGCTTCTCGTAAAATTCGCGGCTACGAACTTCAGCCAGTACACCGGCTTTTTCGCAGGAGCGCTTGAAACGACGCAGAGCTACGTCGAAGGGTTCGTTCTCTTTAACTTTGACGGCTGGCATCCAGAGCTACCTTCTTTCATTACCGGGATCAACGTTCTCGTCGCAAACAATTCGCGGCTGAGGTCGTCGGTTTTTAAGGGTTGCGGATGTTAACCCCTCATTGGCCGGAATGCAAAGCCTCTGATCGAAAACCGCTAGTCGGGAGGGGGAGTGGCGACTATTATGCGCGCCTTCGAATTCAGCCTCTACAAGGCGCAAACCCATGCTAGTACTGGGACTTGAAACCTCCTGCGACGAAACCGGTGTCGCACTTTACGACAGTGAACGCGGGCTTTTGGCCGATGCACTGTTCAGTCAGATCGACCTGCACCGCGCCTATGGCGGCGTGGTGCCGGAGCTTGCCAGCCGAGATCACGTCAAACGCATGCTGCCGTTGATTCGCCAGGTGCTGGACGAGGCCGGTTGCGTGCCGACCGAGATCGATGCGATTGCCTACACGGCTGGCCCAGGATTGGTCGGAGCCCTGCTGGTTGGGGCCTCTTGCGCCCAGGCACTGGCCTTCGCCTGGGGCATTCCGGCCCTTGGCGTGCACCATATGGAAGGCCATTTATTGGCTCCAATGCTGGAAAAAACACCGCCAGAGTTCCCGTTCGTCGCTTTGTTGGTTTCCGGCGGCCATACGCAGCTGGTTCAGGTGGATGGCATCGGCCAATACACGCTGCTGGGTGAATCCCTGGACGACGCCGCCGGCGAAGCCTTCGACAAAACCGCGAAGATGATGGGCCTCAACTATCCAGGCGGTCCGGAAATCGCACGGCTTGCCGAAAAAGGCGTCGCCGGTCGCTACACATTTCCGCGTCCGATGTGCGATCGTCCGGGTTTGATGTTCAGCTTCAGCGGCTTGAAGACCTCCGCGTTGAATACCTGGCAGCACAGCGTCAGCGCCGGAGACGACAGCCAGCAAGCCCGTTGCGACATCGCGCTGGCGTTCCAGCAGGCCGTGGTGGAGACTTTGACCATCAAGTGCAAGCGTGCGCTGAAACAGGCGGGCATGAAGCGCCTGGTGATTGCCGGTGGCGTCAGCGCCAACAAGGCCTTGCGCACGTCGTTGGAAAAAATGCTCGGCGACATGAAGGGCGACGTGTTCTACGCGCGCCCCGAGTTCTGCACCGACAATGGCGCGATGATCGCCTACGCCGGCTGCCAGCGCCTGCAGGCCGGGCAGCATGAGAGTCTGGCGATCAGCGTGCAGGCGCGCTGGCCGATGGAGCAGTTGTCTGCGTTGTAGGCCTTTGCACGGGGCAACGTGAGCGGGTATTTAAAAATGCCGTTCGCGCCCGGCAAACAGGTCGCGTAAATTGCCGCGGTGGCGCCAGACGATCAGCAATGTCAGCACGCTCATCGGCAACAGTGCCGCCGGCTCCTGCCAGGCCAGCAGCGGCAGGGTCAGCGGGGTGGCGATCAGTGCGGCGAGTGAGCTGGTGCGGGTCAGGTAGAACGTCAGCAGCCAGGCAATAACGGCCAGCAACGCTGCTGGCGGGTAGATCCCCAGCAACATGCCGGCCGCCGTGGCGACACCTTTGCCACCGCGAAAGCGGAAGTACAGTGGGAACAGATGGCCGAGGACGGCACACACGCCGACCCAGGCCTGCTGTTGCAGGGTAAGACCGGCGAGGCTGGCGATCAGCACGGGCAACAGGCCCTTGCACAGATCGCCCAGCAGCGTCAGCACAGCGAGCTT
Organism: Pseudomonas sp. AF03-9; assembly: GCF_020515815.1. Taxonomy (NCBI): domain Bacteria; kingdom Pseudomonadati; phylum Pseudomonadota; class Gammaproteobacteria; order Pseudomonadales; family Pseudomonadaceae; genus Pseudomonas; species Pseudomonas sp. AF03-9. The sequence continues at coordinate 45,812 of NZ_JAHPJF010000001.1, read as the reverse complement.
CTTGCCCGCCAAGCGCAACATATTGGTGGCGCCGGCATTGCCTGAACCACTCATTCGCGGATCGGGATTTCCCGTCAGGCGGCTGAGCAAAATGGCGAAGGACAGCGAGCCGAGCAGGTAGGCGAAAATCGCCAGTGACCAAAACATGCTAACTATTCCGGGCGAGGACGCCCTGATTCTAACGGGGCATCGCGCCCTTGTCGTGCTGCGGAGAAGAGTGCTTGGACAGAGTGTTTATCGAAGGCCTGGAAGTCGACACCGTGATCGGGGCCTACGACTGGGAGCGCGGAATCCGCCAATGCCTGCGCCTGGACCTGAGCTTCGCCTGGGACAACCGCCCGGCTGCGGCCGGTGACGACCTGACCCTGGCCCTGGATTACGCCAGCGTTAGCACGCGCATCCAGGCGTTTGCCGAGCAATCCCAATACCAGCTTGTGGAAACCTTCGCCGAGCGTCTGGCCGAAGTGTTGATGAGCGAGTTCCAGATTCCCTGGCTGCACCTCAAGTTGACCAAGCCAGGGGCTGTGCCGGCCGCCAAGGGCGTGGGCGTGGAGATCGAGCGCGGATGTCGCTAACTCAGATTTACCTTGGCCTTGGCAGCAATATTGATCGCGAGACCCACCTGCGCGCCGGTCTTGATGCATTGGCGAGCTTTCTGACGGAAATACGTTGCTCGGCTGTGTTCGAAAGCCAGCCGGTGGGCATCAAGAGCGGTCCGTTCTTTAATCTGGTGGTGTCGGCCTATACCGACCTGTCATTGATGGAGTTGGATCGTCGCTTGAAATCCATCGAGGCCGATAACGGTCGCTATGCGCCGGACCGCAAAGGCTTGCCGCTGGACATCGACGTACTGCTGTATGGTGACCTGGTGGGCGATTTCGATGGTTTGATCCTGCCGCGAGCAGAGATCCTGAAGAACGCCTTCGTGCTGTGGCCGCTGTCACTGATGGCGCCGCAGCGTGTGCATCCTGAGGTGGGCAGGACCCTTGGCGACCTGTGGCGCGATGCGCAGATCGACCAGGTGCTGGCGCCTGTCGGGTTTGAATGGCAAGGCCAGCAACTCACGCCCGATGAGCTTCTGTAGGCCTGTGGCGAGCGCTGGGGGGCGCGGCGCCCCCGCGCCACGGTGGATTGGCGTCTACAGGTTGTGTTGCTCTTTGTAGGTTTTCAGCGCCTTGAGCCGTTCGCGCTTGAGCGCCTCGCCCAGTTCCGGGCCTTTGAAGCCCTTCTCCAGCAATGGCGCCACCGCCACCTCCCGCGCGGCCTTGGCAGCGCCGCGTAGATAATCCGCCTGTGGATAACTACGCTGCTCGAAACCCTTGCGGCCCCGGGCATCCATTTCGCAGGCGACCACAAACTCTTCAAAGCGCTGTGGTCGACGGTACACGTCAAAACTCTGCAGTAATTCCAGTAAAGTCGAGGCCTTCAGCTCCAGTGCCCGGTGGCCGTGGGTGTGATATTGGCCCACCAACAGTGCCAGTTCCTGGCAATCTCGCGGCACCTTGAAGCGTTCGTTGACCGCCTTGATCAGTTTGAGGCCGGTGTATTCGTGCGCAATGTGCTGTGGCAACTTATCCACAGGCGTCAGGCCCTTGCCCAGGTCATGCAGCAGGCAGGCCCAGCGAACAGTCAGCGGCTGTGTGTGTAGGGCGGCCTGTTCCAGCACGCTCAAGGTATGCACGCCCGTGTCGATCTCGGGGTGGTGCGCGGCGGGTTGCGGCACGCCGAAGAGGGCATCCACTTCCGGCATCAAGGTTTTCAGGGCGGCGCAGTCGCGCAGCACTTGGATAAATACCTGTGGCTGATCTTCCATCAGTGCGCGGGAGATTTCCTTCCAACTGCGCTCCGGAGTCAGGGCTTCCAGTTCGCCGGATTCACTGAGTTGACGCATCAGCTCCAGGGTTTCTGGTGCGACGCGAAAACCCAAGGGCGCGTAGCGCGCGGCGAAGCGGGCAACACGCAGGACTCGAAGGGGATCTTCGGCAAATGCGGGGGAAACGTGACGTAAAATGCGCGCTTTGAGATCGCGCTGCCCGTTATAAGGATCGGTCAGGTTGCCGTCATCATCCTCTGCCATGGCATTGATGGTCAGGTCGCGGCGGATCAGGTCTTCTTCCAGCGTGACGTCAGGGCTGGCGTGAAACACAAAGCCACCGTAACCCCGGCCGCTCTTGCGCTCGGTGCGGGCGAGGGCGTATTCGTCACCGTTTTTCGGGTCGAGGAACACTGGGAAGTCCGAGCCCACCGGCTTGTAGCCCTTGGCGAGCATCTCTTCTGCCGTGGCACCCACGACAACGCGGTCGATGTCGGTGACCGGGATGCCCAGCAGGCGATCCCGTACCGCACCGCCGACTTTGTAGATTTTCATGAAAAAGCCTCCATTAGCCGCACAGGATACCGCCTGTGCCCTGCCAATGGAGGCTTTGCCGTTTCAGAGGTGGACGACGGCAAGGTCCAGGCGGCCGTAGTCGTTGTCGTTGTGATCGGTGCGCGGGGGCACGTGGTGGGTTTTCATCACCTGATCGCCCTGCAGGGTTTCCAGGTGGATGTCGAAGCCCCAGAGCCGATGCAGGTGCTTGAGCACTTCCTCGGTGGACTCGCCCAGGGGTTTGCGGTCGTGTTGCTGGTGGCGCAGGGTCAGCGAACGGTCACCGCGCACGTCGATGCTGTAGATCTGCACGTTGGGTTCGCGGTTGCCCAGGTTGTACTGCGCCGCCAGGGTTTCACGGATGATGCGGTAGCCGGGTTCGTCGTGGATGGCCGGTACCACCAGGTCGTCCTTGAGATCGTCGTCGAGGATGCTGAATAGCTTGAGGTCGCGAATCACCTGGGGGGACAGGTATTGCAGGATGAAACTCTCATCCTTGAAGCTGCTCATGGCGAACTTGATGGTCGACAACCAATCGCTGCCGGCGATTTCCGGGAACCAGCGGCGGTCCTCCTCGGTGGGGTGTTCGCACATGCGCCGGATGTCGCGGTACATGGCAAAGCCCAGCGCATAGGGGTTGATGCCGCTGTAATACGGGCTGTCGAAGCCGGGCTGGAATACTACGCTGGTGTGGGATGTGAGGAACTCCATCATGAAACCGTCGGTGACCAGGCCTTCGTCGTACAGGTCGTTCATCAGCGTGTAGTGCCAGAACGTCGCCCAGCCTTCGTTCATCACTTGGGTCTGGCGCTGTGGATAAAAGTATTGGGCGATCTTGCGCACGATGCGCACGATTTCCCGTTGCCACGGCTCCAGCAGCGGCGCGTGTTTTTCCAGGAAGTACAGGATGTTTTCCTGGGGTTCGGCGGGGAAGCGCGCATTGTCCTTGTCGCTGTTTTTACCGGTCTTTTTCGGAATGGTGCGCCATAGGTCGTTGATCTGTTTCTGCAGATGCTCCTCGCGCTCCTTTTGGCGCAGGCGTTCTTCCTCGGCGGAAATCGGGTACGGGCGTTTGTAGCGATCGACGCCGTAGTTCATCAGCGCATGGCAGGAGTCGAGCAGGTCTTCCACCGCATCGATGCCGTGGCGCTCCTCGCACTGCATGATGTACTGCTTGGCGAATACCAGATAGTCGATGATCGAGCTGGCGTCGGTCCAGGTACGGAACAGGTAATTGCCCTTGAAGAAGCTGTTGTGCCCGTAGCAGGCATGCGCCACTACCAATGCCTGCATGCAGATGGTGTTTTCTTCCATCAAATAGGCGATGCACGGGTCGGAGTTGATCACGATCTCGTAGGCCAGGCCCATCTGGCCGCGGCTGTAGGACTTCTCGGTGCTGAGGAAGTGCTTGCCGTAGGACCAATGGTGATAACCCAAGGGCATGCCCACGGAGGCATAGGCGTCCATCATCTGTTCGGCAGTGATCACTTCGATCTGGTTGGGGTAGGTGTCCAGGGCATAACCCGCCGCAATACGGCTGATTTCCCGGTCATAGGCCTGGATCAGTTCAAAGGTCCACTCGGACCCCGTGGAAATGGGTTGGCGCTTTTGCTCTTTTTTGGCGGTCATGTCACTAACCTGCGCTGGAAGAGTTCACGGAAGACCGGGTAGATGTCGCCGGCCGAGACCAGTTGCTGCTGGGCGAACGTGTCGGCAAAGGCTTCGCCGATGCGCTCGTATTCGAACCACAGGGCCTGGTGCTCACGGGGGGTAATCTCAACATAAGTGTAGTACTGCACGAACGGCATGATCTGGTTGATCAGGATGTCGCGGCAGATGGGCGAATCGTCGTTCCAGTTGTCGCCGTCCGAGGCCTGGGCGGCGTAGATATTCCATTCGTTGGCCGGGTAACGTTCGGCCATGATCTCCTGCATCAGCTTCAGTGCGCTGGAGACGATGGTGCCGCCGGTTTCCCGTGAGTAGAAGAACTCTTCTTCGTCCACTTCCCGGGCGCTGGTGTGATGGCGGATAAACACCACGTCGATCTTGTCGTAGTTCCGTTTCAGGAACAGGTACAGCAGGATGAAGAAGCGCTTGGCGATGTCCTTGGTGGCTTGGGTCATGGAGCCGGACACGTCCATCAGGCAGAACATCACGGCCTTCGAACTGGGGTTGGGCTGCTTGACCAGCAGGTTGTACTTCAGGTCGAAGGTGTCGAGGAACGGCACGCGGTGAATGCGCGCACTGAGTTTCTCGATTTCTGCCTCGATTTCCTGAATATCGCCGAAGTTGTCCGGCTCTTCGCGTTTTAGACGCGCCAATTCTTCCTTGGCTTCCTTGAGCTTGGCGCGGCTGCTGCCGGACAGTGCAATACGCCGCGCATGGGCCGAGCGCAGGGTGCGGATGATATTGATGCGAGACGGATTGCCCTCGTTGCTGATCCCGGCACGCACAGTCTTGAAGGTATCGGTGCCGGTCAGGTTGCGCTTGACCAGATTGGGCAGTTCCAGGTCTTCGAACATGAATTCGAGGAACTCTTCCTGGGTGATCTGGAACACGAACTCGTCCATGCCCTCGCCGGAGTTGCCGGCCTTGCCCGGGCCTTTGCCACCGCCACCGCCTTGGGGGCGCTGGATATGTTCGCCGGTGGTGAACTCCTTGTTGCCGGGGTGCACGACAGTCTGTTTGCCGCCCCGGCCGTGGTGCAGCACCGGTTCGTCGATGTCCCGGCCGGGAATGCTGATTTGTTCGCCATGCTCCATGTCGGTGATGGAGCGGCGGCTCACGGCCTCTTCAACGGCCTTTTTGATGTGGTCACGGTAACGTCGCAGGAAACGCTGGCGGTTTACCGTGCTCTTGTTCTTGCCATTGAGGCGTCGGTCGATCACATAGCTCATGGGGAGCCCTCCGGGCAGCTTCACGTTACAAGCTTCAAACTGCGAGCTGGAAGCTTAAAGACAGGCGGTCAGTAGCCAGGCCCGAGGCCTGGCACTGCACGCTTGTCGCTGCCTTACTGCGATTTGCGCACCCGCAGATACCACTCGGAGAGCAGCCGTACCTGTTTGTCGGTGTAGCCACGTTCGACCATGCGTGTGACGAAGTCGTTGTGTTTTTGCTGATCCTCCTTGCTGGCCTTGGCATTGAAGCTGATGACCGGCAGCAGGTCCTCGGTGTTGGAGAACATTTTCTTCTCGATGACCACCCGCAGCTTCTCGTAGCTGAGCCAGGTGGGGTTCTTGCCGTTGTTGTTGGCCCGGGCACGCAGCACGAAGTTGACGATTTCGTTGCGGAAATCTTTCGGGTTGCTGATGCCGGCCGGTTTTTCGATCTTTTCCAGTTCCTCATTGAGGGCTACGCGGTTGAGGATCTCGCCGGTTTCCGGGTCGCGGTATTCCTGGTCCTGGATCCAGAAATCGGCGTACAGCACGTAGCGGTCGAAGATGTTCTGGCCGTACTCGCTGTAGGACTCCAGGTACGCGGTCTGGATTTCCTTGCCGATGAACTCGATGTAGCGCGGTGCCAGGTATTCCTTGAGGAACCGCAGGTAGCGCTCGCGGGTCTCGGCCTGGAATTGTTCCTGTTCGATCTGCTGTTCCAGCACGTAGAGCAGGTGCACCGGGTTGGCGGCGATCTCGTGGGGGTCGAAGTTGAAGACCTTGGACAGGATCTTGAACGCAAAGCGTGTCGACAGGCCGTTCATGCCCTCGTCCACACCCGCGGTGTCGCGGTATTCCTGGATCGACTTGGCCTTTGGATCGGTGTCCTTGAGGTTCTCGCCGTCGTACACGCGCATCTTCGAGTAGATATTCGAGTTCTCCGGCTCCTTGAGGCGCGACAGCACGGTGAACTGGGCGAGCATCTTCAGGGTGTCGGGCGCGCAATGGGCCTTGGCCAGGGAGCTGTTGAACAGCAGTTTGTCGTAGATCTTGATCTCATCGCTGACCCGCAGGCAGTACGGCACCTTGACGATATAGATCCGGTCGATGAAGGCTTCGTTGTTCTTGTTGTTGCGGAAGGTGTGCCACTCCGATTCGTTGGAGTGGGCCAGCAGGATGCCGGTGAACGGAATCGCGCCGAGGCCTTCGGTACTGTTGTAGTTGCCTTCCTGGGTGGCGGTGAGCAGTGGGTGCAGCACCTTGATCGGTGCCTTGAACATCTCCACGAACTCCATCAGGCCCTGGTTCGCCCGGCACAGCGCGCCCGAGTAGCTGTAGGCGTCGGCGTCGTTCTGTGGGAACTCTTCCAGTTTGCGAATATCGACTTTGCCCACCAGCGCCGAGATGTCCTGGTTGTTCTCGTCGCCCGGTTCGGTCTTGGCCACGCCGATCTGGTTAAGGATCGAGGGGTAGAGCTTGACCACGCGGAACTGGCTGATGTCACCACCGAATTCGGCCAGGCGCTTGGTGGCCCAGGGCGACATGATGGTGTTGAGGTAGCGCCGGGGAATGCCGAAATCTTCTTCGAGGATCGCGCCATCTTCGGTGGCGTTGAACAGGCCCAGGGGCGACTCGAACACCGGCGAGCCCTTGATGGCGTAGAAGGGCACTTTTTCGATCAGTTGTTTGAGTTTTTCGGCCAGGGACGATTTACCGCCACCGACGGGGCCGAGCAGGTAGAGGATCTGTTTCTTCTCTTCCAGGCCCTGGGCCGCATGGCGGAAGTAGGAGACGATCTGGTCGATGCATTCTTCCATGCCATGGAAGTCTTCAAAGGCCGGATAGCGACGGATCACCTTGTTGGAGAATATTCGCGACAGCCGCGAATTGTTCGAGGTGTCTATCAATTGCGGCTCGCCTATCGCCAGCAGCAGACGTTCGGCGGCAGACGCGTAGGTGCTGCGATCCTGTTTGCACAGCTCGAGGTACTCTTGCAGCGTGAGTTCCTCCTGCTGTGTGGATTCGAAGCGGTTTTTGAAGTGGCTAAAAATACTCATGACGTCGTCACCTCGCTCGATACGTGGAGCCGACGCCGGATCAATCAGTCGATGCTGGCAGTCATTGGCAGACGCCAATGGCCGTTTTCCCCCCAGAACACCCTGAAACGCTACCGATGACCCGCACGCCGGTGTACCGGCTCTCCCCTGATTCGGATGGCCTGCGCTTAAGGATAGTTCGGAATCAGGGAGGTCAAGGCACGATGCGTAATTAGTTTGGCTGCGCCGTTCGTCAGAAACGGCGCGAGCCCAAGCGTCACGCGGGGTAGCGGGGTGTGAAAAAAATTATTGCGAGTCGCCTGAGGAAATTTCCGCAGGAAAGGTCGTACGCCACAGCTCAAAGCCACCGTCCAGGCTGTAGACGTCGGAGAAGCCCTGGCTGATCAGGTAGGCCGCTGCGCTCTGGCTGGAATTGCCGTGGTAGCAACCCACGATCACCGGTGCGTCGAGGTCGGCGGCGCGGATGAAGTCGGCGATGTTGTGGTTGTCCAGGTGCTGGGCGCCGCTGATGTGTGCAGCGGCAAAAGTCGGTTGGTCGCGGATGTCGACAACCACTGCGCCTTTCTCGCGCAGGGCCTGGGCTTGTTCGGGAGAGATGCGTTTGAATTCGCTCATGGGGGGCTCCTAGGGCTTGGCGGCCGGCAGGGTAACGGAAAGAGGCGATTCGCACTGGCAGCTGTGGCGCTCGCCGGTGTCGATGTTCATCAGGGTCATGGCACCGCCCCACACGCAGCCGGTGTCGAGGGCAAATATACCGGGCTCGGTGCACTTGCCTTCGAGGGCTGCCCAGTGGCCAAAGATGATCTTTGTGCCGGCGGCCTTGCGGTCCTTGTGGGCGAACCAGGGTTTGTAGCCGGGCAGCGCGGTGTCGGCGCCTTCCTTGCTCTTGAGGTCCAGCTTGCCTTCGGCGGTGCAGAAGCGCATGCGCGTGAAGTAGTTGGTGATCACCCGCAGGCGGGCGACGCCGGTCAGGTCGTTGTCCCATTTCACCGGATCGTTGCCGTACATGCCGTCGAGGTAGGCGGTGTACAGGTTGTCATCGGCCAGGGCCGCCTCGACTTCGGCAGCGCACTTGAGGGCTTTCTTCAGCGTCCATTGCGGCGGGATGCCGGCATGCACGAGGGCCATGTTGCGGGCCTCGTCATAGTGCATGAGCTTTTGTCGGCGCAGCCAATCGAGCAAATCGGCCCGGTCCGGTGCGTCGAGGATCTCCCGCAGGGTGTCGCTTTTTTTCAGGCGTTCGACGTTTTTATCCGCCGCCAGCAAGTGCAGGTCGTGGTTGCCCAGCACGCAGACCAGGGAATCGCGCAGGCTATATAAGTAGCGCAGGGTCTCCAGGGATTCGGGGCCGCGGTTGACCAGATCACCGACCAGCCACAGACGGTCGCTTTTCGGGTCGAAGGCCACGCGCTCAAGTAAGCATTTGAGGGGCTCCAGGCAGCCTTGCAGGTCGCCGACCGCGTACGTCGCCATCAGTGCAGGGCTCCTGGCACGGCGAGGCGGAAGGGTGCGATGACGGCGTCGAACAGCTGGCCGTCCGTTGCTTTCATCTGATAGGAACCTTGCATGGTACCGACCTTGGAGGTCATCACCGTGCCGCTGCTGTAGGTGTGGCTGGCGCCGCAGTCGATCAACGGTTGCTGGCCGACGACGCCGGCACCGCGTACTTCCTCGACCTGACCGTCACCATCGGTGATCACCCAGTGGCGTGATAGCAACTTGGCCGGCACCAGCCCGTTGTTTTTCACCGTGATGGTGTAGGCAAAGGCGAAGCGGTTCTGTTCAGGTTGCGATTGGTCCGCGAGGAAGCGGGTGACGACGCTGACGTCGATCTGATAGCGAGGATCGGACATGCGAAAGGCCTTAAAAGCAAAAGCGGAGGACAGCAGATGCGGATCAGTCTAGGCCAAGAGGCGGGCACTAGGCCAGACATGCCGTCTGGCCTGTGCTCGGCAGGCTTCAGTCCGCGGCGGGCGCTGGCTGGATGGCAAGCTGGTCGGCCAGGCGCACGAATGCAGCCAGGTCCAGCTGCTCGGGGCGCAAGCCGCCGTCGACGCCGGCGGCTTCGATTTCAGCATTGCTCAGCAAAGCCTTGAGCGTGTTGCGCAGGGTCTTGCGACGCTGGTTGAAGGCCTCGCGTACCACGCGTTCGAGCAGCTTGTGATCCTTGGCCGGATGCGGCAGCACAGCGTGTGGCACCAGGCGCACGATGGCCGAATCGACCTTCGGCGGCGGGTTGAATGCGCCCGGGCCGACATTGAACAGGTGTTCGACGCGGCAGTGGTACTGGACCATGATCGACAAGCGGCCCCAATCACCGCCGCCAGGCCCTGCGGCCAGGCGCTCGACCACTTCCTTTTGCAGCATGAAGTGCATGTCGCGGATGATCCCTGCGTTATTCAGCAGGTGGAAAATCAGCGGCGTAGAGATGTTGTACGGCAGGTTGCCCACCACGCGCAGGCTGTTCGGCGCGGCGTTGAGGCTGTTGAAGTCGAACTTCAGCGCATCGCCCTGGTGCAGGTTGAAGTTGGGCTTGTTAGCGAACTGCTGGTTGAGGATCGGGATCAAGTCCTTGTCCAGTTCCACTACGTCCAGTTGCCCACCGCTGGCCAGCAGGCCTTGGGTCAGTGCGCCCTGGCCCGGGCCGATTTCCAGCAGACGGTCTTCGGGTTTGGCATGGATGGAGCGCAGGATGCGGTCGATCACGCCAGCGTCGTGCAGGAAGTTTTGCCCGAAGCGCTTGCGCGCCCGGTGTTGGTAATGCTCGGTCATATACGGGTCTCGGCCATCTGATAGGCGGTTTCCAGGGCCACGTGCAGGCTGCCGGTATCGATCTTGCCGCTGCCCGCCAGGTCCAGGGCAGTGCCATGGTCGACGGAGGTGCGGATGATCGGCAGGCCCAGTGTCACGTTGACGGCGGCGCCGAAGCCTTTGTATTTAAGCACCGGCAGCCCCTGGTCATGGTACATCGCCAGCACTGCGTCGCAGTGCTCCAGATATTTGGGGGTAAACAGAGTGTCTGCAGGCAATGGGCCGCGCAGGTCCATGCCTTCTTGGCGCAGACGCTCCAGGGTGGGTTCGATGATGTCGATTTCTTCATGGCCCAAGTGGCCGCCTTCACCGGCGTGGGGGTTGAGCCCACAGACCAGGATACGCGGTTGGGCGATGCCGAATTTCTGTTGCAGGTCGGCGTGCAGGATGCGCGTGACGCGCTCCACCCGCTCGACGGTGATGGCGTCGGCAATTTCACGCAGCGGCAGGTGCGTGGTCACCAGGGCGACGCGCAGGCCGCGGGTGGCCAGCATCATCACGACTTGTTCGGTGTGGGTCAGTTCGGCGAGGAATTCGGTATGCCCGGAAAAGGCGATCCCGGATTCGTTGATCACGCCCTTGTGCACCGGTGCGGTGATCATCCCGGCGAAGTCGCCGTCGATGCAGCCTTGGCCGGCACGGGTCAGTGTTTCCAGGACGAACGCGGCATTGGCAGTGTCCAGTTGCCCGGCCACCACCTTGGCTTGCAGTGGGGTGTCCCACACATACAGGCTGCCGGCGGGGGCGGGCAGGTCGGGCCAGTTGCCCGGTGCCACATCCAGCAAACTGACAGCCACGCCCAGTTGCGCGGCCCGCTCGAGGAGCAGGTCGCGGCTGGTAATGGCAATCAGCGGGTGTGGCTGGGGGTGCGAGGCGAGCAGCAGGCACAGGTCTGGACCAATGCCGGCCGGCTCGCCGGGTGTTACTGCGAAACGCTGGGGTTTCACTGGGTTGCCTGGTCGGTGCCTGTTTGCTCGGCGCCTGGCAGCTTGTTTTCTACGTAGGCTTCGTCACGGATCTGACGCAACCAGGTTTGCAGCTCTTCGTCGTATTTGCGGTTACGCAGTACGGACAGGGCTTGTTGCTCGCGGGCCTGGCTGGTGTTGTCGGTGGCGCGACGGCCAAGGACTTCCAGCACGTGCCAGCCATATTGGGTCTTGAACGGCTTGGACAATACACCCTGCGGGGTATCGGCCATCACCTGTTGGAACTCCGGCACCAGGGCTTTCGGGTCGATCCAGTTCAGGTCGCCGCCGTTGAGGGCGGAACCCGGGTCTTCCGAGAAGCTCTTGGCCAGGGTGGCGAAGTCTTCACCGCTTTGGATGCGGTCGTAGATCTTCTGGGCCAGTTCCTTGGTCTGGGCTTCGGTGCGGATTTCGCTAGGTTTGACCAGGATATGACGAACGTGCACTTCGTCTTTCAGCGAGGTCTCGCCGCCGCGTTTCTCCAGCAACTTCAGGATGATGAAGCCGCCCGGCGTACGTGCTGGCTGAGTGATTTCACCCGGCTGCATGGCGCTCAGCTCACGATCGAACGGAGGTGGCAATTGAGCGGCTTTACGCCAGCCCATGTCACCGCCGTCCAGGGCGTTGTCGCTGCCTGACTTGGCGATAGCCATCTGAGCAAAGTCGGCACCTTGCTTGAGTTGGTTGTAAATTTCCTGGGTTTTCGCCGCTGCTGCATTGAGCTGTTCGGAGTTGGCGCTGTCCGGGGTAGGGATCAGGATGTTGGCCAGGTGCAGTTCTTCGGAAAGCTGCATCTTGCCCAGGTCCGAGGCCAGGAAGTTCTTCACTTCCTGCTCGGAGACCTGCACCCGCTCAGCTACGCGACGCTGACGTACACGGCTGATGATCATTTCGCGACGGATCTGGTCACGGGCGTCCTCATAGGACAAGCCGTCGTGGGCCAGGGCGGCACGGAACTGGTCAATGCTCATATTGTTGCGCTGAGCGATGGTGCCAACCGCCTGGTTCAGTTCTTCGTCCGAAATACGGATGCCCGAACGCTCGCCGATCTGCAGTTGCAGGTTCTCGACGATCAGGCGTTCCAGCACCTGTTGGTCCAGCACGCTGGTCGGTGGCACGCCACCGCCACGCTTGGCGATGGTTTGCTGAACTTCCTTGACGCGTTGGTCCAGCTGGCTCTGCATGATCACGTCGTTATCGACGATGGCCACCACTTTATCCAGCTGTTGAACCGCAGCGTGTGCCGATGCGGTACCCAGGAACAGCGCGCCCAGTACGAGCGGGCGCAGACAATCAGAAAGCTTGGTCTTCACGTTCACGATAACCTTCAATGCCTTTGTCGAGGAAGCTCTCTACCTTGGCGCCGGTCAGGCCGCCGAGTCCTTTGAGGACGATCTGCAGGAAGAGCCCGTGGTCACCCTTTTCGTTAAGCGGGGCGATCTGGCTGTATTCGTCGTTGGCAACCCAGTAACGGTTGATGACACGCAGTTTCCAGCAGCAGTTGTCGTACTCGAAACCACCGAAGGCTTCCAGGGTGCGGTTGCGGGCATAGTCATACTGCCAGCGGGTGATCAGGTTCCACTGCGGAACGATCGGCCACATCATCGAGAAGTCGTGTTGCTGGATTTTGTAGTAATCCTTCACGTAGTTGTCAGCGCCTGGCGTGCCGTAGTCACCACCGAACTGCCATTTGCCGGTCAGCTGGTTGTACACCACCTGATCGTTGCGATAGCGGTAGCCGAGGTTGACGACCTTGTTCGGGTTGTCTTCCGGCTGGTAGTGGAACATCGCGCTGCCGGAACGAGGACTGTGGTTCTCGGTGTCCCAGTTGTAGTCGGCCGTGGCGCGCCAGTCGCGGTTGAAGCGGAACTCGTAGTCCAGGGCGATTGGCGATACATCGGACTGTGCGTCGGCACGGTCTGCGGCGAGGATGCCCGGCAGTTGCACCTCACGATCCTTGAAGTACAGCGCCTGGCCAACGGCGATGCGTTGACGTTCGAAGCCGTTTTCTTCGATCCAGCGGCTAGTCACACCCAGGGAGAGCTTGTTCTCGTCGCCGATCCGGTCGGAGCCGCTGAAGCGGTTGTCACGGAACAGCGAGGCATAGCTGAACGAGTACTCACTGGTGTCGAATACCGGGATGTCGCTCTGGTCCTTGTTCGGTACGTACAAGTAGAAGGCGCGCGGTTCAAGAGTCTGGCGATAGTCTTTGCCGAACCAGTTGGTGTCGCGGTCGAAGTACAGGCCGCTGTCGACACTGGCGACTGGCACGGCACGGTCTTGCGAGCTTTTGAATGTGCCGCCGGAATATTGGGTCCCGGCTAACGCTGCTGCTGCTTGCGCCGCAGCGATGTCGTTCTTGCCTCGGTTATCCAGATCAAGATCGTACTTGGTGTAGACGTACTTGAGCTTCGGCGTAATGAAACCGTAGGTCGACTCCATCGGGTATGAGACAGCCGGGGCAGCGTTCAGGCGAGTACCGTTTGCACGGGTTAACCCTCTGACATATTCATCCAAGCGTTTTTCACCGACAGTACCGTCCGCATTTATCGGGCCACCGTCTTCATTGATGACGTTACCGCTCCTGAGATTCCGATCGAACCTTACGGCCTCGGTTTCATAGGTGAAGTCCAGTCCACCCGGATGGTAAGGCAGTGTCCCGTTGAACGTGATCTGCGGCAACCTGTCATACGGGGTTATCTGGGAGATCGTCGCCAACTGATAAGCCTGGACATTTAAGCGCGCCCTGTAGGAGTCGCCACGGTAAGTCAGCGCCCCTTGCTGGTTCAGGAAGTCTCGGCTCTCAACACCTTCCTGATAGGCCTTCAGGTCTTGGAAGTAGAACGGATCGCTGATTTTGGTGTAGTCAACCTCGGTCGACAGGCGCGAATCCAGCCCACCCTTATGCTGCCAATTGAGCATATAGCGGGTTTTTTCGTAATCGGTCTGCTTCTTGCGCTCGTCGCTATCGTCATTCAGGTACGCGCCGCCGAACTGACCTTCGCTGGACTTGGTGAGGTAGCGGAATTCGCCTTCCATCAACATGCCGCGCTTGGTCATGTATTGCGGGTACAACGTGGCGTCGTAGTTGGGCGCCAGGTTGAAGTAGTACGGCGTGACCAGGGTAAAGCCGGTTTCGCTGCCGGTGCTGAAGCTCGGCGGCAGGAAGCCGGACTGACGACGGTCGTCGATCGGGAAATAGATGTAAGGGGTGTACAGGATCGGAATGTTCTTGATCCGCAACGTCGCGTTGGTGGCCGTACCGAAACCGGTCGCCGGGTTCAACGTGATGTTGTTGCCCTTGAGCTGCCAGGCGTTGCTGTCCGGCTCGCAGGTGGTGTACGTACCGTCCTTGAGACGGATGATCGCGTTTTCGGCACGCTTGGCGTACAGCGCGCTGCCGCGGATACGCGACTTGTGCATCACGTATTCGGCGTTGTCGATCTGTGCCGCACCGGTATCCAGCTGGACTTCGGCATGGTCGCCGACGATCAGCGCGCCGTTGTCGCGCAGACGGACCTTGCCGTTCAGCTCGCCACGGTTCTCGGCCTGATACAGGCTGGCCTCATCGGATTCCATCTGCATGCTGCCCTGACGCATGACGACGTCACCGGCCAGGGTCGCGACCTGTTGTTCCTGCTCGTAACGAGAGGCCTTGGCACCGATGAAGGTCGGCGCATCGCTCTGTTTCGTCTTGTCGTTCATGCCAGGACGAGTCGGCTCGATATACGCACCGCCGCAATACGGGCCGGTTTCGGCCAGTTGGGCAGCGGTCAGCTTCTCGCGGGGTACCCAGTCCAGGTGGCTGTAGTCGGCGCTGCGCGAACGCAGGCCACGGCCCTTGGATTCGGTGACCAGTGCGGTCTGCGGCGCGGCGTCGGCGCTGCCGCCGGTTTCGCCTTGCGACGCAACGGCGGTCGAGCCAGCGGCGGCACCGTCGTGCACCGGACGCGGTGGCAATGGGGCTGCGGCGGTTTTCGGCGCGCAATCCCAGGCACCCGAAGCAGAGACTGAGCAGTCATACTGTTCCGCGGCGACCACGAATGAGGTGGCGAAGGGTTGCAAGGCCAGCAGACTGCCGGTTACCAGCAACGGAAATTTTCTACGAAACGCGGGGGATTTCAATGCCATCTTATTAGTCCGGGCTTCCTGCGTGCCATCTGCCCGCGGTTTGGGCCGCACGCCTCTCGATGGTCTGAAAAAGATGCGTGATAATAAAGCATGCCCCGCTTGACGGCTAGCGCCGTCGGAGACCCTTGTAATGCCCGAGCAAGATCTACGTTTACAACAGCTGGAAGTCTGGCTGGATGAGCAGTTACCGATCCTTTTCAACGCTCAAGGCTGGGGTGCCGTACCCCCGGCTACATTGACCGCGGCCAGTAGCGACGCGAGTTTCAGGCGCTACTTCCGTTGGGAAGGCGGTGGTCGCACGTTCGTCGTGATGGACGCCCCACCCCCCCAGGAAAACTGCAAACCTTTCGTCGATATCGCGCATTTGCTGGCGAAATCGGGAATAAATGTGCCAAAAATTTATGCAGAAGATTTGCCGCGCGGCTTTCTTTTGCTCAATGACCTGGGCACAAAAACCTATCTGGACGTGATCGACGAGCAAAACGCCGACCCATTGTTCGCCGATGCCATCAACGCCCTGCTGGCCTTCCAGCAATTGCCGATGGACGCGCCACTGCCCAGCTATGACGTGGCTTTGCTGCGCCGCGAGCTGGAATTGTTTCCCGAGTGGTACGTGCGTCGCCACCTGGGTCGTGAACTGGATACCCACCAGCAAGCGCTGTGGCAACGCGCCAGCGACCTGCTGATCGACAGCGCCCTGGCCCAGCCGAAAGTGCTGGTGCACCGCGACTACATGCCGCGCAACCTGATGATCAGCACGCCCAACCCCGGCGTACTGGACTTCCAGGACGCGGTCTACGGCCCGGTGACCTACGACATCACCTGCCTGTTCAAGGATGCGTTCCTCAGCTGGCCCCAGGCTCGTGTGCGTGAATGGCAGCGCGGCTACTGGGAGCGCGCTGTGCAGGCCGGAATTGCGGTACAGGCGCAATTTGATGACTTCCTGCGCGCCAGCGACCTGATGGGCGTGCAGCGTCATCTCAAGGTCATCGGCATTTTTGCGCGGATCTGCCATCGCGACGGCAAACCCCGCTACCTGGCCGATGTACCGCGCTTCTTTGCTTATATAGAAGCGGTGCTGGCGGATCGCCCTGAGCTGAGCGAATTGGCCGAACTGCTGACCAGCCTGCGCCAGCCCGCCGAGGCGACTGTATGAAGGCCATGATCCTGGCCGCCGGCAAAGGTGAGCGGATGCGTCCGCTCACCCTGCACACGCCCAAGCCGCTGGTGCAGGCCGGCGGCAAGCGCCTTATCGAGTATCACCTGGAGGCGCTGGCCAAGGCCGGTTTCACTGAAATCGTGATCAACCATGCCTGGCTCGGCCAGCAGATCGAAAGTTACCTGGGCGACGGCGCGCAGTTCGGCTTGCGTATCCAGTACTCGCCGGAGGGCGAACCGCTGGAGACTGGTGGCGGGATTTTCCAGGCCTTGCCGTTGCTGGGGGATGAGCCATTTCTGGTGGTCAACGGCGACATCTGGACCGACTACGATTTCAGCCGACTGCGCCAGCCGCTCCAAGGCCTGGCCCATCTGGTGATGGTCGATAACCCGGCACATCACCCCTCGGGCGGTGATTTCTACCTCGATCAAGGTTTGCTTCATGATGCTGCGCCCGGTGCCGATAACCTGACCTTCAGTGGCATTTCTGTGCTCGACCCGCAGCTGTTCGCGGGTTGCAGCGCCGGTGCCTTCAAGCTGGCGCCGCTGTTGCGGGCGGCGATGGCCAAGGATTTGGTAACGGGGGAGCACATGGCGGGACGCTGGATTGATGTCGGTACGCTGGAGCGCCTGGCGCAAGTCGAAACCCTGCTGACAGCGGGGCAGTAACATGCTGTGGCCAGGGACGCTGATCGGCGCCGGGGCTGGCTTTGCCATTGCCAGTATTCCGGGGGCCATGTTGGGTGCGCTGTTGGGGCAGGCGCTGGATCGGCGGTTGCACCTGCAAAACTGGGCGCAACTGCGCGAGCGTCTCGGCGGGCGGCCAGCGTTGCGCAACGACGAGTTGTTGTTTGTGCTGCTGGGTCGCCTGGCCAAAAGCAATGGCCGGATCGTCGACGGGCATATCCAGCAGGCGCGCCAGGAAATGCGCGCGCTGGATATGTCCGAGCCTGCCCAGCGCCGGGCGATTGCCGCGTTCAACCGCGGCAAGTCCGGCACCGACCGCGTGCGCAGCTACTTGCGCGTGCTCAAGGCCCAGCCCCATGCCGCGGAAGGTGTATTGCGTGCCTGTTGGCGCATGGTCTGGGCGGACGGCAAGGCGGATGACGCCGAGCGCGATCTGATCGAGCAATGGGGTAAATGGCTGGGCTGGACGCCGCAACAGTTGCAGGCATTGGCGACTGACTACAAGCCGGAACGCAAACCGCTGGTGAGCCGGGGGATGTCCTATCAGGACGCGTTGCGCCTGCTCGCCGTGACGGCCACCACTGAACCTGCGGTGATCAAACGTGCCTATCGGCGCCTGCTCAGCCGCCACCATCCGGACAAGATTGCTGGCACTGGCGCAAGCCCCGCGCAAGTGCTTGAGGCCACCGAGCGTACCCGCGAGCTGCACAGCGCGTTTGCATTGATTCGCGAGCGCCGGGATTTCCGCTAGTCGTCGCCAGTCTTGATTTGATAACCCATTCCAATGTGGGAGTGGGCTTGCTCGCGAATGCGGTGGTTCAGTCAAAACATCTGTGACTGATACTCCGCCTTCGCGAGCAAGCCCGCTCCCACAAGGGGATCAGCGGTGTTCTTTGAGCCTGCGATCAGTCGGCGGTTGCCTGCGGGCTCAACCAGCCACGAATCCGTCGATACAGCTGCTCCTGCTCCGCCGCGCTGTTGCCCGGCACGGTTTTAAGTGACACCTGCTTATAACCGTCATTTTTCGATCGCTTGGCGGCCTGGACGCGCTCCAGAGCTGCCTTGCGATCCTGGGCGGCGTCTTGATAGAACACATCCGCCGTGGGCACCTTCAGCTCCGGAGCCAGTTGTTGCAAATTCGGCTGGCGACCTGCGGGCGTTTTGCCAGCGACCATCACCAGTTTCTGCACCTGGGCCGGTTGTTTCTCGTTGAGATAACGCGCCGCCCACCAGGCGCCGGTGCCGTGGCCGAGCAGCACCACACTGCGCGCACCCTGGGTCTGGGCGAAGGCGACGGCGGCGTCGATGCGGTCGAAGATGCGCTTGGCGTCGGTTTTGTCGCTCTCGTCCGCACCTGGCACCACCGCCGGATCGGTGCCTTCGGCTTCGGCGCTGGCCGCTTGTTCGATGGGCTTGGCGGCGGTGCTGCCGTCTTTGCTGCTGGTGTCGACCGCTGCCTTCGGCGCTTCGATCACCCGAGGTGGCAAGGTGTCGATGTTGATGTCGGGCAGCGAGAGGCTGAGGGTGCCCCAATTGGCATTGGGCAGTTTGCGCCGCAGCGGTGCAATTGCTTGCGGCCAGTCAGCACTTTCGCCGGCGCCCGGTACGATAATCACCACGCCTTCGGGTTCGGCGCTGTTGGCCGGTTTCCACAAGGCCAGGAAGGTATCGCTGGCGGCCTGCAGTTGTTGCTGTTCCTCGCGCGGAACCTGGCGTTCCAGGGCGCTGGCATCTTCCTGGCTACGCTCCGGCAGGGGTTGGCGCACGGCAGGTGTTTCGGCGGCGGGGGCAGGCGCATCGGCGGCCTGCGCAGAAAAGCCGCTGGTAAAGAGCAGCGACAGGCACAATGCTGGCAGTGCCGAGCGGTTTCGAGGTGGCATCGTTGGTTTCCGGCCGTAAGTGATTCCAGCAGCCTAATGGGTTGGTCAGTATTTGTCAGTGATGTGAGACGTGGATCATGGGTTTTCGCTGTCTGCTGGTTATCGGCTGTTTGTGGTTTCCCTTGATGGCGGGAGCCACGCCTGTCTCTGCGGCGCCGCAAGCGCAGCTGGATGCCGGGCAACGGGAATGGTTGGCCGCGCACCCGCAGCTGCGCGTCGGCCTGGTGCTGCAGGCGCCCTACGCGCAGTACGACCGGCGCTTGCAGCGCTTGTCGGGGGCCAATGTCGAGTTGATGCAGTGGCTGGCCAAGGCGTTGAACATCGAACTGAGCTGGCGCAACTTTCCCACCCAGGAGCAACTGGAAGAGGCGTTGCGCGACGGTGAGGTCGACATCGCCCCCGGCTTGCAGCAAACCCCGGCCGGTTTGCGCCTGTGGTTGTTCACCGATCCGTATATGCGGGTGCCCCAACATATCGTCGGGACCCGTGAAGGTGGCGGCGCCGTCGAGTTGGAAAAACTCGACGAACTCTCACGCATCGCCGTGCGTATGCCCAGTGCCGTGGCCGACTACCTGCGCAGTACCTATCCCAAACTGAACCTGCAAGGCGTGCCCATGGAGCGCCAGGCCTTGCAATTGCTGCTCAGCCAGCAAGCGCGCTACGCCGTGGTGGATGAGGCGCAATTGAGCCGGCTGTCGGGTGAGGCGGAATTCGCCGGGCTGGCGGTGGTGGGGGACATCGGCCTGCCGCAATTGCTGCGGGTGGCCACGCGTCGCGAATGGCCGGAACTGGCCGGGATCATGCAAAGTGCGCTGCGCGCGATCCCCGCCCGGGATCTGGACCAACTGCACACCCGCTGGCTGCAACCCAAATACCCGCGGTTGTCGGAGTCGCCAGGGCTGTGGCAAAACCTCAGCCTGCTGCTCGGCCTGTTGCTGCTGGCCGGCCTGGCGGCGCTGTTCTGGCAGCGGCGCCAGTTGCGCGGCCTGGAGCACAGCTTGCTCGGCGCGCGGGAAGAAAGCGCCGCGCGTGCGGCGGGCGCCGAGGCGTTGCGGTTGACGCAGTTTTCCATCGATCAAAGCACCGTCGGCATTCTGTGGGTCAACTGGGACAGCCATGTGCGCTACGCCAACCGTGCGGCGGAAAGCATGCTTGGCTACGCGCCCGGAGCCTTGATCGAGCGACCGCTGATCGATTTTGATCCGACCCTGGACATGGACCGTTGGCTCAACCTGTGGAAGCGCGCCCGCGCCAGCGACGACGCCCCGCAGAACTTTGCCACCGACTGCCTGCGCGCCGATGGCAGCATCCTGCCGGCCGATGTGTCGTTGAGCTTCCTGCGCTTTGCCGACGGCGAATACCTGGTGGTCTACCTCAATGACGTCACCGAACGCCGTCGCTACGTGGCCGCGTTGCTGCAGAGCGAGGCGCAACTGCGCGAACTGTCCGCGCACCTGGAAACCGTGCGTGAAGAAGAAAAAGCGCGCATCGCCCGCGAAGTGCACGACGAACTGGGACAGATGCTCACCGTGCTCAAGCTGGAAACCTCCATGTGCGAGTTGGCCTACGCCCAACTCGACCCCGGCCTGCAGGAGCGCCTGAACAGCATGAAGCGCCTGATCGCCCAACTGTTCCAATTGGTGCGCGATGTGGCCACCGCGTTGCGCCCGCCGATTCTCGACGCCGGGATCGCCTCGGCCATCGAATGGCAGGCGCGGCGCTTCGAAGCGCGTACGCAGATTCCCTGCCTGGTGCAGGTTCCGGATAATCTGCCCGCCTTGAGCGATGCCAAGGCCATCGGCCTGTTCCGCATCCTGCAGGAGGCGCTGACCAATGTGATGCGCCATGCCCAGGCGCATACTGTCGAACTGACCCTGGCTGTGGAGGATTCGGACTTGCGGCTGACCATCAGCGATGACGGCGTCGGTTTTGTCCAGGCCCAGGGCCGCCCGGTATCGTTTGGCCTGGTCGGCATGCGTGAGCGCGTGTTGATCATGGGCGGGCAGTTGAGCCTGGACAGCGAGTTGGGGGAGGGCACCACCCTGAGTGTCACGGTGCCGTTGGATGCATAACACCAAGAGGAAGTCCCTGTGATCCGCGTACTGGTAGCCGAAGACCACACCATCGTTCGAGAAGGCATCAAGCAATTGATCGGCCTGGCCAAAGACCTGCTGGTGGTCGGCGAGGCGAGCAATGGCGAGCAGTTGCTGGAGACCTTGCGCCATGTGGCCTGCGAGGTGGTGCTGTTGGACATCTCGATGCCCGGCGTCAACGGCCTGGAGGCGATTGCGCGGATCCGTGCATTGAACAACCCACCGGCGATCCTGGTGTTGTCGATGCACGATGAGGCGCAAATGGCCGCCCGTGCGTTGAAGGTCGGTGCCGCCGGTTACGCCACCAAGGACAGCGATCCGGCGCTGTTGCTCACGGCAATTCGCAAGGTCGCGGCGGGCGGGCGTTATATCGACCCGGACCTGGCCGACCGCATGGTCTTCGAGGTCGGCCTGACCGATGCGCGGCCGCTGCATTCGTTGCTGTCGGAGCGCGAGTTCTCGGTGTTCGAACGCCTGGCCCAGGGCGCCAACGTCAACGACATCGCCCAGCAACTGGCGTTGAGCAGCAAAACCATCAGCACCCACAAGGCGCGCTTGATGCAAAAACTCAATATCACCTCCCTGGCCGAACTGGTGAAGTACGCGATGGAACACAAGCTCCTCTGACGACATACCCAATAACGACACCCCGAAAATCTCGCCGCACCTATTCTTGCCGCTTGCGGCTCACCCCTTGCGTCGGCACTGTCCCGTGCGCGCCATCCGTGTAGGGCAATCCCTACCCCCAACCTTCCATCCGGCTGATGCAATTCTCTCCCGGCCCCCGATTTCCGGGGCCTCGCGCCTGGACTACGCTTGTGCCACAGCAGTCCAAAATACAAAGGTGCGGGTATGAGCGAGGTGGATTCAAATGAGGTCCTGGTCAGCTTTCGTGGCGTGCAGAAGAGCTACGACGGCGAGAACCTGATCGTCAAAGACCTCAACCTGGAGATTCGCAAGGGCGAGTTCCTCACCCTGCTCGGGCCTTCCGGTTCGGGCAAGACCACCAGCCTGATGATGCTTGCCGGCTTTGAAACGCCGACCGCCGGCGAAATCCAGCTGGCCGGGCGCGCCATCAACAATGTGCCGCCGCACAAGCGCGACATCGGCATGGTGTTCCAGAACTACGCGCTGTTCCCGCACATGACCGTCGCCGAGAACCTGGCGTTCCCGCTGTCGGTGCGCGGCCTGAGCAAGACCGACATCAGCGAGCGGGTCAAACGTGTGCTGAGCATGGTCCAGCTCGACGCCTTCGCCCAGCGCTACCCGGCGCAATTGTCCGGCGGCCAGCAGCAGCGTGTGGCCCTGGCCCGCGCCTTGGTGTTCGAACCGCAATTGGTGCTGATGGATGAACCCCTCGGCGCCCTCGACAAGCAACTGCGTGAACACATGCAGATGGAGATCAAGCACCTGCACCAGCGCCTCGGCGTGACCGTGGTGTACGTGACCCATGACCAGGGCGAAGCCTTGACCATGTCCGACCGTGTGGCGGTGTTCCACCAGGGCGAGATCCAGCAGATCGCCCCACCGCGCACACTTTATGAAGAGCCGAAGAACACCTTCGTCGCCAACTTCATCGGCGAAAACAACCGCCTCAATGGCCGCCTGCACAGCCACTCCGGCGAGCGCTGCGTGGTCGAGCTGGCGCGCGGTGAGAAGGTCGAGGCACTGGCGGTCAACGTCGGCCAGATCGGTGGCCCGGTGACCCTGTCGGTGCGCCCGGAGCGCGTCAGCCTCAATGGTTCCAGCGAAAGTTGCGTCAACCGCTTCTCGGGGCGGGTGGCGGAATTCATCTACCTGGGCGACCACGTGCGTGTGCGCCTGGAAGTCTGCGGCAAGGCCGATTTTTTTGTGAAACAACCGATTGCCGAGCTGGACCCGGCCCTGGCAGTCGGCGACGTGGTTCCGATTGGCTGGCAAGTCGAGCACGTTCGCGCACTCGACCCACTTCTAGAGGCGAATTAATCGCCCCCATGGCTTCACCAACCCTGCACGTGGAGAGAACAACAATGTTGAGAACCCTGAAATTTTCCGCCCTGGCCCTGGGCCTGATCGGTGCGACCCAGGCCATGGCCGGCCCGGACCTGACTGTCGTGTCCTTCGGTGGCGCGAACAAGGCCGCCCAGGTCAAGGCCTTCTATGCCCCGTGGGAAAGCGCGGGCAACGGCAAGATCGTCGCTGGCGAGTACAACGGTGAAATGGCCAAGGTCAAGGCCATGGTCGACACCAAGAGCGTGTCTTGGGACCTGGTGGAAGTGGAGTCGCCGGAGCTGTCCCGTGGCTGTGACGAAGACATGTTCGAGCCGTTGGACCCGAAACTGTTCGGCAACACCGCCGATTACGTTAAAGGCGCGATCCAGCCGTGCGGCGTGGGCTTCTTCGTGTGGTCCACGGTGTTGGCCTACAACGCCGATAAACTGGCCAGCGCGCCTACCAGCTGGGCGGATTTCTGGGACGTGAAGAAATTCCCGGGCAAGCGCGGCCTGCGCAAGGGCGCCAAGTACACCCTGGAATTCGCGC
This sequence comes from Pseudomonas sp. AF03-9, assembly GCF_020515815.1. Classification (NCBI taxonomy): domain Bacteria; kingdom Pseudomonadati; phylum Pseudomonadota; class Gammaproteobacteria; order Pseudomonadales; family Pseudomonadaceae; genus Pseudomonas; species Pseudomonas sp. AF03-9. The sequence continues at coordinate 22,266 of NZ_JAHPJF010000001.1, read as the reverse complement.
TGATGGCCGACGGCGTTGCGCCGAAGGACGTCTACAAAGTACTGGCCGGCAAAGATGGCCAGGACCGCGCGTTCAAGAAACTCGACGAACTCAAGCCGTCGATCCAGTGGTGGGAAGCTGGCGCGCAACCGCCGCAGTACCTCGCCTCGGGTGACGTGGTGATGAGCTCGGCCTACAACGGCCGCATCGCCGCCGTGCAGAAAGAAAGCAACCTGAAAGTGGTGTGGAACGGCGGTATCTACGATTTCGACGCATGGGCCATTCCTAAAGGCCTGGCCAAGGACCGTGCCGAAGCGGCGAAGAAATTCATCGCCTTCTCGGTACAGCCGCAGCAGCAGAAGACCTACTCGGAAAACATCGCCTACGGCCCCGCCAACACCCAAGCCGTACCGTTGCTGGCCAAGGACATCCTCAAGGACATGCCGACCACCCCGGAAAACATCGCCAACCAAGTGCAGATCGATGTGAGCTTCTGGGCGGATAACGGCGAGCAGTTGGAGCAGCGTTTCAACTCGTGGGCTGCCAAGTAATCAGCAACACCGCTAAATCCATGTGTAGTGGGCTTGTGTGGGAGCGGGCTTGCTCGCGAAGGCGGTAGATCAGCCGCCACATGTGCAAGCTGATCCACCGCCTTCGCGAGCAAGCCCGCTCCCACATGGGATCTGCTGTGTTCAGTAGATTGCATTCATTTTCAGATTTCCCGGAGTTAGCCATGGCCATCGCCGTTCCCTCTAACGAGGTCAACAGCCCCACCCTCAAGCAGCGTCTGGCGCATGCCGAGCGGGTCAATCGCTGGAAGGCCCAGGCCTTGATTGCGCCGCTGGTGCTGTTTTTGCTGCTGGTGTTCCTGGTGCCAATCGTTGCGCTGCTGTTCAAGAGCGTCGGCAACCCGGAAGTGGTGGGCGGCTTGCCGCGTACCGTGGTGGCGGTGACGGCCTGGGACGGGCGTGGCCTGCCGGGCGAGCCGGTGTATCAGGCCCTCAGTGAGGACCTGGGCGAAGCCCGCAAAAACCAGACCTTGGGCGACCTGTCCAAGCGCTTGAACATGGAACTGGCCGGCTATCGCAGCCTGCTGACCAAAACCGCCCGTGCGCTGCCGTTTACCGAAGCGCCGGCCTCTTATAAGCAAGCGCTGGAAAGCCTCGATGAACGCTGGGGCGACCCGGCGTACTGGCAGGCGATCCGGCGCAACACCAGCAGCCTGACGCCGTTCTACCTGCTGGCGGCCGTCGATCACCGCATCGACGACCTCGGTGAAGTCGCCCCGGCCACGCCGGACCAGGCGATCTACCTGGACATCTTCGCCCGTACCTTCTGGATGGGCCTGGTGATCACCGCCATCTGCCTGCTGCTGGCCTATCCCCTGGCCTACCTGCTGGCGAACCTGCCGGCGCGTAAAAGCAACCTGTTGATGATCCTGGTGCTGCTGCCGTTCTGGACCTCGATCCTGGTGCGGGTGGCGGCGTGGATCGTGTTGCTGCAATCCGGTGGCCTGATCAACAGCGCACTGATGAGCATGGGCCTGATCGATAAACCGCTGGAGCTGGTGTTCAATCGCACCGGGGTCTACATCTCCATGGTGCACATCCTGCTGCCGTTCATGATCCTGCCGATCTACAGCGTGATGAAGGGCATCTCGCCCACCTACATGCGTGCGGCGATCTCCCTGGGCTGCCACCCGTTCACCAGCTTCTGGCGCGTGTACTTCCCGCAGACCTACGCCGGTGTGGGCGCCGGTTGCCTGTTGGTGTTCATCCTGGCGATTGGTTACTACATCACCCCGGCGCTGCTGGGCAGCCCGAACGACCAGATGGTCAGCTACTTCGTGGCCTTCTACACCAACACCAGCATCAACTGGGGCATGGCCACGGCTCTGGGCGGCTTGCTGCTGCTGGCCACCGTGTTGCTGTACCTGATCTATAACCGGCTGGTGGGCGCCAGCCGCCTGCGCCTGAGCTAAGGAGACCTTGCGATGCTGAGCCCTTATATGTCGCCCGTTGAGCGGGTTTGGTTCTACAGCTTGCGGATCCTCTGCGGCTTGATCCTGTTGTTCCTGATATTGCCGGTATTGGTGATCATCCCGCTGTCGTTCAACAGCGGCAGTTTCCTGGTGTATCCGTTGCAGGGGTTTTCGTTGCATTGGTATCAGGACTTCTTCGGCTCGGCCGAATGGATGCGTGCGCTGAAAAACAGCATCATCGTCGCCCCGGCGGCCACGGTGTTGGCGATGGTGTTCGGTACCCTGGCGGCGATTGGCCTGACCCGTGGCAATTTCCCCGGCAAGGCGCTGGTGATGGCCCTGGTGATTTCGCCGATGGTGGTGCCAGTGGTGATCATCGGCGTGGCCAGTTACCTGTTCTTTGCGCCGCTGGGCCTGGGTAACAGCTTTTTCTCGCTGATCGTGGTGCATGCGGTACTGGGCGTGCCGTTTGTGATCATCACCGTGTCGGCGACGTTGCAGGGCTTCAACCATAACCTGGTGCGGGCGGCGGCGAGCCTGGGCGCTTCGCCTTTGACCGCGTTCCGTCGGGTGACCTTGCCGCTGATTGCACCGGGGGTGATTTCCGGGGCGTTGTTTGCCTTTGCGACGTCGTTTGATGAGGTGGTGGTGACGCTGTTTCTGGCCGGGCCTGAGCAAGCGACGTTGCCGCGCCAGATGTTCAGCGGTATCCGCGAGAACCTCAGCCCGACGATTGCTGCTGCCGCGACGTTGTTGATTGCCTTCTCGGTACTGCTGTTGCTGACATTGGAATGGCTGCGCGGCCGCAGCGAAAAACTGCGTACCGCACAGGTCTAACGTACCGAAACCGGATCAACTGTGGGAGCTGGCTTGCCTGCGATAGCTGTGGGCCAGCTTGCTTATCTGCTGCTGACACACCGCTAGCGCAGGCAAGCCAGCTCCCACATCGACCGTGCCCACTTTGAATTACCTCTGCATTCAGTTGCTGAATGGCTGACAACCTATTTCCCTCAGCTACGCTTGTGCCAGCCCATTTCCGAATAAGAGGCCGCGCACATGAGTACTTCCTCATTCAAGATCGCCCACAAACTGCTCACCGGCGCTGGCGCCATCGAACAACTGGCGTTTGAACTCACGCGCCTGGATGTGGATAACCCGCTGATTGTCACCGACGCTGCGTTGGTCAAGTCCGGTACCGTGGCGCTGGCGCTCGAACACCTGGGCGAGCGCAGTTACGAAATATTCGACCGCGTATTGCCCGACCCGGAAATCGCCATCGTCGAAGACTGCATGCGCGCCTACCGCGAAGGCGGGCATGACGGGCTGATCGGCCTGGGCGGCGGCAGTGCCATCGACATTGCCAAAAGCGTAGCCGCCTATGCCGGTTACCACGGCGCGCTGGCGGATTTGTTCGGTGTCGACCAGGTGCCGCGCAAGGGGCCGCCGCTGATCGCGATCCCGACCACGGCCGGCACTGGTTCGGAAGTGACCAACGTGGCGATCCTTTCCGACAAGGTCGCGCAACTGAAAAAAGGCATCGTCAGCGACTATCTGTTGCCGGATGTCGCGCTGATCAGCCCGCAAATGACCCTCACCTGCCCGCGTAGCGTGACTGCCGCCAGTGGCGTGGATGCGCTGGTGCATGCCATCGAGTCGTACCTGTCGCTGAATGCCTCGCCGATCACCGATGCGCTGGCGATTGGCGCAATCAAGCTGATCGCCAACGCGTTGCCCAAGGCTTACGCCAACCCGGCCAACTTGCAGGCCCGGGATGACATGGCCACCGCCAGCCTGATGGCCGGCATGGCCTTTGGTAATGCCGGCGTGGGCGCAGTGCATGCGCTGGCGTACCCGTTGGGCGGGCGGTTCAATATTGCCCATGGGGTGAGCAATGCGCTGTTGCTGCCGTATGTGATGCACTGGAACAAGCTGGCATGCGTGGAGCGCATGCAGGAGATTGCCCAGGCCATGGGCGTGAATGTCACGGGGATGAGCGCCGTCGATGCGGCCGATAGCGCTGTCGAGGCGATGACGCGACTGTGTGCCGCAGTCGAGATCCCGGCGGGCCTGCGCAGTTTCGGGGTGCCCGAGGACGCCATCCCGGCCATGGCCACCGAAGCGGCGGGCATTGAGCGGCTGATGCGCAACAATCCGCGCAAGCTCAGCGCGGCCGACATCGAGAAAATCTACCGGGCTGCCTACTAGCCGTTGAGACAGGTCACGGTGCGCGTGGCAAAGCATGCGGTATACAATGCGCGCCATCGTGATTTAGCTCAGAAAAGGTGCGTCATGCAGCCCTTCGTAATTGCTCCATCGATTCTCTCCGCCGATTTCGCCCGCCTGGGTGAGGAAGTGGACAACGTGTTGGCCGCCGGTGCCGACTTCGTGCACTTCGATGTCATGGACAACCACTACGTGCCCAACCTGACCATCGGTCCGATGGTCTGCGCGGCGCTGCGCAAGTACGGCGTCACTGCGCCGATCGACGCGCACCTGATGGTCAGCCCGGTGGACCGTATCGTCGGCGACTTCATCGAAGCCGGTGCGACCTACATCACCTTCCACCCGGAAGCCACGCAACACGTCGACCGCAGCCTGCAGCTGATCCGCGAGGGCGGCTGCAAGGCGGGCCTGGTGTTCAACCCGGCGACGCCGCTGGACGTGCTCAAGTACGTGATGGACAAGGTCGACATGGTCTTGCTGATGAGCGTCAACCCAGGCTTCGGCGGGCAGAAGTTCATCCCCGGCACGCTCGACAAGCTGCGCGAAGCCCGCGCGCTGATCGACGCGTCCGGCCGTGACATCCGCCTGGAAATCGACGGTGGGGTCAACGTCAACAACATCCGCGAAATCGCCGCCGCCGGCGCCGACACCTTTGTGGCCGGCTCGGCGATCTTCAACGCGCCGAACTATCAGGACGTCATCGACAAGATGCGCGCCGAACTGGCGCTGGCGCGTCCATGAGCGGCTTTGAGCAGCTGTTTCCCGGCAAACTGCCCCGGCTGGTGATGTTTGATCTGGACGGTACCCTGATCGACTCGGTGCCAGACCTGGCGGCGGCGGTGGACAACATGCTGCTCAAACTGGGGCGCAAGCCGGCGGGGATCGAGGCGGTACGCATGTGGGTCGGTAACGGCGTGCAGATGCTGGTACGCCGGGCCTTGGCCAATAACATCGATGCCGAGGGGGTCGATGAGGTCGAGGCCGAGCACGCGCTGGAACTGTTCAACACCGCCTATGAAGACGGCCACGAACTGACCGTGGTCTACCCCGGCGTACGAGACACCCTCAAGTGGTTGAGCAAGCAGGGCGTGGAAATGGCCCTGATCACCAACAAACCGGAGCGGTTCGTCGCGCCGCTGTTGGACCAGATGAAAATCGGCCGCTATTTCCGCTGGATCATCGGCGGCGATACCTTGCCGCAGAAGAAACCCGACCCGGCGGCGCTGTTTTTCGTGATGAAAATGGCCAATATTCCTGCCTCGCAGTCGCTGTTTGTCGGTGACTCGCGCAGTGACGTGCTGGCCGCAAAGGCCGCTGGCGTGCAGTGCGTGGCCTTGAGCTACGGCTATAACCACGGCCGCCCCATTGCCGAAGAGTCGCCGTCGCTGGTGATTGATGACCTGCGACTGCTAATCCCCGGTTGCTTGGGAGCGGGCGCTGAGATAACGTTGCCCGACACCGATCCGTCCCCTTCTGGAAATCCCATCGTGGTGGTCACTCGCAAACTCTGGATGAAAGTCATCAAGGCCCTGGCCCGCTGGCGTTGGCGCGCCTGACTGATCCCGGCCGCGCTACGCGGCACGTTTGCATACCTGACCGTTAGACCCTCACGCCACGAGGCACACATGATCCGCGAAGAATTCCTGCGTTTGGCCGCTGCCGGCTATAACCGTATCCCCCTGGCCTGCGAAACCCTGGCCGACTTCGACACGCCGCTGTCGATCTACCTGAAACTGGCCGACGAGCCCAATTCCTATCTGCTGGAATCGGTGCAGGGCGGCGAGAAATGGGGCCGTTATTCGATCATTGGCCTGCCGTGCCGCACCGTTATGCGCGTTCACGATCACCACGTGAGCATCACCCATGATGGCGTCGAGATCGAAAGCCACGACGTAGAAGACCCGTTGGCCTTCGTCGAAACCTTCAAGGCGCGCTACAACGTGCCGACCATCCCGGGGCTGCCGCGTTTCAACGGTGGCCTGGTGGGTTATTTCGGTTACGACTGTGTGCGCTACGTGGAAAAGCGCTTGGGCAAATGCCCGAATCCGGACCCGCTGGGCGTGCCGGACATTCTGCTGATGGTCTCCGACGCGGTCGTCGTGTTCGACAACCTCGCCGGCAAGATGCACGCAATCGTGCTCGCCGACCCGTCCCAGGCGGACGCATTCGAACAAGGCCAGGCCAGCCTCGAAGCCTTGCTGGAAAAACTGCGCCAGCCGATCACCCCGCGTCGCGGCCTGGACCTCAGCCGTCCGCCGGCGGCCGACCCGGTGTTCCGCTCCAGCTTTACCCAGGATGACTACGAGCGCGCAGTAGACACCATCAAGGAATACATCCTCGCCGGTGACTGCATGCAAGTGGTGCCGTCGCAGCGCATGTCCATCGACTTCAAGGCCGCGCCGATCGATCTGTACCGCGCGCTGCGCTGCTTCAACCCGACGCCGTACATGTACTTCTTCAATTTTGGCGACTTCCACGTGGTGGGCAGCTCGCCGGAAGTGCTGGTGCGCGTCGAAGACAACCTGATCACCGTGCGCCCGATTGCCGGCACCCGCCCACGTGGCGCGACCGAAGAAGAGGATGTGGCGCTGGAACAAGACCTGCTCAGCGACGACAAGGAAATCGCCGAGCACCTGATGCTGATCGACCTGGGCCGCAACGATACCGGGCGCGTCTCGGAAATCGGTTCGGTGAAGCTCACCGAGAAGATGGTCATCGAGCGGTATTCCAACGTGATGCACATCGTGTCCAACGTCACGGGTGAGCTGAAGGCCGGCCTGACCGCGGTGGACGCACTGCGTGCGATTCTGCCGGCGGGCACCTTGTCGGGCGCGCCGAAGATCCGTGCGATGGAAATCATCGACGAGCTGGAGCCGGTCAAGCGTGGTGTCTACGGCGGTGCCGTGGGTTATTTCGCCTGGAACGGTAACATGGACACTGCGATTGCAATCCGCACTGCGGTGATCAAGGACGGGGAGTTGCACGTGCAGGCCGGTGGCGGGATTGTCGCCGACTCGGTGCCGGCCCTCGAATGGGAAGAAACCCTGAACAAGCGCCGCGCGATGTTCCGCGCCGTTGCGCTGGCTGAACAGACCCCCAATTCCTGAGGTTTCCCCCATGTTGCTGATGATTGATAACTACGACTCCTTTACCTACAACGTTGTGCAGTACCTGGGCGAACTCGGTGCCGAGGTCAAGGTGGTGCGCAACGATGAAATGACTGTGGCCGAAATCGCCGCGCTGAACCCAGAGCGCATTGTGGTCTCGCCAGGGCCGTGCACGCCGACCGAAGCGGGCATCTCCCTCGAAGCGATCAAGTACTTCGCCGGTAAATTGCCGATCCTGGGCGTGTGCCTGGGCCACCAGTCCATCGGCCAGGCCTTTGGCGGTGACGTGGTGCGCGCGCGCCAGGTCATGCACGGCAAGACCAGCCCGGTGTTCCACAACAATGTGGGCGTGTTCCACGGCCTGAATCTGCCGGTGACGGTGACCCGTTACCACTCCCTGGTGGTCAAGCGCGAAACCTTGCCCGAATGCCTGGAACTGACCGCCTGGACCCAGTTGGAAGACGGCTCGGTCGACGAGATCATGGGCCTGCGTCACAAGACACTGAATGTCGAAGGGGTGCAATTTCACCCTGAATCGATCCTGACCGAGCAGGGCTACGAGCTGTTCGCCAATTTTCTCAAGCAGAGCGGCGGCACGCGCTAAGGACTTTCCATGGATATCAAGACTGCCCTGAGCCGTATCGTCGGCCATTTGGACCTGAGCACCGCTGAAATGAGCGATGTGATGCGCGAGATCATGACCGGTCAATGCACCGACGCGCAGATCGGCGCGTTCATGATGGCGATGCGCATGAAGAGCGAGAGCATCGACGAGATCGTCGGCGCCGTGTCGGTGATGCGCGAGCTGGCGGACAAGGTTGAGCTCAAGACCCTGGACGGCGTGGTGGATGTGGTCGGCACTGGCGGTGACGGTGCGAACATCTTCAACGTGTCGACGGCATCTTCTTTTGTGGTCGCGGCGGCGGGTTGCACAGTGGCCAAGCACGGTAACCGTGCGGTGTCTGGCAAGAGCGGCAGCGCCGATCTGCTGGAAGCGGCCGGGATCTACCTGAACCTGACGCCGGTTCAAGTGGCGCGTTGCATCGATAACGTCGGCATCGGCTTCATGTTTGCCCAGACCCACCACAGCGCAATGAAACACGCCGCCGGCCCGCGCAAAGACCTCGGCCTGCGTACCCTGTTCAACATGCTCGGCCCGCTTACGAATCCGGCCGGTGTGAAACACCAGGTGGTTGGCGTGTTCAGCCAGGCGCTGTGCCGGCCTTTGGCCGAAGTGTTGCAGCGCCTGGGCAGCAAACATGTGCTGGTGGTGCACTCCAAGGATGGCCTGGACGAATTCAGCCTGGCGGCACCGACCTTTGTCGCGGAGCTGAAGAACGACCAGATCACGGAGTATTGGGTCGAACCTGAAGACCTGGGCATGAAGAGCCAGAGCCTGCACGGCCTGGCGGTGGAAAGCCCGGCGGCGTCCCTGGAATTGATTCGTGATGCCCTGGGGCGGCGCAAGACCGAGAACGGGCAAAAAGCTGCGGAGATGATTGTTCTGAATGCTGGCGCGGCACTTTATGCAGCCGACCACGCCTATAGTCTTAAGGAAGGTGTCGCCTTGGCCCACGATGCGCTGCACACCGGTCTGGCTCGCGAGAAGCTCGAAGAGCTGGGAGCATTCACCGCGGTATTCAAGATGGAGAATGAAGGATGAGTGTGCCAACCGTTCTGGAAAAGATCCTCGCCCGCAAAGCTGAAGAAGTCGCCGAGCGCCGCGCCCGCGTCAGCCTTGCCGAGCTGGAAAGCCAGGCCAAGCTTGCCGATGCCCCGCGTGGTTTCGCCAACGCCTTGATCGCCCAGGCCAAGCTCAAGCAGCCGGCGGTGATCGCCGAGGTCAAGAAAGCCTCGCCAAGCAAAGGCGTGATCCGCGAGAACTTTGTGCCGTCGGAAATTGCCGTCAGTTATGAGAAGGGCGGCGCGACGTGCCTGTCCGTCCTGACTGATATCGACTATTTCCAGGGTTCCGACCTGTTCTTGCAACAAGCCCGCGCCGCGTGCAAGTTGCCGGTGATCCGCAAGGATTTCATGGTCGACCCGTACCAGATCGTTGAAGCCCGTGCCCTGGGCGCCGACTGTGTGCTGCTGATCGTCTCAGCCCTGGATGACGTGAAGATGGCCGAGCTGGCGGCCGTGGCCAAAAGTGTCGGCCTGGATGTGCTGGTGGAAGTGCACGACGGCGATGAGCTGGAGCGCGCACTGAAAACCCTGGATACACCGCTGGTTGGCGTCAACAACCGCAACCTGCACACTTTCGAAGTGAGCCTGGAAAACACCCTCGACCTGTTGCCGCGGATCCCGCGTGACCGCCTGGTGATTACCGAGAGTGGCATCGTCAACCGTGCCGATGTGGAACTGATGGAAATCAGTGGGGTGTATTCGTTCCTGGTCGGCGAGACGTTCATGCGTGCCGAGAATCCGGGCGCGGAGTTGCAGCGCCTGTTCTTCCCGGAGCGTGGCGTGGCGGTCAGCGGTTCGACCCTCGACTGATTTGAAATGCGATCAAACTGTGGCAGCGGGCTTGTGTGGGAGCGGGCTTGCCTGCGATAGCGATCGGTCAGTCGATGGATAGGTGACTGACACACCGTCTTCGCGGGCAAGCCCGCTCCCACATTGGGTTTTGTGTTTGTTCAGAAAGATAGGTGTTTGATGGTTAAGCCAGTTTCGATGACTGTTGAGGCTGGCCTTGCCGCCGAGCAGGACCTTTTGGCGGCTGTTTGCGCAGGCGACCAGGAATACGGCCTGCTGTTCTGGCAACCCAGCGATCAAGCCTTGGTAATGCCGCGTCGGCTGAGTCGTTTGCCTGCATTCGAAACCGCCAGCCAGGTCTCGGCCGCCGCCGATTGGCCGGTGTTGCTGCGCGAAACCGGTGGCGAGCCGGTGCCGCAGTCGAGCGCCACGGTCAACATCGCCCTGGTCTATGCGCCACCGCGCAGTGAAGGCGATCAGAATCGCATCGAAACCGGCTATTTGCGGTTGTGCCAGCCAATCTGCGATTTGCTGATCGAGCTGGGTGGCGATGCGTCCGTCGGCGAAATCGATGGCGCGTTCTGCGACGGTCGCTACAACGTCAATCTCAACGGCCGCAAAATGGTCGGCACGGCCCAACGCTGGCGCCAAAGCGGTGGGCGCCCGGTGGGGTTGGTGCACGGTGCGTTGTTGCTGGACGGCGATCGCGAAGAGCTGATCGCGGCGGTCAACCGCTTCAATGCGGCATGCGGGCTGGAACAGCGGGTTCGCGCCGAGAGTCATATCGCCTTGCACGAAGCTTTCCCTGCGCCGGATGCAATCAGCCGCCTGGACACGTTGTATCGTCAGATGCTGGCAGGCTTCCTGGCGCTTTAACGTGTACCGAACACCACCATCGTCTTGCCTTTGACGTGCACCAGGTTGCGTTCTTCGAGATCCTTGAGCACGCGGCCGACCATCTCCCGTGAACAACCGACAATGCGCCCGATTTCCTGGCGTGTGATCTTGATCTGCATGCCATCGGGGTGGGTCATGGCGTCGGGCTGCTTGCACAACTCCAGCAGGCAGCGGGCTACGCGGCCGGTCACATCAAAGAAGGCGAGGTCGCCGACCTTGCGCGTCGTGTCCCGCAGGCGCTGGGCGATCTGGCCACTCAGGGCGTAGAGAATGTCCGGGTCTTGCTGGGCCAACTCGCGAAACTTGGCGTAGCTGATCTCGGCCACTTCGCACTCGACCTTGGCGCGCACCCACGCACTGCGTTCCTGTTCCTTGCCTGCTTGCTCGAACAGCCCCAGCTCACCAAAGAAATCGCCGGTGTTGAGGTAGGCGATGATCATCTCGCGGCCGTCTTCGTCCTCGATCAGGATGGTGACCGAGCCCTTGATGATGAAGAACAGTGTCTCGGAACGTTCGCCAGCGCAGATAATGTTGTGTTTGGCCGGATAACGCCGACGTTGGCAGTGCATCAGCAGCTTGTCGAGATTCTTGATCTTGGGTATGGGCGTAAGAGCAACCATGTTTGTATCCCGAAAAGACAGTGCAAAGGGTCGGAGTTTTTGTATTTGTGTGGGTATCGGCATTGATACACGTTGTATAAATACTAGCAATACGCCATCGATTTGGCGCCAGCTTACCAGACACATTCTGACTCGATTAACCAATTTTCTCGGCAAACCCTGCTATTGATCGCTTTGATGCGAAACGCAGTCGGCGGCGGGCCCTGTGCTAAGCTGGCGACCCTTTTTTAGCAGTGGAGTCTGGGCGATGAAGGCACGCATCCAATGGGCGGGCGAAGCCATGTTCCTCGGTGAGTCGGGCAGTGGCCATGTCGTGGTCATGGACGGCCCGCCGGAAGCCGGTGGCCGTAACCTGGGCGTACGCCCGATGGAAATGCTCCTGCTTGGTGTAGGCGGTTGCAGTAATTTCGACGTGGTCAGCATCCTGAAGAAGTCCCGCCAGGCCGTGGAAAGCTGTGAAGCCTTCCTGGAAGCCGAGCGCGCCACTGAAGATCCCAAGGTGTTTACCAAGATCCACATGCATTTTGTGGTGAAGGGGCGGGCGTTGAAGGAAGCCCAGGTCAAGCGTGCCATCGAGCTGTCGGCCGAGAAGTACTGCTCGGCGTCGATCATGCTCGGCGCGGCCGGTGTGGCCATCACCCATGACTACGAGATTATCGAGCTGGGTTGATCGCCGGTTCCGTCGGCAAAAAGAAAGGGCGCTTAGAAAGCGCCCTTTTTTGTGGCTTTGGATTTGATGTATTCAGATTCTGTACGTGCTTTTGGTCATGACCTTGGCCAGTAGGCTCATGCCAAACCGTACCGGCGCCGGGAAGCGGAAACCGCCGGCGTCCAGTGCGCTTTCTGCGTGGTGTTCCTCGTCGATGCGCATTTGCTCGAGAATCGCCCGGGACTTTTCGTCCTCGGCCGGCAATTGCTCAAGGTGCTCGTCCAGGTGTTTGCACACTTGATGTTCGGTGGCGGCGACAAAACCCAGGCTGACCTTGTCGCTGATCAGGCCGGCGGCGGCGCCGATGCCGAATGACAAACCGTAGAACAGCGGGTTGAGCACGCTCGGGTGGCTGCCCAACTGCCGAATGCGCTGCTCGCACCAGGCCAGGTGGTCGATTTCTTCCTCGGCCGCATGTTCCATGGCCGCGCGTACTTGCGGCAGCTTGGCGGTCAGCGCCTGGCCCTGGTACAGCGCTTGGGCACAGACTTCGCCGGTATGATTGATGCGCATCAGGCCCGCAACGTGGCGGGTGTCGGTCTCGCTCATCTGTGCGTCGGGCTGCACGATGGCAGGCGAGGGGCGATACGGCTGGCCGCTGAACGGCAACAACGTGCGCATGGCCATGTCGGCTTGCAACAACAGACGGTCAATCGGCGAGTAGTGACGTTGGGTAGTCATGCTGACCTCCGGGAAGAATCTCGGCGGCCAGTTTACCGCAAGAGAGGGGGAAGCGTTTGCGCTGCGTCAAGCCCATGGGGTCGCGGCCTGGGGCGCACGACCGTTGCTGAGGGGCTGATCAGCCCGGCGGCCAGTTCATCTGGCGTTGACCGAGCACATGCATATGGATGTGATAAACGGTCTGCCCGCCTTTCGGGTTGCAGTTCATCACCACGCGGAAACCTTCCTCGCAGCCCTGCTCCAGTGCCAGGCGCTGGGCGGTGAACAAGATATGGCCGGCCAGGGCCTTGTCTTCTTCGGTCAGGTCGTTGAGGGTCGCGATGTGCTTCTTCGGGATGACCAGGAAGTGCACGGGCGCTGCCGGGTGGATGTCCTTGAAGGCCAGGACCTGGTCATCTTCGTAGATGATGTCGGCCGGTATTTCTCTGTTGATGATCTTGGTGAACAGAGTATCCACAGCTGTTTCTCCATTATGAGTAGGCAGGGTGAGTGTACTCAGGCAATCAACGCGGGCAATAGGCCTTGTTGATCGCGCCGGCAATCTTGCGAGTCAGCCAGCGTGGGCTGAAACGCGGGCTGAAGGCGAGCCAGCGGTTGCGTCGGCCGGGAATGATGATGGCTTTGTTCTTGTCGAGGGCGCGTACGGTGAAGAGCGCCACTTCTTCCGGGCTCATCAGTTTTTCGCTGCGGTCGAGCTTGGCGGTATCCATTTGCGCAGTGCCGAAGAACGCGGTGCGCGTCGGGCCGGGGCAGAGTACCGAGACCTTGATGCCGCAGGTCTTCAACTCTTCACGCAAACCTTCTGAGAAGTGCAGCACGTAGGCCTTGCTGGCGTAGTAGCTGCTCATCCATGGGCCGGGCTGAAACGCGGCCACCGAGGCAACGTTGAGAATCTGCCCGCCGCCGTGCAGCGCCATGGCGTTGCCAAGGGCGTGACACATACGGGTGAGGGCGAGGATGTTGACTTCGATCAGGTCCTGTTCGGTCATCCAGTCCTGGGCCAGGAATGGGCCGCTGGTACCGATGCCGGCGCAGTTGACCAGCAGGTCGATCTGCCGTTCGCCTTCTTCCAGCTCCAGCAGGAACCCGGACAAACGCAGTGGTTCGCCCAGGTCGCAGGCTCGAAACAGCACCTCCACGCCGAAACGTTGGGTCAATTCCAGTGCAATGCTTTCCAACTGATCACGCTGGCGGGCCACCAGAATCAAGCTGCGGCCGCGACGGGCCAAGGCTTCGGCCAAAGCCAGGCCGATGCCGCTGGAGGCACCGGTGATCAGAGCGTAACGGGTCATGCCTTTCTCCATCGCAACGCCGCCGAGCCTGTGACAGAGGCATCACAGGCGGCGGGCGTTTCTTCACTGTTCTGGAGAGTCTACAGGTTCGGCCGCTTCGTCAGCACTTTGCGCTTCGTCTTCATCAACGATCACGCTCTGGTCGGTGTCGGCATCGGAGGTGATGGAGCTGTTTTCGTAGCTGCTGTCGACGTTGGCTTCAAGTTGGTTCAGGTAACCGTTCATACCCAGGGTCACCACAATCGCCAGCATCACCGGGATAAACGCCAGCCATAGGGTGGCCAGGACCTTTACCGCGGTGGAGTTGCGCGGTGGTGGCGCGCCGTATTGGTTGGCGCCGGCATTGCCTGGCAATACCAGCAGCAGGATCGGGAAGACGCTGTTCACCAGCGGCACCAGGTTGAGGAACCACAACCAACCGGACCAGCCCAGGTCATGCAGGCGCTGCACGGCGATTTGCACGCTGACCCACAGCAGTGCGACGAACAACGCAAAACCCAGCAGGATGCCGAGAATCATGCCTGCCGTCGGCGAGGCGGTTGCCACGGCGAAGCCGGCAGTGGCTATGATGCCCGAGGCGACCAGCATCGCGACGGTCAACACCAGCGTCCAGGCGAGGTAGCGCAGGCGGCCGATGCGCCCGTGGATGGTGAACACCTTCAGGGTGGAGAATTCCGGCAAGTCGTCACCCACAGCGGCGCGCGGTGGCGCGTAAGGGGATGCGGCGGCGGAGGGGCCGGAACCGGTCTCGTGTGTTTCGGCAAGGTTGAACGCTACGGGTTGCTCGGTTTCGATGCGTGCGTCGACCCCGGCGTTTTTCAGCGCATTGAGGTAGGTTTCGGCATCGGGGCGGGACAGGTCGCGTTTCAGCGCGACCGGGCGGCCGGTGAAGAGTTTTTCGATGGCGTCGACTTCACTCTTGAACAGCTCGGCCAGGTTGAGTTTGGCAGTGGCGCTTTCGACCCCCGGGAGCAAGGCTCCATCAAACACAATCTTGAAACGGTTGTCGCTCATGCGGGCTTCCTTGTCACTCTATCTGTGAGGTAATGCAGGACTGCCCAAGCGGCAGGCCTTGCGGTTGGTTTAGCGTGGCCAGCGCAATTGTACCGCCTGTTCGTGCGCCTTGCGGTATTCGGCATCCAGGCGCGCAACCAGTTCATCGACGCTGGGTAAATCTTTGATCTCACCAACGCCTTGGCCGGCCGACCAGACGGTCTTCCAGGCCTTGGCTTCGTCGCTCAACGGCTTGAGCTTGGAGCCGAAGTTGACTTCACCCTTGCCTTGCAGCGCAGCGAGGTCGAAACCGGCGTTTTCCAGGCTCTGGCGCATAAAGCTGGCGGGCACGCCGGAGACTGCAGGAGTGTGCACGATGTCGGCGGCGCGCGATGTGAGCAGCATCTCTTTATAGGCATCCGGGGCGTGGCTTTCGGTGGTGCCGATAAAGCGGGTGCCGAAATACGCCAGGTCAGCCCCCAGCAACTGGGCCGCGAGGATCTCGTGCCCGTGGTTGAGGCAGCCGGCCAGCAGCAGGGTCTTGTCGAAGAACTGACGAATCTCGGCGATCAGCGCGAACGGGCTCCAGGTGCCGGCATGGCCGCCAGCGCCTGCGGCCACGGCGATCAGGCCATCCACACCGGCTTCAGCGGCTTTCTCGGCATGGCGCCGGGTGGTGACGTCGTGGAACACCAGGCCGCCATAGCTGTGCACGGCGTCGACCACTTCCTTCACCGCGCCAAGGCTGGTGATGACGATTGGCACCTTGTGCTCGACGCAGATCGCCAGGTCTGCCTCCAGTCGCGGGTTGCTGTTGTGCACGATCAGGTTCACGGCATATGGCGCGGGGTTGTCCAACTGCGCCAGGCCCGCTTCTATTTCTTCCAGCCAGGCTTTGAAACCACTGCTTTCGCGCTGGTTGAGTGCCGGGAAACTCCCGACGACACCATTACGGCAGCAGGCCAGCACCAGTTGTGGGTTGGAAATCAGAAACATCGGCGCGACCACCACCGGCAGGCGCAGATGTTGTTCAAGCAGAGCAGGCAGCGACATTGGATTGATCCCGTGTGATTGAAGTTAGAACGGTTTGACCACGACCAAAATTACGATAGCCAGCAATAGCAGAACCGGGACTTCATTGAACCAGCGATAAAAGACATGGCTGCGGGTGTTTTCGCCACGGGCAAAGCGTTTCACCTGCGCGCCGCACATGTGGTGGTAGCCGATGAGCAGCACGACAAGGGTCAGCTTGGCGTGGATCCAGCCGCCCGAGTGAAAGATGCTCGGGTTCAGGTAGATCAGCCAGCCGCCGAAAATCAGCGCGGCAAGCATCGCCGGGCCCATGATGCCGCGATACAGCTTGCGCTCCATGAGGCTGAAGCGTTCCTGGCTGACGGTGTCTTCGCTTTGGGCGTGGTACACGAACAGGCGTGGCAGGTAGAACAGCCCGGCAAACCAGCAGACGATGCTGATGATGTGGAAGGCTTTGACCCATAGATAGAGCATTTTTAGTTATTCCCAGGTTCACGGTAGCGAAGATAGTAGTGGCTGATGCGCCCGTACGTCACGTTGGCGGTTGTCGCAGGACGATACGGCCCCTATTATCGTCGGCTTTCCAGTGGGTTCGTTGAGGGCAGGTTTATGGTCAAGGTCGGTATCGTCGGCGGCACGGGTTACACCGGTGTCGAATTGCTGCGTCTGTTGGCTCAGCATCCGCAAGCAGAGGTGGTGGTCATCACTTCCCGATCCGAGGCTGGGCTGGCCGTGGCCGATATGTACCCGAACCTGCGAGGCCACTACGATGGCCTGGCGTTCAGCGTGCCGGACATCAAGACCCTGGGCGCCTGCGACGTGGTGTTCTTCGCGACCCCGCACGGTGTTGCCCATGCGCTGGCCGGTGAGCTGCTGGCGGCCGGCACCAAGGTGATCGACCTGTCTGCGGACTTCCGCCTGCAAGATGCCGATGAGTGGGCCAAGTGGTACGGCCAGCCGCACGGTGCGCCGGAGTTGCTTGAGGAGGCTGTCTACGGTCTGCCGGAAGTCAATCGTGAGCAGATCAAGCAAGCCCGACTGATTGCCGTGCCGGGTTGCTATCCGACCGCGACACAACTGGGTTTCCTGCCATTGCTGGAAGCCGGGCTGGCGGATGCGTCGCGTTTGATCGCGGACTGCAAGTCGGGCGTCAGCGGTGCCGGTCGTGGTGCTGCCGTAGGCTCGCTGTACTCCGAGACGTCGGAAAGCATGAAGGCCTATGCAGTAAAAGGGCATCGTCACTTGCCGGAAATCCGCCAGGGGCTGCGTCGCGCCGCCGGCAAGGAGGTGGGCCTGACGTTTGTGCCGCACCTGACGCCGATGATCCGTGGCATTCACTCCACGTTGTATGCGACCGTGGTCGATCGTTCGGTAGACCTGCAGGCACTGTTTGAAAAACGTTATGCCAACGAACCGTTCGTCGATGTGATGCCTGCCGGCAGCCACCCGGAAACCCGCAGTGTGCGTGGCGCCAACGTGTGCCGTATCGCGGTGCATCGTCCACAGGATGGCGACCTGGTCGTGGTGCTGTCGGTGATCGATAACCTGGTCAAGGGCGCGTCGGGCCAGGCGGTGCAGAACATGAACATCCTGTTCGGCCTGGATGAGAAGTTGGGCTTGTCCCACGCTGGCATGCTGCCTTAAGGCCGCTGACTGGATTTGCAAAAGGCCCGTTGATCGGGCCTTTTGTGTTTTTAATGGCGCCAGCGCAGATTGATATACCGTAACAATAGTTGACCGCTTTTCTAGGAGAAGCGGATAATGCCCGCCATTACGCATATGGCGGCGGTACGCCGGGAGATTATCAGCATGAGCGTTGAATCCTTCACCCCCACGGCTTTGCAATTCACCCACGGTGCTGCGCACAAGGTGAAGAGCCTGGTCGATGAAGAGGGTAATGATCGCTTGAAGCTGCGCGTATTTGTTACGGGCGGCGGTTGTTCAGGGTTTCAGTACGGTTTTACCTTCGATGAAGATGTAGCCGATGACGACACCATCGTCGAACGCGAGGGCGTGAGCCTGGTTGTGGACCCGATGAGCTTCCAGTACCTGGCAGGCGCCGAGGTGGATTATCAGGAAGGTCTGGAGGGTTCGCGTTTTGTGATCAAGAACCCTAATGCCACGACTACCTGTGGTTGCGGGTCTTCGTTCTCGATCTGATCGATAGCGGATACAAAAACGCCGCTTGGCTTTAATAGGCCAAGCGGCGTTTTGCTGTGTGGGGTTCAGGCTGGGTAGATTGCGCCCAATACGCGAAGCCCGCGTGCTCCAGTAACGCTGGGGCGGTTGGCGGCGATTCCTTCCAGGCAGCAGTGGGCCAGCCAGGCGAAGGCCATCGCTTCTACCCAGTCAGGGTCTACGCCGTGGGTGGCTGTACTGCTGACCTGAGTCGAGGGCAGTAGCGTCGCCAGACGATTCATCAATGTCGAGTTATGTGCGCCACCACCACAGACCAGCAGGGTTTCGGTCTGGGCTTGGGCGCTTTGCAGAGACTCCACGATGGTCAGGGCGGTCAGTTCCAGCAGGGTAGCCTGAACGTCCTGTTGCTCGAATACAGGCAAGCGGGAGAGGTGTTGTTGCAACCATCCCAGGTTGAACACTTCGCGGCCGGTGCTTTTAGGGCCCTTGGTCAAGAAGAAGGGGTCGCTGAGCAAGGCGTTGAGGAGCTGGGGCACGATACTGCCGCTGGCTGCCCATTGGCCATCAAGGTCGAAGTGTTCGCCGCGTTGTTGATGAATCCACGCATCGAGCAGCACATTGCCTGGGCCGCAGTCGAATCCGGCTACCGGCTTGCCGGTCTCGATCAGGCTGAGGTTGCTGAAACCTCCCACATTCAACACCGCGTTATTGCCGGTGCGTTCACCAAACAGTGCTTCGTGAAAGGCTGGAACCAGCGGTGCGCCTTGGCCGCCAGCGGCGACGTCGCGGCTACGGAAGTCGCTGACCACGGTAATACCTGTCAGCTCGGTGAGCAGGGCAGGGTTGCCGATCTGCACCGTAAAGCCCCGTGCAGGCTCGTGGCGGATGGTCTGGCCGTGGCTGCCAATCGCGCGAATATCCTGGGGCTTGAGGTTTTGCTGGTCGAGCAAGGCGTGAATGCCTTGGGCGGCGAGCGTTACCCAGTGTTGCTGGGCAATGGCCGAGCGTGCGATCTCGTCCGGGCCGCTGGCGCACAGGCCGAGCAGCTCGGTACGCAGGGCGTCGGGCATGGGGATGTAGTGGCTGGCGACCAGTGCGATCGCCGAGTCTTGTCTGATGAGGGCTATGTCCAGGCCGTCGAGGCTGGTTCCGGACATCACACCTATATAGAGCGACATACCTTAGCGCTTCGCCGAAGCCAGCAGCGTGGAGCGCTCCTGGTCCATGCGCGCCATCAGCGGTTGGCTTTGCTGCATGAAGCGCGCGCGCTCAGCCTTGGCGATCGGATCGGCCATCGGCAGCTTCTGGCCCAGCGGGTCGACGTGTACGCCGTTGACCTGGAATTCATAGTGCAAGTGCGGGCCGGTAGACAGGCCGGTGGTGCCGATGTAGCCAATGACCTGGCCTTGTTTCACGGTGCCGCCGGTCTGCACGCCTTTGGCAAAGCCCTGCATGTGGCCGTAGAGCGTACGGTAGGTGTTGCCGTGCTGAATGATCACGGTGTTGCCATAACCGCCACGACGCCCGGCCAGCAGCACTTTGCCGTCACCCGCTGCCTTGATCGGTGTGCCGCGAGGGGCGGCGTAGTCGACGCCTTTGTGGGCGCGGATTTTGTTCAGAATTGGATGCTTGCGGCCCATGGAGAAACGCGAGCTAATGCGAGCGAAGTCCACGGGGGTGCGTATGAAGGCCTTGCGCATGCTGTTGCCGTCGGCGGTGTAGTAGCTGCTGTTGCCTTGTTTGTTGGTGTAGCGCACCGCGGTGTAAGTCTTGCCGCGGTTGGTGAAGCGTGCGGAGAGGATGCTGCCGGTGCCTACCACTTTGCCGTTGGCGACCTTTTGTTCGTAAATGACGTCGAATTCGTCGCCTTGGCGGATGTCCTGTGCGAAGTCAATGTCATAGCCAAACACGCTGGCCATGTCCATGGTCATGCTGTGGGACAGACCGGCGCGGGCGGCCGATTGCGACAAGGAACTGTTGATCACGCCGTGTGCGTAGGCGGAACGCATTACCGGTTTGGTCGTGATGCGGTTGAAGGCGAAGCCTTTGGCGCCCTTGGTCAGGGTAATGCTTTCGAGGTCGCTGACGCTGCTGTGCAGGTTGTTCAACTGGCCGTCGGGCGTGAGTTCGAACTCCAGCTTTTGTCCGTGTTTGAGCTGGGTGAACTGCTTGGCTTGCTTATCGCTGGCGAGCACGTCATTTACCGTGGCAGCAGGCAGGCCGACCTTCTCGAACAGCGTAGATAGCGTGTCGCCCTTGGCCACGATCACTTCGCGGTGCTGAGGGTTCTTGGCGGTGGCTGCAGCAGGCGTGGGTTGACCCTGGGCGGCTTGCTGGGTGTCTTCTGGAGCGCTTTCTATCTGGGCGAACGGCGATTCGCTTGGCGCATTTGTGGCTTGTTGTGAGTCGGAAGCGTCTTGATCTTGTGTCAGTTGTTCAACTGGGCTTTCCAGGTCAAGGCTCAGGGATGTTCGTTTGGCTTCTACGTCACTGGAAGGGAATACCAGGAGTGCCAGGCTGAGAAGGGCGGCGATACCACTTGCTGCGAGCAGGTGGGTCTTCGGGTAAAGCGGAGGCGCTTTAGACGGTTCAGTGGTCATAAGTAATTTTGACTTTGAAGATGAAATGGAAAAGATGAATGACATGATGAAGATGAAATAACTGTATAAAATATAACCAAATCATCTGTGGCGCAAGCTCGCGAACGCTGGGCTTGCTGAACGGTGTCCGTGCGCAGGGCAAAACTTGTAATTAGTCCCTGATCTTGTATGGTTGGTTCCCTTTTGAATCTGAGCTTTGCAGGTCTGTTATGAAGTCGGTTGAAGAGCAGCTAGCGCTGATAAAACGTGGTGCGGAAGAACTGTTGGTTGAGGCTGAGCTGATTGAAAAGCTCAAGCGTGGCCAGCCCCTGCGTATTAAAGCCGGCTTTGATCCGACTGCGCCGGATCTGCACCTGGGTCACACCGTGCTTATTAATAAGCTGCGCCAGTTCCAGGAGCTGGGGCACCAGGTGATCTTCCTTATAGGTGACTTCACCGGGATGATCGGTGATCCGAGCGGCAAGAGCGCGACGCGTCCACCGTTGACTCGCGAGCAAGTGCTCGACAATGCCGAGACCTACAAGACTCAGGTGTTCAAGATTCTTGATCCGGCCAAGACCGAAGTGGCGTTCAACTCCACGTGGATGGATCAAATGGGGCCGGCGGATTTTATTCGTCTGACTTCCCAGTACACCGTGGCACGCATGCTTGAGCGTGACGACTTCGATAAGCGCTATTCAACCAATCAGCCAATCGCGATTCATGAGTTCCTCTATCCGCTGGTTCAGGGCTATGACTCGGTGGCGTTGCGTGCGGACGTTGAGTTGGGCGGCACGGATCAGAAGTTCAACCTGCTGATGGGGCGTGAGCTGCAGCGTGCCTATGGGCAGGAAGCTCAGTGCATTCTGACCATGCCGTTGCTGGAAGGCTTGGATGGCGTCAAGAAGATGTCCAAGTCGCTGGGTAACTATGTCGGTATCCAGGAAGCGCCGGGCGTGATGTACGGCAAGCTTGTTTCGATTCCGGATGCCCTGATGTGGCGTTACTTCGAGCTGTTGAGCTTCCGTTCGATGGATGAGATCAATGCGTTGCGTGCTGATGTCGAGGCAGGTGCCAACCCGCGTGATGTGAAGATCAAGCTGGCGGAAGAGATTGTTGCGCGCTTCCATGGTGAGGAGGCTGCGGCCAGCGCTCATCGTGGCGCTGGCAACCGCATGAAGGATGGCGAGCTGCCGGATGACCTGCCGGAAGTTGAGCTGTCTGCTGCGGAGGCCATGCCGATTGCAGCTGTGCTTAATAAGGCGGGCTTGGTGAAGAACTCGGCGGTTGCGCGTGATCTGCTGGGTTCGGGCGGCGTGCGTATAGATGGTGAAGTTGTTGATCGCACCTTTATATACGAGCTGGGTGCTACCCATGTCTGCCAGGCTGGGAAGAAGGCATTTGCGCGCATTACGCTCAAATCCGAATAAACCTGTAATTAAGTGTTGACGGCGAATTGTAACTGTCTATAATTCGCCCCACTTCCGGCGCAGTCGAAACGGAAAACTCCTTGGTAAACAATGAGTTACGCAGTTTTCGGCAGCAGGTTGCTTCAGTTA